>JAXHON010000033.1:0-75990 GCA_034519315.1 Cypionkella sp. | reverse complement strand
ATGTATTACCAGGCCAGCTGCCGACAACGTGAATACACCGATAGCCCTGCATATCGGCCTGCGACGGGGCAACGCAGGATATCTGCTCGCGCTGGCCGATACGATGATGGCGGGCGCGGTTGTGGCTCTGCGGGCGATATGGGCAAAAGGCCTGCGGCGCACGTGTGAAAGTGACCGAGTTGACTCCGATCTGCCTGCGTCGCGATCAACAGCCGACCGCTCACTGCGTCGCGATCCGCATGCGCGGCGACGGAAGGATATCGTTGCAACATCGGATAATGAAATTCAGGTCGCCTTCGCAACCAATATTTTACCGAACAGGTGGATATCGGTTTTCGGGCACCGTTTGATTCTGCTATCCGAGCGCCGCCTTTTGAACCTTAATGCCATTGCACCTGTTATGTCGACAGTTTACCTCGGCGAGCTCAGAAACAGCAGCGAAGACCACGCCCGGCAAGCCAGCGCGGGATTTGGTCTGAAAAATTGGCGTGAAACTGACCGCCGTTGCGATCAGGCCGACTACGGCGTCGCCCCAGAAACACTGCGCCCCTTGCGAAAAAAACTTTCTAGCGGGGCTTTGTTTGAACATCACGCACGCACGCGCATCACTGGGAGGGCGAGATCAACTGTAAACGTCAAATGAATACCACGGTGATAAATGCAAAATGAACCCTGATACCTGGCGCTGGAAAAAGGTGACAGGATACCGTCAACGCTGAGCTGCCAGCGATGATGAGACCGCAAGAATTTCACGAGCAATTCGGGCGAAGCGCCGAAGTGATCGAGATTTAAACGAAACAAATACCGCGCCGTCGTCTATCACATGCCGACGAAACACCCCGGCAAAGAAGGCGTCTACGCCTGACGTTCACCTTAGCGGCTTTGTCTTTGGCAGGGCCGCAATCGGCTATATCAAATGCATCGGGCAAATTCAAGACCCTTTAGAGCGAACACGCAGGGTGGTTAGGGAGCGCGCGGTGGGCCCTGCGAAAATCAAAACGGTGCCGATGATGCTGCAGATGGCATAGGCCCCGTCACAGTCAGTACGGTGAACGGACGCCCCGCAAAGACGATACCAGCAACAAAAACGCCCCAATGCCAAGGCCTGTCTCAACACGCCTGCGCGATCGACATCGTTGAATATGGCGCATCATGCCCGTACGCACTACGTGATACGCCGGCGATTTCGCGCGAAAGTCAGGCCTGGCCATTTTCCGGCCCCCTGGAAGCAGCCACTAATGCTGCGATTGCTGCACCGCGCCATAGTACGGCAAGTGGTTACGCCGACACCCTGTAAACTGTTTGCTGGCGCCTGGGCTGCGCGCAAGGCCGGGCTGCGACAGCATCAAACAACCGCCAAAGCGGTGACATGTGGCTAAACTGACAGGTGCTCAGCAAACTTTATCGGCTTTTAAATACCCTGCTTGCACCGCCTTAATGTGACAGGCTGCCGGGCCACAGCCCGCACTAAACCGAAGACAGCGCGCATCATCGGTGCCAGCGTCTTTGGGCGGCGTGTGATTTCAATACAGCCGACGCCAGCAGCAGATCACCGTCATGCTGCGCAAATGTTGAGTCCATGCCGAAAATCGCCAGCCAGCCCGCCCGCCTGAGCTTGCGCCACGCCTGCCCCACAACCTTTTTCCATTCGCGCAAGGTGACGCTGGCAAACAGTTGCCTCGGCTGCGGGCACTAAACCTGCGCCTGCGGCTGACCGTAACTGACATAACTGGCGAGGCTGTCATGGCGCCCGTGACGGTCCCGCCACGGTAACGATACAGTCTGCGCAGCACTAAATGCGCGCGGCGCGGTTGTCCAACCGCGCCTAAAAGCGCCCCTGACCGTTGCCGTTATCGCCCCGCCTTCGCGACGCGACCATCAGCGTGGCGATGGCTTGCTCGGCGTGATCTCGCCCATCAGAGGCCACCATTTGCTGCGGGTCTTCGATGCCGCGCGGCCGCCTGTTCTCGCCGCTGCGCCGTTGCCTTCGACGGCCATGGCAGCCGTCCCGCGCCGGACCGAGGTCAGCACAATGCTGCCAGACAGCGCCTGCCAGTCTCGTAGCGGCGGCCCCGGCGCCACCGCCGCAGCTTGCCGCGGCGAGGACGCGCGCGCGCCGAGCGACGGCGCCAGCACCCATCACGGCGCCGCGATCACATCCTTCAACGCGCCACCCAGTTCTGCACCGACGACATCGGTCGAGGTCGGATAGCAGATTTTGCAAATCCACAAGCATGTCCAGGCAGCGTTACTGCGCGCTATATCGTGGGCAAAGGCCTGTCGTGTCGCACGTCGGCAGGCTGGCAGGCTGTTTGGGCCTGCAAGCGGGACAGCGCCCTTTGGCGGTAATGGCCTGTACAGGGCGCTGCCAAAAATCCCTGCAAGGTATACCGTCAGGCCTGCGCCGGGCTATTCTCGCGGCATCAGACTTGTCCGGGAATTCATCATGCCGATTACGCAGAGCGCGCCGCGCCGCAGTGCCCGGCAGGCACCGTCACCGTATTGCGCGCATCCCGAGGACGCAAAGATGCTGCGGCCCCTTTTTGCCTATCAGTGCTGCGCGATCGTCCGGCCAGCGCGGGCGGGTTAAGGTTGGGTTCGTCTTTCGTCAAAGCTCGATTCGGTTCAAGCGCAGGCATCGGTCGGCGTGCCAATGTCGTAGGGGGTGTAAGCAAAGTGCGGCCTTCCGCATAAGGCGTCTTTAAATGCGTTTCCCGAGACGACGGTTATTTTCGCCAGATGGCGAAGGTGAGCGGTAGACCAGGGCGCTGGCGACCAGCTGCGCAGCGCCGTCAGGGGATAGCGGGCGATGGTCGTTTTGAGCTCCGGTATCGCGATCGTTTTACCGGCATCGCGCGCGAAAACGCCAGCCCCGAAACACCGCCCACAACAGCGCGGAGCAGGGCTTGTCGTTCAGCCGCCTCCGCCTTGCTGGTTTTATCAAGCTGTCACACTGTCACTCCAGGTCGGGGCTCAGCGCATCAAAATGATATCACCGCCGATATTCTGGAAAAGACCGATGGAGGCCAATTGTCAGGCGCGGGTGAAGGCGTACTGCCAAATGGTTCACCGCAATACGCGCCGCCGCCAAGCCCTGCTCTCGAGGCCGATCGCCCAGTAAACGCCTGGCCGATCACCGTTCAGCCGCCTGATCCAGCGTCGAGGTCGTCGGCGATCTGGCCGCCTGCGCTGGCGCGCGCTGCCGCCGGGGCTGGCGGTCGTGAACTACCTGACCACTGAAGATACCTGCGACAACGGCGGTGAAAAATATCGCAGTTGACCAATGCCTGAATATGGCGTGCTGCGCTGATCATTTAGCGCGACGAGCAGCGCAGCTACACTTTGCATGATCGTGGGGCATCCCGCCCTGATTACACGCCGACGCCTGCCTTGCAAGCTGCTGCCGGTCTGCGCCAGCGATGTACTGGACGCCGCGCTGTTGGCCGTGTTCGCCTTTTCCCGTCTTTCGACAGCGATCTCACCAGGTGGCGGGTGGCTTTCCGGCGGGCCGCTAAAGGGTTGGCTCGCCGCTGCGTGGGGGAGTTACCTTTTTCGGTCAAAGGCCCTGGCAGCAGCTGGGGATATTTGAGGAAGCCGCCCTGTGCCTGTTTACGGGGACGGCGCCTGCTGGCGAATTTCCGGCCGCACCAACCCCCACATTTGCCTGGCTTCCCCCGCAGGTGTTAGCGCGCGCCCCGTGTTTCGCTGTGACGCACGTGCCCATGTAAACAAGATCGCGGCAGGAATCGCCAATGCCGCGATACCCGCAAACCTACAGACGTTAATAGCGTCTGACCAGCAGGCGATAATATCAGAACGGAGAAAATGGCCTGTAGATTCCGCAGATCACGTCCGCGCTGGCGCCGAAATCGATAGCCAGACTCCATTGCCGCCGATAAGACCCTGCCGCCAAGCAGCGGGACTAACACATTGCTGGCGCGTTACGCGGCCTGGGTTGGTGCGGTTTCGCTGTTTAAGGGCTGCATCCCACCATTTTACGGCAGGTCATGATGCAGCTCTTGCCGAATTGGCTGCAAAGACGATTTTTATCGGTTCTGCGCGGTCGAATCGCCAAAACGGCGCAGAGGAAGCGCCAGATTTATACCGCCATCACCGCTTTGAAAAAAATAAAACGAGCACGAACGAGACGATTTGGCAGTTAAAAGTCGCCCAGGACGGTCAGCGTCATATGGTACCGTAGGCGGCGGCAGATATAACAGCTGCCGGACTAAGGCAGTAAACCGCCGCACTGACCTACCTGCGCTGCGTAATAAAGATGGTGGGCTGCCCGTATTCAGTGCCGCGCGCAATTGGGTCATGCGGCGGTTTGTTGATGGCCTATACGCCTGACAGCAGCAGCGCCGGACATATCTGCCGTTGCCCGCCGAAATTGCGCGCCATTCCTATGCTGGCGGCTGCTTTGATCGCGGGGGCGGGGGTCACTTTAAAGACTTTGGCTGCCAATCGGCGGAATCCGGTGGTAGATCACGGCGTGCCGGTGGGCGTTGGCTGGCCATTTTCCGTGCTGGGTGATCTGGTCTTTCAGCGGTGCCAAATCTATTTCTGGAAGGCGGCCTTTGCCGCCGACATACGCGCGATCCGATCCCAATTTAGTCAATCGCATCAATCTGCGCTTCACCAGCAAGAGCTGGACGTTGACACCCGCCGACTCTGCAGCAGGCCCGGCCTGCCAGCGAATGTCGCACGATAGTCGCAGTGCCGCCGCGCCCATGCCCAAAACAGCGCCTAACACCAATGTTAGTCCCGCTTTTGCACCTTGCTTTGCAACGGCAGGATCGCTGGCTGGATCATTGGCAACTGTTTGCTGATCTGCCAAACATCAATTCCGGAAAGCCAGCTTCTTCGATAAAGCCAGCATCCATGGATCTGACCTGCGGGTATCGGTGGATCTACGGGCCATTTTTCTTCCGTTCTGCTGATATTGGACGTCCGCCTGAAAGCCTGCTGTCAGCGATGAGGCGCTTTTGCTGAAGGCGTACAGCGTTTGTGGTGGCGTCGCGCATCGCGGCGGCATTTGGCCGATCTGCCACGATCTTATGGTACAAGGTGCCAGCGCTAAACTGGCGTCACTGATCGCAGCAAGCCACAAGGGCGCACGCGCGCCTTGCACCTGATGGGACAGAACCTGCGCACTGCGAGGGGAAAAAACGGGCAGAATAATGGGGTTGGTTGCGGCCAGAAGTTCGCGCGCTTGGGCCGTTAGATCGATCACGTCCTGCGTATAAACAGGCAGCCGCTGCACAGTGTATCCTGCGTACTTTGTGTTGTCGATGCTAAGCGTCAGCGCCGCGCAAATGGTCAATCTGAAGAAGGTGGTGCGGTGCCTGCACCATGGCGGCCAAATCGCGCCAATCGCCCTGTGCGTCATGGGCAACATACCCCGCCTGCGCCGCCGCCTGCGCCGTGCGCGTCCCCACGCAATAGGCGGGCTGGCCTTGCTGGACCAGCCCCGCCGAAACCGCACCCGCCACACCCGACTCTGAGGTGAAGATCACCGCCAAAAGCGGCTTTAGGCTGGGCGCAAAGCAGGGCAAAAACCGCAACCGAAACAAAGAAGAGATCAACACCTCTGCATCCAGCCCATCGCTGGCCAATTCCGCAGCAAAGCGCGCGCTTCTGCAGGCGGGTGCATGCAGTGGCGATAGCGGATCGTTTGATCATCCAAAGCGGCAATACAGTAACAGCAGGTCGCGCAATGCCAGTCTCTTTGATATAGCAGTTAAATGACCAGCATGGCGTCTGTTACCGGGCATCGAATCCAGCTGCGATGATACCGCAGCGGCTGCTGCGATGCAGCTATCGGATGGGCGGGGGCGAGGTCCTGTCTTCGGTGGTCAGACGAAACTGCCCGTAGCACGCCGCCTTTGGCGGGGTGGTGCCCGAAATCGCCGCCCGCGCCCATGCTGAACGATTGGATATCGGTGTCGAGGCAGCGCTGGCGCCGAGGGCAGAGCTGGAGTTGGAGGATATTGACGCGATTGCTGTGACATCTGGGCCGGGGTTGATCGGCGGCGTGCTGTCGGGTGTGATGCTTGCCAAGGGCTTGGCGGCGGCGCGTGGCATTCCACTTTTGGGGGTGAACCATTTGGCAGGCCACGCCCTCACCCCGCGCCTGACCGATGGATTGGCCTTCCCCTATCTGATGCTGCTGGTATCGGGCGGGCATTGTCAGTTTTCTAATTACCCACGTAGCCCGAGCGCTGTTCACCCGACTAGGCGGCACCATTGATGATGCCCCCGGCGAAGCGTTTGACAAAATAGGCGCCAAGCTTTGTTGGCCCTGCCCCAACCAGGCGGGCCCCGCAGTGGTAGAGTCAGGAGCGGCAAGGGGATGCCAACGGTTTGCCTTCCCGCGCCCCTGCTGGATCGCGCGGGCTGCGGTCTATCTTTTTCTGGCCTGAAAACCGCCGTGCGGCGCGCACGCGATGCCATTATGGCGCAAAAGGCGGGTCTAACAATGCAGGATAACGTGATGATTTATGCGCTGCCTTTCAGGCCGCCGTGGCCGAGGTGCTGGCCGAAAAGTCGCGCCGCGCAATGGTGGATTATTTGCGATCCCTAAACCCCGCCGCGCCAATGCTTGCAATGGCGGGCGGGCGAATGACAAATCAGTGCCTAAGAGCTGCGTTAGGAGACTATTTGCGCGAGAATAACGGCATCTGGTTACATCGCCCCACCCTGCGGCTGTGCACCGATAATGCCGCCATGATCGCTTGGGCTGGGATCGAGATTTTGACAGGCGGGCAGCGCAACGCCGGCCAACCTTATCGCCCGCCCGCGCTGGCCGCTGGACAGCGCGCAGCGCCCCTGATGGGCCGGGCAAAAAGGGGGCAAAAGCATGATTGGCGTGGCAGGTGCAGGTGCTTTTGGCACAGCCTTAGCGTTGACGCTGGCGCGAAAAGGGATGACGGTTGTGCTGTGGGCACGCGATGCACAGCACGCTGCCGCGATGCAATCAGCCCGCGAAAACGCGCGGTATTTGGCTGGGGCAGGATTTCCTCCTCAATTGCAAGTCACGGCTGATGCCGCGGAATTGGCCCAAACGCAGGCGCTGCTATTGGCGGTGCCGATGCAATCGCTTGCAGGGTTTTTGGCGGCGCACCCGCAGTCTGTTGCGGGCCAGCCGCTGATTGCCGCCTGTAAGGGCGTTGATATGTCCAGCTTGCGAGGCCCAAGTGCTGTGATTGCCGCGGCCCATCCAAAGGCCGACATTGGCATTTTGACTGGCCCTAGTTTTGCCCGACGATATAGCGCGCGGTTTGCCCACGGCGCTAACGCTTGCTTATGGGGGGGGCAATGCTGTGGATTTGCAAAATCTGCTATCCACACCGACGCTGCGACTTTATCTTACGACCGATGTCATCGGTGCAGAACTGGGTGGCGCGTTGAAAAATGTGATCGCCATCGCCGCTGGCGTCGTAATGGGTGCTGGCCTTGGTGCATCGGCGCGCGCCGCGATCATCACCCGCGGCTTTGTAGAAATGCAGCGAATGGCGCAGGCCATGGGTGCGCACCCCGAGACGCTGGCAGGCTTGTCTGGCTTTGGCGATTTGGTGCTGACTTGCACCTCGGATCAGTCGCGCAATTTCCGCTTTGGTCATGCTATCGGCGCGGGACAACCTTTTGATACCGCCATAACCGTCGAAGGCGCAGCTACGGCGCGGGCAGTGGCGCAACTGGCGGCCGCGCGCGGCATCGAGATGCCCATAACCCAAATGGTGGCCGCCTTGATAGGACAAAGGATCACCTTAGAACAAGCCATCGCCGCGCTGATGTCGCGGCCTTTGAAACAGGAGTAGACGATGCTGGTAGCTGTAATATGCTTGGACAAAGAGGGCGCTTTGCAAACACGGTTGGACAACCGCGCCGCGCATTTGGACTATATCGCACAGACAGGTATCGTTGCCATGGCGGGACCGTTTATCGAAACGGGCGCCATGATTGGCAGCCTCGTGGTTTTGGATGTCGATACGATGCAGCAGGCGCAGGATTGGGCTGCGGGTGACCCCTATGCCAAGGCAGGCTTGTTTGCCAGCGTCACCTTGCGCGAATGGAAAAAGGTTGTGGGATGAGGCATTGGCTGCTGAAAACCGAGCCTGACGAATTTGGCTGGCCTGACCAAGTTTCGGCGGGGGATGCAGGGGCCGAATGGACGGGTATTCGCAACTATCAGGCGCGCAACAATTTGCGCAGCATGGCGATTGGTGATCTTGCCTTTTTCTACCACTCGAACATTGGCAAAGAGATTGTCGGTATTGTTGAAATCACACGCCTTGCCGCCCAAGACAGCAGCACCGATGATGCGCGCTGGTCTTCGGTTTGGGTGCGGGCTGTGGCCCCTTTGCAGCCTGTCACATTAGAGCGGTGCAAGCAGGAGCCAGACCTAAAAGCGATGGTTTTGCTGAACAATTCGCGCCTGTCGGTTCAGCCCGTTACCCCTGACGAATGGGCGCATATCTGCGCTTTGGGCGGTTTTGTTTGACAAATTGTCGCAGCCCTTTAGCCTGCCGCGCACAAGCCCAAAGGGCATAACAAACGAGGGAACACATGGAGTTGATCAGCGTCTTGGTGGCCGCCGCCGCCGCATTTGGTTATGGCGCGGTGCATTATATCGTGCTGTCTGGGCATTGGGTGGCTGCTTCGGGGGTTAAGGTAGATGAAAATGGCAGGCCATTGGCGCAAAACGCTAAAGTCTCGCCCTTTTTGCTGTCGGGTATCGCGATGGTGCTTGTCGCGGGCATGATGCGCCATATTCTGACGATGTCGGGCGTGAATAGTGTTGGGGGGGCGATCATTTCAGGCCTTGGCATTGGGGCGTTTTTGGTGGTGCCTTGGGTAATGATCAATAACGCCTTTGCGGGGCGTCCGTTCATGCTGACTGTGATTGACGGGGCCTATGCCATCGTTGGCTGCGGCATCATCGGCGCCGTTTTGGCGATTTTGTAAAAAAGAGGGGGCCCTTCACCCCAAGAGCCCCCTCACCACCCCACGCGCTCCCCAGCACCGCACGTGTTCTGTAAAAGGGTCTTGGGCTACTGCCCGATGCATTTGATATAGCCGATTTTAGCGGCCCTGCCAAAGACAAAGCCGCTAAAGATTGAACGATCAGGCGTAGACGCCTTCTTTGCCGAAGTGTTTCGTCAGCATGTAATAGACGACGGCGCGATATTTGTTTCGTTCTGATTTGCCGTAAATCTCGATCACCTTGTCCAGCGCTTCGCCCAAGGCGGGGCTGTCGGGCAGGCCCAGCTTTTTCATCATGAAATTCTTGCGCACGCGGGCCAGTTCTGCATCATCGCTGGCGGCAACTGTTTCGGCATCAGCGTTATAGATCGACGGGCCGCAGCCGATAACCACCTTTTCCAGCAGTGCCATATCAGGGTTCATTTTGCATTTGTCCTGCAAATCGGCGGCATATTTCGCAATCAATTCTTGACGTTTGGACATGATCTCACTCCCCATTTGTGATGCGTTACGTTTACGCATTCAGGGCCTTATGGCAAACAAAAAAGCCCCCGCTAAGGGGGCTTTTTCGCAAAGTATTGTCACAGTTCAGTAACGGTAATGTTCAGGCTTGAACGGGCCTTCTGGGGCGACGCCGATATAATCGGCCTGATCGCGGCGCAGCTCGGTCAGTTTCACACCAATTTTTTTCAGATGCAAACGGGCGACTTTTTCATCCAGCGCCTTGGGCAAAATGTAAACGCCGGGCTGATAGTCTTCGCCTTTGGTCCACAGTTCGATCTGGGCTAAAACTTGGTTGGTAAAGCTGGCCGACATAACAAAGCTAGGGTGCCCCGTGGCATTGCCAAGGTTCAAAAGACGCCCTTCGGATAGCAGAATCAAACGATTGCCCGAAGGCATTTCGATCATATCCACCTGTTCTTTGATATTCGTCCATTTGTGGTTGCGAAGGCTTGCGACCTGAATTTCATTATCAAAATGGCCGATGTTGCCAACGATGGCCATATCCTTCATCTCGCGCATGTGTTCGATGCGGATCACGTCACGGTTGCCCGTGGTGGTGATGAAAATATCGGCGGTGGCAACCTCGTCTTCCAGCAGGGTCACTTCAAACCCGTCCATCGCGGCCTGCAAGGCGCAGATCGGGTCAACTTCGGTCACCTTCACGCGCGCGCCAGCGCCGCGCAGGCTGGCGGCACTGCCTTTGCCCACATCGCCATAACCGCAGACCACGGCCACTTTGCCCGCCATCATCGTATCAGTGGCGCGGCGGATACCGTCTACCAGCGATTCTTTGCAGCCGTATTTGTTGTCGAATTTCGATTTGGTCACGCTGTCATTCACGTTGATCGCGGGGAAAGGCAGCTGGCCGTTTTTGTGCAATTCATAGAGGCGGTGCACGCCTGTGGTGGTTTCTTCGGACACACCTTTGATGGCGGCCTTGGTTTTGGTGAAAAAGCCGGGGGTTTCTTTCATCCGCTTGTGGATTTGCAGCTTGATGACCTCTTCCTCTTCCGATTGCGGAACGGGGATGATGTCTTCGCCCGCCTCGGCACGCGCGCCCAGCAGAACGTATAGGGTGGCGTCGCCGCCATCGTCCAAGATCATATTCGCGCCTTCTGGGAACATGAAGGATTTATCCAGATAATCCCAATGTTCGGTCAGGGTTTGGCCCTTGATAGCGAAAACAGGAATACCAGCGGCAGCAATCGCGGCAGCGGCGTGATCTTGGGTTGAAAAGATATTGCAGGACGCCCAGCGCACATCTGCGCCCAGCGCCACCAGCGTTTCGATCAGCGCGGCGGTTTGAATGGTCATGTGCAAGCTGCCGACAATCCGCGCGCCTGCCAGCGGCTTAGAGGCGCCAAATTCTTCGCGGCAGGCCATCAGGCCCGGCATTTCGGTTTCGGCAATGGTCAGCTCTTTGCGGCCAAATTCGGCCAATGCGATGTCTTTGACGATGTAATCTTTGGCCATGTGCCATTTCTCCTATTTCTTTGCGGCGCAGATAGCACGAACGCCCCCACTCGACAACCAAGGCGGGCGATGTCACTAAATTGGGGCGTAAATGGGGGCGCAGATGAAACAACCACGCGCGTGGCAGCGGATGTTATCAGGGCGGCGGCTGGATTTGCTGGACCCGACCCCGATGGATATTGAGATTGAGGATATTGCCCATGGCCTTGCCTTTGTGGCGCGGTGGAACGGGCAAACGCGGGGCGATTGGCCCTATAATGTGGCCGAACACTCGCTGTTAGTTGAGGCGATTTTTGCGCGGGGCAACAACGATCCGAAATGGCAGCTGGCCGCCCTGCTGCACGATGCGCCCGAATATGTGATTGGCGATATGATCAGCCCTGTGAAATCGGCCGTGGGCGCGGGCTATGGCGAGATGGACGCGCGGCTGACGGCGGCCATTCATCTGCGCTTTGGCCTGCCTGCCACGCTGCCAAGCCCGATCAAAAAGGCGATCAAGGCGGCGGATAAGGTTTCGGCGTGGTTAGAGGCCGTGGAAATTGCAGGTTTTGCCAAGGCCGAGGCGGATAAGCTGTTTGGCGCGCCTGATCCTGCCAGCCTGCGCGGTCTGTCCATCCGACTGCGCCCCCCCGTGCAGGCGCGCGCCGATTTTCTGGCCCGCTTTGCCGCGCTTACCAGCGTTTAAGGGCATCTTCATCCGCCGCTTTGGCATCGACCCAAGTGGCCCCATCTGCGCGGTGTTCTTTTTTCCAAAACGGTGCGCGCGATTTTAGATAGTCCATCAGGAATTCGGCCCCGTCAAAGGCGTCTTTGCGGTGAGGGGCGGCGGTGGCGACCATCATAATGGTCTCGCCAACCGATAGCCTGCCGAATCGGTGAATGACCAGCGCATCCAGCAGGCCAAAGCGCGCCTGCGCCTGCTGCATTATTGCGTCAATCGCGGGGCGCGACATTTGGGCGTAATGTTCGATTTCCAACTGCGACAGGCCACCATCACCGCGCACGATGCCACTAAAAGTAACCAATGCGCCTGCGCCGTTTATCTGGGCGGCAAATGCACTGGCCTGCAACCACTGGTCAAAGGCCGCCTCTTGCAAGATCAGCTGCATTCAGCCCCCCGTCATCGGCGGAAAAAACGCAACCTCTTTTGCCCCCGCCAAAGCGGCGTCAAAATCTGTCAATTCTTGATCCACTGCCACCCGCACAGCGCGCAAATCGGCAAAAGCAGCAGCGTGATAGTCATCCATAGCGCGCAGTTGATCGACCAACTCCGCAACGGTCTTTGCCTGCGTTTGCACCATCTCGCGCCCTTGTCCGATGCGTTCGCGCA
This sequence comes from Cypionkella sp., assembly GCA_034519315.1. Lineage (GTDB taxonomy): Bacteria > Pseudomonadota > Alphaproteobacteria > Rhodobacterales > Rhodobacteraceae > Cypionkella. The sequence goes on along the minus strand of JAXHON010000033.1, from coordinate 63,698 downwards.
GCCAAGCGAAATAGACGACGGTAATCATTTTTTGTCTTTCAAATACGGCTGCGATTTGCGGAAATATTCATAGCCTGTGATCGCCGTCAGCAGTGCTGCAATCCACATCAACACAAGCCCAACATAACCAGCCAATGACGCGCAATCGCGCCGCCCGCAAGATCGCACTGGGTCGGCCAGCCCTGCGTCTACAGCGGCGGTATATTGCTCGGGCGTCATGCCCTGCATGGCCACGCCATTCAAATATTCCAGTCCCGTGCCAAGGAACAAAACCGCAATGGCCACCATTTGCGCCGTGGTTTTCCATTTGGCCAATTTCGTCACTTTTAATGTGCTGGCCTTGTCCCCCAAAAACTCGCGTAGGCCCGAGACGAATACTTCGCGGAATAGAATCACAGTGGCAGGCAAAATCAGCCACGGGTTCATGCCCGAATAGCCCGTCAGAACCATGATGGCGATCACAACCATCGCCTTATCGGCAATCGGGTCCATCGCCGCGCCAAACTTGCTTTCTTGGTGCCACAGGCGGGCAAGATAGCCGTCAAACCAATCGGTCACAGCCGCGCCCACAAATAGCGTCAGGGCAAACCAATCGGCCCAAGGACGGTGAAAATACAAAAACATCACCGCAACCCCTGGCGCGGCCAAAAGACGGATGACCGTCAAGATATTGGGCAAGTTCCACTGCATGATGGGCAGCTTAGCGATCGGAATTACTGGGGGGAAGGGGAAAACTAAGGAACGGGTGTCCACATCACGGCGTCGATATGTGGCGCGTTCGTGGCCAGCATCACCACACGGTCAAATCCCATGGCAATACCAGCGGCCTCGGGCATTTGCGCAAGGGCTGCCAGAAAATCTTCGTCTATCGGATAGGTTTCGCCGTAAATGCGCGATTTTTCGGCCATCTCAGTGGTAAAGCGGGCGCGCTGCTCGCCCGCGTCGGTCAGCTCGCCAAAGCCATTGGCCAGTTCCACCCCGCAGGCGTAAACTTCGAACCGCTCGGCTAGGCGGGGATCAAACGGGGTTTTGCGGGCAAGGGCGGCCTCGGCAGCGGGGTAATGGTCTAAGATCGTGATGCGGCCCATGCCCAAATGCGGCTCGATCTTGGCTGATAGGATACGCGAGAAAACATCGCTCCACGTGTCATCAGGTGCGCCACGCGCAGTCCGATGGCGGTTGCGGCATCGGCCAAAACATCGCGCCTTGTCGCCCCATCCGCGCCAAGGCTGGCCAAAAGGTCAATCTGCGCATAGCGAGCAAAGGCATCTGCGACGCTGAGGCGTTCATAAGGCGCAAAGGGGTCGCATTCATGGCCGCGAAAGGCCAATTTTTCCGCCCCCGCTGCGCGCGCAGCTGTGGCGAATCGTGTCATCCATCAAATCCGTATAACTGACCCCAACCCGATACCATTCCAGCATGGTGAATTCGGGGCTGTGCAGCGGCCCGCGCTCGCGGTTGCGATACACGTGGGTAAAGGCGGCAATCTGCACCTCGCCCGCCGCAAGCAGCTTTTTCATCGCAAATTCTGGGCTGGTGTGCAGATACATCTGCTGCGGCGCGCCGTCATGGCCGATCATTTGGGTGGAAAAGCCGTGCAAATGCGCCTCGTTTCCGGGGCTGATCGCCAAAGCCGCGGGGTCCACTTCGGTAAACCCCGCCGCCCCAAGCCAGCCGCGCATCGCGGTCTGGATACGCCCGCGCGCCATCAGCAAGGGACGGCGATCAGCATGGGTTTGGGCATTCCACCACGGGTATTGCATGAAATTGGCTATCCTCTGGAGATTTGCAAAAATATGGGATAAACGGCACCGCAGATATAGTGCCCGCGATACGGCGGCGCGCACCCAAATACAAGGAATACCCCGTGAAAGTCATCGCATCCAGCCTGCGCAAAGGCAATGTTGTGGAAATGGACGGCAAACTTTACGCCGTGCTAAAGGCCGAAAATTTCCACCCTGGCAAAGGCACGCCCACCACCTCGGTGGATATGCGCCGCATTTCTGACGGGGTAAAAGTGGCCGAACGTTGGCGCACCACCGAAATGGTGGAAAAGGCCAATGTCGATGACCGCGAATATGATTTTCTATACGAAGACGGCGAGGGGTTTCATTTTATGGAGCCCAACACCTACGAACAAATCGCCGTGCATCCCGATGTTATCGGCGATGATAAGGTATTTTTGATCGACGGGATCAAGGTGTTTTTGAAAACCTATGACGGGTTGGCGATTGCCATTGAACTGCCGCAAAAAGTGACCGTGGAAATTGGCGAGACCGAACCAGTGGTCAAGGGGCAAACCGCGTCCTCCAGCTATAAACCCGCCACTTGCACCAATGGGCTGCGCGTGATGGTTCCGCCCCATATCGGGCCGGGCACGCGCATTGTCATCAACACTGACGATTATTCCTATCAGGGCCGCGCGCAGGACTAAAACCAATTTTCGCCCCATCGCAATCAGCGCTTGTTTTTTTCCACAAAGTGGCGCATGTAGTTGGGGCGAAAAACGCTAATTCGAAAAATCTGTCTCCTTACGGCTTCAGCAATCGATACTAACGTGACTGAGCCGAGCCATCGCATTGTGCGGATGGGACACTAAAAGGAGACATCACTATGGCCAATGGCACAGTGAAATGGTTCAATGCAACCAAGGGTTTTGGCTTTATTGCACCTGCAAACGGCAACAAAGACGTGTTCGTGCACGTTTCGGCGCTAGAGCGTGCAGGCATTCGCCAATTGAATGACGGTCAGGCTGTGACCTTTGACATCGAAGCAGGCCGTGATGGCCGCGAATCGGCTGTCAATCTGGCGCTGGCATAATCTAGCGGCCTAAGGGCCGCAGATTTCAGACCAAAAAGAAACGGGAAAGGCACAGGCCTTTCCCGTTTTTCTTTGGTCAATCGGTATTAGATGGCCATTTGATCAGGCGTTTTGCCCGATTTCAGCGCAGCCACAAACCACAAAGGTTTGCGCCCACGGCCCGACCATGTTTCTGATTTATTTGCAGGATTGGCGAATTTCGGCACAGCTGGCGACCGTTTACGCGGTTTCACGCCGCCCGTCGCACCCAGCATAGCCGCTGCCGACGCATAGCCCAATTCGCGGGCTTTTTCATCCAAAGCGGCCAAAGCGGCGCGCTTTTCACGATCTTTAAATCCGTCAATTTCTTTGGCAACGCGCGATTGCAGCGCCTTCAACTCTTTCAAAGACAAACCAGAAAGGTCAATTGTCATTGCACGGCTCCTTTATTATCCAATACGGCTTTTTAGGGCGACAAAAACAATTTGGCAACTAAAACGATTCGGTAAAATTCTACCTAGGGCTGCGCTTGGCCAAAATACGTTGCAAGGTGCGCCGATGCATCGACAGGCGGCGCGCGGTTTCCGATACATTGCGATCGCACTGCTCATATACACGCTGGATATGTTCCCAGCGCACGCGGTCGGCAGACATTGGGTGATCTATGACGGGCGGCATCGCCGTGCCTTTCATCAATAGCGCGCCAACAATATCATCAGCGTCGGCAGGTTTGGATAAATAATCCGTAGCGCCAATTTTCACCGCCGCCACGGCGGTCGCGATTGCGCCATAACCTGTCAGCACAACGATGCGGCTATCGGGACGTTTTTCGCGCAGCAGTTCGACGACATCCAGCCCATTGCCGTCTTCTAGCCGCAGATCAATGACGGCATAGGCGGGCGGGCGGGCAGTGGCAACCGCGCGACCCGCTGCAACCGATGTGACGGTTTCAGGCACAAATCCGCGCTTCTCCATCGCTTTTGCCAGACGTTTGACGAAAACTTCATCATCATCCACCAAAAGCAGGCTGCGATCTGGCCCTAGCTCTGCTGTCAAATCTTCCACGGCATTCCCCAACATATTCATATGCATGATAAACTAGGCCGCACACCGATTGACGTCAAATTATTCTGACGCCGCCTGATCGATAAAACACTCCAGCCGCGCTGCCATATCTGCGGCAGTGATATTACGATCAAAATAATCAACAAAGCCGATTTCGGGCATCATCAGATAGGTGAAAGTGGAATGGTCCATCAGATAATATTCTGGATCACCGTCTTCTTGACGCTTGAAATAGGTCTTGTAGGCCGCCGAGGCGGCTTTGATTTGCTCGGGTGTCCCTGTCAGCCCCAGCATACGCGGGTGCATCGCATCGGTAAAATCGCGCAAAACCTCTGGCGTATCGCGCTCTGGGTCAAAGGAAATTAAGACGGGAGTTACAGTCTTACCTTTGCCGTCCAGTATATCGACGGCTTCGGCATTTCTGGCGCTGTCTAATGGGCAAACATCTGGACAGAACGTATAGCCGAAATAAACCAGCGTAGGGCCAGTGATGACATCCTTTTCGGTGACGGTCTTGCCGTTTTCATCCGTCAGCGTGAAAGGCCCGCCGATCGCCCCGCCGCCCACTGCACCAGCACGGCATTGCGCAAATGCATCGGCCTCATTTGGCCCAGCTACATACAGCATACTGCCGCCAATCAGCGCCGCAACAGCACTCGCCGCTGCCCCGAGATAAAGCTTATCGCGTTTCATCAATGCACCTTTCCAATATTTCCCGTCAGCATATAACATAAAGCAAACCGCCCGCGAGGCCACAAATTGCCACAGCCGATCACAGCTAGTTTAGGGCCCAAATTGGGCTTGGCGCGCCCCGATTGGTTGCCGCTGCGGATGCTGATCTTGTTGCGTTGGTTGGCAATTGTCGGACAATTATTTGCTATCTTCATCGCATCCTGGGTTTACGGATTCCAATTGCCTTTGGGATTGTGCCTGCTTGCCGTCAGCGCCGCGATGATCGCTAATTTTGTCCTTGCCGCGATTTATCCTGCCGCCAAACGCCTGTCCGAGGCAGAAATTCTGGCAGCGCTGTTGTTTGATCTGGCGCAGCTTGCGACTCTTGTGTTTTTGACAGGTGGGCTGACCAACCCGTTTGCGTTGTTGATGTTGGCCCCTGTCATTGTTTCAGCCTCAGCGTTGAACCTGCGGTCGACCTTGCTTTTGGGGGGGATAGCGGCCGTTTTGACAACATTGGTCTTTTTCGTGCAAATGCCATTGGTGCAGGCGGATGGGCGGGTATTTGATATTCCCGTGCTGTTCAAGTTTGGTTTTTGGCTGTCAATCCTGATCGGGATTGCCTTTTTGGGCCTTTACGCGCGCAAAGTATCAACCGAGCTTGCGGCGATGTCAGATGCGCTGTTTGCCACGCAAATGGCGCTATCGCGCGAACAAAAGCTGACCGATTTGGGCGGTGTCGTTGCCGCCGCCGCGCACGAGCTGGGCACGCCTTTGGCCACGATCAAACTGATTTCCAGCGAGATGGCGCAGGAATTGGCGGGCAATCCAGCGTTGCAAGACGATGCGATGACGATCCGCGCGCAGGCGGACCGCTGCCGCGACATTTTGCGTGAAATGGGCAAGGCGGGCAAAGATGATCTGCTTATTCGCGCCGCGCCTCTCAGCGAAGTGCTGCGCGAGGCGGCAGAGCCACATTCGCAGCGTGGCAAAACTATACACTTTGCGATGACTGCGCGCGATAACACTGTGGCCGAACCCTATATTCTTCGCAGGCCCGAGATCATTCACGGCCTGCGAAACCTAATCCAAAACGCCGTTGATTTTGCGTCAAAAAATATCTGGATCGATGCGGTTTGGACAGAAAGCGACATTCGCCTATCCATCGTTGATGACGGGCCGGGTTACCCGCTAAATCTTTTGGACCGCATCGGTGATCCTTTTTTGCGCAGCCAATCGCCCGTCAACCCGTCGCGCCACGAATATGAGGGGATGGGTCTGGGGCTGTTCATCGCGAAAACACTGCTAGAGCGGACGGGCGCAGTGATGAGCTTTGCCAATGCCGCCCATCCGTTTTTACCCAAAATCGAAGCCCCTGAACGCTGCGGCGCGGTCGTTGAAGCGATCTGGCCAATGTCGGCCCTGGTCGCAAACCGAGGCGCTTCCTTGGGCGAAAATCAAAGAAACTAACGACAATTTTCCGAAAATTTTCAAATCTCTTGCGGTTTTTTTGGCCTGAGCATGAAATGGCCACATTCTGTTAACACATCATTAAGATAATCGACCTTAGGTTGAGCGGGCGGCTAAGTTCTTCGTTTCGCGGATGAAGGTTAGGCTAAATGAATAATATTCTCTCGGTCGACTTGATTGGAATTGCCCTATTGGCAGTTGCATTGGCGCTTGTCGCCACGCCGCTGATTCGCTCGCGCAAGGGCGATCACAGCCAACCTGCGCCTGTCGTGGGCAGCGAAGGGCCTGTATTTCTGTTTGATGGCGATCAGTTGATAGATTGCAATTCCGCCGCTCGCGCAGTCTTGTCGCGAAGCGCCACGCGGGGGGGTGATTGGCAGCGGTTGATGGCCTTTCTAACGCTGAACTTTCAGGGGATCGATCAACGGCTGGGCGAATTGGCGCAGCGTGGCTCCATTGCGGAAACAGCGGAAATTGGCAATGGCAAGGTCATGTTGTTGCAGGCCGAATTGACGGGCGGATTAACCCGTATATCGTTGGACGATCCCGACATTGCCGAGGGTCCGGGCGTTACCCTTGCCATCGCCCATCACGCCCTAGAGCGTGAAGTGCAGGATCTGCGGCAAGCCGTTTCCTCTGCGCCCGTGGTGATATGGCGCGAATCAGTGCAAGGCGATGTGATTTGGGCCAATAACGCCTACATGCTCTTGGCCGCATCGGGGATTGCACGTGGCCGCGAAATGGGCTGGCCCCTGCCCCGCCTTTTCGATCGCAACACAGTGCTGAATGCCGATCAAAAATCACGTCAAAGCCTGACCCAAGACAGCGACGGCACGCAAAAGGCGATGTGGTATGATCTGATCGTAAAACAAGAAAGTGCAGGTGTTCTTTGCTATGCCTTGCCGATAGATGCGGTGGTAACCGCCGAAACCAATTTGCGCGATTTCATTGACACTTTGGCCAAAACCTTCGCCCAATTGCCGATCGGGCTGGCGGTATTTGACAAAGGCCGCGTTTTGCAAATGTTTAACCCCGCTTTGGTTGAACTTACCACTTTGCCTCCTGATTTTCTGGCGCTTAAGCCCAGTCTGTTGGCCGTATTGGATGCGATGCGCGACCGCAATTTGTTGCCCGAACCAAAGGACTACCGCAGCTGGCGGCGCCGGGTTATCGGAGATGGAGCGCGCTGCGCTGCGTCTGGCCTGCTGACTTTCAGGAAAACTGGGCCTTGCCCGATGGCCAAACATTTCGTGTCACAGGCAGGCCTTTACGCCGAATGGCGGGCTACTTGCCCTGATGATCGAAGATATTTCGTCAGAAACGCAACGCTCGCGGCGCTATCGGTCGGATTTGGAAATCAGTCAGTCCGTGATCGACCATCTGGATGATGCCATTGTTGTCTTTGATCAATCAGGTCATTTGATGTGGTGCAACGCGGCCTATTCCCGTATGATGGGGTCATAATCCTGCCGCCAACTATGGATGATGTCAACTATTCGCAGCTGTTACCAGCTCACTGGCAGGCACATTCTGCGCCGACGCAGCTATGGGTCGAAATTGGATGAATATATTATTCACGCTGTATCGGTTTACGTACAACCTTGGGCGCAGGATTTGCGGTTGTTGGACGGTCGCCTCATCACCTGCGCCATTTCTCCCATTGCTGCAGGCGCAACGATGGTGGCCTTTAAGACAGCGATCACGGCGCAGCCCAGCAAGTCTGTCCTTGCTGCAAAAGCGGCACGCAAAGTGACCACGGCAGCATAGACGGATCTGCAATCGCGCTTGTTTGTCTGGATAGGGCGGGTAAACTGGCGTCATGTCCTCTCGCCCCACGTTATCGGCCAACTCAGCCCAAGATCTGCGTCCGTTTTTGGCAGATCATGCCAGCACTGCGCTGATGGCCCAAGTATTTGCGCAGCACCTTGGCGCAGGGGCCACAGTGTTGCTGTCCGGCCCCGTCGGCGCGGGGAAAAGCCACTTTGCCCGTGCCTTGATCCGTGCCTATCTTGGGCCAGATGTCGAGGTTCCCTCGCCCAGCTTTACCCTTGTACAATGCTATGAGGCGGGCGAGTTTGAAATTTGGCACGCCGATTTGTATCGCCTGTCGAACGCAGGAGAGGTGGCCGAGCTGGGCCTATATGACGCAATGGGCCGCGATCTATGCCTGATTGAATGGCCCGACCGTCTGGCAGATCTGCCCAAGGACAGCATCCATATAACCCTTGCCTATGAAGGCGAGGGGCGCCGCGCGCGGATTTCTGGGGCGAGCAAATCCTTGCAGGCGGCATTGTCGAGCACGTTTTTAACATGACCCAGCGCGGTGGTGATATGTTGCGTTTCTTGGCGCAGGCAGGTTGGGAAGGTGCCGGTATTGCGCCCTTGGCTGGCGATGCCTCGGCCCGACGCTACTTTCGCATCACCCTTGGCAGCCATACCGCCGTTTTGATGGACACGCCGCCAGATTGCGCCGACGACCCCGCACAATTTGTGACGATCGCCGCACATTTGGCCAGCCTTGGCCTGTCGCCCCCGCAGTGTTTGGCAAAGGATTTGGCGCATGGGTTTTTGCTGCTGGAAGACCTTGGCGACGCATTATTTGCGCGCGTGGTGGCACGTGACCCAAATGCGGAAATGCCGCTATACGCAAGGGCGGTCGATGTGTTGCAAATTTTGCAAGCACACCCCGCTCCGCCCGATTTGCCCAATCTGACAGCCCTTGATTGGGCCGATGCGGCGATGCTTGCGATAACGCGTTATGCCGCCGCCATCACATTATCCGCGCCAGACCAAACTGCCCTACGCGACATTTTGGCCAGCGCTATATTGCGCCACGCAGATGGCCCGCGCGTTCTGATCCTTCGCGACTATCACGCCGAAAACCTGTTGCATCTGCCCATGCGCGCGGGCGCGGCACAGGTCGGCCTTTTAGATTTTCAATTGGCCCAACTGGGGCAACCAAGTTATGATTTGGTGTCCTTGCTGCAAGATGCCCGCCGCGATGTCGCACCCAACGTGCAAGCCGCGATGATCCAGCGCGCGGCGGCAAACTTTGGCGTGGATTTCGACGTTTTTTCAACCAGCTACGCAACCTTTGGCGCGCAGCGCGCTTTGCGGATTTTGGGGATTTTTTCGCAACTTTGCATCACCCATGGCAAGGCGGCATATATCGACCTGATCCCGCGCGTTTGGGGCCAGTTGCAACAGAACTTGGCCCATCCTGCGCTGAGGGATCTGGCCCGTGCCTGCGCCAGCATTCTACCTCCACCGAACACCGCAGCCCTTGCAACGCTAAGGTCACAATGTCGCAACTTCCCCTGATGATCTTCGCCGCTGGGTTTGGAACCCGCATGGGCACATTGACGCAAGATCGGCCCAAACCGCTGATCGCTGTTGGCGGGCGGGCGCTGATTGATCATGCGCTGTATGTGGCACGGGGGGCGGGTGCGGCAAAAATAGTCATCAACTTGCATTATTTGGGCGAAAAGATTGCAGCGCATCTGGCAGGTCAAAATGTCGAGTTTGCATGGGAAAGACCGCAGGTCTTGGAAACAGGCGGGGGCTTGCGTGCCGCCCTGCCCCGCCTTGGGGCTGGCCCAGTGATGCTGTTAAATTCTGATGCTGTTTGGACGGGACAAAACCCGCTGACGCAGCTGATCGCAGCGTGGGACAGTGCCAAAATGGATGCCCTTCTGTTGCTAACGCCGCCCGAACAGGCGCATGGCCACACAGGGGCGGGCGATTTTCTGTTAGACAATGTGGCCGCATCACCCGCGCAAAAGGCAACCAAGGCGCCGATTTATCTAGGCGCACAAATCCTAAACCCCGCCCTTTTGCACGATATTCCCGAAACGGTCTTTTCCTTGGGGAAACTGTGGGACAAGGCTATCGACACAGGCCGCGCCTATGGCATGATGCATCAAGGCGGGTGGTGCGATGTGGGCACGCCCGAAGGTATTGCAGTGGCGGAAAAGGTGCTAAATGTTCACCCCTAACACTGGCCGCGTCTTTGCCCTGCCTGCGGGTTGCGATTTTCCTGCCGCCTTGGTCGCAGGCTTGCAGGCGCGCATGAACAGTCAGCCACCCGAAGCGATGGCCCGCGTTACCTTATACGTCAACACCAATCGTATGCAGGCACGGATTGGGCAAATTTTCACGGCCTCTGGCGCGCGGTTTTTGCCGAAACTGCGTTTGGTGACGCAGCTGGCGCAAGATCCGCGCCTTGATCTGCCGCCGCCCGTATCTGCCCTTCGTAGGCAGCTGCACCTGGCCACGCTGATAGACGGCCTTTTGCAGGCGCAGCCCGATTTAGCCCCGCGCGCCGCTGTGTTCGATTTGGCGCAATCGTTGGCACGCTTGCTGGACGAAATGCAGGGCGAAGACGTCTCGCCCCGCGCGCTGGCCAATCTTGACGTGTCGGGCCATTCAGCGCATTGGGCGCGGGCGCAGGCGTTTTTAAGTATTGTCACACCGCTGTTCGACGATGCCTCTGGCCCAGAGGCACGGCGGCGTGCGGCGGTGTCGATGCTGGCAGATCACTGGGCCGCGCATCCGCCGCAAGACCCGATTTTGATCGCTGGCACGACAGGATCACGCAAGGCCACGGCAGAATTCATGCAAATTGTCTGCGCCCTGCCCCAAGGCGGCATAATCTTGCCAGGCTATGATTTTGACCAGCCCGCCAGCGTTTGGCAATATATGGATGACGCTTTAGCCAGCGAAGACCACCCACAATACCGCTTTCGCCGCCTCATGGACCGGCTTGGCATTGGCCCTGAAGACGTGGCGCGTTGGCACGATACTCCGCCCCCCTCTCCAGAGCGGAACGCGTTAATTTCGCTGGCACTTCGTCCTGCCCCTGTTACCGACCAGTGGCTGCAAGATGGCCCGCGCCTCACCGATCTGCGCAGCGCTACAGCCGAGATGACCCTGATCGAGGCCCCCTCGCCGCGCAGTGAGGCGCTGGCGATTGCCGCTGTTCTTGCGCAGGCTGCCAGTCAGCAGGGGGTCAAGGCGGCGCTGATCACACCAGACCGCAACCTTTCGCGGCAAGTCACCGCGGCGCTGGACAGATTTGGCATTGTGCCCGACGATTCTGCGGGCCGTCCGCTCGCCCTTTCGGCGGCGGGGCGGCTGCTGCGTCACACGGCGGCCTTGCGGGTTGAACCCTTGGCCATTGACCGCCTGCTCATCCTGCTGAAACATCCCTTGGCGGCATCAGGGGCGGGTCGGGGGGCGCACCTGATGGCCACGCGAGAGTTAGAGCTGCACCTGCGCCGCAAGGGCCCTGCCTTTCCCTCTCATGGGGATGTTCTTGCTTGGGCCGCGAAACGCGGCGACGAGGCTGCACGGTGGGCAGAGGCCTTGCGCCCCTTATTTGCCGCCAAAGCCAGCCCCGCCCCGCAACCCCTTGCCGATCACATCTCGCAGCATCTTGCCTTGTCCGAGGCACTGGCGCGGGGCACAGATCAAGGCGGCGCAGGCGCGTTGTGGCAGGCCGAGGCGGGCCGCGCTGCGCAAGAACTGCTGTGCGAGTTGCAGGCCGCTGCCGATGCCGCCAGCCCGATGACAGCCACCGAATACCGCCATTTGTTCGACAGCCTGATCGGGTCGCAGCAGCTGCGCGAGCCGCAGATTGCCCATCCCAATATTCTGATTTGGGGCACGATCGAGGCGCGCGTGCAGGGCTGTGATCTGGTGATTTTGGGCGGGCTGAATGATGCCGACTGGCCCAAACTGCCTGAACCTGATCCTTGGTTGAACCGCAAAATGCGCAAAGATGCGGGTCTATTGTTGCCAGATCGGCAGATCGGCCTTGCCGCGCATGATTTTCAGCAGGCCATTTGCGCGCCGCGCGTGGTGTTGACGCGCGCACTGCGCAACGCCGATGCGGAAACCATTCCGTCACGCTGGTTGAACCGCCTGACGAATTTGATGGCTGGTTTGCCCGAAAAAAATGGGCCAGAGGCATTGAAAGACATGCGCAGGCGCGGGGCTGACATTTTGGCGCTGACGCGCGCGATGGACCGGCCAAGCGCTGAATTATTGGCCTTGCCGTCGCTGCGCCCCAGCCCGCGCCCTGCCCCCAACCCGCCGCTGACAGCGCGCCCACGCGAACTGCCCGTAACGGCGATGGAACAGCTTATCATCAACCCTTACCACGTCTATGCACGCTATATTTTGGGCCTGCGCCCGCTGCCGCCGATGCGCGCGGCAGCGGGCGCGCGCGATCAAGGAACAGCTGTGCATCAGATCCTAGAGGCCTTTGTCAAAACCCGCCCCGAGGATGAGACGCGCGCCGCCGCGCAGGCCCGCCTGCGCGCCCTTGCAACCGATATTTTCGCCCAAAACATCGCCTTTCCCGCCACCCGCGCGCTGTGGCTGGCCAAGCTGATGCATGTTGCGGATTTCTTTTTGCGGGTAGATGCAGCCTGGGGCGGCACGGCGCTGATCATCGAAGAAAAGGGGCGTTACGCACTGGAAGGGCTGGGCTTTACCCTAACCGCCACACCCGACCGTATCGACCGCCTGCCCGATGGCCGCCTGCATTTGATCGATTATAAAACAGGCGCGCCTCCGTCGGTGAAAGATCAAGCAAAGCATCGCAAACAGCTGCTGTTCACCGCTGTTCTGGCGCAAAACGGCGGCTTTTCCACGCTTGGCCCATCGGATGTGGGGCAAATCAGCTATCTGTCGCTCTCGCGCAGCGAAAAGGCCGTTGAAACCGCGTTAACCCCAGACCAGATAGAGGCCGAGGCCGAGATTTTGCGCGCCCTGATCGCCGCCTATAACGCGCCCAGCGCTGGCTATACCGCGCGGCGAGCGGATTTTTCGGCCTATGCAGGCGATTACGACCATCTGATGCGCTACGGCGAATGGGATACATCTGACCCCGCTGTGCCGATTATTGTGGGGGGCCGTCATGCTTGATCCCGCATCAGAGGCGCAGCACCGCGCCGCGCAGCCGCATATCAGCACATGGCTATCGGCGAATGCGGGGTCTGGCAAAACCAAAGTGCTGATCGACCGCGTGGCGCGTCTGCTTTTGTCGGGCGTCTCGCCGCAACATATTTTGTGTCTGACATATACCAAGGCCGCCGCGACGGAGATGCAGAACCGCCTGTTCGAAGAGCTGGGCAAATGGGCGATGATGCCCGAGGGGGATTTGCGCCGCGCCTTGGCCGCGCTTGGCGATGACGGGCTGGCAGAGAGGCCGATGGAGGGGGCCGTTCTGGCCCGTGCGCGCCAACTGTTCGCCCGCGCCATCGAAAGCCCGGGCGGCTTGCGCATTCAAACCATCCACAGCTTTTGCGCCACGCTCTTGCGCCGTTTTCCGCTAGAGGCGGGCGTGTCGCCCAATTTCACCGAAATGGACGACCGCGCCGCGCGCAAAATGCGCGAGGAAATCATCGAAGAAATGGCCGATCATCTGGCCCCTGATGTAGTGGCCGATGTGGCGCGTTACCACACGGGCGCTGACTTTTTGGGCCTGATGGGGGCGATTGCCGCCGATGCAGTCGGATTTGCGCGGCCATTGACCACCGCGGCGGCGGGGCATCTGTTCGGCCTATCGGGGAACGAAACCGAGGCGGGGCTTTTGTCGCAAGTGCTGATTGGCGGCGAGGGCGATTTGATTGCCGCGCTGATCCCCTATTTGCAAGCAGGCTCTGTCACCGATCAAAACAATGCGCGTAAATTGGCAGCGATTGATCTAAGCGTTGAAAATACGTCTCTAATAGCGCAGTTAGAGTCTATATTTCTGTTTGGCGGCACCGCGAAAAACCCCTATGCGGCCAAGATAGACAGCTTGCCCACCAAGGCCACGCGCTGCGCCTTGCCCCCCCATATCAGCGCGCAACTTGATGCCCTGATGCTGCGCGTAGAGGCGGCGCGCAGCCTGCGCATTGCGCTGTTTGCCGCGCAAAAGACCGCCGCCCTGCACCGCTTTGCCGCCGCCTTTTTGCCGCTGTATGACGCGGCAAAGGCGGCGCGCGGCCTTTTGGACTTTGACGATCTGATTGCCCGCGCAATCCATTTGCTGACCGATCGCTCTGTCGCCGCTTGGGTGCTCTTTCGCCTTGACGGCGGCATCGACCACATCTTGGTGGACGAGGCGCAGGATACCAGCCCAAAGCAATGGCGCGTGATCGAATTGCTGGCCGAGGAATTCACCGCTGGTGCAGGCGCGCAAAACCAAGCCCGCACGCTGTTTGTGGTGGGCGATAAAAAACAGTCGATCTATTCTTTCCAAGGCGCGGATGTGGCGATTTTCGATGAAAAGCGCGCAAGCTTTGCCGAAAAATTCGCCGCCGCGCAGTTGCCGTTTCAACCCTTGGAATTGCAGCACTCGTTTCGATCCTCTCCCGCCATTTTACGCGTTGTGGACAATATTTTCGCCCATCGGTTTTCTCGCGCGATGGGCGATAGCGTCTCTCATCTGGCCTTTCACGAGACCATGGCAGGGCGGGTCGATGTTTGGCCTGTGTATGAGACGGACAAAGACGAAAGCGACCTTGATCCGCGCGATATCACCCCGCGCCAATCACAAACCAGCGCTGTTTGGCAATTGGCGCAGGACGTGGCGCAGCATATCAAATCGCTGCTGGACAGCGGCGCACAAATCCCCACCAAGAAGGGCGTGCGCGGCGTGCAGGCGGGCGATGTGCTGATTTTAGTGCAGCGGCGCAGCGGCATTTTTCATCATATCATCCGCGCCTGCAAACAGTTGCAACTGCCCATCGCGGGGGCGGATCGGCTGAAACTGGGCGGCGAGATGGCGGTGCGCGATCTAACCGCGTTGCTGACATTTTTAGCCACGCCCGAGGATGATTTGGCGCTTGCAGCCGCCCTACGCTCGCCTCTGTTCGGGCTGGATGAGGCGCAGCTTTTCGATCTGGCACAGGGGCGGACTGGCTATTTGTGGGCGGCATTGCGCGGCCATGCAGATCACGGCGACACGCTGGCGATTTTGTCTGACCTTTTGGACAGCGCCGATTTCTTGCGCCCTTATGATTTGCTAGAACGGGCGCTGACCCGCCACAATGGCCGCCTGCGTCTGATTACCCGCCTTGGACCCGAGGCAGAAGAGGGCGTTGACGTGTTACTCTCGCAGGCGTTGGCCTACGAGCAGGGGGAAGTCCCCTCGCTGACGGGGTTTCTGCTGTGGCTGGATGATGATGATTTTACCATCAAACGGCAGGTGGACAGCGCCAGCAACCAAATCCGCGTCATGACCGTGCATGGTGCCAAAGGGCTAGAGGCGCCGATTGTCTACTTGCCCGATTGCGCCGAGCCCAATGCCCGTGACCGCGCCGAGGTTATCGCGCTGGACACGGGCGAGCGGGTTTGGAAAACATCCGCAGATGAAAGTCCGCCCGCCACTGCCGCCGCCGTTGCCGCCCGGAAAGAGGCCAGCGACGATGAACGCCTGCGCCTGCTTTATGTGGCTCTAACGCGGGCGCAATCATGGTTGATCGTGGCAGCAGCGGGCAAAGTGACAGGGGAAGCCACATGGCACGCACTTGTCGATCAGGGCGTGCGCGCAGCGGGGGCGATGGGCCTTGCCAATGGCGGGCAGCGCCATGCTTTTGGCGATTGGCCCATAGGCGCGCGGGGTAAAGATGACGCGTCACCCCAGCCCGAGGCCGCGCTGCCTGCATGGGCGCTGGCCAAGGCTGCATCCGCCCTGCGGCCAGCCCAACCCTTTGCACCATCGCGCCTAAGCGGGGCGAAAACCGTGGGTGGCGAGGGCGACCCTGACGCGCTGGAGTATGGCACGGCGGTTCACCTGTTGCTGGAATATTTGCCGCAATTGCCGCCCGCCGATTGGCACGCCTTTGCAACACGGCACGCGCCTGTTGGCGCGCTGGACGAAGCGCAGCGCCTGTTGCAGTCCCCCGATTTGGCCCCGATATTCGCCCATGGCTTGGCCGAAGTGCCGCTCACTGCTGGCACAGACAAAGGGCAAATGATGGGCCTGATTGACCGATTGTTGGTGCGCGATGACCATGTGCTGGCGGTTGATTTCAAGACCAACCGCGCCGTTCCCACCGATGCCGCAGGCGTTCCCGTCGGCCTTTTGGCGCAGATGGGGGCTTATTTGATTGCCTTAGAGCAGATTTACCCACGACATCGCATTGATCTAGCGATTCTGTGGACAAAAACTGCGCATTTGATGCGCTTAGATCACGATATGATGAGGGCGGCCTTTCACCGCGCCGCTATATCTTGACCCCAGCCCTTTGCATGCTTAGCTAGACCAAACAATCTAATCAGGAGATTTCGCCATGGGCGCGAACACCGTTGCAGTCACCGATGCCACCTTTGACGCCGAAGTGCGCCAGTCGTCCATTCCCGTTATTGTGGATTTTTGGGCCGAATGGTGCGGCCCCTGCCGCATGATCGGCCCCGCTTTGGAAGAGTTGGCGGGCCAATATGCGGGCCGCGTTAAAATCGTCAAAGTGAACGTTGACGAAAACCCCGAAAGCCCCGCCGTATTGGGCGTGCGCGGTATTCCAGCGCTGTTCATGTTTAAGGATGGCCAAGTTGTGTCAAACAAAGTTGGCGCAGCGCCAAAGGCCGCGCTAGAGCAATGGATTACTTCGTCGATCTAAGCATCCGATCTTTCAAAAAGCTGCCCCAATTCGGGGCGGCTTTTTTATGCGCTGATAGGCCAGCCCAAGGCATTCAGCCGCGCCACAATCTGCGCGGGGGCTTCGTTATCGCGGGTGGTGATGGCATTTTCTTTGAAATACCAATGCAAATAGGCCCCCCATTTGCGCGGGCTGGCCAGACCCGCATAGGCGCTGTCCAAACCCAGATGCGGCACCGATCCCGCCAAATGATGAAAATCAATTTTGGCAAATAGAATAGGCGTTTTCTGCGCGAACATGCCGATCAGCGCCATGGTCGAATTTTGGGTAATCACATAATCACAACCAGCCAACAACTGCATAGACGGGCTTTGCGACAGGGTGAAGCGCCCACCGCTGGCGCGCTCAAGCTGCGCGATGGCGGCCAGTTCGGCGGGTTTGTAAATTTCGCGGGGGTGCAAGCTGGCCTTGATGGGGCGAGAATCGCGCGCCAGTGCTGTTTCAATCATTTCAATTGGGCTGGCCGTTTGGAAATGACGCTGCTGCAATAGCCGCCCTTGAAGCGGCATAAAGGCATAACCGCCTTGGCCTATGTCCAGCCCCTTAAACAACTCGCCCTGCCAATAACGGCGAAACCACTCGCCTCCCTTTTCGGTGGCAAACGGGGCATTGGCGACATGCCAATCCCAGCGGTCGTTGGTCGCCTCAATCCGAAAGAACGGCTCGAACCCGCATTTGCGCAGCACCAAAGTGTTGGGGCGCGTGACGGGACGATTGTATACCAGATGATAGCCTGTGACTGCAGGCGCATCATCCTCTTTGTGCAAAGCCAATTCCCAACCCGCCAGCTGCGCCGCCTGTTTGACGCGGCCAAATATCGTTCCTGCCCGATCGACACGATCAAGCAGCCATGGGGGGATGTAAAAGTTCAAAATTGGGGCGATCATGGCGCCAGATTAGGCCGCCTTGCGCGACTGTGCCAGACCGCCTAGACCTAGATACCAACTTTTGAGGCCATGATGAAGAAATCCCGCCCCCACCCGTTTCGCGATTCGGATCAAGATATTAAAACGGCGGGGCGTATTCCCGATACGCCGCAAACCCGCGCGCCCAGTTACCGTCTGGCCTTTGCCGATCAGGATTTTCTGACGCGCGAGGAATTGCGTCCTGTGCGCCTGCAACTGGAACTTTTGAAAACCGAGATGATCATGGACGAGATGGGGGTTAAATCCACCATCGTCATGTTCGGCGGGGCCCGCATTCCTGATGAGATGAACGCGGCGAAAACCCCTGAAATGGCCGCTTTAGTGCCGTTTTACCACGAGGCGCAACGCTTTGCCGCCATTATGACGCAGCGCTGCCTTGATGGGGGCGGGCATGAGGGCGTGATTTGCACGGGCGGCGGGCCAGGTGTGATGGAGGCGGGTAATCGCGGCGCGGCGCAGGTGGGCGGGCGATCCGTCGGGCTGAATATCGTGCTGCCGCACGAGCAGGCACCCAATGCCTATGTCACGCCCGAATTGTCGGTGAACTTTCACTATTTCGCCATTCGCAAGATGCATTTTTTGATGCGCGCACGCGCGATCTGCGTATTTCCAGGTGGTTTTGGTACGCTGGATGAAATGTTTGAAACTTTGACCCTTATCCAAACCAAACGTATGGCGCGCGTGCCTGTGGTGCTGTTTGGCACGGCATGGTGGCAGTCTATCATCAACTGGCAGGCACTGGCGCAGGCGGGTGTCATCGCGCCCGAGGATTTGAACCTGTTCGTCATGGTTGATACCGCCGAAGATGCGATTGACGCGATTGACGCTTGGCCATTTCCAAAGGAAGGCGCATGAGCAAATCCATCTTTTCGCCGATCCTGATTGCGGGCAGTGTCATTTTGATGATGGGCTTCGCCATCCGCGCCAGTTTCGGCGTGTTTCAAATTCCCATCGCCGCCGAATTTGGCTGGGCGCGGGCCGATTTTTCGCTGGCGATTGCAGTGCAAAATTTGGCTTGGGGGATTGGGCAGCCGATTTTTGGCGCGCTGGCCGAACGGTTCGGGGATCGGCGCGCGATTATTGCGGGCGCGCTGATGTATGCGGCGGGGTTGTTGCTATCGTCGCTGGCGGTGACGCCGGGGCAGCATCAATTGCTGGAAATTCTGGTCGGCTTTGGCATTGCTGGCACGGGCTTTGGGGTGATCTTGGCCATCGTGGGACGCGCGGCAGCCCCCGAAACCCGCAGCCTAGCACTGGGCATCGCCACGGCGGCGGGCTCGGCAGGGCAAGTCATCGGCGCGCCATTGGCCGAATCGCTGCTGCGCATTTATCCTTGGCAGGGTGTTTTTGTCATTTTCGCAGGGTTGATCCTGCTTACCCTCTTCGCCCTACCGTTCTTGCGCAGCCCGAAAATGGCCAGCCGCGCAGAGTTGGAAGAGAGCCTTGGCACCGTTTTGAAGCGCGCCTTCAAAGACCCCAGCTATTTGATGATTTTCCTTGGGTTCTTTTCCTGTGGCTATCAACTGGCCTTTATCACCGCGCATTTCCCCGCCTTTATCACCGAACGCTGCGGGCCGATTGACCCCAGCGGGATGCTGGCCGGCATCGGTATCACCACCACTTCGGCGCTGGGGGCGATTGCCATCAGCGTGATCGGGCTGGCCAATATCGCGGGTAGTATCGCGGCGGGGTATTTTGGAAAATACTACCCCAAGAAATACCTGCTGGCGGGCATTTACACCGCCCGCACCATCGCCGCCGCCACCTTTATTCTACTGCCGATGACGCCCGCATCTGTGCTGATTTTCAGCCTTGTCATGGGAAGCCTGTGGCTGGCCACGGTGCCGCTGACCTCGGGTCTGATCGCGCATATTTACGGGCTGCGCTATATGGGCACGCTGTATGGGTTGGTCTTTTTCTCGCACCAACTGGGGGGGTTCCTGGGCGTGTGGCTGGGCGGAGCGATGTATGACATCACGGGCGGCTATAATCTGGTTTGGTGGATTGGGGTTGGGGTTGGCGCGTTTTCGGCGCTGGTGCATCTGCCCATCCGCGAAAACCGCTTTCCCATAGCCGCCACATAGGGTATTGCGCGGCGTCCCTAAATGTGGGGCGTTAATAGGAGAACCCCGATGGGCTATAAGGTCGTCGTCGCGGGTGCCACGGGTAACGTGGGCCGCGAAATGCTGAATATCCTCGCCGAGCGCGAGTTTCCCGTGGATGAGATTGCCGCACTGGCAAGCCGAAAATCCATCGGCACTGAAATCAGCTTTGGGGACAAAACCGTTAAGACCAAGGATTTGGAAACCTTTGACTTTGCGGGCTGGGACATTGCCCTCTTTGCCGTGGGGTCCGAGGCCACGAAAATCTATGCGCCAAAGGCCGCCGCTGCGGGTTGCGTGGTGATCGACAACTCGTCGCTGTACCGCTACGACCCTGCCGTGCCGCTGATCGTGCCCGAGGTGAATGCGGATGCAATCATGGGCTATTCGGCCAAGAATATCATCGCCAATCCAAATTGTTCCACCGCGCAGATGGTTGTGGCGCTAAAGCCGCTGCACGACCGCGCGCGCATTAAGCGGGTGGTTGTGTCTACCTACCAGTCCGTTTCGGGCGCAGGCAAAGAGGGGATTGACGAGCTGTGGGATCAGACCAAAGCCATCTACAACCCGACCGACAACGTGCCGCCCAAAAAATTCACCAAGCAAATCGCCTTTAACGTGATCCCGCATATTGACGTGTTCTTGGATGACGGTTCCACCAAAGAAGAATGGAAAATGGTGGCCGAAACCAAGAAAATCTTGGATCCCGCAATCAAAGTCACCGCCACTTGCGTGCGCGTGCCTGTGTTTGTCGGCCATTCGGAATCGATCAATATCGAGTTTGAGGATTTCCTAGATGAGCATGAGGCCCGCGACATTCTGCGCGAGGCTCCCGGCATTATGGTGATCGATAAGCGCGAGGCGGGCGGTTATATTACCCCCATCGAATGCGTGGGCGATTACGCCACCTATATCAGCCGCATCCGCCAAGACAGCACGATTGATAACGGCATCAACCTGTGGTGCGTGTCCGACAACCTGCGCAAAGGCGCGGCGCTGAACGCGGTGCAGATTGCGGAATTGCTGGGCAATCGGGTGTTGAAAAAGGGCTGATCTGCCCACATTCTGAAAAAGCCCCGCCACTGTGCGGGGCTTTTTATTTGACGTGCAAAGTCTATAACAAAACCATGTCAACGAAATTTTTTTATTGACCCCCCCCCCCCCGCGTGCAATTTCGCATTGAAAATCGCCTTTTTCTCGCAAGATTGGAAGAATCCATGTTTGGTGTTCAGCGCAGCTGTGTGTTTGCCCTAGTGTTAAGCACTGGTTTTTCGGGCGCTGCCACCGCGCAAGATCAGATTGCCGAGCAAGACGGCCTTGGCATCGAATTGGAAGAGCTGCTTTCCGAAAAGGGCACCTTTCGGCTGGAAATGGGGCGCTACCTTTGCTGCATCGCGCCAAAGCGGTGTGTCGGGGCTGTATGAAAACCATACAAGATGGCGCAGGCAATTTTGTATCGGTGCCTATCGATGTCGGCTCTACCCAAAGGCAGGCGGAAAAACGTTTTTTGGCAGCGTTGGCCTGCGCTATGGCCTTACCGCCAAATCCGAAATCTATACCCGTGCCACGCTGCGCTACAGCCAATCTCGCTTCACTGATACCGCTACAGGCATGGTTGAAAACCTGTCAGATTCCTCGTTGCAAAGCGTCATCGTTGGTATGAATTACCGCTTTGTCGATGAAGGGGAATATCCGGGCGTGATTGGTTTTGCCGATATCGCCATTGCTGAAAACACCGCAGCACAGGGCACGAATTTTCAATCGGGTAAATCGGGGACAATCGGTTTTACAGCCTTTCGCGTGCTTGACCCTGTGGTTCTGTCGCTAACCGCAGGCTACCGCGCCAATGCCGTCCGCACGGTGGATGGCAACCAGATCGACCCCGGCGATACCCCGTTTATCAACCCCAGCATCGGCTTTGCCGTGAATAACGAGCTGACGATGACCAGCGGTTTTGTGTTGGATTTCACCTCCGCCGATATGCGAAATGGGGCAACCATTGGCACCCGCAACACCAACGCCGATCTACAATTTGGGCTGGCCTATGCGTGGGATAAAAACACCACGCTACGCGCCGATGCCCGATCCGAAGTCCTCGGTGAGGGTAGTTTCACCGCAGGCATCACCCTGACCCGCAAGCGGGCGGGATTAACCCTAAGTGACAGGAGAGTAAGGATGAACATCATCGAAGAAAACTTGCCACAAAGATGCTGGCGGTTATCAGCATTGTGGCCATGGTATCAACGCCAGTTGCGGCGCAGGGGCTAGGAGCAAACGACATGGCCTTTGCCTTTGGCGGCAAAGCAGGTGCCCCCGCTACCGTGCAAAAGGCGCAGCCAGTGGAAATAGCCTCGGCACGGGGAATGACGCTGACTGAAATGCAAGATACAGAGGGGGCGTTTTGGCCGTGGGTAATTCGCGGGGCGGTCTCAGGAGCAATAACTGGAGCTGGGGCAGGCGCAGTCTCATGGAGCAATGGGAATCGTGGCTGGACTGTCGTCAAACATACTGCAATTGGTTTCGCGACGGGCGCCGGTGGCGGTGTAGCCAGCAGATGGCAAAGCAAAAAAGGGTGGTAAGATGCAAAAACTTTTCGCCGAGTTTATTGTCAATGGCCTTTGCCTCTTTATCGCGATGATGGTTAGCACACGCGTGATTTATGGCGCTATATCGCTGCAGTCAGTCTCGGTTAGTTTGATATGGGCTTTTTTCGGCGCGATTTTGGCCACCTATATCTTCAGACGGATGGGTATGTAATGAGAAATACTGGGCAGCCCATTTTGTTTTGACGGGCCGCCCTTTATTTGCGCGCCTATTCGTGCCGACATCTTCCCCACCCCCAGCCTAAACGCCCAACCCACCATACACCCTTGGAACCCTGCGCGATTATCCGGATCGTCAAGCAAGAGCTGGATTATTCCTGCGGGGCGGCCAGCTTGGCAACTATCTTGAACGAGTTCTATGGTATGTCCGTGACGGAAAAAGATGTGCTAGCTCACGCTGGGTGCAACCGACCGATCCTCATTTCAGCAGCTTGCAGATGTCGCCCCCAGTTACGGTGTGCGGGCGGGGGGTATTATGCTGTCGTTCGACGATCTAAAACAGCTAAGCATCCCCGCCATTGCCTATGTTCAATATCGCGGGCAGGATCATTTCACCGTTATTCGCGGCATTCGCCGTGATGGCGCAGTGCATGTGGCCGACCCGTCTTGGGGTAACCGCCAGCTAACCGCCCACCAGTTTCGCCAGATGTGGGAGGCGGCGGATACCGACGGCGCAATGCGGGGACGGATTTTGCTGATCTTGCCGCAAGATGTGGATATGGCAACGGTGGATGAAACCTTTTTCGCACCGCCCGTTGGCTGGCAGCTAACCTTGCGCGCAATACCGCTATCGCCGTAAGTGCGCAGATATTAGCGCAGCACCAACCCGCCGCGCTCTTGCAGAAACGCGACCACCGCATCAACGCCCTGCCCCTGTTTTAGCTGCGCCAGAACAAATGGCTGCGGGCCGCGCGCGGCTTTGGTATCAGTCTCTAACAAGCCTAAATCGACACCAACATAAGGGGCAAGGTCGGTTTTATTCACCACCAGCAGGTCAGATTTTGCCAGCCCCGGCCCCTTTTTGCGGGGAATGTCTTGGCCAGCGGCGGTGTCGATCACGTAAATCGAGATATCAGCCAATTCGGGGCTAAAGGTTGCCGCAAGGTTATCGCCGCCAGATTCGATCAAGATCAAATCCAGCGCAGGAAAATGCGCGCGCAAATCGGCCACGGCGGCAAGGTTGATGCTGGCATCCTCGCGGATGGCGGTATGGGGGCAGCCGCCTGTTTCCACCCCGCGAATGCGCGCGGCTGGCAGCACTTGGGCGCGGGTCAGGTAATCGGCATCTTCGCGGGTGTAAATATCGTTGGTGATCACTGCCATATCGCAGCGATGCGCCAACGCGGCGCATAGCTTTTCGGTCAGCGTGGTTTTACCCGCGCCCACGGGGCCGCCGATGCCTACGCGCAAGGGGCCGTTCACACTCATGTTCGGTAAATCCTTACCTCTTGGGTTTCATGCCACATTTGGGCCATATCCGCCCCAATTGTCGATGTGGAAATATCCTCCAATTCGGCGCGGGCGGCTTGCGCCGCGATGTCCAAAATCAACGGCGCAAGGGATGTAAGAACCTCTTGCCCCACGCTTTGCCCCAGTGGGATGAACCGCACCCCAACCGAGACAATCTGCCCGACAAGCCCCTGCAAAAACAGCGCCAGAATATCAGCCGTTGGCACATCCAGCCCGCGCGTCGATGCGCCAATCGCTACGGGTAGCGGCAGGGCGGGCACATCCTGTCCCTTCAAATGGGAAATCTGCGCAACATAGGCGCGGCCCATTTCGCGCAGTTCCAAATCGCGCTCGGCGCTGGACGCAAAGGCATAGGCCAAATCCGCCAAGTCTTGCAAATCGCCGCTGCGCGCATGGGCGATAAGAATGGCATCCATGCGGGCCGTGCCAAAGGATAACTGCGCGGCAATCCAATCTTGCAGACTGCCCGCATCCGTCACTAAACCAGCGGAAATAGCATATTCTAGCCCCTGCGAATAGGCGAATGCGCCGATGGGAAAGGCGGGGGACAGGTATTGCACGGCCCGCAAATAATCGGCGTTAATCATGGCTATGCCCGAATGTGCGGCCATGGCCATAGGCGCCGCCCTCTGGGCGGAAGGGCGCGATTTGCATCACCAAAGTTGCCCCCAACCCGCGCAGCATATCCTCTAATACAGGATCGCGGCGAATGACCAGATGGGCGCGCGTAATCTCGCAGGGCGTATGGCGATTGCCGATATGCCAAGCCAAGCGCGGCAGATCGCCGGTAATGATGACCACAGGTTCAATCGCCGCCCGCACCTCGATGATGCGACCGTCGATCAGTTCAAAGGCATCGCCATCGTTCAAAGACACAGTTTCGGGCAGGTCGACCATAAAGCTGGCCCCGCCTTCGGTTTCCAGCCGTTTACGCCGTATCAAACGCGCGTCATAGTCCAACACGACATGGTCAGCCGCCCCGTTCCAGCCGCCCCTGCGCAGAATTTTCGACCCTATTGGCATGGTTAGAGCCTAAAACAGAAAGTAGCGCTGCGCGAGGGGCAGGCTGGTGGCGGGCGCGCAGGTTAGCAATTCGCCGTCCGCCCGCACCTCGTAGGTTTCGGGGTTCACCTCAATATGGGGGCGGGCGTTGTTCAGGATCATATCCGATTTGCCTATTTTCCGCGTGCCTTGCACCGCCAGCACGCTCTTTTCCAACCCCAACGCCGCACCGACCCCTGCGGCCGCACCCGCCTGCGAGGTAAACATCACGCAAGCATCCCCCCGCGCGCGGCCCATCGCGCCGAACATCGGGCGCGAATACATGGGCTGGACGGGGATCGACCCATTTGGATCGCCCATTTGCGCGACCACAATCTGCCCGCCCATCAGCACCATTTCAGGCTTGGCTCCAAAAAACGCAGGCTGCCAGATCACCAGATCGGCGCGTTTGCCGACCGCAACGCTGCCAATATGCTGCGACATCCCATGCGCTAGGGCGGGGTTGATCGTGTATTTCGCCACATAGCGGCGCACGCGGAAATTGTCATTGTCGCCCGTCTCTTCGGGCAGACGCCCGCGCTGCTGGCGCATTTTATGGGCGGTTTGCCACGTGCGGATGATCACTTCGCCCACGCGGCCCATGGCTTGACTGTCGGATGCCATAATCGACATCGCCCCCATATCGTGCAGAATATCCTCGGCGGCGATGGTTTCGCGCCGAATACGGCTTTCGGCAAAGGCGACATCTTCGGGGATGCTGCGATCCAGATGGTGGCACACCATCAGCATGTCCAAATGCTCTTCCACCGTGTTCGCGGTATAGGGCATGGTGGGGTTGGTCGATGAGGGGATGATGTTTTCGCTGCCAACAACGCGCAGAATATCGGGCGCATGGCCGCCGCCTGCGCCTTCGGTGTGAAAGGCGTGGATGGTGCGGCCCTTGATGGCGGCAAGGGTGTTTTCTACAAAGCCGATTCGTTCAGCGTGTCGGTGTGAATCATGGCCTGAACATCCATATCATCCGCCACGGATAGGCAGCAATCAATCGCGGCAGGGGTGGTGCCCCAATCCTCGTGCAGTTTCAGCGCGCAGGCCCCAGCGTTGACCATTTCAACCAAGGCTTCGGGTTGGCTGGCGTTGCCCTTTCCTGCCAGACCAAAGTTCATGGGAATCGCGTCCAGCGCCTGCATCATTCGCGAGATATGCCACGGCCCAGGTGTGCAGGTGGTCGCCAAAGTGCCATGCGCGGGGCCAGTGCCGCCGCCCAGCATGGTTGTGATGCCCGAATGCAGCGCGTCTTCGGCCTGCTGCGGCGCGATGAAATGGATATGCGCGTCCATCCCGCCTGCGGTGATAATCCGCCCCTCGCCCGCGATGATCTCGGTTCCGGGGCCGATGATGATATCAACACCTGCCTGCACATCGGGGTTGCCTGCCTTGCCAATGGCGGCGATGATCCCGCCGCGCAGTCCAATATCGGCCTTATAAATTCCGCTGTGATCCACAATCAGCGCATTGGTGATTACGGTATCCACGGCCCCGCCCGCGCGTGAAATCTGTGACTGGCCCATGCCATCGCGAATCACCTTACCGCCGCCGAACTTCACCTCTTCGCCGTAGGTGGTCAGATCGCGCTCTACCTCGATGATCAGATCGGTATCGCCAAGGCGAATGCGATCCCCCGTGGTGGGGCCATACAGCGCGGCATAATCGGCGCGGGGGATGTTTTGGGCCATCTACAAATCCCCCATCACGGCGGCGTTAAAGCCAAACACACGGCGCAAACCGCCATAGGGGATCAGCCGCACCTCGCGCCGTTGCCCCGGCTCAAACCGCACGGCGGTGCCTGCGGGAATATCCAGCCGCATACCTCGCGCAGAGGCGCGATCAAATTCCAACCCCGCGTTGGTTTCGGCAAAATGATAATGACTGCCCACTTGGATAGGACGATCGCCCGTATTGGCGACCATCAACAAGACCGCCTCGCGCCCTGTGTTTAGGGTGATATGGCCGCTTGCGGGAAAGACCTCTCCGGGTATCATCGCCGCCCCCTATGCCAGTGCCAGAATGAGGCCAGTGGACGCCACCGCCAGACCCGTGCCGCGCAGGGCAAAGGCTGGCAGAGCGCGCGCCAGCGCAATGCCTACCAGATGCAGCGCCAGTGTCGCCGTGGCAAAACCCAAGGTGTATACGCCCAGCCCCGTGCTTGGCCCCTCAACGCCATGAGCATAGCCATGCGCCGCGCCGAACACCGCCGTTGCCAGCAGGATCAGCGGCATGGGCGCGCGCAGGGCCAGCGCAACCGCTGCGCCCAAAATGATGATCGAGGCAAGGATCATCGGCTCTATCATTTGCAAATCGGCCCCAACTACGCCCAAGGCCCCGCCCAGCACCATCGCCGCAACAAAGGCGGCAGGCAGCGCCCAAAGCGC
Organism: Cypionkella sp.; assembly: GCA_034519315.1. Classification (GTDB taxonomy): domain Bacteria; phylum Pseudomonadota; class Alphaproteobacteria; order Rhodobacterales; family Rhodobacteraceae; genus Cypionkella. The sequence goes on along the minus strand of JAXHON010000033.1, from coordinate 36,505 downwards.
TCGCCCGCCCAGCGCCGCCGCCCATAGCCCCACGGCCACCATCGCCAACACATGATCTGCACCCGAGATCGGATGCGCAAGGCCCGCCGCCCAAACATGGCCGCCAAAAAGGCCCGTATGTGCGTGGGCCGCCACGGGCAGAAGCGCCACGATCACGGAAAGAGGAAATAGCTTTTTCATCTGAAGTTCCTATCGAATGGGGTGGTGAACAGTTACCAACTTGGTGCCATCGGGAAAGGTTGCCTCGACCTGAACGGAGTGGATCATTGCGGGGATGCCCTCCATGCATTGATCGGCCGTGATCACATGTGCGCCCGCCTGCATCAGATCGGCGACGGTGCGTCCATCGCGCGCGCCTTCCACCACGAAATCACTGATCAAGGCGAGCGCTTCGGGATGGTTCAGCTTGACCCCGCGCGCCAGACGCGCCCGCGCCACCATGGCAGCGACCGAGATCAACAGTTTTTCACGCTCGCGCGGGGTCAGGTTCATGGTGCCTTCCTAACATTGCCAAACGCGCGGCATCGGGCCGCCGCGCAGGGTAGAGATGACGCGGATAATCTGGGCACGCAGGGGCCAGCTATCGGTTGCCGTGATGCGAATGATGCAGCGGCCATTCCAGCCCGAGACGGCCATGGCAGCGCCGTCCTGCACTGGCAGGGCGCGCAAGGCCTGCGCCGCGTCTTGGGCGTTTTGCGCGACATGGGCGATCACGGCCAGCGCCTTTGCCCCGCCCAAAATCGCGGGGCCATCCGCCTGCGCCAAAACGCCCGCATCGATGCGCAAAGTTTCGGCCCAAATCGGGCGGCCATCGCGCCGCAACATGCGCTGATCGGTCAGGCGGGCGCGACGCGGCACCTCGCCCATGGCCTGCCGCCCAAGGACAAGGCTTTCCACCAGAACCGCGCTTGCATCCGCAGCTAGATTAACCTCGGTGCGGCGGGAAAGATGCGCATCCTCAAACAGGATGGTTTCTTGCGGCAGCCAGTCCAAATGGGCCCCGCTGCCCACGTTCAGCGTCACCTTCACGCGCGCCGCAGCGCCTGTGCTGGCATAGGCGCGCTCGGCGGTTTGGGTGGTGGCAACGACCCGCGACCCTGCACCAATGTCGATGGCATAAGACAGACTATCGCCCCCCGTCAGCCCGCCCGATGTGTTTAGAAAAACCACCTCGGGATCGGGCGAAAAGACGCGCGGCAGCATCACTTTGGCACTGCCCGACTGCGCCAGATCGTCCAGCGCACTTCGCCCAGCACGATGCGAAAACACCGCCTTGGCGATGCCAAAACTACGCTGCATGTGCGGTGATGGCATTGCGTCAAACATATTAGCCCCTTTTCTTTCCCTTCCTCTTGTTCTTTCCTTTTTTTTTTTTTCTCTCCTCCTTTCCTTGTGGGTGTTTAGGGATTTTCCCCCCTCCCCCTTTCTTTGGCGACAATCTGACGCAGCCACGCAACTTCTTTTTTTTTTTTTTCTCCCTTCCCCCCCTTTCCTCTTATTCCTTATCCTCTATTTCCGTGATATCCCTCCTCTCCCCCCCCTTCTATTCTTCACTCCGCTCTATCCCACCCCCCCCCTTCCCACTATCAAATTGGACATCCCTCATCTCCCTCCCCCCCGCGTTTCCTGGGGTCAAATCTTTGCTTGGCCCCCTCCCCTCCTTTTTCTTCCCTTTCTTTGGTCTGGACGCGGCTGGGGGAAAGGCTTCGTTTTTCTTGCCTAAGTTTTAGGCGATTTTGAACACCCTGCCCTCATTCTCCCCTTCCCCTCTCTCTTTCCCCCTCCTTTTTTTTTCCTTTCCTTTTAAAACTACGCAGCGTGAAAACTGCCCTCCCCCCCCGGCTCCCCCCCCCCCTCCCCTCCTGGGGCTCCCCCTCTCCCCCTTTCTTTCTTTACCCCCTGGTGCGCGGGCGCGAAATACCCGCGCGGCGATTTACGATGCGCGGCTTTTGGTCAAAGACCTATAGCCCCTCGCGCGCCGCCCATCTGCCCGCGATCCAGCAGCAGGTGGTCGGCCAGAACGCAGGCCATCATCGCCTCGCCCACCGGCACGGCGCGGATGCCGACGCAGGGGTCGTGGCGGCCCTTGGTGATCAGGTCGATCTCCTCGCCTGCCGTTGTGATGGTTTGGCGTGGGGTCAGGATCGAGGAGGTGGGCTTGACCGCAAAGCGCACCACAACAGGTTGACCACTGGAAATGCCGCCCAGAATGCCGCCCGCGTGGTTGGACAGGAACTGCGGCCCATTCGGCCCCATGCGAATCTCATCGGCATTTTCCACGCCCGTCAGCGCCGCCGCGGCCATGCCTTCGCCAATTTCCACGCCCTTGACCGCGTTGATCGACATCATCGCGGCGGCCAGATCGCTGTCGAGCTTGGCATAAATCGGCGCGCCAAGGCCCGCAGGCACGCCAGTGGCCACCACCTCGATCACCGCGCCGACCGAATTATGCGATTTGCGCAGATCGTCCAGATACCCCTCCCATTGCGCCGCTACCACGGCATCGGGGCACCAGAAGGGGTTGTTTTCGATTTCGGCCACATCAAACCGGGTGCGGTCGATCGCTGCGGGTCCCCATCTGCACCATATATCCTGATAATCGCCAAATCCGGCACGCAACGCGGCCAAAACGCGCCGTGCCACGCCGCCTGCTGCCACCCGCGCTGCTGTTTCGCGCGCCGAAGACCGCCCGCCGCCGCGTGGGTCGCGCAATCCGTATTTTTGGTGATAGGTGATGTCGGCATGCCCCGGGCGAAAACTGGAGGCGATGTCTGAGTAATCTTTGCTGCGCTGATCGGTGTTGTCGATGTGCAACTGAATGGGCGTGCCAGTTGTGCGCCCCTGATAGACACCCGACAGGATTTTCACCTCGTCATCTTCGCGGCGCTGAGTCACGAATTTATTCGTGCCTGGCTTGCGGCGATCCAACCACGGCTGCAAATCCGCCTCGGATCAGTGCAATCCCCGGCAGGGCAGCCATCGACCGTGCAGCCAATCGCGGGCCCGTGGCTTTCGCCCCAGGTGGTGACGCGGAACATATGGCCAAAGGTGTTGAAGGACATAGGCGCGCTCCTTTTCGTGCAGACATAGGGCATAGGGCCGTGCGGATAAACCAAAAAATGCACCTTGCGGGGCGCAGGTTTTATCCTATGCTGGTCGTACCTCGGGGTGCCCATAAAACGGCTGAGATGCGATTGCGAACCCGTCGAACCTGAACCGGATCATACCGGCGGAGGGAAGGTGTGGGCACCGCTCCATTTCCGACCACTTCGTCGCAACATGGAGACAGACTGATGAAAACACTACTCCTTGCTGCTGGCGCCACCATCATTGCCACTGTTGCCTGCAGCTGAAACACCCGTTTTGAACGTGCTGACCTATGACAGCTTTACCGCTGAATGGGGGCCTGGCCCTGCGATCGAGGCGGGGTTCGAGGCGCAATGCAACTGTGATGTGCAGTTTCAAACTGCAGGTGACGGGGCTGCATTGCTCGCGCGCCTGCAATTGGAAGGGGCAAGCAGCGCCGCCGATGTTGTTCTAGGGCTGGATACAAACCTAACCGAAGCCGCCAAAAATACTGGGCTGTTTTCACCTGTGACTCAGGGCGAGAATAACGTGCCGAACGGCTATTTTGATACGCATTTTGTCCCGTTTGATTGGGGTTGGTTTGCGTTTGTTTATGACAACACAAAGCTTGCAAATCCGCCGACATCCCTTGCAGAATTGGCGGCATCAGATCTGAAAATACTGATCCAAGACCCGCGCTCGTCAACGCCGGGATTGGGGCTTGTGCTTTGGGCCAAGGCTGTGATGGGCAATGATGCGCCCATGTTTTGGGCCGAACTTGCGGATAATATCGTCACCGTCACGCCAGGTTGGTCGGAGGCCTACGGCATGTTTCTAGAAGGTCAGGCGGATATGGTGCTGTCCTACACCACGTCGCCCGCCTATCACCTGATTGCCGAAGGGGATGCCACCAAGTCAGCCGCGCCGTTCACCGATGGACATTATTTGCAAATCGAAGTCGCAGGCCAACTGGCCAATAGTGATCAACCCGACCTAGCGGCAAAGTTTTTGGACTATCTGCATAGCGATGTGGCGCAAACCGCGCTGATCACCAGCAATTGGATGTATCCAGCAAAAAATCCCGCGGCGGGCCTGCCTGAAGAGTTCAAAACACTGGTCCAGCCAGACAAAACGCTGACACTTCCACCTGATCAGATCGAGGCGGTGCGTAAAGTTGCGATAGAAGAATGGCAAACCGCGCTATCGCGGTAGCCGCCGCGCCTGTGGCAGCGGCACTGGTTTTGCTTCTGATGGCAGCAGGGCTAGTGCCGCTGTTGGCGCGCACCAGTTGGGGGGCGGTTTCGCCTGCCGACTGGGCCGCATTGCGGTTTACAATACTACAAGCGGCGCTATCTGCGACCTGCACATGTTTACTGGCGATACCTTTGGCAAGGGCGCTGCATCGGCGGTGCTTTTGGGGGCGCGGCGCGCTGATTAAGATGTTATCCGCGCCTTTTGTTTTGCCCACTTTGGCCGCCATTATGGGTCTTTTGGCGCTGTTCGGTTCAAATGGGCCAGTCAGTTCGCTGCTGGTCGCCGTTGGTCTTTCGCCGATACCGATCTTCGGATTGGGCGGGGTCGTTTTGGCGCATGTTTTTTTGAACTTGCCCTTGGCAACGCGGATGCTTTTGCAAAGCTGGGCCGCCATTCCCACAGAACGGTTTCGTTTGGCACAAAGCCTGTCCCTGACACCTTTGGCACATTTTCGGCATCTGGAATGGCCGATGCTGCGGGCCATTTTGCCCAGCGCATTTGCGGCGATCTTTCTGATTTGCCTTACGTCTTTTGCCGTGGCGTTGATCCTTGGGGGAGGGCCCCGCGCCAGCACTGTTGAGCTGGGTATCTACCAATCTTTGCGGTTTGAGTTTAACCTAGAGCGCGCGGCGCGGTTGGCCTTGATCCAAGTGGTCATGGGTTTCGCCGCTGTTCTACTGCTTGCCACAATTTGGCGGGCGCCGAATTTTGGCGTCGGGCTGGATCGTCCCTTGCGTATGGCCGCGCCAAAAGGTTTTATGCGGATTTGGGATGCCGCAGTGATTGGGCTGCTCAGTGCTTTTCTTATATTGCCGATGTTGGCGGTTTTGGCAAAGGGCTTGCCAATGATCGCGCATTTTCCAAATGATTTTGCTGTGATTGCACTCCGCTCGGTCGCGATTTCCATTTCGGCCGCGGTGCTGTCCGTCACGCTTGCCCTGACCTTGGCGCGGGCGCGGGCCAAAGGGGCGGGAATATGGGTCGAGATTGCGGCAATGTTGCCGCTGGGAACCTCATCGCTGGCACTTGGAACGGGGGTGTTCTTGGCGCTGTTGCAGGTCGTGACACCCCAAACCGTGGCTTTGCCCTTGGCTGTTATATTCAACGCCGCATTTTCTTTGCCGTTCGTATTTCGTATCCTTCTGCCAGCCTGCCGCGAGATTGAAGCAAACTTTTCAAGACTGTCAGCGCAGCTTGGTCTTTCGCCTTGGGCCGAAGTGCGGGTGTTGTTTTTCCCGCGACTGCGCAAACCAATCGGATTTTGCGCAGGGCTGGCCGCCGCGATGGCGATGGGTGATTTTGGCGTCATCGCCCTGTTTGGCGGGCAGGACCAAACGATTTTGCCGATACTTATCGCGCGTCTTATGGGGTCCTATCAGATGCAGGCTGCGGCGGCGGTGACGCTGTGGCTGGTTCTTTTCGCTTTTGCGCTGTTTTGGACATTTGATGCCTTGGGGGGCCGCGATGCTGACGCTTGAAAACCTAAATCTGCGGCAAGACAGCTTTTCGCTGACTGCGAATTTCAGTGTGGAATCGGGCGCGCGTTTGGCGATTATGGGCGCATCTGGCGCAGGAAAATCCACACTATTGCTGGCGATTGCGGGATTTGTTTTGCCTCGGTCGGGGCGGGTTTTTTGGAACGATCAGGATATCACAAAATTGGCCGCAGCCCAGCGCCCCGCAGCGATACTGTTTCAGGACCAGAATCTTTTTCCGCATTTGACGCTCATCGAAAATGTCGTTTTGGGAAAAACAAAGGGCCAGCGCGCGTCGGCGCAGCAGAGGCAAGAGGCGGGCGCTGCGCTGTCGCGTGTGGGCTTGTCTGGGTTAGAGGCGCGCAAGCCTGCCCAAGTGTCGGGCGGGCAGGCCGCACGGGCGGCCTTGGCGCGGATGCTGTTGCAGGGGCGTCCCTTATGGCTGCTGGATGAACCCTTTGCTGCATTGGACGAAGATCTGCGCCGCGAGATGTTGGATTTGACGGGCGAAGTTGCTGGCCAAATCGGGGCCACTGTCATGATGATCACGCATCAACGCCAAGATGCGGCACAATTTGCACAATCGGTGGTCTATGTGGCGGAAGGAGTGGCACGCGCGCCCATTTCCGCCGCTGATCATTTATCCTGATACAAAATGAAAAGCCCCGCACGATGGGCGGGGCTTTTCATAATTTTCATACGCTTTATGCGTGCTTTTTCGGCCCCTTGACGCCAGCCCAAATCCGCTTGTTTGTCAGATATAGCAACGTCGACAGTAGCAAGAGCAAGATCACAGCCTTAAAGCCCGCCTCTTTGCGCGCCATCATCTGCGGCTCGGCCGCCCACATCAGAAATGCCGCCACGTCCTCGGCCATGTGGTGCACGGTGGCAGGGTGGCCATCGGCATAGGTTACTTGGTCATCCGAAAGGGGCGGGCCCATGGCAATCCAACCGCTTGGGAAAGCTTGATTTTCATAAAAGTAGCTACCAGCCTCTTCCTTTTCCTCGCCAGTGTAGCCCGTCAGAACAGAATAGATATATTCTGGTCCGCCCATACCCTTGAGGAATTGGTTGATACCCAAACCATATGGTCCGTGAAAGCCTGCGCGCGCCTTGGCCATCAGCGATAGGTCAGGCGCGCCTGCGCCCGTGTTGGCAGGAAAGTTATCGGTGGCCAGCGCTTCGCGCTCTTCCCCCGTTTCCTTGTCAATCACACTGTAGTTCTTGGCGTATTCCCGCACCTGATCTTCGGGTAGGTTCGGGCCGCCTTCTTGCGACAGGCTGCGGATTGGCACAAACTTCATGCCGTGACAGGCAGAGCAAACCTCGGTGAACACTTGAAGGCCGCGTTGCAGTTGGTGTTCATCATAGGTGCCAAACAGACCTTGAAAGCTGAAATCCACGTCTTCAACATGGCCACCGCCACCAGCAGCGAATGCTGCACCCGTGCTGATTGCCAGTGCCGAGATGGCGCTGATTGCGATTTTACGAAACATCTTCATCAGGTCCTTCCTCTCACTCGGCCGGATTGGCGTAGTGGGAATTGAAATCGTCTTCGATCGTGGCTGGTATTGGCAGCGGCTTTTCAAACAGGCCCAGCAGCGGCAAGATCACCAAGAAATAGGCGAACCAATAGGTGGTTGCGATCAGGGCGATCCAGCCGTTCAACTCATTCGCCTCTTGGCTGCCGACCCACATCAAAATGACAAAGTCTATCGCCAACAACCAGAACCATGCCTTGAACTTTGGCCGATAACGGCCAGAGCGCACCGAGGACGTGTCCAGCCATGGGGCAAGCGCCATTACGGCGATGGCACCAAACATTGCGATGACGCCAAAAAACTTGGCGTCCACGATCCCAAACGTCAGGAATTGCACCAATTGCACCAGCCAAACATCAGCCGTGAAGGCCCGCAGCACGGCGTAGAACGGCAAGAAATACCATTCAGGCACGATATGCGCAGGGGTCGCCAACGCGTTTGCCTCGATATAGTTGTCGGGGTGACCCAAGAAGTTGGGCATAAAGCCGACAACGGCAAAGAAGACAGCCAGCAGCAGGGCCAGCGCGAACAGATCCTTGATCACATAATATGGCCAGAAGGGCACGGTATCCTTGGCAGCGTCTGCCTTGGATGTGCGGCGCACCTCTACCCCAGTTGGGTTGTTGTTGCCCGTGGTGTGAAAGGCCCAAATATGCAGACCGACCAACGCGGCAATCACGAATGGCAGCAGGTAATGCAGACTGAAGAAACGGTTCAGCGTGGCGTTATCAACCGCAGGCCCACCCAGCAGCCAGGTCTGTAAATGCTCGCCCACACCGGGGATTGCACCGAACAGGCCCGTGATCACGGTTGCGCCCCAGAACGACATTTGACCCCATGGCAGAACATAGCCCATGAAACCCGTGGCCATCATGAGTAGGTAGATAAGCATGCCGATGATCCATGTCACCTCGCGCGGAGCTTTATAGCTGCCATAATACAGCCCACGGAAAATGTGCAGATAAACGGCAAAGAAAAAGAACGATGCGCCATTGGCGTGCAAATAGCGCAGCATGTGCCCGCCGTTCACATCGCGCATGATATGTTCAACCGATGCGAAAGCCAGATTGACATGCGGGGTGTAGTGCATCGCCAAAACGATGCCCGTCACGATTTGCAGTGCCAAACAGAAAGTCAGAACGATGCCCCAAATCCACATCCAGTTCAGATTCTTTGGGGTCGGGATCATCAGCGTGTCGTACAAAATGCCCGCGATGGGCAGGCGCGAGTGCAGCCACTTTTCGCCGCCCGACTTTGGTTCGTAATGGTCGTGAGGAATTCCAGCCATGTTCTGTCCTTACCCTAGCTTAATCGTGGCTTCGTCGATGAACGCTGCGACGGGCACATCAAGATTGCGCGGCGCTGGGCCCTTGCGGATACGGCCAGCGGTGTCGTAGTGGCTGCCGTGGCAAGGGCAGAACCAGCCGCCAAACTCGCCCGAGGCATTGCCGATGGGAACGCAGCCCAAATGGGTGCAAACGCCAATCATCACCAGCCATTCGCCCGCTTCGTCCAGCGCGCGATTGGCGTCCGATGCATCTGCATCGGGTTTGTTTTTGTTTTGCGCAGTAGCGTCAGGCAAATCTGTCAGCGCGGTGTCACGGGCGGCCTGAATTTCCTCTTCCGTGCGGCGGCGCACAAAGACGGGCTTGCCGCGCCATTTCACTGTCAGCTGTGTGCCCACTTCGACGCCCGAAATATCCACGAAAATCGACGCCAGCGCGCGGGTATCTGCGGATGGGTTCATTTGGTTGACCAGCGGCCAAACTGCGGCCCCCGTGGCCACGGCGCCCGCGCCTGCGGTGGCGTAATACAGGAAATCGCGGCGCGCTCCTGAGATGTCTTCTGCGTGAGACATGCGTCCCTCTCCCCTACATGTGGCCTACCGCGGCACTTAGCACCGCGCGCAATGCAATCAACGGCGCAGAATGCCGCACCATTTGCCGCACTTTTAACCACAGATTCGCATCCCGTCCAGCGGACAAAGCCGCGCAGGGGGCCGAGGGCGATAATTTTGTTTCGGATTATCTTGAAATTTGGTGCTTTTGCATCGTTAACTTACAGGCATCGTGGCCATCAGACTATCGCGCTGGGCAAAGTCATTATACCAAAGGGCCAGCTGCGGCCGCCCATGCCGCCAATGGCGCGGGCCGTGGCGAAAGTCTAGGTAGCCAAGGGCGCAGGCAAGCGACAGGTGCAGCATTGTGGTTTTCGCGCCAAGCGGGGATTTTTCGAACATATCCAAGGCACGGGTGACTTTGGCCCACTGCCCCTCTACCCACGCGGCAAAGCGCGCCTCTTCGGGGCGCAGGCGCATCTCATAGGCCATCAGAACGGCGGCGTCGATCATGCCGTCAATCGCGGCCTCGCGCGCCAGAAACGGCCAAAGCTCTGGGCCTTTCGGATAAAGGTTTAGCGAAAAGTGGTCGTCCAAATAGCGCGAGATCACGCGGCTATCATAAATCGCGGTGCCGTCATCCAGCAGCAGCACGGGGATTTTGCCCAAAGGATTGTGTGCCAACGGCAGGCTGCCCACGTCCAGCGCCGTGCCAGATACGGGTACAATCTCAATTTGGCCTAACAAGCCCCCTTCGTGCAGCAGCACAGTAATTTTACGACCAAAGGGGGTGGTGGGCGATGTGTAAAGTTTCATGGCGTTTTAGCCTCCATATGATCGGCCAGAGCTGTTAGCCCAATGGCGCGCAGCCCCGCTATCGCACCCGTCCGCGCCGCTTCGGTTTTATTTTGGCCCAATTTCCATGTGCCGTCCACTACTGCGATGCCCAACCGATAGGGCCAGATCGCCCGCATCATACGATCCATCACGCCCTCGCCCATTTTGCTGCTGCGCCGTGCCATCTGTGTTCAACTTGAACGGGACATGCGCCAGCAGAGGGCCATCCTGACCATTCATGCACAGCACACCAAAGCCACGCGCGCGGGCAAAAGCCACGTTCTGCGCGTGGGTATTCTGGCGAAAGGCGGGGTTGGGATGCATGAGGTGTCCAATAAAAAAGCCGCCGAAGGTGTCCCTTGGCGGCCTATTTATGCTGCTGCGCGCAGGGCATATCGGGGATCAACCCTGACGTGCCTTATAACGCTTTTGCGTCTTGTTGATCACATAGACGCGGCCTTTGCGGCGCACGACTTGGCAATCGCGATGACGCGTTTTCAGCGAGCGGAGCGAGTTTGCAACCTTCATGGCTGTCTCCTTTGCATCGCGGCGCGGCTGCGCCACTGGTTTAACGGCCCCTTGCGGGGAATGAATGGTGGGCGGTACTGGGATCGAACCAGTGGCCACTACGATGTCAACGTAGTGCTCTACCGCTGAGCTAACCGCCCACTTTTTCCAATAGATCAGATTCGCCAAAAGGCGGCGCTGGTATATAGGTAGCGGGGCTATAAACATAAGGACGCGGCGGATCAAGGGGTATGCCGCGCAGATATTTCAATATATTCTGTGATTCTATCCGAGGTGATCATGTCCCCAAGCTATGAAATCATTCGCCCTGCGGTTCAAACCAGCCCTGTGGTGGTGGCCTCGCCGCATTCGGGACGGCGCTATGACCCTGCGTTTTTGCAAAGCAGCGCGCTCAGCTTGGCGGCGATACGCTCGTCTGAAGATGCCTTTGTCGATCAACTGGTGGCATCTGTGCCAGATTTTGGCGCGCCACTCTTGCTGGCCCATGTGCCGCGCAGCTATGTCGATTTGAACCGCGCGGCGGATGAATTTGATCCCGCCTTGATCCACGGCGCGGCAGCCGCGCATGGCAACCCGCGCATCGCTTCGGGCTTGGGGGTGATCCCGCGTGTGGTGTCGGGGGGGCGGGCGATTTATAACGGCAAGCTGACGATGGATATGGCAAGCGCCCGCATCACCGATCATTGGCGGCCCTATCACGCCGCACTGCGCGCGTTGCTTGACGAGACGCTGCGAAAATTTGGTTTTGTGATTCTGATGGATATGCATTCGATGCCCGATCGAGGCGGCCGCTGAGGCCACATTCACTCCCAGCCCCCCCGAAATATGTGCTGGGCGATCGGCATGGATCATCCGCCAGCGCCGAGGTGACGGGCCAAATCGAAGCCGCCTTTGTTCGGCAGGGCTTTGAGGTTGGGCGCAATAGCCCCTTTGCGGGGGCTTATATTGCGCAGGCCTATGGCCGCCCCTCGCTGGGCCGTCATGTGGTTCAGGTGGAAATAGCGCGCGCCCTGTATATGAGCGAATCGGACATCAGCCCGCTGCCACATTTTAACGATTTTCAACAAAAAATCTCGGCCGCCATGGCGCGGGTTATTGCCGCCTATGCTCCGCCGCGCGCTTTGGCCGCCGAATAGACGCACAAAAACAGACTTAGCGCAGGGCGCGACCCTTGACGATGGCATCTTGGCCAAAACGGGCGCGGATGGCATCGGTGGCGCGCTCGGCGGCGGCGCGCTTTGGGGCATCTTGATCTAGCAAATCGCCGCCCAAATCAGCCAGTTCAGGCGAAGTCAGATCTGAAATCCCCACCCCAATCAGGCGAAACGGCCCCGCCTGCTGCGCCTGATCAAACAGCCCGCGCGCGGTGCGATAGATGCGGTCGGCCAATTGGGTGGGATCGGCCAAGGTCACGCGGCGCGACAGGGCAGAAAAATCGCTGCGTTTCAGTTTCAGCGTCACGGTTTTGCCTGCAAAGCCTTTGGCCTTGGCGCGGTCAGCCACTTGGGTGGACAGGCGCCAAATATGGCCGTCCAGCAAATCGACATCGCCCGTATCTTCGAAAAAGGTGGTCTCTTTGCTGATGGATTTCACCGCCGAATCGCGCTGGACGCGGCGACGGTCTTGGCCGCGCGCCAAATAGTAAAGCCGCGTGCCCATTTGGCCAAAACGGGCGGTTAAATCTGCGGATTCCCAACGCCGCAAATCCGCAATCGTGCGAACGCCCGCGCGTTCCAGCTGCGCCTGCGTGGCCGTGCCAACGCCCCAGATAATTTTCACAGGTTTGGCGCGCAGGAAATCCTCTGTCTCGGCCCGCCCGATCACGGAAAACCCCTTTGGTTTATCCAAATCCGACGCGATCTTGGCCAAGAATTTATTGTGTGACAGCCCAACAGACCCTGTCAGCCCCAGTTCCGTTTCCATCCGCCGCACCAACTGCGCTAACATCACTGCGGGCGGTGCGCCGTGCAGGCGGGCGGTGCCTGTCAAATCTAAAAAAGCCTCATCCAAAGACAAGGGTTCGATGGCGGGGGTCATCTCCTCCATCATGGCGCGAATGGCGCGCGAGGCTTCGACATAGGCGGACATGCGCGGTTTGACGACCACCGCCTGCGGGCAGAGTTTCAGCGCCTGAAACATCGGCATCGCGCTGCGCACGCCGTGAATGCGCGCGATATAGCAGCAGGTGGATACCACGCCCCGCTGTCCGCCACCCACAATAACAGGCTGGTCGCGCAGATCAGGATTATCGCGCTTTTCCACGCTGGCATAGAACGCATCGCAGTCCATATGCGCGATGGCTAAATCGTGCAATTCTTCGTGTGCCAACACGCGGGGCGAGCGGCATTTGGGGCATCGCGCGCCCCCGTCGAACTGGGTCAGACAATCGCGGCATAGGGCTGGCATGGCGGATACTATGCGCGCGCAATTGTGATCAGGCAATATCCGACAAAATCGCCGCTGCCGCCGCGCGCATATCCTTGGCCGCCCAGATCGGGCGGCCCACAACGATATGATCGGCCCCGCTTTCCAGCGCCTCGCGCGGGGTTGCAATGCGCTTTTGGTCGCCCAAATCCGCCCCCAACGGGCGCACACCCGGGGTGACGATCAGCTTACCCTTGGCCTGCGGTAGGGCCCTGATTGCCGCTGCCTCTTGCGGGCTGGCAATCACCCCGTCCGCGCCAGCCTCTAACGCGCGGGCCGCGCGTTCCAGCGTGATCGCCGCAATATCGCCAGCCACAATCATATTCGCGTCCAAATCCGTGCGGTCTAGCGATGTCAGCACCGTTACGGCCAAAATCTTGGTATCGGCCCCGCGCCGTCCCTCGCCCGCCGCGCGCACCACTTGCGGATCGCCGTGAACCGTCAGGAAATCCAGATCATATTGGGCAATCCCGCGCACGGCAGCCTCGACCGTGGCACCAATATCAAACAGTTTCATATCCAGAAATATCCGCTTGCCGCGTTCGCCCTTCAGCTCGTTCGCAAGGGCCAGCCCGCCGCCTGTCAGCATCCCCAAACCGATTTTGTAGAACGACACCGTATCACCCAAAGCGTCCGCTACCTGCAAACCCTGCACAATATTGGGCACATCCAGCGCCACGATCAAACGGTCATCAGCCATGATTTGCCCCCTATTTGCCCCCAAATGGCCGCCCAGCGCGCGCCTGTCAACATTGCAGGTTTGACAACTGCCAGCTTTGCATTGATTCTGCGCGAAAAGGAAAAGGTTGGCCCATGGAAATCACCGTCGGATTTGAACGCCCCGAATACGAACCCGAAGGCGGCCCCGTTGCTGTGGGGTGGTTTTTAACATCGGACAAAGGCGCGGTCATGTATGATCCGCCCGAGCGGGTAATTTTTCGCCAAACCAACAAATCCCACTCGAAAAGCGCCAGCCGATGCCCTGCGGTGATCCAGCTGGAAAGCCGATATTTCATGGTGAAATGCCCGTTTGATATTCACATAGGTTTCACCCGCGATGACAAGGGCAAGCCCGTTCTGGTCAACCGCGCTGGCACAGCCAGCCCGATTCGCGCAAATAAACTAGGCGAAGTTTTGACGCTGGTGAATGAAACCGAGTGGCGCTTTCCTGATCGCCCGACGGTGCAACTGTCCCTGCCCTACTGCTTTATCGCCGATGAATTGGTCTATATCACCCAGCTTTCGGCGTTTTTGCATTACCGCGCTGATCCGCTGCCTGGTACAATTTTCGGCGGGCGTTTCCCGCTGAATGCATGGCCGCGCCCGTTGATGTGGGCGTTTGAATGGCATGATACGAAAAAAGACATCATCCTGCGGCGGGGCGAGCCGCTGTTTTATTGCCAGTTCGAAGCCAACGGGCCAGACCGCACGATCCAAGTGGTCGAGGCCGAGCGCACGCCAGAGCTGGACAAATACATGACCCAAATCAGCGGCGTGGTGAATTACGTCAACCAAACCTTTGGCCTGTTCAAAGCCGCCGAGGCGCTGCGCCCTGCGAAATTGCTAAAACCCAAAACCCGCGAGTAGCGCAAACCGTCTTGAATTACGGCCCCCTGCACCCCAAATCTGGGGCAGGCCAAACGGGCGTGCCAATTGTGGGCGCCCTTGCGGTGCTGACAGGAGAGACATCATGAATTTGGAAAAATTCACCGAACGCGCGCGCGGGTTTGTTCAGGCAGCGCAAACGATTGCTATCCGTGAAAACCACCAAAAGCTATCCCCCGAACATCTGCTAAAGGCGCTGATGGATGACGATCAGGGTCTGGCCGCCAATCTGATTCGCAAGGCCGGCGGCGATGTGACCGTCGTGCAGTCGGGTCTTGCCTTGGCCATGGGCAAAATCGCCCGCGTCACGGGCAACGCGCAACCCTTTATGGATACGGCTTTGGTCAAGGTCTTTGACGAAGCAGAAAAAATTGCCGCCAAGGCGGGTGATAGTTTCGTGCCTGTGGAACGGATTTTGATGGCGCTGGCCATGGTCTCTGGCCCTGCCAAAGACGTTCTGTCCGCCGCTGGCGTAACCGCGCAAAACCTGAATGCCGCGATCAACGACATTCGCAAAGGCCGCACCGCCGATAGCGCCAGCGCCGAAGACAGCTATGACGCGCTGAAAAAATATGCGCGCGATCTGACCGAGGCGGCTGCATCGGGCAAAATCGACCCTATTATTGGCCGAGACGAGGAAATTCGCCGCGCAATGCAGGTTCTGTCGCGCCGCACCAAGAACAATCCCGTGTTGATAGGCGAGCCGGGCGTAGGTAAAACCGCGATTGCCGAAGGTCTGGCCTTGCGTATCGTGAGCGGCGACGTGCCCGAATCCCTGCGCAACAAAAAGCTGATGGCGCTGGATATGGGCGCGCTGATTGCAGGCGCGAAATATCGCGGCGACTTTGAAGAACGCCTGAAAGGCGTTTTGAACGAAGTGACCGCCGCCGAGGGCGAGGTTATTTTGTTCATCGACGAGATGCACACGCTGGTTGGCGCGGGCAAATCGGATGGCGCGATGGACGCCGCCAACCTGATCAAACCTGCGCTTGCACGCGGCGAACTCCATTGCATCGGCGCGACCACGCTGGACGAATACCGCAAATATGTCGAAAAAGATGCTGCCTTGGCACGGCGGTTTCAGCCTGTATTGGTCACAGAACCAAACGTCGATGATACAATTTCCATCCTGCGCGGCATCAAGGAAAAATACGAATTGCACCACGGCGTGCGAATCACCGATAGCGCCTTGGTTGCGGCGGCCACGCTAAGCCATCGCTATATCACCGATCGTTTTTTGCCCGATAAAGCGATTGATCTGGTGGACGAGGCGGCCTCTCGCTTGCGGATGGAGGTTGACAGCAAACCCGAAGAATTAGACCAGCTTGACCGCCAAATTCTACAGCTGCAAATCGAGGCTGAGGCCCTGAAGAAAGAGGATGACGCCGCAAGCCGCGACCGCCTTGCGCGCCTAGAGGGCGAGCTGTCAAACCTGCTGGAACAGTCAACCGAAATGTCGGCACAGTGGCAGGCCGAGCGTGACCGTTTGGAATCCACGCGCGGGTTGAAGGAATCGCTGGATCAGGCGCGGGCGGAGTTGGACATTGCCAAACGCGAGGGCAACCTCGCCCGCGCAGGGGAGTTGTCTTATGGCATCATCCCCGATCTGGAAAAGCGGTTGGCCGAGCAGGACGGCGGCAACGATAGTGCGCTGGTGTCAGAAGCGGTAAAGCCCGAACAAATCGCCGAGGTTGTCGAACGCTGGACTGGCATTCCAACCACAAAAATGCTGGAAGGCGAGCGGGAAAAGCTGCTGAAAATGGAAGAGGAAATTGGCCGCCGTGTTATCGGCCAAATGCCCGCCGTCACCGCCGTGGCCAATGCTGTGCGCCGCGCGCGTGCGGGGCTGAACGATGAAAACCGCCCGCTGGGGTCTTTTCTTTTCCTTGGCCCCACGGGGGTTGGCAAAACCGAACTAACCAAGGCGCTGGCGGAATATCTGTTCGACGATGACAGCGCCATGGTGCGCATTGATATGTCGGAATTTATGGAAAAGCACAGCGTTTCGCGTCTGATCGGCGCGCCCCCTGGCTATGTCGGCTATGACGAGGGCGGCGTTTTGACCGAAGCCGTGCGCCGCCGGCCCTATCAGGTGGTGCTGTTTGACGAGGTGGAAAAGGCGCATCCCGATGTGTTCAATGTGCTGCTGCAAGTGTTGGATGATGGCATTCTAACCGATGGGCAAGGGCGACGGGTGGACTTCAAGCAAACGCTGATCATCCTGACATCCAACCTTGGTGCGCGAGCCTTGTCCGAACTGCCCGAAGGGGCAGATCAAATGGCTGCCCGCACCGAGGTCGCAGAGGCCGTGCGCGCCCATTTCCGCCCCGAATTTCTGAACCGTCTTGACGAGCAGGTGATCTTTGATCGGCTGTCGCGCGGCAATATGGGCGCGATCGTGGACATTCAACTGCGCCTACTAGAGGCGCGGCTTGCAGGCCGCAAGATCACGCTGGATTTGGACAAAGACGCACGCGCGTGGCTGGCGAATGCGGGCTATGATCCTGTCTTTGGCGCGCGCCCCCTAAAGCGTGTCATCCAGCACCATCTGCAAAACCCGCTGGCCGAGCTGATACTTTCGGGCCGCGTGAAAGACGGCGAAACGGTTGCCATCACTGCAGGCGCGGGCGGGCTGATCATTGGTGATTATGTGCCAAAGGGCGATGTTTTGGTGCATTAAGCGTTAAGGCAGGCGCGTTTAATGCCTGCGCAAATACACATATAATGCGCCGCCGCCGCCGTGCGTTATGTGTGATTCGCTCACTTGCAAGATCAGGTGCGACAGGGGGGGTTGATGCAGCCAATGCGGCACTTGGCGGCGCAAAACGCCTGTCTTTTGCGGGATAGGGCCAAGATCGCCCCTGTCACGCCCGCCCTTGCCAGTAATCACCAAAACCAGACGCAGGCCCGCCGCATGGCTGCGCTGAATAAAGCTGTTTAGCGCGGGGTGCGCCTGATCCATGGTCATACCATGCAGGTCGATTCGCCCTTCGGGTGCCAGCTTTCCACGGGTCATTTTACCATGCGTTTTCGCGTCCATCCGCAAGGGTGCGGCGCGCAAAGCCTCGCCTGTGCTAGGGGCTAGACGCGCGCTTGTTTGCATTTTCGCGTTTTGGCCCAAACGGAAATTTGGCAAAGGCGCGAGATCGGCATGCGGAGGCTTTGGCGTGGCGGGCTTTGGCGGTTGGGTTGCCAAGGTCTCGCGCCAGTGCATGGGTTTGGCGGTGCGTGCGACACTGTGCCACAATTCTTGCTCTTCGGGGTGCAGCGTGCGGCGGCGCGACATTTCAGCCGCCTTGACCCGCGCTGAACCCAAGCGCCGTGGGCAGATAATCGTTAGGCAGCATTTGCACCATGCGGCCCCCATCGCGCAAAGTGCCCGCCGCATCGCCTGCCTTGGCCCCTGTGCCAAAGAAAATATCGGCCCGCTGCGCCCCTTTGATCGCGCCGCCCGTATCTTGGGCAATCATCAGCTGATTGATCGGCTTTGCGCCTGGCTTTTCCACCCAAACGGGCGCGCCAAGTGGCACGAATCGCGGGTCAACCGCGATGGATCTGAGAGGCGTTATGGGCAAAGACATAGCCCCGATCGGGCCGTCCTTGGGGCCCAACTCACTGATTTCGCGAAAGAATACATAAGACTGGTTTACATTTAGCAGCGCTGCGCCGTCTTGTGGATTGGCCTTAACATAGGCGCGGATGGCCGCTGCCGACACTTTTGTTTCATCCATTATACCGCGCCGCACCAACTCTTGGCCGACCGAGGCATAGTCAAACCCATTTCGCCCCGCATAACCCAGCCGCATCACACGGCCATCGGGCAAAATCACGCGGCCAGAGCCCTGAATTTGCATGAAAAACACATCAACGGGATCGTCTAGCCATGCCAGCTCTAGCCCTTGACCTTGCAAAGCCCCGCCTTCGATCTGCGCGCGGGTTTTATAGGCCGTGCCATCTTTCAAATCCTTTGGGCGGGCGTAAAGTGGATAAGCAAATTTACCCGTTTTTGTTTTTGATCCGCGCAATTCAGGTTCAAAATACCCTGTAAATAACGCGGGCGGATCACCAATAAGGGTGGGACGAAATAGCATTTCGAAAAAGGCTTTTGCAGCGGCAGGGCTTTTGCCCGCATCGGCGGCAAATTTGCAAATCGGCTGCCACTGCGCGCCCTTTAGGCGATCGCAGCTGTTTTGAAACACCTTTAGCGCGGCAAGGTGGTCATCATCTTGCCAGCCTTGCAATTGCGCAAACGGTATGTGCTGCGCGGTCAAAGGCGCGCCCAATCCTATCATAGCCAATGCCAAAAGGGCCGCACGCATTCCCCCACTCTCAATCAGAAGTGGCGACAAGCAGCCAGTTCGGGTCTTTGCTGCCCAGAACGCGGGCAAAACTCCAGACGTCGCGCTGGCGTTTCACCTCATCGGCCGAACCAGACACCACAGCACCGCTAGAGTCTTTGGTCACGGCAGTCAGCTCGCCCGCAAAGCGCACGGTGATTTCCGCCTCGCGCGTGGTTGCAT
Organism: Cypionkella sp.; assembly: GCA_034519315.1. Taxonomy (GTDB): domain Bacteria; phylum Pseudomonadota; class Alphaproteobacteria; order Rhodobacterales; family Rhodobacteraceae; genus Cypionkella. The sequence goes on along the minus strand of JAXHON010000033.1, from coordinate 17,418 downwards.
TGAATTCAGCGTCCACAAGGCTTAACTCGCGCAGACCAAGAAATTCGGCCTTGGTCACCAGCCCTTGGGCCGTGCGCGCGGCAATGGCCGCATCAAAACTGTCAGCCACTTCTGGTGACAAAAACGCGCGCACGTCCGATATATTGCCGCGCTCGTAGGCCATTAGGATCATCTCATAAGCCCCGCGCGCGCCCTGCAAAAACTGTGTTACGTTGAAATCGCGCTCTGCTGCCTTGATTTGCGACAGCGCCATTGCGGTGGCCGAGCCTTCGGGCGCATGATCGAAAATATCTTGATCTACCCCGCCATCAATCACTTCGAATTTTTGCTTCGGGGCGCTTGGCTGCATCGGGATCGGCGGCTTTTCAAAACCTTCGCGCGTCCCCAAGACTGATTTCAGTTTTATAATCAGGAACACCGCAACAGCGGCCAGAACGATGATCTGCAGCATGGGGTTACTCATTTCCGCCTCTTGGGGTAGGGTTTCAAGGTATTTAGGGATGCTTTGCCTCCAAGTCCATATCTGAGTGCGAATCTTGTTGTTGCCCGCATTGAGATGGTCAAACTTCCCTGCTAAGCATGCGCGGATTTGAAAACAAAGGAGAGCCGTCATGGCCGAAGCTGCCAGCGATGCACCACAGGTGAAAATGTCTGTGCTTGCACAATATATCCGCGATATGTCGTTTGAAAATGCCGTAGCGCTAAAGGGTATCAACGCCACAGAAGTGCAGCCCGATGTGCAAGTATCGGTCAGCATCGACGCCCGCAAACGCAGCGCCGAGGCGCAGTATGATGTGATCACGAAATATAAAGTTGTGTCCAAGAACAAGGTTTCGGACGAGACGTTGTTTATGCTGGAGTTGGATTACGGCGGTGTGTTCAAGGTAGAAGGCGTGCCCGAGGAGCAGCTGCACCCGTTCTTGCTGATCGAATGCCCGCGTATGCTGTTCCCTTTTGTTCGGCGCATCATTTCCGATGTCACTCGTGATGGCGGCTTTCCGCCTCTGAATGTGGACACGGTGGATTTCTTGGCGCTATACCGCGCCGAATTGGCCCGCCGCGCGGCCCAGCCCAGCGGCAACGCCTAAGGTTTCAGCCGCTGCGACCAAATCGAGTTTTCCCCAAGCTTGGCGGTGAATTCGGTGTGCGCAGCGGTTTCTTCCACGGTGATGCGCGGGGGCAGGGGCGATGGCCGCTGTCCCACCTTGCGCACCAAAGCCGCAGATTGCCCTGCGCCAGAGGCTGTTGCCAAGGTTAGATCTGGTTGGCGGCCCCCCACCAATTCCAAATACACCTCGGCCAAAATCTCGCTATCCAGCAGCGCGCCATGCTTTTCGCGCGCCGAATTATCCACACCAAAGCGGCGACACAGTGCATCAAGGCTATTACCTGCGCCTGGGAATTTGTTTCGCGCAATCAACAAGGTATCAATGGCACGCGCATAGGGAATTTGCGGGTAGGCAGCTGTTTTCAGCTCAAAGTTCAGAAATTTCATATCAAAGCTGGCGTTGTGAATGACCAGTGGGCTATCGCCAATAAAGTCCACAAACTCTTGTGCGATGGCGGCAAAAACAGGCTTGTCGGCCAGAAAATCGGTGGACAGCCCATGCACCTGAAAGGCTGACTCAGGCATATCGCGCTGCGGATTGATGTATTTGTGAAAGGTTTTGCCAGTGGGCAGGTGGTTGTTCAGCTCTACCGCGCCGATTTCAACGATACGGTCGCCCGCCTCGGGGTCAAAACCTGTGGTTTCGGTATCTAGAACAATCTCACGCATGGGGGCGGCCCTTTATTTGTGCCAATATCCTAGCCAAGTCTTCTGCTACATGGGCAGGGCTGGTGGTATGCACAACCCAAGTGGCGCGACTTTGTTTTTCCGCATCGGGCATCTGGCGGGACAGCAGCAAATCAAAATCCGCTGCGCTAATCCCGCGCGCCAGAACCCGCGCGCGCTGATCCTCGGGCGGGGCGGTCACGACGATCACTCCATCGCACAGCGCATCTGCGCCAATTTCAAACAGCAGGGGAATGTCCAAAACGATGATGGGGGCATTGGTACTTGCGATAAACTCTGCGCGGTCTTGCGCCACCAAAGGATGAACGATGGTTTGAATTTGCGCCAGCAGCGCGGGGTTTTCCGCGATAGCCGCGCGCAAAGCGCCGCGATCAAGGCCGCCATTCACGATGGCATGAGGGACAAGCTGCGCAATTGGGGCAACCGCGCCGCCGCCTGCGTCATACAGGCGATGAACCGCGCCATCAGCATCCCAAACGGGCAGGCCCATTTGCGCCAGCATGGCCGCCGTGGTCGATTTTCCCATGCCAATACTGCCCGTCAGGCCCAATATATAGCTCATCCCAAAACCGCCGCGCGGGTTTTTGCATCCACAATCGGGCGCGTGCCGAACCAGCGTTCAAAGCCCGGAACCGCCTGATGCAGCAGCATCCCCAAACCATCCACCACTGGGCAGCCCATCGCCCGCGCCGCCGCCAAAAGCGGGGTTTCCAGCGGATTGTAAACAATATCCGTCACCAAACAGCGCGGCGAGATATTGGCCAGCGAGAATGGCAGCGCTTCCTGCCCTGCCATCCCCAGCGAAGTGGTGTTCACCAGCAGGCCCGCCTGCGCGACGTGGTTTTCTGTGTCGCCCCATGCGGCCACCCGAATGCGCGTGCCAAATTCCGCCGCTAGGGCCTCGGCGCGGCCCATGCTGCGATTGGTCAGCACAATCTGCGCCACCCCCGCATCCAGCAGCGCAACAATAACGGCGCGAGAGGCCCCACCCGCGCCAAGCACCAGCGCAGTTTGCCCACGCGCCTGCCAGCCTGCCGCTGTTTGGGTTAGGTTTTCGATAAACCCATAGGCATCGGTGTTATCGCCGTGCAATTTGCCATCCGCATTCCATGACAGCGTATTCACAGCGCCAATCCGGCGCGCTGTATCGCTCAGACTATCGCAGAGCGACATGACCGATTCTTTATGCGGTATCGTCACATTCGCGCCCACGAACCCCATGCGCGGCATCGCCGCCAAAACGGCGGGCAAATCACCGCTCGCCACATGCAGTGGCACGTAATGCCCTGCAATTCCAAAATGCCGCAGCCAATGGCCGTGCAATTTGGGCGATTTGCTATGCGCGATAGGATCGCCAATCACGCCTGCCAAAGGAACGCCGCCGCTCATGTCTCGATCACCCCGCGCTGGGCCAGATAGTTCAACAGCGGCAACAAGGGCAGGCCTTGGATGGTAAAGGTGTCGCCCTCGATCTCCGAAAACAGCTGAATACCTTGCTCTTCAATTTTATACCCGCCCACCGAATGCTGGATGGAATGCCAGTTTTCCTTAATATAACGCGTCAGCATTCCATCGCTAAGATCGCGCATCGTCATGCGGGCCTGTCCTACATGCCGCCATTGTGGCTGCCCACCAAGGTAGATGACCGCCGCCGAATACAAGTTATGCGTTTGGCCGCGCAACGATTGCAGTTGTGCCAAGGCATCGGCTTGATCCACAGGTTTGGCAAAAATGCGCGGGCCTAAGGCCAAAATCTGATCGCAGCCGATGACCAAAGCATCAGGGTTTTTATCGGATATTTTCGCGGCTTTCGATTCGGCCAAATGGTCGGCCAGATCGCGCGGGCTGGCCCCTTCGGCCTGCAAGGCGGCGCGAATCGCCTCTTCATCCACCCGCGCGGCTTGGGCCGAAAAGGTCACGCCCGCCCGCTGCAACAGTTGCGCGCGAATATCAGAGGTAGAGGCTAGGATAATCGGGGTGGCCATGGGCGTAATAACTCTGTGGAAAACCTTGCTTTGTTCTGGTGCAAGCTAGCCCCCAGTTTTGCCCCTTTTTACGGCCACTGTCGAGAAGCCTCGTTTCTGGCCCTATCCACCCAGGCATTGACGATTTCGTCCACATGGGGATAGCCCATCGCGGGCAGGCTGAATAACACATGGCATGCAGCTTTGGGGATGATCTGCCCACATGGCGATTTAGGTGTAAGTTATTAAAATAATAACGTTTTTCGTCAGATATTGTTTTCTAATTCAGGTGTTACTGACCTATCCACAGGGTTATCCTTGGGGAAAACATTTGGGATAGAAACCTAATCCCGATACCCCCAGCCCCTACAACATCATCTTCCTTTTCTTTAATCTTTCTTTAAGAAGACGTTACGGAGGCGCAGATGACTTTCTTAAGCGATTGGTATTTTTGGACGAAAACACTGCATGTAATTTCCATCATTACATGGATGGCGGGGATTTTCTATCTGCCCCGCCTTTACGTCTATCACGTTGAACAGGCGGCCAAGGGCCCCGCGTTGACGGATACGCTGGAAATTATGGAACGCCGTCTGCTGAAAGGCATTATGAACCCATCGCTTATTTCCACTTGGGTGTTCGGCCTTGCCTTAGTGTTCACGCCCGGAGTGGTAGATTGGTCGTTGATCTGGCCTTGGGTCAAAGGTGCATCGGTTATTGCGATGACGGTATTTCACATGTGGCTCGCCGCAAGGCGCAAGGATTTTTTGGCAGGCACAAACACCGTATCTGGCCGCGCTTACCGCATGATGAACGAGGTGCCGACGGTTTTGCTGATTGCGATCATCTTTGCCGTGATTTTCAAATTCTAATGTAAAACTTGACACAAGCCGCCGCGCGGCTTAGGGCAGGATCAGCGCGGCCATTCGGCCATCCCGCCTTCCCATTCATGTATACTCTGCGCCGCCAATGCGTTGCGCATGGAGAGAGCTATGACCATCGAACATTTGAACCTTGCCGATCTAAAGGCCAAGACCCCCGCCGAACTGCTGGCCATGGCCGAGGAGTGGGAAATTGAAAACGCCCCGTCGATGCGCAAGGGCGAGATGATGTTTTCCATCCTCAAGGAACACGCTGAAGAGGGCTGGGAAATTGGCGGTGATGGCGTTTTAGAGGTGTTGCAAGATGGCTTTGGTTTCCTGCGCAGCCCCTCGGCCAATTACCTACCTGGGCCAGATGATATTTATGTATCCCCCGAAATCTTGCGCCAGTTTTCCTTGCGCACGGGCGATACGATTGAAGGCGTGATTGCCGCACCCAAAGAAAATGAACGCTATTTTCACATGACCAAAGTCACCAAGATTAACTTTGACGATCCTGAAAAGGCGCGTCACAAGGTTCATTTTGACAATCTGACACCACTATATCCCGACGAGCGTCTGAAGATGGAGGTCGAAGATCCCACGATCAAAGACCGCTCGTCTCGCGTAATAGATTTGGTTTCCCCGATCGGTAAGGGCCAGCGCGCCCTGATCGTGGCCCCGCCGCGCACGGGTAAGACCGTTCTGCTGCAAAACATAGCGAATTCGATCGCTGCGAATCACCCCGAATGTTACTTGATCGTGCTGCTGATCGACGAGAGGCCCGAAGAGGTGACCGACATGCAGCGCTCGGTGAGGGGCGAGGTTGTATCATCCACCTTTGACGAACCCGCCACCCGCCACGTGGCCGTGGCCGAAATGGTGATCGAAAAGGCCAAGCGGCTGGTTGAACACAAACGCGATGTTGTGATTTTGCTGGACAGTATCACGCGCCTTGGCCGCGCCTTTAACACGGTGGTGCCATCCTCGGGTAAAGTGCTGACAGGCGGTGTGGACGCAAACGCATTGCAACGACCAAAACGGTTCTTTGGTGCAGCGCGTAATATCGAAGAGGGCGGCAGCCTGACCATCATCGCCACTGCGTTGATTGATACAGGCTCGCGTATGGATGAGGTGATCTTTGAGGAATTCAAGGGCACTGGAAACAGCGAGATTGTTTTGGATCGCAAGGTGGCTGATAAGCGCGTCTTCCCTGCCATCGACATTCTGAAGTCGGGCACGCGCAAAGAGGACCTCTTGATAGACAAGATTGATTTGCAGAAAACCTATGTTCTGCGCCGCATTTTGAACCCGATGGGCACGACCGACGCCATCGAATTCCTGCTGGGCAAGTTGAAGCAAACCAAGACGAATGCCGAATTCTTTGATTCGATGAACAGCTAGATCGCCGCGATACCATAACTGGGGACCGTTGATGGATACGATTTTCGCCCTTGCCTCGGCGCGGGGGCGGGCGGGGGTGGCGGTTATGCGCATCTCTGGCCCGCGGGCGCATTGGGCTGTTTCGCAGCTGTGCGATTTGCCCGCGCCGCGCCATGCCGCGCTGCGCGTGTTGCGCAGGGGCGGCGAAGTGTTGGATCAGGCCGTGGTTTTGACCTTTGTCAAAGGGGCCAGCTTTACGGGCGAAGAATCGGCAGAGCTGCACCTGCATGGCTCGGTTGCCGTGATTGCCGCAGTGACAGCGGCCTTGTCAGCGATGGACGGCCTGCGTATGGCCGAGGCGGGCGAATTTACCCGCCGCGCGATGGACAACGGCAATCTGGATTTAACCCAAGTTGAAGGTCTGGCCGACCTGATCGACGCCGAAACCGAGTCGCAACGCAAACAGGCGCTGCGGGTGCTGTCGGGCGCGATTGCGGGCAAGGTGGGCCCGTGGCGCGCAGACCTGTTGCGCGCTGCCGCCCTGATCGAGGCCACGATTGATTTTGCTGATGAAGACGTTCCCATTGATGTCACCCCAGAAGTGAGCGGCCTGCTGGACCGAGTAGCTTCGGGTCTGTCCCGCGAACAGCAGGCCAGTCATGCCGCCGAGCAAATCCGTGACGGGTTCGAGGTGGCGATCCTTGGCGCGCCCAACATTGGCAAATCCACCTTGCTAAATGCGCTGGCGCAGCGCGAGGCGGCAATCACTTCGGACATAGCAGGCACAACGCGCGATGTGATCGAAGTGCGGATGAATATCAGCGGGCTGTCTGTGACGCTGCTGGATACCGCGGGACTGCGCGATTCGGATGATATAGTGGAGAGCATTGGCATTGAACGCGCTAAGGCCCGCGCTGGGGCTGCGGATTTGCGAATTTTTCTGCTGCAAACTAACGATGAACAACTACCGATCGCCCCGCGTGAGGGCGATATTGTTCGGCGCGGCAAGGGTGATGTTGCAGGCGCGGATATGCCATCGGTATCGGGCAAAACGGGGGCAGGGGTAGATGCTTTGCTCGCGGATATTGCCCTAAGGTTAGAGGGCAGAGTTGCCAGCGCAGGCGTCTTTTCCCGCGCGCGCCACCGCATCGCCCTGACTTGCGCGTTAGAGGCGTTAACCACCGCACAAGCGGCACTTCCTCGCGCAGGCGTTCAGCCTGAACTTGTCGCCACCGAGATAAGGGTTGCCCTGACAGCCCTAGAAGGAATATTGGGACATATCGGCGTTGAAGACTTGCTGGGCGAAATTTTCAGCAGCTTTTGCATCGGCAAATAGGAGTGTTTCACGTGAAACAATTTGATGTCATCGTTGTCGGCGGCGGGCATGCGGGGGCCGAGGCCGCCGCGGCTGCCGCGCGCATGGGCGCTGCACCGCCCTGATCACCTTGCGCCGCGATGCAATCGGCGTGATGTCTTGCAACCCGGCGATTGGCGGCCTTGGCAAAGGACATCTGGTGCGCGAGATAGACGCGATGGATGGCATCATGGGCCGCGCCGCCGATAGGGCGGGTATTCAGTTTCGCTTGCTGAATCGTCGCAAAGGCCCCGCTGTGCAAGGCCCGCGTACCCAAACCGACCGCAAATTGTATCGCGCTGCGATCCAAGATCTTCTAGGCGGGTATGATTCGTTAAGAATAATTGAGGGCGAGGTTGCGAGCCTAAACGTGCAGTCTGGCCGCGTCACTGGCGTCACTTTGGCCGATGGAAGCGAGATTTCGGCCAAAGCGGTCATCATTACAGCAGGCACATTCCTTAACGGCGTGATTCACGTGGGTGACCAGCAACGCCCGGGCGGGCGCGTTGGGGATGCGCCGTCGAACCTGCTGGCCGATCAACTTGGCGATTTGAACTTGCAACGTGGGCGGTTGAAAACAGGCACACCGCCGCGACTGGACGGGCGCACAATCAACTGGGCTGTTCTGGACAGTCAAGCGGGCGACGATGTGCCCACGATGTTTTCTTTCCTAAACACATCGCCCGTCGCCGCCCAAATTTCCTGCGGGATTACCAATACCAATGAGAAAACGCACCAAATCGTGCGGGACAATCTGGGTCGCTCGGCCATGTATGGCGGCAATATCACTGGCGTGGGTCCACGCTATTGCCCCAGCATCGAAGATAAAGTTGTACGATTCGCCGATAAAGACAGCCATCAGATTTTCCTCGAACCCGAAGGCTTGGACGATCCAACAGTTTACCCAAATGGAATTTCCACATCGTTGCCCGCCGAAGTCCAGCATGATTATGTGCGCAGCATTTTGGGTCTGGAAAATGTGGTCATAACTCAGCCGGGTTATGCGATTGAATATGACTTTTTCGATCCGCGCGGTCTGGATTTGCATTTGCAAGTTAAAGCGCTGCCCAACCTGTTCTTTGCGGGCCAAATTAACGGTACAACGGGCTATGAGGAGGCAGCGGCGCAAGGCCTTGTCGCGGGTCTGAACGCCGCCCTTTTGGCGCAGGGCCGTCCTTTGCAATCCTTTAGCCGCAGTGATAGCTATATTGGCGTGATGTTGGACGATCTGACGAGCCAAGGCGCAAGCGAGCCTTACCGCATGTTCACGTCACGCGCCGAATATCGTTTGGCTTTACGGGCCGACAATGCCGATCAGCGGTTGACGGGGCTGGCGATACGCTTGGGCTGCGTGTCTGATACCCGCGCGTTGGCTTTTGGCCACAAAATGAACCTTTTGGCGCAGGCCAAAGAACACTTGGCAACACCTCAGTTCACCCCGAAGCAGCTGCAAGCGGTAGGAATCAGCCTTAGCATGGATGGTGGGCGTAGGTCGGCTTATGATGTGCTGGCCTTTGAAGGCGTGACCGTCGAACAGGCCGCGCAACTGGTGCCAGAATTTGCTGATTTTGATCCCGCTATTCAGGATCAAACGGCCAAAGACGCGCTATATGTTCAGTATATTCAGCGCCAAGATCGTGACATCCACCGCTTGAGGGCCGATGAAGCATTGGAAATTCCTCAGGGTTTCGCTTATGCTGGGCTGCCTGGGCTGTCAAACGAGCTGTCGCAAAAATTGCAACGCATCGCCCCGTCAAACATTCATCAAGCGGGTAAAATTGAAGGCATGACGCCCGCTGCGCTGTTACTGATCATGTCGCACTTGCGGCGTGACCGTGTTGCGGGGCGCCATGGATCGTGATGTCCCAGACTGGCTGGATGTTTCACGTGAAACATTGGACAAGTTGACGCACTACACGGCCGAGGCCCTGCGCTGGAACGGCGCGATCAATCTTGTCTCCAAGTCCTCGATTGACCATATTTGGCAGCGCCATGTTTGGGATTCCGCGCAGCTGTTTTCCTACGGTGACGCCAATAGCCCGTGGGCCGATATTGGCAGCGGCGGTGGTTTCCCCGGGATTGTCATGGCGATTATGGGCGCACAGCAGGTCACATTGGTCGAATCAGACCAACGCAAAGCGGCGTTTTTGCGTGAGATAGCGCGCCAACTGTCGTTGCCGGTAACGGTTTTGGCGCGGCGAGTCGATCAAATCCAACCACTTACTGCCAAAACCTTGACCGCCCGCGCCCTTGCGGCGTTGACAGAGCTGTTGGCTCATGCAAAACCCCATCTTGATGCAGATGGAGCGGCCATTTTCCCGAAAGGTCGCGCAAGCGACGTCGAGATCATAGAGGCACAAGCGAAATGGCGCTTTGATGTCGAAAAGCACCCTAGCAAAACCGTTTCGGACGCCACGGTCTTGGTGATTCGAAATATACAACGACGATAGGAACACGATGGCCCGCCCAATCATTATTTCTGTTGCCAATCAAAAAGGCGGCGTCGGCAAAACGACCACGGCCATCAACCTTGCCGCTGGTTTGGTAGAAAAAGACGCCCGCGTGCTCCTGGTGGACTTGGATCCGCAGGGTAACAGCTCGACTGGACTTGGCATCGCGCCGTCTGCCCGTAATTTGACCAGCTATGATATGTTGATGGATGAGGCGAGTCTTTCGGAGGTGGCCCAGCAGACACAGGTTGAAGGACTATATGTCTGCCCTGCCAATGCCGACCTCGCCTCGGCTGACATTGATCTGGTATCCAATGAAAAGCGCAGCTTTTTGCTGCATGACGTCTTTCACGGTGCAGATGTGGCAGGTTTGGATTTGGATTTTATTCTGATCGACTGCCCGCCATCGCTCAGCCTTTTGACCATCAACGCATTGGTCGCCAGCAATTCGGTTTTGGTGCCGTTGCAAGCTGAATTCTTTGCGTTAGAGGGTCTTTCGCAACTCATGGTCACCATCCGCGAGGTGCGGCAATCGGCCAATCCCACTTTGCGTATCGAAGGTGTGGTGCTGACGATGACCGATGCCCGCAACCGTCTTTCCCAGCAGGTCGAGGCGGATGTCCGCGAAACCTTGGGCGATTTGGTGTTTTCCACCGTGATCCCGCGCAATGTGCGCCTTAGCGAGGCACCTTCCTTTGCGCAGTCTGTGTTGACCTACGACACTGCGTCCAAAGGGGCCGAGGCTTATCGCGCCTTGGTTGCCGAAGTTTTGGCGCGTCATCCGATACATCGTTAAGAAAAGGGCAGGGATATGGAAAAGAAAAACGACCGTCGCGGGCTTGGGCGTGGGCTTTCGGCCCTAATGGCCGATGTGAATATGGATAATTCGCGCAGCGCGCCGTCAGCCGAACGCACGCCCGATACCAGCCTGCCGATTGAGGCGATTACCCCCAACCCTAACCAGCCGCGCCGTGTGTTCGAGCCACAGGCAATGGAGGAGCTGGCCGAGTCCATTCGCCAAAAGGGCGTGATCCAGCCGCTGATCGTGCGGCCGTCTGGCGATGGGCGCTATGAAATCGTCGCGGGGGAACGGCGTTGGCGCGCGGCGCAAGCGGCGAATTTGCACGAACTGCCTGTGGTGATTCGTGCCTTTTCAGATAGCGAAATGCTGGAAATAGCGATCATCGAAAACATCCAGCGCGCCGACTTGAACGCGATTGATGAGGCGCAGGCATACAAGCAGTTGATGGACAGATTTGGCCACACACAGGAAAAAATCGCCGAAGGCTTGGCGCGCAGCCGTAGTCATATCGCAAACCTTCTGCGCCTTTTGACATTGCCTGCGCCCGTGCAAGATCTTGTGCGCGCGGGTCGTCTTTCTTCGGGTCATGCGCGGGCGCTGATAGGCAATCCAGACGCGGAAATTATCGCTCTGCAAGTTGTGGCAAAGGGTCTGTCGGTGCGCGCCGTGGAAGAGATGATGCGCAAGCCAGCCGCGCAAAAAGGTGGCTCCGCCCCCATGCCGCGCCGCGTTTCGATTGAAAAGGATGCCGATACCCGCGCGCTGGAGGCGGATTTGGCCGCCAGCATGAAGTTGGCCGTTGCTATTGATCACTCCGCAAGCGGTGGCGGAACCGTAACAATCGCCTATAAAAACTTGGACGACCTAGATCGCATTTGTCGACTAATGTCTTTGGGTGATTCGACAGCGTCCTAGGTCAAAAGCTGGCGAATGATGGCGTTTAGTACAATTTTCCCTGCATCAGTGGGGAAAATGGCAGTTTCAGTCCGCCCCAGCAGCCCCATCTTCCCCAAATCTGCCACTTCGCCCATATCCAGCGGCGTTGGTGAAATCGCGTTGTAACGCGCCACGGACATCCCTTCGGCTAGGCGCAGGGACATCATCAGGTATTCAGTTGCATGGCTTTCGGGCGTTAACACCTCGCGCGGGAGTTCGGTTTTTTCTTTATTTACAGCCGCTTTCAGCCATTGATCGGGCGACTTGGGGCATTCCGTGGCCCAGCGCATGCCGTTCAGGGTCAGGCGTCCATGCGCCCCTGGGCCAATGCCAACATAATCGCCCCCGCGCCAGTAGATCAGGTTATGCCGCGAGGCCGCTCCCTCGCGGGCGTGGTTGGAAATTTCATAGCCCGCCAGCCCGTGCGCGGCGGTCAAGTCTTGCGTGAGGGCATACATATCGGCGGCCAGATCGTCAGTTGGCAGACCGCGCAAGCCACCTGCAAGGTGCCGCGCGCCAAAGGCGGTGCCATCCTCTACAGTCAGTTGATATAGTGACAAATGATCCACCGCCAAGTCTAGGGCGCGCGTCAATTCTGCGCGCCAATCCATCAAAGTTTGGTCTTGGCGGGCATAAATCAGATCAAAGCTGACGCGGTCAAAGGCGCTGCGGGCGATGTCAAAGGCGGCCATTGCCTCGGCGGCGGAATGCGTGCGGCCAAGGCGGCGCAGATCGGCATCATTCATTGCCTGCATACCCATGGAAACACGGTTCACCCCGGCCTCGCGGTAGGCGCGAAACCGCCCCGCCTCGATAGAGGTGGGGTTGGCCTCTAGCGTTATCTCAGGATCGTTGCGCATCGGCCAAGCGCGGCGGATGGCGTCGATGACCTGTGCGACCAGATCAGGGCTCATCAAGGATGGCGTGCCGCCGCCGAAAAACACGGTATCCAAAACCCGGCCTTGAGTTTGTGCGGCCAATCGGGTGATCTCGGCAACATAGGCGCGCCCCCACTCCGCCTGATCTATTCGTGCAGAAACATGGCTGTTAAAGTCACAATATGGGCATTTAGAGCCGCAAAATGGCCAATGTATATACAGGCCAAAGCCGCCCGCCCGCCAATCTTCTGTCACGAAAAACAGCCCGCGATCAGTTTCGCAAAGGCGCGGCCGCGGTGGCTAATGGCGTTCTTTGCGGCGCTGTCCATTTCGGCAAAGGTCAGGCCTTGTCCCAGAGGTTGGAAGATCGGATCATAGCCGTGGCCATTGGTGCCACGCTTAGGCCAAACAACCTCGCCCGCCATAACGCCGTCGAAAACTTCGTCATGGCCATCGGGCCATGCCAGCACCAAAGTGCTGCGAAACTGCGCAAGGCGGGGATGGGGGGCGTTTGCCGCCTGCAACTCGGCCCAGACACGGTCCATCGCCATGTGAAAATCGCGCCCTTGCGGCGTTTCCGCCCAATCGGCGGTATAAACGCCGGGCGCGCCGCCAAGGGCGTCCACAGTGATTCCCGAATCATCGGCCAGCGCGGGCAGGCCCGTGGCGCGCGCGGCGGCATGGGCTTTGATGCGAGCATTGCCGACAAAAGTGGTCTCGGTTTCCGCAGGCTCTGGCAGACCAAGATCGCCCGCGCTTTTCACCTCAATCGCAAAAGGGCGCAGAAGATCTTGGATTTCGGCCAGTTTGCCCTTGTTATGTGTGGCCAGAACAAGGGTTTTTTCGGCAAAGCGGCGCATGTTACAGGCCCAAAGCCGCGCGCTGCGCGGCCACCAAATCTGCCCCGCCTTTTAGGGACAAATCCAGCAACTGGTTCAACTCGTCACGGGAAAAGGTTGCGCCCTCCGCGCTCATCTGAATTTCAATCATCTTGCCGCGCCCCGTGGCGATGAAGTTGCCATCGGTTCCAGCGGTTGAATCCTCGGCATAGTCCAAATCCAGCACGGGTTGGCCTGCATAAATGCCGCAGGAAATCGCCACAACATGGTCGATAATTGGATCAGATGTGATCATCCCCGATTTCAGCATCTTGTTCACCGCCAAACGCAGCGCAACCCAGCCGCCGGTGATGGATGCGCAGCGCGTGCCCCCATCGGCCTGCAATACATCGCAGTCCACCACAATCTGCCGTTCGCCCATGGCGGCACGGTCAACGCCAGCCCGCAAACTTCGCCCGATAAGCCTTTGAATTTCCTGCGTTCTTCCCGATTGTTTGCCCGCCGCCGCCTCGCGCCGCGTGCGCGAATTGGTGGCGCGGGGCAGCATGCCGTATTCCGCCGTCACCCAGCCAAGGCCAGTATTTTTCAAAAAAGGCGGCGCTTTCTCTTCTAAAGTAGCGCTGCACAGCACATGCGTATCGCCCATTTTGATCAGGCAAGACCCCTCGGCGTGTTTCATCACGTCGATTTCAATCGACACATGACGCATTTCGTCCAATTTTCGACCCGATGGGCGCATGATTTGTCCTTTCATATTTCTGCCAGATAGGCCCACACCGCCCTATGATGCAAGCGGGATTGACGCAGGCGACATAGCGTCCCAAATAGTGGATATGCCCGATAAGACAAACGCCCTGTCCGAAATGAATGACCGCACGCGCGAAGTGTTTCGCCGCGTGGTCGAAGGGTATTTGGAATCGGGTGATCCTGTAGGTTCGCGCACGTTGACGCGCAGCATGTCGCAGCCGCTGTCGGCGGCGACAATTCGCAATGTGATGCAGGATTTGGAATTTCTGGGCCTGCTCAATAGCCCTCATGTTTCAGCAGGGCGTATCCCCACCGAGCAGGGGCTGCGGCTGTTTGTGGATGGCCTGCTTGAGGTGGGCGATGTCGGCGCAGATGACCGCGCCACAATGGAAAGCGCGGCGCAGGGTGATACCGATATTCCCACTATGCTGGATCACATCAGCGCCACTTTGTCGGGGATCACGCGCGGCGCGTCGGTGGTTCTTGCGCCAAAAACCGAGGATGTTTTGCGGCAGGTGGAATTTGTCAGCCTTGCCCCCGATCGCGCCCTTGTTGTTCTGGTTTTCGCCAATGGCCGCGTGGAAAACCGGGTTTTTACCCCTCCCGCGGGCCTAACCCAATCCGCCATGCGTGAGGCTGCGAATTTTGTGAATGCGCTGGTTGGTGATCGCACCCTAACCCAACTGCGCAGCGCGGTTGAACGACAAATCGCCACCTATCGGCAGGAGTTGGACAGTCTTGCAGGCAAGCTGGTGGAAAGCGGCTTGGCCTTGTGGGAAAACAGCGGCACAGCCAGCGAAAAGGCTGATCGTGCGGGGCCGCGCTAATTTGATTGATGACCACGTCGATCAGGTGCAAGATATCGACCGCATCCGCGAATTGTTCGACGATCTAGAGCGCAAGCGCGATATTGCGGATTTTCTATCCCTAACCGAGGCGGGCGAGGGCGTGCGCATTTTTATTGGCTCGGAAAACAAACTTTTTTCACTATCGGGTTCCACTTTGGTGGTTTCTCCTTATATGGACGGAGATCGCAAGATTGTCGGCGCTGTCGGCGTGATTGGGCCAACGCGGTTGAATTACGGGCGAATCGTGCCGATTGTCGATTATACGGCGCAACTGGTCGGCAGGCTTTTATCTGGCCGCAAAGCAGGCTAAACAGCGCCGCTCGCAGATGACGCATTAATTAGGACGACCCAAATGGCGCAAGACGCAACACCAGAATTTAACGAAAATGATGCCGCCGCTATGGCTGCGGAGATCAGCGAAGTGGATCAATTGCGCGCCGAACGCGACGATATGCGCGACCGTTTCATGCGTGCGCTGGCCGATGCGGAAAACACCCGCAAACGGGCCGAGCGTGAC
The DNA here is from genome assembly GCA_034519315.1 of Cypionkella sp. GTDB lineage: Bacteria > Pseudomonadota > Alphaproteobacteria > Rhodobacterales > Rhodobacteraceae > Cypionkella. The sequence continues at coordinate 2,045 of JAXHON010000033.1, read as the reverse complement.
CGCCGCGAGGCTGAAGCTTACGGCGCATCCCGCCTCGCCCGCGATTTGCTGCCCGTGTATGACAATTTGAAACGCGCGCTGGATACGGCGGGCGAATCGCCTTCGGCGGAATTGTCTGCTTTGTTGGAAGGCGTCGATTTGACCCTGCGCGAACTGACGGGTGTGATGGCCAAACACGGCCTAACCCCGATTAGCCCCAAAGTGGGCGATCAGTTCGATCCGCAACTGCATCAGGCGATGTTCGAGGCCCCCCTGCCTGGCACCAAGGCGGGCGATATCATTCAGGTCGCATCCGAGGGGTTCATGTTGCACGACCGTTTGCTGCGCCCCGCGCAGGTTGGGGTTTCATCTACCCCCGCCTCTTAGGGTTTTGGCAGCAGCCCATGCAACTCATACAGCAGTTGCAGGGCAGCCATTGGGGTTAGCTGATCGGGGTGCACCGCGCGAAGGCGCGCCTCAACTTCGGATGTCTTTGGCGCAGGCGGGGTCGGTGCGCGAAACAGTGGCAGATCGTCGATCAGCGCCTTTGGCTTGCGACCGCCCTCGCGTTCAGATTTTTCCAGCTGATCCAGCACAAATTCGGCACGCGAAATCACCGCGCTGGGCAGGCCCGCCAATTTGGCCACATGCACGCCATAAGATCTGTCCGCCGCGCCTGCCTGCACCTCATGCAGGAAAATCACCTCGCCGTCCCATTCTTTGACCGACATAGTGGCGTTGTGCAGACCGTCCAGCTTTCCTGCCAGCGCGGTTAATTCGTGATAATGCGTGGCAAACAATGCGCGGCATTTGTTTGTTGATTGCAGATGCTCCAGCGTGGCCCAAGCAATCGACAGCCCGTCATAGGTGGCAGTTCCGCGCCCGATTTCATCCAAAATCACCAAGGCCCGATCGCCCGCTTGATTCAAAATGGCGGCAGTTTCCACCATTTCCACCATAAAGGTTGAACGCCCGCGCGCCAGATCGTCAGACGCACCAACACGGCTGAACAACTGATCCACCAGCCCGATATGGGCATGGGCAGCTGGCACATAACAGCCAGCCTGTGCCATCACCGCAATCAGCGCGTTTTGTCGCAAAAAGGTGGATTTCCCCGCCATATTCGGCCCTGTCAGCAGCCAAATGGCGGGGGTGCCGCCCGTTGACAGCGCGCAATCATTGGGCACAAAGGCATGGCGCGGGCCGCGCTCTAATGCCTGCTCCACAACAGGGTGTCGCCCGCCTTGCACGTTAAACGCGCGGGAATTGTCCAAAACGGGCTTTGACCAGCGCTTTTCAACGGCCAGTTCGGCCCAAGCGGTGGTCAGGTCTATCTCTGCCAAAACTTGGGTTACTTCGCAAATCATGGCGGCATTTTCCAAAACGCAGTCTTTCAACCGTGCGAAATGGCCCAGCTCGACCTCGATCGCCCGCGCGCCCGCGTTCATAATTTGCGTCTCTAACGTTGATAATTCCACAGTCGTAAACCGCACTTGGTTCGCGGTTGTTTGGCGATGTATGAACCGAGCCGACAAAGGCGGGGCCATCATCCGCGCGCCATGCGCTGCGGTCGTTTCAATAAAGTAGCCCAGCACATTATTGTGTTTGATCTTCAGACTTTGAACGCCAGTTTCTTGGATATAGCCCGATTCCAAATTGATGATGACACTGCGGCCATCGTCGCGCAGCTTGCGCGCATCGTCCAAATCGGCATCAATTCCGTCGGCAATAAAACCACCGTCGCGCGCAAACACTGGCAGGTCACCGCGCAGGGTTTGTGTCAGCAATTCGACGAGAGGCGCACCCATATTCAACGCGGTGATATTGGACATAGGCACCTCGGCAGACTGCATCGCCGCGCCAAGTCGCAGACCAGCCGTCAGCCCATCGCGCAGCGCGGCCAAATCGCGCGGCCCGCCACGATCAAGGCCAAGGCGCGATAGCGCGCGCTCCATATCTGGCACAGCGCGCAGCTTTTGCCGCATGTCTTCGGTCAGATCTGGTTTGCCCACAAAATAGCCCAAAGCATCGTGGCGAGCCGCCACTTTGTGCAAATCACAGGACGG
>JAXHON010000056.1:0-22177 GCA_034519315.1 Cypionkella sp. | reverse complement strand
CGGTATATAAAGGCCTTACTAATTATAGATCAATACACATGGACCCCAACCACCACGCGTTGCCGGAAGCAATGATCAGAGCCGCGCGCGGCCTTTCACGAACGCGCAAGCCAGAAGCAAGGGAGCGGTCATTCCTCTTTGACCTGAGGCCACTTGACCTCGTCTACTCGCTCGCACCCGTCAGGAGTGTGCATCCTTGGAAAGGCCGGGATTGCCCAGACGCCGGGGTCTGCGGTTTCCTGCGGTATCGCCCATCGCTCAGTAATCCACTCCTCGCGCGGCAGTTGCTTGCCTTCGCGGGTTTCAGGAACGTTGCGCGCCTTGGCGTCTGCCGTTTTGCACGCCGCCGCAATGTCTTTTTCTGATCCGACCCAATATGTCACGTCTTCACCCCTGTTCTTGCAGTCATGCTGGACGCTGCACGGACGGCAGCAAAACGATCTGACCGGCCACCCTGACAATGGGGTCGGCGTCGGCGGCTCGCTTTGACCATATCGTGTAGGAATGCGCCCGGCCCTCCTCGACTAGTGCCAGCGCGGCGGACGTTGCCACCAGCGAAAACCGCGCCTCTGCCGCGTCTGTCAGGATCAGGGCGATCTCCTCCATCAAAGGCGAGCCGCCGGGGGTTAGGGACACGGTAAAATACACATTCAGCCCGGATGTGCTGACTGGCACGCCGTCCGCGTCCTGCACCAGAACGTCGAAGGCCACTGTTTCGCCGTGGTAGAACGTAGTTGATTAGCTTCACGGTCGTCTCCTCGATATGATGGTCAGGTAGGGCCGCGCAACGCTAGTGATGGTAAACGCCGGGAACGTATCTGCCATGCCAGACAGAACAGGCCGACTTACGGTGCCAATGCAGGCCAAGGGTGGCGCCACCAAGGCCGCCAATGGCGTTAGCGCGGGCGAGGTGATTGATCCCACCGTCACCACGCTAGACGCTGCTATGATCGTTGACGGCATCCCCAGAACGGGCCGCGTGATCGTTGCAGAGCCGATCAACTCCGGCGCGGACAAATCGGCCAGCGGGCGCTAGAGCAGGCGCGGCGACCGTGGCGACCTGATGCAAGGCCAGGCGCGGACAGCGCGACTATGGGCGTCAGGACGGGTGCTGTGGACGCTGTTGTCTTGCGACAGGGACAGCAACGAATGCGTCGACTGGCCCTGATGGGAATTGCTGGAGTGTCGGTGAAGGGTGCAACGTCTTATAGGGAGACTGATTGGCAGGGAGAAGAATCAGGCGATGCCACGCCATATTTTAGGCAATATCCGTTAATGTTGTCTCGATCATTGGCGGACAAAAGGTCCTAGAGTAATGACTACAGCTCAGTAAAGTCGCCCAAAGTGAGTATTAGCATTACCATTGTTTCCGATTACGTTCATTTTGCTAGGGGCAATAGTCTCAATCGGGCCGGCAAACAGCGCCCCGCCGTTTCGGCTCATTGATGGGATACGAGTTACCGGCATTTGCGCCGACATCATGCCAAAATTCGCTAGGCCAGGTTAGAGAGCCACATTGGTCTAAAACCCATTTCGGAAATAGCCTAGTTGGCTGGAACCTGATATAAATCCTAACGCATTGTTAGCCACCGCGTCCATGAAATAGTATTATTGCCTGAGGCGAGGTGTTCCGACAAAATAGTATTCGAACACATCTGGAAATGTTCCGACCATTTCCATAAGTTCTTGAACTTCAAAACGGATAGAGTTACTTACCTGCGTTGGTTGCCTTGATCCAATTGTTTGCGACAAAATAAAAGGATGATGGCGTTTTCGAAGATACTCAAGCGGAAACACCAGTTGCAACCGGTTACGTTTTCGGATCCAACGAACCATCCAGAACAATTTACGCCAAGGGATGCAGGCGTAAACATTGTAATCGTATTCGATGCCCCGCACCGGATCGCCGCGCCCTCATAGGCCGCCGTCATGACCCACGTCAGCCCGGCCTCGCCCGGAATATCCACCCCGTCCGCCGTCCACTGCGCTGCAACTGTCGAGGTGTAGGTCGACCCCGCATAGCCAGAGCCAGACGTGATAGAGATCGTCGGCACGGCGGCAGGTTCGAGCGCCGCGTTCAACTCGGCTTCGGTGATTTCCTCGTTGATGAACAGGACCTGATGCACCGTGCCGCCCCACGCCCGTGTGCCATCGTGCCGGTTGGCAACGACAAGCTGCGTCAGCGTCGGCACAGTGCAGGCGGTGTCGGTGCCCAGCGTGATCCCGTCCATCGAGGAAATCGTGCTGTTCAGCTTGACCCGCACGGCCATGCGGATTGCGGTGTCGCGCGCCGTCGGCTTGCTGGTCGCGGTTGACGGGATGTCGGGGATCTGGCTCGCACTGTTGCGAAACATCGCGATGTTGAACAGTTCCGGGTGCACTCCCGATTGCGCCTCTGACAGCAGGACCAGATGGTCGATGCCCGACCCCGTCGCCCCGTTGTCGAGCGCGGCAAGATAGCGCGGCACGTTCTGCGTCAGGGCTGCGGCTGCGGTGATCCCGGTCCCGGCCAGCGCAAAGGACGCGGCAGGCGTGACCGGCACCCGGTCGATGCCGCCGGTCTGCACCACGGCCCCCGCCGTGCGCGCCGCCGCAAGGCTCGCGTATTCAGCGCCGTTCACAAATGCCCGGTCGTTCTGATAGTCGAGGTGGACCGTCGCCTTGGGGTGATACCACGCATCGACAGGGGCCACGATCTGCACCGTGGCGCTCGGCCCGCTGGTGCCCGCAAAGGACCGCGCCCGCAGCCGCACGTCGGTATCGCCGTTGCCCTCGACCGTCACGTCGAACGTGGCGCCGGGCACAACATGCACCTCGGGGAACGCAAGCTGTTCCGTCCAGGCCCCGGTATCGCCCGCAGCCCGGCGCTCGATCACGAAGGCGGGGGGCACGGGCGACGGCACGGTGATCGTCACGCCGCGCCCCGCACCCACCACGGGGGCGGCAGGAACGCCGGGCACGACCGTCTGCCATGACGCCGCAGCCGCCAGCGCCGGAAACGCGCGGTCGCCCGCAGTCCGGTGCCCCGCGCTGGTAAAGTGCGAGGGGTCGCCCGCGATCTGGGTGCCGAAACTGGCCGGAACAAAGATGCTGTCCGGCACGGTCAGGGGCAGCCGCTTGTGCGCGCCGTCGATCGCGATCCGCGCGGGCAGGTCGGCGGTGCCGCCAAAGAACCGCTCGGGCACCATCTGGTGAATGATCGCCGTCATGGCCGCAGCACCCGGCACCCCGCGCAGGTCCGCCACCATGGCGGTGAAGGCCGCGATATAGGCCGATTGCGTCACCGCCTCGTTGGCGTCCTGCTCGCCTTGCGTCCACGACAGGATGACCCGCGCGCCGGGAAAGGCGGCAAGGCAGGCGGTCAGCCGCGCCTTTGCGGTGGTATAGTTCGCCCCGCCGACGCCCAGCGGCCCGCCGGTCAGCTTTGCCCCGCCCACGGCACAGGGGATGATGACGATCTTGCCCGTGGTTGTCGGCAAAAGGTTCTGCGCCAGCCGGAACGACCGCAGCGGCCCCTGTTGCGTGCCGCTGATCCACAGCGATCCGGCAAGCGGCTGCACCGCGGCGATGTCGGTATTGTCAGAGGCCCGCCACGCCCGGATGCGCCCCGAGGCATCCTGATCCTGCGCCTCGATAGGCGCGCCATTGGACAGGTTGCTCCCCTGCTCGTTCGATTGGCCCCATGCCATGATGACGACGCAGCTGGGCAGGGGCAAACCTCCCGCCTCTAATGCTTCGGCGTGCCCGGCGTAAAGCGGCTCCGCTCGCCAACGGCGTAACGTTGCGCCGACGTCGAGACCATGGCGCAAGCGGAGCCCCGCCGCGGTTCAGCGTGTGGTCCCGTTGGACAGTGCCCAATGCGAGGCAACGCCGGTCGCATCAACGTCTTCGGCGGTCAGGGCGCAGCACGCGACCCCGTCAGGCGTCGAGCAGTGGTCCGGTCGAGCCACAGTGACAACGGCAAGTTGCCACTGCCGCAATCCCGGCGTAGGTCGCAGGCTCTGGCGCTGCAAATGTGAAGGCGTTGTGCCGGTTGACTTCTGATGAGATTGAGGTCCCGCGCGTCGAGCGCGGCGTCGTGATAGCGAATGGCATAGTTTCTCTCCGAGGTTGGATCGTCAGCGTTGATCATCGGATCGCGCGGAGGGCGGAGATGGAAGGGCGGGATCCCACAGGCCGCCCGCCGAATGCCGTCTTGGGCATCCAGATGCGCAGAAGCGTCCACGGTCCGCGCGTTTGACCAAACAACCCAACTCACGGTCGACGACGGAGCGGCGTCATGATTGAATGCCGATGCTCCCCCCACATTTCGGCAAGGGTTGCAACGGCTTGTGCGTGTGGCGCGCAATTGGTTTGCGCCGCCGCCGGGGTTGCGCACAGCGCGGCCATCGCAGCCGCCAGAAGCGGCCAGGCGCGCACCGAATGGACAAACGCGAACGGCAGGCGGTTCACTTGACCGACTGCCGCACCGGCACTGCCAGTCGCATCAGGACGCCATCGCGGGCGCCAAGGTATCGATCGCATCGGGCACGGATGCCTTTCGTATAGTCGACGGCCATATCAAGCGCCGTCTCCCGTCAGCTGGCCTTCACGGCCGCGGAAACGCCAGTCATCAGGGCGGAGGTGCAAAGAGTCTCGGTGGCGGGCCTCAATCTCAAGCCCAAACCGCTTCTTGGCGTAAAAGCTGGCCCATGCCAGAGCCAACACGAACGGATCACGTCGCCGACCAGTGCCCGGCGCGAGGGCTTCCCATATTTCTTGAAGCATGGTCATTGTCCTTTCTAGGATTAAAGTCGTGCCATCTGGAAGTGCATCGCGTCCGCACCCCAAAGCCGGATCGCAGGCAACCATCCGTGCGCCTGCATGATGTCGAGGAAGGGCTGGTATTCAGGCGCACAGAACAGCGCCTTTGGACACCGAGTCCGCAGGCCATTTGGCGCGGCATAGATGTCTACCGCGCAGCCATAGGCGTGCATTGACCACGATGAGCCGCCCCTCATCCGGCGGTGCATGTAGCCCCCGGCGTATCGGTCAAGCCCAAGGTCTTTGAGGCGGGCCATGCCGTAGTGCGACGCCACGGCTTCCAGCGCAGCGGCAAAGGCGTCTCCGCACTTTTCGTGCAGGCTCACGCGCCTCACCGTAACGTCGAGATCGTAGTCAAGCCTCATGGGGAACGGCAGGTCAAACAGCTTGATCCGCTTCTCGACCTGCCCTTTGCCGGGATCGCCATAGAATGCCGCGCATTCGGATTGCCGAGGCAAGTGCAGGACGCCCCGGATCGGCGGCACAACGGGATTGCGGGGCACGTCTTTGCGCTCGCCCGTGCGGTCAGCCCACCAGCTTGCCAGAGCCTCGCGCGTGTTGTGGCCGATAAGACCATCGACCGCGCCCGCCTCATGGCCTTGGCTGTTGAGGATGATCTGCATGGCCGCCGCAGCCCGCCGCTCCCAAGACCATTTTGCGGCTTTCGCGGTCATGCCGGCGTTGCGCAAGACGATGTCTACCGCCGTGTCATCAGCGTCCGACCACGGGCCAACCATTGCCCCCTTGTAATAATTGAGGGCGGCCAGCATCTGGCGAAGGGCATTTGTGTCAAGCATCGTTATCCCTCACGGCTGCTGCGTTGAGCTGTCGAGTTGCCGCTCGATCCGCGACAGGATTGTCAGGATGTTTCGCAGGTCAGACGTCTGGGAAGCCTGCATGATCTCGACCGCCCGCAGGCGGCTTTCCAGCGACAGACAGGGTGGTGCGGCCATCTTGCGTCACGACATCGACCTGATCGAGGCGCCTCGACAAGGCGTCTTGTTCTGCCACAATTGTAGCATATCCGATGGACAGGCCGACGACGATGGTCGCCACGGAGATAAGGTTTCCAAGCGTGATGGTGCTGTCAAATCTTGGGGCCATTGCGACGCCTTTTCTTTCTGGGCCATCAGATCAGCCCGCCTGACGTTGCCTGCACCTCAGACCTTGCGACGGTTACAGTAACACCGACAGGCGCATTGATGCCAAGGATAATTGCGGCGCTTGAATGTGTGGGAAACGTGAAGACCTCCGCCTTTACTGCCTCATAGCGATAAACCAATGCGCCGGATGCGTTCCAAGCCTGCGCCGTGATGTAGACGTCTTGGTCACTAACGCCTGTCCATACCGTGTCTGCGACCAGTTCCCATCTTGCAGCTGTCGAAGGCAGAACAATGTCGTTGGCCACCAGGTTGGCCCCGCCAGATCGAAGGATCAGCGTTGCCGCCGATGCCGTGCCGGATTTCAACCCGCTCATGCTAACGCGCACCGTCCCCGCGCCGCGATCATTCATGGCCTTGCTCGCCCGCTGGCCCGGCGCGGTATAGACGCCCTGCACCTCGGCACCCGTGCCTGTGTGGCTGACCCCAACCGTGTAGTTCGACTGAATGGGAAGCAAAGCATTCCTTGGGCTGATGGCGTCATCCCAGAACAGGGTGCCGTCCATTGCGGCAATCCGCAGGCCAACCAATCCGTCAGAAACCGGGAACATCGAATTGTCCGCAGCACCTTCCACGCTATACTCGATCCGGCCCGTTCCTTCGCACCGGATATTGCCGGTGTCCGTGCCTCGCCACACTGCGCCCGATGGCAGAAACAGCCGCAATACGCCGCCGTCGGCGATCACCAATTCGGCGCCAGTTTGAACCTCAACCGCACGCAGCCCTGACGTAGTGCAGTTCCGCGCGTCTATGGTCACAATGCCAAAGACAGTTGTTCGCGCCGAAGAAAAGGCATCGGTCGCAGCAGCGTTGACATCACCGACATAGATGACGCCTGTATTCGCAGGGCCGGAACCGGCCATGACGAAAGTGTGCGTTCCGGTCAGTGTCAGAGAACCGCCGTTATTGTAAACAGCCTCATGGCCAGCAAAGACGCGGGCAATCGTCCGTCCTGAGCATACCGCTACCGCATGTGTGACCCTTAGCGGCTGGCTCTGGCATTCAATGTCGAATGCGTCGATCACGGCGCTTGTGTAATCAGACCGCCGCTTTCCATTGTTGAACGGTGCTCCATCGCCGTTTTCAAACTCGGTGAACACATTGATGCCGTGTTCCATGCTTCGGGCGCGCGGGTTGATGGCCTTGATATCCTGACCGCGAAAGTTGATCGCTGCATTCCGGCCCCCGGCTGCCGTGCAGTTCACGAAGGTCGCGCGCACCGATTGCTGGTGCGTGTCGGACGGCGCTTCCGATCCGCCGTAGTCAGTGCACCCGTCCAAAAGGGCGCCAGGAACGCGACCGACCGCAATGGTGGCAACAGCGTTAGCATTTACCGCGACTGGCAGGTTAGAGGACGTGTAGGCGTGGCGCGTGTTGCTCGATACCATGCCGCGAACGATTGTGCCCGTGCCGCCGTCCGCAACGCCATAGCCAAACTGACCCGCGCCTGTATTGTCTGACAGGTTGTCGAACCTGGGGTCTTGCACAACCGCGTGCCACGTCCCCCTAAGCAAAAGACCGCCGCCATAACCGCGACGAACGCGAGGCCGCTCGAAAATCGGGCGGATGTATCCAGAGGTGCGCACCGCCCCGAAGTTCCACGTCTGGCCTGGAATGTATTCGATATCGGCGTCGATCAATTCAAACCTTTGCCCGTTGTCCGCCCAAAAGACGCGCGCATTCATGGCCGTGGTATAGGACGGGATGACGTTCGGCTTTGATGCGGGGTTGATAGCCTCAGTAAATTCTAGCGGTGCTTGCAAGATGATATGCGTCGTGGTCGACCCGGCGGCACAGATAGCGTGCTCCCCGACACGGTAGGCATTTGACGAAGCACCAGTATCATTGTCTGCCGGGTCAAGGCCGTTCGATACAATTCTGATGACCTGACCTTCAACCGGGGCGGATGGCAGGGGCGTCGTAAAGTATAGGTTCCTCGATCCGACCACATAGTTTGCCGACAGGGAGACCGCATCCGTAATCGTCGGGCGGAAGTCGAATGGCATAGTTGTTTGCGGGCCGCGACAACGCGCGATCCGTTGAAGCCAAACCGAAACGTTCCTACGCCGCCGATGCCTGCCATGCGATAGATTGCGCCCGGCTGTCCGTATACCATCTGGCCAGACGTCGCTGAAAAAATCGCTGCCGATACAAAGGCGGCGGTATTGTCGGTAATGTTGTCCCCGTTAGCGCCAAAGTCCTCGAACGCTACCTGTCCAGAAGCACCGGCGACCGCTGATGCTATTGCGTCGCGATAGTCTTTCTTGGTGGAAACATAAGGACCAGACCCTGGATCGCCAACGGGAAGCGGTGCATTGATAGGCTCGTCGTCCTCTCCGTCCCCGGTGTAGCGAATTGAGTCTCGAAGGAACAAGTTGACCGACATAAGATGCTTTCCCGATTACACGATCATGATGGTAGAAGATGCAGACCATTCGCCACCAGCGAACCGAACCTGCACCTCGTAGTTATTGCCCAAGACGCGCCCGATGCTTTCGGCACGAAGGCCTTGAACCGTCATAGCGGACCACGCGGTAAATCCAACCCGCCGAATACGGGCTTCCAAAACAAGATCGGCGCGACCAAGATCGGCCACCTCGACGGCGATGCCGTAGTCCGAACCGCTGGTGAATTGCTCCAGAAGGGCGATGGTCGGGATTGGCGTCCCCACATAGTCTAGCAAGTCCGCAGTCACAGGCGCAACGCCTTCCTCGGCCACGGCATCCCATGCAAGCCAGTCATCAACGCTGGCAACGTCCATAACACACTTCCAGAGAATGGCACCTGCCTCGCCCGGATCGGCGACAATGGCGTGAGACATAACCTCGACAGGCTCGTCATAGCCTTCTGCGGCAAGATGGATGATGTGATATCCCCTGCCCGCAACATAGTCTGCCGGAAAGCGCGCCTTGATGCCGACCAGGTTGGTCACAATTCGCCCGGTCCATCTGCGATTGCGGCGGTTAAACTCGTTCTTCATTAGCCGCCGCATCTGCCCATGGGATGGCACCATATCGGCAATCATCTCCTCGGCACGCTCTGCCTGCGTCAGTAGCGCGGCGTCGTCAGTCCATGCCTGCGCAGATGTATCGACATACCCGTGCATGGGGCTGGTGTAGACCCCATTGAGCACGTTGAAGCTATCCAAGGCTCCAGGGCTTTGGACAACCTCTAGGCTATAGATATCAGCGTCCGTGATGGTCACGTCAGGGTCAGCATACCGCCCGCCCATGATGCCGATCTTGCCTTCTGCCGTGACGTAGAGTTTTGCCGCGCATCCGATCAGCATCCGGGCTAGCACGTTCTTGTGCGGCTCCTGCAAGGTGTGAGTGCCCCAGAGGCGGTATCGCTTTTCAGTGCCCCCTGCCCGCAACGTCACGTCCTCGTCTGACAGGTCCGCAAACCACTCAAACGAAGGCAGGTCAATGTCCGAAAGGTTGAACCCCATCGCGTCTGCATTGGTCAGATAGTCCAGGATTACCAAGGCCGCATTGTCGGAATAGGCGGTCGTTGCAGTTCTAGGGTCATACACCAAGGCCCCCCGAACCTCGGCCTGCACCAAGGTTTGATGCTGGCGCGGGAACATCTTTTGAAACGCCTCTGGGCTAGGCTGGCGCAGTCGAATGTAGAACGTTGCCTGACCTTGAAGAAGGTGGCTAGTTGTCCAGATCGTCGGGAATACCGTGTAGAGCGCAGGGAAGTCGCCGCCATTTGCGGAACCATCGCGAAACAGCGCCCGAACCCATGACGGCTCGCCTGACGGCGGGCTGACAGTATATTGGGCGTCTGTCACATATCCACCGGACTCGGTAACGGCTCGGCCATCAATCCAGTAAGATATCAGACCGTCCAATTCCCCGTGATTGATGATCAGAAGTTGATAAAGATAGTCGTCAAACGTTTCCCAAAAGGCGCGAGTTCCGCCAAGAAGACCCCTGCCATAAAGCCTTGTTCTTGCCGCAGCGCCTTGGTTGATGTTCGCCTGTGTTTCCTGTTTTGGCGCGCTTGGCCGTGGCGATATCGCGTTTAGAAAGGCATTGACCGCCAAAGCCCGGGTAAGGTTTGCGGCGCCAAGCCCGATGGCGGTGGCAGTCGCTACTGACGCGCCAAAATAGGTTACGGCGGCAGACGCAATGAACGAGCCGATGCTAGTGAATATGGCCATCTATTTCACCCAAGCCATTTCTGCCGCCTTGTATCCGCGCCGCCTTAGCAATTCGCCCGCAACGCCATGACAGGCCGCCGTGCTCATCTTGATCTTTGCGCATCCCATTGTTGCGGCCCATGCCTCAAAAGCCATTAGAAGGCGCAGCCCCGACCGATCGGTCGCAATCCATCCGTGCTCTACCGCCACGGGTTCAGGGCTGATAATTGTCTGGACCACCTCGCCAGCGATGAACCCGCCATCCGAAACCCAGACGCCCGCTTGCGGGCTTTGTATCAGCCGTAGCAGTTGCGCGCCAGTGTGGCACGGGTCGACCTCTTGCGGCCCGTCTACCGCCTTCACCAATTGCATCGTCATTCGCACAATGCGCCCGATATCGGCAGGCTGCGCGGGCCTTACGAGTTCCATGTCGGGCTGTAGTTCTCGTAAAGCCCCATTCTGACGCACCCAAGATCGCCCGGATATCGCCGTTGTTGATCGCGGTCGGTCCAGCGCCCATTCGGCGATGCGTTGCGGATGGCGAAAAGACCTTCTGCGGTCAGTTCGATTGATCGCATGACCTGATCATCCGACCGGCTCGCGCTGAAAGTCATCTGATCCATTTTACCTTTGAACACGGCAAAGGCGGGGATTAGCGGCGACCATGGTTGCACGCTATCATCATCCGGTGTCACGATAAAAAACTGATGGTAGACAGTTGCGGGCCGCCCTGTAACCCGGCCTTGCGCCTGTCGGGCCAGTAGGGACATTTCGGCAGTTACGCCTTGCATCGTGAATGTCACTTGATCGGCAGTGATATCATACGATTGCGGCAGGTCGCTAATCCCGATCAGGTCGCCGATGCCCTGCCATTTTTGATCGTCGGCTTGAAACTCACCCCACCCCGTCCACCAATGCTTAGGCGTGTCGGCAAAGTCCATGTGAACCAAGTAGTCCGCAGCGATATTGCCCCGCCGAAGTTCTGCATCTGAAATGGCCAGAATGTCGTCTCGGATGGTCATGGCAGGGCCTCCATAAAGCGCACAGTGACCCGCTCGTAATTCACATTCCGGTAGGGAATGATCCCCTCATTCGGGCTGGCAAATTTCATGCGGCACACTGGCGTGTCCAAGATGACCCGTTCACCCGCGTCGTATGCCTGCCTCATGGGCGGGTTAACCCTAATCCGCGCTGTCGTGCTTGTCAGGTTAGTCACCCAAAGGACATCGTGCAGCCGGTCCTGAATGCCGATGCGATGGCCAGGGCGTAGCGGTGCAGCGTCAACATAGGTCACGTTCAGGATGGTATCTCGAAGTGCCGCAGCTGACGTCAGGACCGCGTGAGTGTATGGCGAAAAGCCGACGCCCGTGTTATCTGCTAGTGGGGTGTATTGGCCAATATACACGGGATCAAACCGAACAACCGGGCGAAACTGGCCATCTAGCGGCACCGCGCGAGACCAAGCGGGGACAAGCGTTTCGCCAATTGCGCCTTGCATGTTCGCCAAGAAGCCTTGCCAAGTCAGGGCGCCCTCGCCAGAAATTGCGTAGGTCACCTCTGCGGCCCAATGGGCGGAATTGCTGGCCACGGTAATTGTAGAGCCATCCAAGGCCCGCCCGGCGGACGCGCCAAGCCCGACAAGGCGAAGGCTTACAAAGGACTCAGTGTCGACACCGTTTAGGCCAGGGCCTGCGGGCGGGAAGGCAACTGTCATCAGAAGGCCCTTTTGTTGCGGTTCTGAACGATGCCAGGGACTTGACGGGCAAACTGAGCATTGTTCTGGCCAATCATCGCCCCGGCGGTGTTGCGGGCAATCTCCACGATCACGCCCGGATCGCTACGGACGACAATCTCTACGGCGCCGCCGTTTGATCCGCCCGCATTGCGCGCCATTTCCATACTGACGTCGTGCGGGATTATTTGCGTGCCGCGTGGCAGGTTCATGATCTCACCACCGCGTTCGTTGACCATAGTCAACCCGCCACGCCAGTTGTTCGTGCCATTGGCATTTGCGCCTATCAGCGATCCCAGAAAACCGCCGCCGCCAAAAAACCCGCCGAAAATCGACTGAAAAGCATTGTCGATAAGCGTGTCGCGCAGTTTTGACAGAAGCGAACCGACAGCGTCCGACGCGCTCATCGAACCAGTCACGAACCCCGCAAAAGCAGAACGCGCGGTTTGCTCAAGACCAGAAAGCGCAACTGCCGCGTCGTTAGTCTGATCCTCAATCCCACCGACAACTTCGGCCATTGCAGCAGCGGGCGCGTCTGAGGCCTCTGTGATACCAAGCCCAAGGCCTTCTGATATAAACCGGCCAATCTCGGCAAAGACGCGGGACGGGGATTGAATGCCCAAATCGTCGCGGGCTGTTTCTGGGATGCTGTTAAGGTAATCTCGAATTTCTTCAGCGCCGCCGCTTTCGGTGACGCCTTGAGCAATTCCAGCGCCGATATCGTTTCCGATGCTACTATAAGATGAAGTGTCAACACCAACAGAACGCACAAAAGAATCGATTTGAGAGGATTCCCTTTCGTTTTGCCTTATAGCATCCCACCGCGCATCCATTCTTGCAATGTCAGCCTGTAGCGCCGCTTCAGCCTCGCTTTCGGCAAGGCCAAACATCTCAGCCAAGTATTGTGTGGCGCTTTGTGCGGCACCAATAATTCCGTTGATCAGGTCGATTACACCGCTGACCTTTCCCGAAAGGTATTCGAACGCTGGGCCGACAACCGCAGTGATCTCCTCGCTCCAAAGCGCCCATGCCGTTCCAAGTGCGCCCACCGCGACGATAAACAAGCCAATGGGGCCAGCGGCGCCGATTAGCGTCGTGATCGCAAGGCTGACGGCGCCTATGGCCAAAAGAAGCGGGCCACCGACACCCAGAACAGCGGCGACCGCATAAACCGCCTCTTGAATAGGTGCGGGCAAATCCTGGAAAGCGGTAATCCACTCGCCCACCTTCTCAATGATCTGCGCAACCACCGGCACCACGTTGACCGTGATATAGTCGATCATCCGAGTGAACGCGGGCATCAACGCTTCGCCGATAGTGTTTCTAAGTCCCTGCGCAGCCAGGAAAGCCGATCAAGAGCCGCATGAAACTCGACGCTGTTTGCTACAGCCTCTTCACTCATGACTGCGCCAGCAGCGCTGCGGCATCACCCAGGCGCGTAACCTCTGCCCCGCTATCCCTTAGCAAGGGAATAAGGGCCGTCGCATCGCCTGCCATAGCCTCCATGTAGAAGGTCATTTCAGCCTGAGACAGGTTCGCCGCTTCAAGCGATGATACAAATAGCTGAAGCGCATCCGCGCCGGACAGGTCTCGAAAATTCTCAGCAGTCACCCCAACTTGGGGCGCAATGTTTTCAAAGAAGTCGGCCATCGGGCCGCCGCCGCCCTTGCTAAGAAATTCTCCTACACGATCATTTACGTCCTTTAGAATGCCCGCAAGTTTGTCCTGCTCAATGCCTACGGTCGCGGCAGCCGCTGCAAGCCTCTGGAAGTCCTGCCCAACGCGATGTGTTTGCGATAGCAGACTGGCGAGAGATTTCTCGGCCAGATTGTTGCCGTTTGATGAACAAGCGCAAACGCCGCCACTCCGACACCAGCCATGGCCGCGCTGATGGCCACGGCACTGCGACGAATGCGATCTAGCGCGCCTGTTGCCTGTTCAGCGCCACGGCGAAAGGCTGCGCTGTCCAATCCAAGGGAAACGCGCAGCGCGCCAATCACCGATGCTGTCATTGCGGACGTGCCCCCCAATATGCAGCCAATGCGTCAAACATGGCTTGCTTTTCAATAGGCGTTTGCGGCTTCAGGCGTTTCGCCGCAGGTGCCGTTAGCTTTTCAAGGGCCGGAATGCGCTTTGATCGAGACAGCGTTGCGGCAAGCCACGCGCCAGCAAGTCTGTCTTTATGCTCACGATCAAGCCGGTTAGCCGCGCCCTGCATTTCAATCATGTATAGGCGCGGCGTTAAATCCCAGAACCGATCCGGCGGCAAGCCTGCGGCGATGTAATCGGAACACATCTGCCCGAGGTTCAGGCCGCCGCCTTGCGCTTTCACCGCGATGATCCAGCCTTCGATTCGGGCGTTGAGACCGTTCATCAGCTTGCCGAGGGCGTCCACGTTCTGCGCGACGATTTCATCAACAAGATAGCGATCCGCTTCATCGGCATGATACCGTTGAAGCGCGCCCATAAATAGAGCGTGCATCATAGCCAGATTGGGCAGATTTGCAGAACCGGCATCAACGCCACTGACGAAGGTGTCAAAGTCTGGCCCGAACTGAGACTGAAGATCGGCAAGGACACTCATTCCAAGCCACAGACGATAGGACTTGCCGTTGGCTTCGAGGGTGACGGCCCCTGTTGCGCTACCAAACATTATTCAGCCGCCAACAAAATTGGCTTGGCGGTTGCCTTGATAGTCACCGTCGCCTCCATTTTGTCACCCGCCACAAGTTGGGGTGGGGTGTAGCCCTGTAAAAAAACCAGGAAACTGCATTCTAACTCCGCCGGGTGCCGTGATCTGATATTTACCTGTGTTTGCTTCAAAAGCGGTAACCAAGACATCGGTCACGCTTGGCAGCCAGTTAAGCGAAAGAGAAACCTCTGACGTGTCCTTCATGCCCGCGATAAATTCTTTGTATCCGTCGGGGCTTTTAAGGTGAGTTGCCTCAACACTGTCCCGCGTCCGGCCTGGGGGCTGGATCGACACCACTTCGGCAACGGCGACATATGTCCCGGGCGTCGTCCCCTCAATGCTAAACGAGGAATCATACCCGATATCTGCAATGGTCATTAGACCGTTCCTTTCCAGTTTACGTTGAAGTCAAGGCTCGTCCGAAAAGGACGTGTTGCCTCATTAGTGCCGCTTTCGCGGTCGTCGCGGGTGGCCTCGTGAAACACGCCGCGAAAGTTGCCGCCGCGATACCCTGACAAGGAAGCCAGAACAGCTCTAGAAAGCGCCTTTGCACTGCCATAGGACATTGCCCAGCAATCGACCTGCACCCTTGCCTGCAAAAGCCCATCAGGGCCTTTCAGGTGATAGTTTTCGGCCCCGGATATTCCGTGCAAGGCGATGGCAGGAAGCAAGGCCCCTTGTGCGCGAGAACCCCAATCAATCCGAGTTCCGCATAGTGCCGTTACGCCCGATGATGCCAGCAAACGCGCACGAAAGGCCTCTTCCATATCACAAGGTCCCCCGGCTTTCCGCGCGCGCTATTGTCTTGGTTATCTCTTCCCAAAGCGTCTGCTTTAGACGTTCAAGCAAATCCATGTGATCCGCATCCCATGCAGGCCGGACAAATGGCTGAGGCTCGTGGAAAGATGTTCCAAACTCTTGCGTAATGGCTTGCGGATTAGTTCCAGGTCCTACGTGCAGCACAACAGTTGATCGCACGTTAGGAAACATTTGCCGCGCACCGGCAGCCTGTGACCGCGCCAACTTGGAAGTGACCAAAATGCTTTCGGCAAGATCGCCCGACAAAACCGGCGCTAGTCCCTGCATCATTTCGGCCAGAGGCATTGCAGCCTTGCGCAGCGCGCGCCTTCCGGCTCCGCGCGCCGTGCCCGTCGCAAGCCTTTGCAACTGCGCTTCCATCTCGCGCCCGCCTTCAAACCGCGCCGTAGTCATTGCAAGGCCGCCGCGGTAATTTCAAGAACAGTCCTTCGACCTACTTCCTTGATGCCGGTGATATTGTAAGTCTGGCCCTCGCAGATTAGCGCATCGGCGGGAGTTATGTCCGCTGAAAAGGCCGACCATCGCACCTTGAACCTTGTCGTAATCATTGCCGACACTTCGCTTGCGCGAAAACGCTCGCCGTCGCTTACGTCCTGCTTGCTGGCCCAAACCGGGGCACCGTGATCCGTAAACACTTCCACCCGCGAAAAACCATCATCGGTTAACGTCGCGCGACGGAATTGAATGCGGCGATCTAGCTTCACACCCGGCTCCATCGCAGTATTTTGATGAGGTGGCTAATCGTTCGAGTTATGGCGTCGTAATCGGGACCCGCCATGACATCAAACTCCCTTTGAACCATTAGCTTGATCAGCGTGCGGGCGGCTTCAATGCGCGGCCTTGGCAATCCATAGGTTGCCGCAATGGTCACCGCGTCTTCCGACCCGGCGACAACGGTCGCGCACGTCCCAATGGGATGCCGGATCGTTGTTACATCTACCGAAGCATTACTGACTGTCGCGGTCACATTAGATGCGTCTGGGAAAGGCAAAAGGTGAGGCCCCGGCCCAATCACATCTACTGCCCAAACCTGCGGCATGATGCACCGGCCAAGCTGACCACCCCAACCATCCAGCGCCGCCACTGCGCCGCTTTGCTTTTCAAAAATGTCGGCATCGTCGTCATCATGCGCGACGCGCAGATGAGCCTTCATGCTAAGATCGTCTACCGGCAAAGATAAAGGCGGCGTGACAAGGTAGGGGGTCATTTTTCTGCAATAGCCTCTGCGGCGCCGATAGAGACAAGGCGTTCGGCTTCCACCTCGTCCAGTTCGATCACCTCACCAATACCGGGCGATGAATTGCCATCGGAATAGATGCAAAGCAAACGAACGCTTGTTTTGCTATCGGCTTTTTTTGTCTTGTTCATGGTTAGCACCCCAAAGGCGGGGGCGGGCCATTACAGCCCGCCCTGTGTTTCCAAAGATTAGGAAGCAGCGTTTACGAAGACCTTGACCTTATTGGCGTCGATCAGATTGCCGCCCGAACGCATCCACGCCATAAAGCCGATTTGGCCTTTTTTAGTAAAGGCCGAGTCGGTGAAGCGATAAAGCGTCAGGCCCATCACGTCGCGAATGTAATATCCGCTAAAGTCACCGAACAAGATCGACCGAGCGTTTGCGGCCATGTTTGCCATGCTCTGATTGATCGTGATAGGTGAACCGAGAAGGCGGTCAGGCGCGCCTTCAGGGTTTCCGGTATCATAGCCCGGAACAAAGATCGGGCGTCCCGAGCTGTCCTTGACCTTGCGCAACTCGCGCATGGTCGTGTCGTTAAACATCCAGCCCGCCGCCTGCCGATAGTCAGGGTCAATCGAATGCTGGAGGTTGACGAGGCTGTCATAGGTCACTGCGGTTACCTGCGACGTGCTGTTTGCCGCCGTGACGCCGACGCCAGCGCCAACCACAACGCCACGCGGCTGAGACGTGCCCGCGCCGGTCGTGAACATCTGATTAGTGATGCGGCCAAGTCGAGTGACGATCCGACCGTTAACGAATGCTTCAATGTCGACATTGCTGTCCTGAAGCAATTCAATCGGCACCGTAACGACCTTCGAAGAGAACTTGTAAACAGGAAGGCCGACAGTTCCGAACGCGACATCAAGGTCAGTCGCAGTCTGGTTTTCCGCGATGATTTCCCCGACTTCGGCTGTGCCGTCAGACGTCGGGAAGGAAAGCAATCCCACGCCAGAGGTGGCAATGACAGTGGAAACCGCACGCATTCCGCCAAAGGCCCTCATGGCTTCAATAACGCTATCCGCAATTTGATTGTCGACCGTAAAGCCGCCTTCGCTGCCAGTGGTCGTGGACATCGTGTTGCGGATCGTCGTCCATTCCTGCTCGTTGAGAGCGCGGTCGCCACCTTTAAGCCACTTAGCATACACTCCCATGCCTTTGTCGCCCTTGTCCCGCGCGATGCGCTCTGCCGCATTAGCGACGTCGTGCGTGCGGGTTTCGTCTGCCAGCTTGGCGTTGGCATCGGCAACCCGCTTCATCTTGGCGTCGATAGCCTCAATGTCGGCCATTGCCTTGTCATAGACGGGCTGGTCGATTGCATCATCCCAATCGGGCTTTGCAACAAGTTCTTGCAGCGCATGGGCAATAACGCCGCGCTGCTCACGCAGTGCTTGAATAGACATCCTATGTCCCTTTCGGTTGTTGTGCCGGGTTCGGCGGTTTCTGGACGCGGCGCGCTCAGATAGGCTCGCGAACAAGCCGCGCAGCAACTCGGCGCTGACGGGCTTGGCGCAATTCGTTTTGCAGCGATGCCGGTTCCGGATCAGGCTGCGATTGTTCAATTTGTGCGGGCTGCCATGGCGCGGAGGCATAAGCAGACAAGTCCCACTTGGCCGCGGGGCGCTGGCTGTTTTCAGCAAGAACCCGGTCAGCCAAGTTTGCAGCAACTGCCTCGTCGGCATCAAACCAAGTTTCGGCGGCCATCATGCCCATGTATTTCTCAACATCATCGTCAGCGGCACGCCGCGCGTAAGTTGCCGCAATTTGATTGTCGATCTTGGAAAGAAGACCCGCGACTTGTGCATGATCGTCCGCGTTGCCAATGGTCATCCCCCACGCCTTATGGATCATCAGCATTGATCCTGGAGACATGACGCATTCAGCACATTCCGCCGCAATTACAGACGCCGCAGATGCCGCGAGGCTGTCAATTTGTGCCGTGATTGGCGCGCCATGCGCCCGCATGGCCGCGACCATGGCCTGCGCCCCAAAAACAGAACCTCCAGGACTGTTAATGCGCAGGGTCACAGGCCCCTCAATAGATGCCAGCGCGGCAATGAACTGGCGGGGGCTTACACCGCCAAACCACGCGGATTCGTCGTCGTCACTTGCGATGGCATCATAAAGCCAAAGAACATTGCCTTCTGCCTTAAAGTCGCCACGGCCTTTATTGGCCAGTCTCATTTTAACCATTGGATTCATTTGGCGCCCCTTCCGGCAATACAGTTTGCGGCACAGTGCCAACCATTTTCTTCGGCAGTCGCAGCATTTGCCGCGCCTCTTCAAGCGTCATAAAGGCAGGTTCACCGGCGCGACCGAGCGCGACGCGAATTGCACTAAACATTGCAGCAGTGTCGGCACGTTCAAGTTCAGCAGTATCAAATTCCGCACAAAACCTTGCGGTGCGGAAAAACTTTCGATTGATCTCGTTCTGAAAAGTGTTGAGGTGATCACGCAAAGTGTAGCGAACAAATCCCGCGCCCATTGCCTCAACGCCTGTTCCCCATGAGCTTGTCTTTTCAGTGTGACCAATCATGAAAGGCTGCACGCCAAAAGCCCGCGCGATTTCTTCAACCTGAAATTTTCGGGTTTCAAGAAGCTGCATTTCCTCAAGAGGCATTGTAAGCGTCTTGAGGTCAAGGCCACCGTCCAAGATCATCGGGCGTCCGGCGTTCATCGGCCCCTTATGCTCGTCTAGCGATGCGCGCAGTCGGTTATATTGCTCGTCGGTAAGCTGTTGGTCGGTGCGCAAAGCAAAGTCCGGGCGCGCCATGTTCTCCAGAAACTTCTGCGAAAAATCTTGGGCATTTATAGCCAGTGATCCGCTATTGGCCAAAGAAAACCGCAAGGCCGACATGCCACGCAATCCGTTGAAGCCAAAACCAGGGACGTGCAGAATGTCGTCTTGGTCAAGAACTCGCATTGACGCGACCTGCGCAGACGGCGCCTCAATGGTTGGATCGGGCTGCACCTCATACACAAGCCGCGATCCATCAGGTGTGGCAATGACCCTGACCCGGTTCGGGTGCAAAGGCGTTAATCCCACAATTAGGCCCGCTCCGTTTCGCAGTATCTCCGCAAATCCGTCGCCATGCAAAAGCAAGGACCCGACCATGAATGACCACCCGGCGGAAGCTGACCACCTTGGCGAAAACTGCTCATTAAGCGTCCACCACAGATCAGAATTTACATCCCGAGTAAGGTCACCGTCGAGCGAGCGGTTGTAAATGTGCATCGGAAGGGACGCAATGGCGCCTGCAATCAACTTGACGCAAGAAGAAGCCGCCGTGACCCGCATGATTGCGTTTTCACTTGGCGACGAATAGCCGCCAGTAAATGTCTCAAAGATGCCATCGCCCCGGCGCACGTTACCGCTATCTATGGCCGCTTGTGGCTTTGGCGCTATCCAGTTGCGCAACCTGTCCAGAATAGCCATTAGAACCTAATCCTCGGCTCGAAAGGTTGAACATCAAACGCGCGCGCCGTTGCAGCACCTACCGCCATCGCCAAAGCTACCGCCATGTCAATTCTCCCGGTCGCCTTGTGTTTCGTAAACCGCCGCAGGTCGGCGGGCGAGCGGTCAAACGTAGCCGACATTACCGCAGATTGAAGCGCTGGGTTCATATGCACCCGAATGCGGCCTTCCATGATCAGTGTTTCAAGTTCGTCAATGCTTCCAGGCATCCACAACTCGATTTCACCGCCGTCCTTTGTCTCTCGCTTTCGCTTATTCCAGCCTTGCGGATGGTCCAGCATGGGCAATGTGCCACCCATATCGCCTACCGTCGCCTCAAAATCGGCTATCAAATAGTTGTCAAAAGCGATAAAATCGACATCGAAACGATCACAATCGTCTAGCAAATCCCGCGCAATGAAGTCTAACCGCGTCTTTTGCCCCGGCGTTGCAGTCAGAAAACCTGCGTCTGCCCACAAATCATAGGGCGCGCCATCGTTTTCGGCCCTCGCGCGCATTGTATCGGCGGGCGTATACCCATGAACAAATGCCGCAAACTTCGGCTTGCCGTCCTCTGTGGCGCCATCCTCAAAGATCAGCGCCTTGGCGGTCAAGTCAGCCTTTGCCGACAAGTCCAATCCGGCCCAGCACCGCTTGCCCTCAAAATCTTCCAGCACGAGGCTTGCGTCCTCAACGCTTGCCCACATCGCCCGCCCGATCCACGCGCTTTCCGCGTCCGTCCATTGGCAGAAATGCAATCGCCGAATGCCGTTAGCCTTGGCCGGTATCTGACGCGCCTGCTTAACCTGCAATGCCAAGTAGTCCTCGGTGATCGTCACCCCTAGAAGCGGATTGGCCTTAATCCAGCATGACGGATCATTGAACGGGTCGTCATCGTCGTCCAAAGCGCAAACATAGCTAAATGTCGTGTCGTCCTCGACCTCTTGGTGAGCCACTGAGACCGCATGTTTGCGCTCTTGCCAGCAGATGCTCTGACGATCAGAACCGCTGTTCGTGATCATCACCAAAAGCGGTTGTTCGCGAAACTTAAAGCCGCGTTCCAGTATCTCGATCACACCGCCGTCCGGATGCTCGTGCACCTCGTCGCACAATGCAAAGTGAGGGCGAGGGCCTGAGCCTGTCTTTTTGGTCTCGCGTGACACTGGACGAAAAAACGATCCGCTTTTCAGGTGAGCAAGGTTGTATTCCCGTCCTGGCCCGCCGCTGCGCCGGATTACCCGGTCAAGTGCCGGCGCCTTATCGACCATGCCAACCGCGTCCCTAAACAAAATTCCCGCTTGTTCCTTCGTCGCGCCAGCCGCGTAAATCTGCGCCCCCGCCTCGCCGTCCGACACCAACCCATAAAGGCCAAGCGCGCCAACCATAGGTGACTTGCCGTTGCCTTTGCCCTGCTCGATGTAAGCCCGGCGAAACCGCCGCTTGCCGGTCCTTGCCCACTTCCACCCAAACAGCGAACCGCAGATAAACTTCTGCGAAGGATCTAGCTCAAACGGCACCCCGTCAAATTGACCTTCGCTTAGGCGCAACACCGTCCGGCAAAACCCATAGAACCGCTCCGCCGCCGCCGTGTCCCACACCAACCCCCGCGCTTCTGCAGTCGCCAGATCGTCCAGGTGACGCCTTGCCGCCGCGCGAACATGCGGACCCGCCACGATCTCGCCCGCCTCCACTGACCGCGCATAGGCGGTTGCAGGGTCAGTTGAAGAACTCATCAGCCGGGTCTACATGGTCATCACTAGGCGCCTGCACCTTGCTACGGTCTACCGGCGTTCCGCCCATGGACGACAGCAAAAGCCTCATCTGGCCAATCTGTGCCGCCGTGGCTTCCGCCGGGTTCTGCCTCAATCTGCATTTTCAGCACAACAGCCAGCTTGACTAATTCACGATCCGACCGCCCCAGCCACGGGAAACTGTCGTTAAATTCTTCCCAGATTTCTCGCTGATCTTCATCGTATTGGCGAGGCGCAGGGCCAAGGCTTTTTACTTTTGGCGCCGCCCTACTAGCAAATCGACCCGCATTCTTGGCAATGGCACCAGTAATTGAGGCGACTTCTTGCGGCAGTCTAGGGCGTCCAGCCATTTAACATAATCCCGATTTTGTGGACCTGAAAAAGAAGG
>JAXHON010000009.1:0-40797 GCA_034519315.1 Cypionkella sp. | reverse complement strand
CTCTTGCACGAAGCCAACCAAAGTGGCCGCATCGGTGCGCTTAACAGGCTTGGCGCGAACTTGGCCGATCTCGTCACGCATACCAACGACAGCGATCTTGCCAACTGCGCCGCGACCCGCGTTTAATTTTTTGCTGGCGTGCTTGTTCTTCTCTTTGCCGCCAACGTAGGTTTCATCAACCTGCACTTGACCGTCCATTTTGTCATTATTGTCGTTCAACCATGTTTCGCGGATGCGCTGCGCAAGAAACCATGCCGTCTTCTGCGTGACACCCAATTCACGCGCCATTTGTGTGCTGGGGATGCCCTTACGGGCGCTTGTGAGCATGTAGATGGCAAGCAACCACTTGAGCAAAGGAAGGCGGCTCTCGGCCAGAACTGTGACTGTGCGGACGCTGAAATGCTTGCGGCAATCTTTGCAGCGATAGGCCATTGGCTTGTGGTCTTTGCACTCGGAAACATCAACGGAACCACAGTGGCCGCAAACTGCCTCACTGCCCCAGCGACGATTCTCAAAGAATTGGCGCGCCGCCTCTTCATTTGGGAATTTCTGAAATAATTCGAATGTGCTAAGTGTATCTGACATGAACCTAATCTCTCTTGTTGAGATTAAATTAGCCAAAAAACGGCTTTGGCGTCAAGTCTTTTTTGGCTAGTTAAGTATATAGGCCCCAATGCAAGCACTATTTTCTTACCCGTGGCATTTCATCACCCGGTTTCCAGCCGGTGCGATGCAAAGCAATGTAGCGGCTAGAGGTCTTGAGTGATAAGCCCATAGCCCTTGACAGTGCGGCGCGCGTCATGCCGGGAGTTGCGTTCAGTATCGCGCAAGCTTGTTCGGCTGTCTCCTGTGCCTGCGCGCGTTTGTGTATGCCTTTGGTCATTGCGCAATCTCCAGCAAGTCAAACAATGATGGCGGATTGTAGTTAGCCTCAGCGGCGGCGCAGTGTTTCACTCCGTCAAGCCAATATCCATGGTTAAGCTCGCAACCGATTCCCTTACGGCCAAGCTTAACCGCACGGAATGGCACGGTCATCAATCCACCAAACGGATCATAAACCCACTCGCCCGGTTCGGTGTATTGCGCAATGGCACGGTCAACAATGTCGAATTGCAGCGGGCAAAGGTGCATTTCATGCCCCGTGCGTGATTGTTCCGCATTGATCGTCATCATGCGTGCTACATCGGTCCAAATATCAGGATGGATAGAATGCGGCGGCAAAAGCATGAACGTAGGGGGCAAGCGGCCTTTCATTTCTAAGCTTTCGCCGATCTTGACGTGATGTTCAAAGTCATAGACTTCGGCCAAGTTATGCGCCTTCCACGCCTTATAAACAATATCAGCGTCCAGCCCGTCAAAGTCACCGGGTTTCAGGCTGCGATTGCCGCTTGACCGCGTGTAGGCGTGGGCATCAAGCTGCCAGCGCGCGCGGCTGTATCCGCCTTCATTGCGCCAATTCTTAGCATCAGGGTCAAACTCTTTCTTGTCCTTCTTCGGCGGATTGTCGGCATATCCATTGCTGGCATCTGTCGGCGGCTTACGGAAAATTAACAGATATTCCGGGACGCCAAAGCCCATGCGCGACCCGTCCTTGCATTGCTCGGTCCAGCCAAGACGATATGTCTGGTTGTTTTCTCGCACAACGTCTGTCGTGATAGTTTTCATTCCAAGATATGCAAACCCATGCTTCTTGAACTCCATCACACAATCCATGTGCAGCGTGGAAAGTGTTTGAAAACCAAACCCCGACACGCCGCCGGGAATGATGCGATCCTTGACGTGAATAGCGCAAATCCGCCCGGGTTCTAAAACCCGCAACAGGTTTGGGATCAAGTATCCCATCTGCCCCCAAAAGTGAGCGTCATTGTCGGTATGACCAAAGTCGGCAAAGTTTGGGCTGTATTCATACTGAGTGGAAAAAGGAATGCTGGTAACGATCAACTGGACGCTATCATCTGGCATGTCTGCCGTTTCCTTCACGGCGTCATTGTGAATGCATCGGTAGTTTTCGCCTGCAACCTCAATACGTTCAACGCCCATCGCCCGGACAAGCGTTTGTTGCATTGCGATTTCAGACAAGCCATATTCGCGGATCAATTCGACCATCTTCTTTACCATTTCATTATGTTGCGACCATTTGCGTTCAAGCGCGCGGCGAACCGTGCGTTCAGCTTCGGTATAGATCAGGTCCAAGCGGACGCTTTCGGCCTCTTGCCCAAAACGCAAAAGGCGATGAACCGCCTGAATAAAGTCGTTAAACTTGAACCCGATCCCCAAGAATATCTCCCAAGCGCAGTATTTTTGCAGGTTTGTGCCACTGCCAAGCATGACGGGCTTTGCGCCCAACTCTGCAATTTCACCATCTGCAAACTTGCCGATAATTTCCTCTCTATCGCCCAAGTCCTGCGACCCGTAAACCGTAGCAACGCCTTTGCAAGATTTCTGGATTGCAACACGTTCCGCCTCAAGGTCATGCCAGATTAGCCTGTGCGCCGCAGGGTCAATCGCGCGCAACTCTTGCAGTTTTTCAATACGTGCTGGAAGGCTTTTATGCTTTCCCTTTGCCAGTCCGACAAGATCCACTGATGCGTCGTAGAACATCTTGGCTTGACCTGATTTTTCATAGCCAGCCTCGGCTAAGTGATCTACTGGCAATTCATGCCAGTGAATGCAGGTTGCGGCAACTCATAGCCAGTGTCGTCAAACGCGGGGTCAAGGTCAGATGGCTTAGTTACGAATATAGCCCAAGACGCCACCCATAGCCAGAACTCTTTTTCTTTGTGCTGCATGATGGTTAGATTGTCGGCTTTCTCGCTGTTGCGCTTGAAAAACCGTGTCTTTGCCTGTCCAATATCCATCACGTCCAGAAACCCGGCATAAGCCAGCAATTCAACATACTCGTTCGGGCTTGGTGTGGCTGTTGCGACAAAGCGGTAGGTTATACCATCAGTGCGGATTGTCTGGCCTTTGTCGCGGCGGTCATCGCCTGCGAATAAAGCCATAAATTCGCGGAATGTCTTGGTGCCACCGAACCCGCGCAAGATTGCAGCCTCATCGAGGCTAACGCCAATAAAAGCGCCGGGGTCAATTTTGCCTTCCCTAACGCTTTCGTAGTTAGTCAAATAAACGCCCGGCCCTGACATCTCTGCCGTGGACCTGATAAACGTTAGCTTGACAGCAAACAGGCCGTGAAATCGGCGCTCAGCCTCTTTGATAAACTCGCGGCGCACACCAAGCGGGCAAACGATTAGCGTAGGCTTGCCAGTCTTTTTAGTGATGATCCGCATAGTTTCAATCTGGGTTGCAGTCTTATGCAAGCCAAAGCTTGCAAACCATGCCCGCCGCCCGCCTTCAATTGCCCATTGCACCATGCGGCGCGTGTGGGGCTTTAGGTCTGGGTTTATTTCGTCAATTTCGACTGTCAGGCCGCCAAACTTAGGCGCAATCGCAGCCTTGTCAGCTAGAAACCGTTCATAGCTTATACTCATTGCGGTCTTGATCCTTTTGTTGCGTTTGCGGTATATATGGTTTTGCGCTGCTGTTGCGGTCAGCGCTCGGGCGGGCCAGGGCTAGCGGTAGCCCTCCCCGCCCAAATCATTAGCATGGTTCGGGGCGGGAAGCAATAACGGAATGAACAATACTCACAACACCTAACCGCCTTGCCAAGCTTAACACTGCCTCGATGTCTCCGTCAGCCATCGCCGCCCATGACATGCGGCGCGTGAAGCTTACACCAAAGTAAGCAATCAATGCCATCGCATAGCTTTACACGATCCGACACAAAATCAGGCAATCCAAAAGCCCGCGCGGTTTCAGCCTCTGCCCAGTCATGCGCGGCCTTTATCTGCGCGGCTTTCTTGGCCAGATAGCTAGGGTCGCCATGCCAGCTTTCAGGCGTACGGCGGCAGTTTTTGACTTCCACCATGCGCCCTTCATGCGCGACGACCTCGCCGCAAAAAAACACCGCTGGCATATGCGCGGATGACGCACCGCTTGCCAATATGCGGCGTCACAAATCTTTGTGCTGCGGCATTTGCGCCAAACATCGCAGCCAACTCCTTGCCTTGGCCGTTTGTCAGATCATTGATATTCATGGTTTTCTCCTTTTCTGGTCCATGGGGGCGGGTCTGGGCGCAGGCCCGCGCCAATGGGTCAATCGTCAATCGCATGGCCATTGGTCAACCTCGGCTATCCGCTCTCCGCATCCATCCGCGCCCCGTGGGCATTCAGGCTCATCGCCACGGGTGGCAACGAACATGCCCCCCACACCCACATAAACACGGCAATCCAGAATAGGATGCCGATGATCAGGCCGGGGACAATCCACCAGCCTTCGGGCAGGCGGCGCGGCGGAAGGGGTTTGCGCGGGGCATTCATTTTGAACCCCCATCAACGGCGCGCAACCGTCCGGGGTGAGACTCCACAAACGCAATGACGGCGCGGTAGTCATCACCGTGCGCCCCTGCTCCGTGCGTTTTTTCGACCAATTGCAGAAGTTCGGCGGTCGTCACGCCTTGCTTGCAGCCTACCCACCAGCGCAGACCATCCGGCTTTTGAACCGCCGTTAGCATCGCGTTGCGTGTTCCTTGCGGGCCGCAACTGATAAACCATGCGCCCGTGCCAATGTCTGCGCGGGGGCTAATGACCGCGCCATCGCCAATGTATGCGCCCGCGCCAATGGTTGCGCCCGTGCCAATGTCTGCGCGGGGGCTAATGGTTGCGCCATCGCCAATGTATGCGCCCGTGCCAATGACCGCGCCATCGCCAATGGTTGCGCCATCGCCAATGGTTGCGCCATCGCCAATGTATGCGCCCGCGCCAATGGTTGCGCCCGTGCCAATGACCGCGCCATCGCCAATGGTTGCGCCCGTGCCAATGTCTGCGCGCGCGCCAATGTATGCGCCCTTGCCAATGGTTGCGCCCGTGCCAATGTCTGCGCCATCGCCAATGTATGCGCGCGTGCCAATGGTTGCGCCCTTGCCAATGACCGCGCCATCGCCAATGGTTGCGCCCGTGCCAATGACCGCGCCATCGCCAATGGTTGCGCCCGTGCCAATGTCTGCGCGCGCGCCAATGTATGCGCGCGCGCCAATGTATGCGCCCTTGCCAATGACCGCGCCATCGCCAATGTATGCGCCCGTGCCAATGGTTGCGAGGGGGCCAACCTCGACTGACGCTGGCAGCATCAAACCTTTTGCCACCGTTGCTGTCACGGCTACAATCGCGCCC
Source organism: Cypionkella sp. (assembly GCA_034519315.1). Taxonomy (GTDB): domain Bacteria; phylum Pseudomonadota; class Alphaproteobacteria; order Rhodobacterales; family Rhodobacteraceae; genus Cypionkella. The sequence goes on along the minus strand of JAXHON010000009.1, from coordinate 35,568 downwards.
TGCGACCCGTCCGGGTTAACGTGCCGGTATGCCTCAGATTCAAGCCATCCGAAGAATTTATGCTTAAAAGTAGTCCTCATTGTTGAGGTTCCTTTTGTTGCGGTAAGTTATTGCTACACTATGGCGCGGCGGTTGGCAATGCTTATTTTTCGCCATTCGTCAACGCCAGCATCAACTAAATGCGTATAGCATCGGCCGTCAATAGCTGCATTCATGACGCGCTCGCCCGTGGCCTTGCGCCAATTGCGTTCTTCGTGCCTGCATTTTGTGCAGCAAAACCGCTGGACTTTCCATTTCGGGGCAAATACACCCCGGCACTTGTGATGTGCGCAAATCAAATCGGGCATTCGTCATCATCCTTTACATGCGCCGCCGAATTATCCGCAGCCGTTGCAGCGGATTGCAATTCCGCCATTATAGGCTTGATAGCGTCACGGCACAGCTTGCCAGTATCGCTGTTCCAGAATTCTGTGAAGATGGCTTTGCCTTTGCTAGCTGCTTCGCGCGCAAGCTGTTCGGCATTTTCGGGGGCAGGCGGTGCGGGGGGTGCAACAGTGGAATGCAACACCTGAACCTTAAACGGGGCGCGGTTTTGCTTGGTCATTGTGAGCATCATGGTCATCGGCCCGTCAATATGGGTCATGTGGCTAATGCGAATGCCGCCAACTTCCATGCCGCCCCATTTTACCTTGGCGTCTCTATAAAGCGTCATGCTGCGGCCCGTGTATTTGCTTGCATCGGCCCCCCATGCCTGCACCATGACGCGCGCCATGGATTTGCACGGGCGATAGACTTTGCCCATGCCATGCAATCGCATGCTAACTTTTTGATCAGCAGATGGGTCAATTTGCACAGCTTCAATCGTGACAGTCATCGGACCGCCGATTAAGTCATCTGCGTTAATCTGGTCCGATTTAGGTTGTATTGCTGGTGTCATGTCCATCATAGGACCTCTCCCACAAACATATCTTGAACCACAGCCCTCTCAGTCGGCGGGTATGCCAAACGATCAACAGTCAGCTTGTCAAACGCCATGACTGTCGCATTTACCTTGGCGTCAAATTCAACCGCAGCCGCAACAATGGCAGCTTGCAGCGACTCATCCTGCCAGACGCGCACCCTGCACATTGGCAATCCGCCGCTGTAACTGACATAATCAAGCCATTCGCGGCCTGTAACCAAAAGCCCGGTTTGACATTGCAAGACATGCTCAATCGGAATTTCGCCAGTCACGATTGTTTCAATTTGGTATTTTTGACGGCGGCTCTTGATCTCGATCAATCCATCAAGCCCGACAATGCCATCTGGGCTGTAACCGATTAAAACGCCGTGGTCGTCATTCGTCACAAATCCAAGTTGCGTAACCTCGCCACTACATTTTGCTGTATAGCTCGCGGGCTTTGATTTCATCATCCATGCCGCGCAACATATCGTCGCCAATATAGGACGGCTCTACATATTGCGTAATCCGTTGCGCCGCCAATTCCCAAACATGCGCGCGGGTCTTTTCATTGTTTGCGGTCTTGAGTGTCGGCGTCAAAATTAGCTTAACCTCCGATGCGGTCAAAACCCCGCAACGGCGCGCAAGCCATTCATCGCTGCCTTGTTCAACGTCAGGATAATACGTTATTGTCATCTGATTTTCTCCATATTCGCGCCTTTGTGGCGTGGCGCATGTGTAGCATATACCGCGCGTTACCGCCTAGTCAAGAGCGATTTTCAAAGCATCTTGCGCGCATCTGGCAATGCCCGCGCGCCCGCCGCGCGCAATGACTGCTGCAATAAAGTGCAATTGCGCATCTGTGGGCTGGCCTAGTGCGGTTTTCACTTCTACGGATAAAAATTTTCCGTCTGGGCAAATGCCTAGCAGGTCAGAACCTCCATTGCCGCCAACGCCGAACCTTACAGGAATGCCGCGCCGATCTGGCAAAACTCCACAGTTATTGCGGAAAATTAAGCAACCTGCCTCGCTTAACGCCATCATAATTTGCGCCTGAATGTCAGCTTCACGAATTGCCATCTGAACGCCTTTCAATTTCGCGATTGATATAAAAAACCGCCTTGCGCAAATCCTCTATCGCGTCATGCTTCAAATCTGCGCGCCAAATATATTTAACCGCATTACCAAGACAAAAGTTCATATGCTCAGTAATCTGGATGCACTCAACACCGCTAGGATGCGCGGCGTAATGGGCCGGGTGGTTTACTGGATCAGTCATCAATTTCCCTTTCTGCTATTACCAAAACTTGACCATCTTTTTTAACAAGTTTGCAATCTTGGCGCGTGTAGCCTTTTTGCGCGATGTATGCCCGCGCGTCCGATTGTGCATCGACGCTGTCATCGCTAGCAAATATAACAGTGCCGCGCGCGATCAAAATGGAATCTCGTCATCAAGATCAGCGCCGCGCTTTTGGGGCGCATGGTCATCTGGTTGCTGCGTATCGCCGCTAGATTTTCCGTCAAGCATCTGCATGACACAATTTGGACCCTGCAAAACAATTTCCGTTGTGTATCTATCTGCCCCGCTTTGATCCTGCCATTTGCGGGTTTGCATTTTTCCGCTGATAAAAACAATTGCTGCCCTTTTTCAGATACGCGTTCGGCAACATCTGCAAGCGGGCCAAATACTGCAACCGGAACCCATTCTGTTTTTTGTTTACGTTCGCCAGTGGCTTCTTGTCTTTCCAGCTTTCCGAAACTGCAATGTTAAGGTTACACACCTTGCCACTATTGGCAAAACTGCGGGTTTCAGGATCGCGGCCAAGGTTGCCGATAAATTGGCATTGGTTTAAGCTCATATTACTACCGTCACTCTTTCTGCGGCTCTTGTTACCGCCGTATAAAGCCATGCTTTATGGTCATCTCTAAAGTATGCGCTTTCGTCAAAAACAAGCACGTTATCCCACTGACTGCCCTGCGCCTTGTGGCATGACAAAACATAGCCATAGTCAACAGGATCGTAGTGCTTTTTTGCGCGCCAATCCATGTCGGTCTCTTTGCCGTCAAGCCAAGCATGGTGCGTCAAAACCTCGACTGGTAATTGCTTCATTCCGGCGTCAAGCGGGAACATCATCAGTCGGCTTGTATCGGCGCGCGCGTCCCGTATTTCCCGCACGGTCCAAAGCGCGCCGTTCAACACACCATTTTCCTTGTTGTTCTTGAGTGTCACGACACGCTCACCCACAACAAACCGACCGCCATAGCCCATGATTTCGCGCATCCTAGCGTTATAACTGCGCCTGGTTTTGTTAAGCCCCACAATAACCTGATCCGCCGCCGTAACAGCGTCTGGATGCATGTCGCGCCGCGAAACCACAATGCTAGACCCGTAAGCCCCCGCAACGATGCCGCGCCCTTCTCTTATATCCATCGACATGCGGATGATGGGGCTTTCCGCCGCCTGCCGGTGTATCTCAGTCAGCATAAAGTCGGGCTTGCGGCTTGTGAAAAATCCATCACCGCCAACTGGCGGCAACTGCGCCGGATCACCAAGCACAAGAACCTTGCGACCGAATGACAATAGGTCGCGCGCCAAGTCCTCGCCAACCATTGACACCTCGTCAATAACCACCAGATCGGCGCGCGTCACGTCGCTGTCGTCATTAAGCACAAACTCAGGTACCGGGCTTTCAGGGTCTTTGATCTTGTAAATCAGGCTGTGAATTGTGCTTGACGGCTCGTATCCCTTGCCTGCCAAAACCAAAACTGCCTTGCCTGTAAACGCAGCAAAAACTACGCGGCCATACGCTTCCGCCAAATCGCGCGCAATAGTGGTTTTGCCGCTGCCAGCATATCCAGCAAGGTAAAACCATTGCTTTCCTTGCGGATCACGCAGCCATGCTTGAACAGCTTGCGCGGCCTGTGACTGTTGCGGTGATAAGTTCATGACTTTGCCCGTGCCTTTGCTTGTCTGGCATTCCAGACATGATCTGCCCAGCGCAGGCTTTTTCCATCGCGTCTTGCCAAGTCGCGCAACGCTTCGCAAGCTATCGGCGCGGCCTTGCTCTTTCCTTGCCGCCATCCTTGTACGTTCCGCAGCGTCACGGTCGATTTCCTGCAATTCGCCGTCAACCTCGTCAACTATGCGGCTTTGCACCGGATACACAAATCCGCAGTTTGGGCATAATGGCGCTGGGCGATGCACAAATCCGCATCCGCCGTCAGAAATGCTGCATTGACGCACAGGATCAGTGCGTTCACCGCCTGACCGCTTGGCTTTGCTTGGCGCTAATGACCACTGCCTAGGGCTGTCGGGGAACCCATGTTCCCGCCAGTTGTTGCTGTGATCAAGCATTATGCTTGGCACAGGTCCAGCACGCAACGCGCGCCCCCAAACTTGCATTTGAAGCGGTAAAGATTTACGCGGACACATATCAGACAGCGCCTCAATCCTAACATCCATGCCAGCGGCCTGCGCAAGGTCAAAGCCAAACGTCAACAGCGCCACATTGATCAGCACCGTGTATTCCCGGCGCGCAAATCCCATAACAATGCGTTTGCGTGTTGCGGTGTCCATTGTGCCGTCTATGGTTTGCGCATGAATGCCAGCGCGATCAAAAGCATCTTTAATCAAGCCCGCATGTTTGCGGCTTGTCGCAAAAACTACGCACAGCTTGCCCGCCGCCGTGTCGCGATATGTCCTGACTGCATCGCCAATAATGGCCGTTTCAGCCTCCATGAATCCCGCAAGCTGCGATGCAACGTATTCGCCATCGCGCGTTGCGACGCGGCTTAGGTCTGGCGCGCTTGGCCCATAATATCGGTATTGAGACAGCCTGCCCGCCGTCATGAGGTCAGCAACAGGCAACCCGCATTCCATATGAGCATACCAATTCCCCATGCTTTTGCCGTTGGTTTTCATGGGCGTGGCAGATAGGCCAACGCCATAAGCGACCGCATCCTTTGCCCATCCTATAACGCTTTCCATTTCAGCGCCGCCAAAATGACACTCATCAATGAATATGACTTTAGGCGGGGCAATGCGATTTAATCGCCGCGCAAGTGTTGGCGTCATGGCAAGCTGAATCGGTGCAAGTGGGTTTGGCGCATAGTCGGGGCTAATAACCCCAAACGGCAAGCCATATTCCGCAATCGTTTCAATCGTCTGCGCTAATAGTTCCTTGCGCGGAACTGCGAAAATAGTGCGGCTACCCTTTGCGACTGCCCCCGCTATCATATCAAGCGCCATTCGTGTTTTGCCGCTGCCCGTGGCCGATTGCATCAAAACCCATTTATGCGCTGGCATTGCGAGCCTTACGCGGTTTGTCAAGTCTTGCTGATCGGGGTAAAGTTTGACGCTCAATAAAAGTCCTCCCCAAATGGCAATTCTATTTCATCATCGCGCGCCTGCATTTCTGCAAAAACAAGGGATAGCGGCACGGCAACAGCCCTTGCCCTTAACGTTGCGTTAAAAGTTACTTTTTCAACCTTTTCCGCGCCGTACAGGTCACCCAATGCGCGGCGATAGCTGCCGCCCCATGTGGTGTCTTTTAGCATCTCGCTAATCGCGTGGCATGGCGTTGCAATCAACAGGCTATCGCCGTCTAGCTTCATTCCGTGGATGCCAAGCGCTGATTTTGCGGCATCTTGTTCTAAGATTTCACCGCGCCTTGCCTTGTCAATCAACGCGCCCACAAGCCCCTCACGCACCATGCCCCGGTCGTCATACCTGACACGCGCCGCCAAAATATACTGCAACAGCTTTTCGTTGTCCGATTGCTCATTATCTTCCCTTGCCCATTTCCAATCATATTTGCTGCACCATTCGTGCGCAAACTCTCGGCTAACCTCTGCCGTGCTGGTGAGACTGAATGCGCAAGCGATCAATGTGCCGACCTGATCACCAAACCGCTTGCTTCCCTCACGTTCTGCGATCACGTCGCTGAAAACCTCAATATTCCGCAGCGTTGTTGCAAGATTAGCAAGGCATCGCGCTAAGAGCCTATCGGAAAAATTTGGCGTAATTGTTTCCATAACGCGCGCCGATAGTGCCTTAAACCTGTCATTTGCATCATGCCTTGCATCCTTAACAAGCTGAATGATGGTGTTACGGTCCAAATCCGCGCCTTGCACAATGCGCGGATTGATGGCGCTAAAACAGAAACATGACCGAATATACCAAAGACCATCAGCATTCCCAACCGCCGCGCCCGTGCTGGCCTTGCGCGCCAATGTATATACCGCCTCCATATTTGCGCGGTCTTTTGCCGTCTCGCTCTCTGCCTCGTCCATGATGATAGGCCGCGCATTTCCGCCAAGGTCTCGCCTGATCTTTGCCTCGGTCGTGCCGCCGTCGCGTTCCAAATACATGCCGCCGATTGCGGGCTTGATGACATGCTCTAGCACCCATGTTTTGCCGCTTCCCTTTTCGCCCGTCAAAACAATATGCGGCCTCCATCGGCAAGCGCCGCCGATGATTGCCGCAACAATCCATCCTGACAAGACGTAGCCAAACTGGCGATTTTTCCACGTCAAGGCCAAGCAAATATCAAGCAGAGATCTAGCCTCTGCATTGCTTAGCGGGTCATCTGACATGCCGCCAACGCGCGCCCCTTGAACATACACCGCACTTGATTTGTAATCAGCGGGCGCGCATTTGCCGCTTGGATGGTAAACCATGTCGCCCGCGTTAAATATTGGCCCAGCGTCATCCATCCAAACCCCTACGCCGCGTTCCACGTCTGGGCTATAAATGCCAATCCGGTTACACTCCTCTATCAATGCGTTAGCCGCCGCACTGGCCATTTTGCGCTCAGATACGTCTGCGCCGCCAAAATGCACAGTCCAAGCAATTAGCGGGGCCATGGTTACTAGGTTTTGGACGTTAGCCAGTGCTGGCCCGGTAAAGTCCATAACCTGCCCGGCAGACCTTGGGAAAAAATAGAATGTCTTTCCGTTTCGGCCAAGCGGGCGCACCATTTCCAAAAGCCCGCGCGGCGCGTCATCTTGAATATGGCCAATGTCACTTGGCGGCGCAAAGTCAGGTTCCCATTGGTCATCTTCATCATGCGGCGTCATTGCGCGGTCAAACGCGGCCTTTACCGCGTCCTTGCCATCTGTTGCCCATACGTCCCAAAAATCAGTCCGCTTTCTAGGGTCATCGCTTGGGATAGGAGGATGCACCACAATCGCGCCCCCAATTGCAACAGCCGCATCAAGCGCCTTGTCTCGGCCAGTGTTAACCGTAATACCAGCATCGCGCCATTGATCCCATCTTGGATCGTTCCCAGCCGGATCATCCCAGGGCTGCGGCCTTTTTATGAGCAGGAATAGTCCACTGGTCAGCATCCGCGCCAATGACGATCTTTGCATCTGGCTTGCGCTGTCTGATAGCTTTTGCGACGGGCTTTAGGTTTCCAGCGTCAAACGCCACAACCACCATGCACCCTAGCGCGTCATGAATTGCAGCGCCCGTCGCCAAGCCCTCTGCAATTACAATAATCGCTTCGTCACCTTTGATGACATGGTAAGCACCTTCCTTGGCGGAATTGCGCATAAACCGCTTTGACCCGTCCGGCGCGATAAATTGCAGCCCGACCATTTGTCCATTGGACCACATAGGCACAACGCATAGGCCAGCGCGCTCGCGTGTCCCTATGGTTGCCGCTTTCAATTGCTTTTGGTCAAGATATGGCGTTTGCGCGGGCCTCAGCTTTGCCCACATTGCTTTGGCGCGTGATGCAGCATCTGCGCCAAGCTTTGCGGCTTCTTCGTCTGCCTTAGCCCTTGCCGCTGCGGCCTTGCGCTTCCATTCTGCTTTTTCCTCTGTGCTGGCCTTGCGCGCTGATTTGATATGCCAGCCATGCGCAACGCCTTCGCGAAAACTCTTGCAAACCCCAACGGCAAACCCGTCTGGCTCGATCTTTAGTTTATAGCTGCCGTTTAGGGTTTTTGGCTTGTCGCCGTCGATGCAGTATCGGTGCCATTTGTCATCTGCGTTTATTGCAACACCTTGCGCGGGCGCACAGCCAGCCGCGCGCATGTGTTCAACAAACGCGGCTACTTGGTCAGTCATTGCAAATTCCAATGCGTTGCGGTAAGTTTGTTGCGGTCATGGGCTTGCCTCCACAGGCTTATGATTTGGCCGGGTTGAGCGTGTGGCGCGCTCCCCGGCCTAGCAACAAAATCACAAAATCCACAAAATCGCAAGCGCAAACCGAATTTTGCGCGAAAATTGCCCATACTGACCATGACGCAAGCTATCTTGGGCAGCGTTTTGGGCACGAGTAACGCGCGGTATGCGCATGACAGTAAATCCTCTAACCCCCTTATATATATACTTTATTTATAAAATAAATATATAAGGGGCAACACAACTCGCCCAACTGCCCATGGTTTTGAAAAAAATACATACCCTTACGCGCGCGCGCTCGCACACGCGCGCCCGCACACATGCGCACACAGGATGGCCCTGTATGTTTTTTTCAAAATGCACCGTTTTTGGGCAGCTGTCGCGTAACATATTGATAATAAAAGAAAAGCAACTGCCCAAAAAATGAAAGTGAAATATTTGCAAAGCCATAAGTTATTGATATTGCATAAAAATATGCCGCCCAAGCGCTTTTGGCGATTTGGGCAGTAATTTGTTCACAATTGACGCAAATTCTTATTGCTACACCGTTTAGCATGTGTCATTAGAGGTTACACCACAACCCCGCAACAGAATGAGAGCCGCAAAATGCAATACCGCTCAACTACAACGCTAAACGAAATTATAAAAAATAGCCCACGCAGCGACTTATGGGAAAGGCTTATTTCTGGCCTTGGGAAAAACAAGGCCGATGATGACCCGCTAGATCTTGCTGAAATTTTGCGGATTAACGGACTTGAAGATGCAATGTGGTGCTTGCGCGCTAAGTCCCTAGAACGACTGTCTCGCCATTTTCAAGCATGGTGCGTAGAACAGGGTTTGCACATATTTGAGGCGGAATTGCCAAACGATATGCGTCTAAGAAATCAAATCGCAATGTTGCGCAATGATGGGGCAACGCCCGCTGCGCAGGCTGCTGTCTGCTGCGGGATGTGCTGCGTTGCGCGGGCTGCTGCGTGGGCCGCTGCGTGGGTGCTGCGCGGGCTGCGCAAGAAAAGCAACTGCGCGCCATGATTGCGGCGGAATAATTAAATCACTGATACCAAATGATGACATTAACGCAATGCAAGTTGACGTGCTTATGTCCAAACATTAACCGCAGCAAAGGAAACCAAATGAGAACGGGACAAATACGACAAGACTGGTTGGACCTGCTAAATGCGGGCGTGTCAATTGACGCAATCACAAAGCAATTCGCAGAACTGCGTCACGAGGTCACAGCATCAATATTAGCGACCGAGGCTCACAACGCAGGAATGACCATTTCGCATCTGACCAAATACAGACAATCCGTAACCGATCAAGCATTGATCAATGGAAGGCCATCAAGCGAAATTGCAGCTGAGCTTAAAATTAGCCAGTGCCGCGCGCAAGCATTTCTTGCCGCAGCGTCACGGCGTAAACAAGCCGCCGCGGCTGAGGCCCAGATGAAAGCGCGCGTTGAAAAAATCCGCATTGCAGCAAAAAAAACAGAGCCTAAAAAGCCTCTGACCGCTGCACAAATTGCAAAAGCTGCATTTTTGGAAAACCCTACATACAGGACCGCATACGCATACAAAGAAGCAGTCGGGCTTGACTGGAAGGCAAGCGAAATTCCCGGCCATGTTCACCAGCAAGTAATCGCCAATTCCAAATCGTTCAACCGAAAATACAAAAATGTGTGACGCCAAGCCAAAAACAACGCATTTTGTCGATAGGTGCATGGAAAGGTATGGCCTTGACCTAACCGAAGCTGAGTCTCTGCAAAGTGAAATAATCATCGCGCTATCAGATGTCGAAAAATATGCGGATTATATCGAAAAAGTATGCGGTGATGTCAGGGATGAAACCATCTTTGTTTGGCGCGTTATGGCTTTTGATGTGATCGTATATGTCGTCGCAAAGGAAAACGGGCTACCGATTACTGCAATCACAAAGGAAATGGTAAATTCCCAAAAAGCGCGTCTAAAACGCAATAAAAAGCCTTCACTCAGGCGCAGGATTAATGCGTCAGTAAAGCTTGGCTATGTCTATGGCGTTCCATATCACAAGCGAAAAGGAAAGCACGGAAGATAATAGTGTAATGTTCGCCCCGCCTCACAAAAAAGGCGGGGCTTTGCAGTGCGCATCGCATTCTTGCAAACATTAACAAAAAGCGGTAAATTAATGGCATGGAACAAAAACAAAAAGTTACATACTCTGAAGAAAAAACGAGAGAAATTCTTGAGCTGATGGCGATTGGCAATTCATTGCTTAGCATTTCCAGAATGGACGGGATGCCAGATTATTCGACTATCTGGCGATGGCGCAAAGATCGTCCAGAGTTTGACGCAATGATCCCGCGCGCGCGGGCCGAAGGCGCTCACGTCTTGGCAGAGCAATGCCTAGACATAGCTGACAGCCGCGATCAAGACATGATCGAGGTTGATGGGCAAATGCGCGTTGACCATGACGTTATCGCGCGTGCAAAATTGCGCATTGACACGCGCATGAGGCTGATCGGAAAATGGAATGCTGCATCTTACGGTGAAAAGCTTGACCACACGTCCAGCGATGGCAGCATGACGCCTAAGCCCGGCCTTGATGTGTCAAAGTTATCCACCGAAGCCCTTGCCGAAATCATGCGGGCATCCGATGCAACTAGATCAATCGACGATTAACGCCGTCGAGCGTGAATTGTGCAAGCGGTCATTTGCCGAGTTTGCCAAGCGCGCATGGCCGATCCTTGAACCCGCAACGCCGCTTAAATGGGGATGGGCGCTAGATGCCATTTGCCAGCATTTAGAGGCAGTCACGAATGGCGACATTCGCCGATTGCTGATGAATGTGCCACCAGGTTCCATGAAAAGCCTGTTGACTGGCGTTCTGTGGCCAGCTTGGGAATGGGGTCCGCGCGCCATGCCTGCCAAGCGTTTTATCGGCACGGCTCACAAACAAGACCTTGCAGTTCGTGACAGCATGAAATGCCGCCGCCTTATTCAGTCGGAGTGGTATCAATCGCGCTGGCCTATTACCCTGACTGGCGACCAAAACGCCAAGACTAAATTCGAGAATGGCGCAACAGGCTTTCGGGAAGCCATGGCATTCACCAGCATGACAGGGGCGCGCGGTGATCGGGTTATCCTAGACGACCCGCACAGCGTCGATGACGCCAATTCAACAGCCATGCTTGCTGCCGGGGTTAAGACATTCCGAGAGTCATTGCCAAGCCGTGTAAACAACGAACAATCTGCCATTGTCATTGTTATGCAACGATTACATGAAAGCGACGTATCTGCCGAGGCGATTGCCTTGGGATATGACCACTTGTGCATCCCGATGCGGTTTGAAGCCCCGCGTGACCCCACGTCTATCGGTTGGGCTGACCCTAGATCAACGCCCGGTGAATTGATGTTTCCTGATCGTTTTCCAGAAAGCCAAGTGCAAGAACTAGAGGCATCGCTTGGCGCATATGCCACGGCTGGCCAATTGCAGCAAAGACCAAGTCCAGCCGGGGGCGGCATATTTAAGGATGAATGGTGGCAATATGTCGCCATGCCGCCGCGTTGTGAATGGCGGGCAATCTATGCCGATACGGCGCAAAAGACCGGGCAACAAAATGATTACAGCGTTTTGCAGTGCTGGGGTCGAACAGTCACGGGGCAGGCGGTTAAGCTAGACCAGATCAGGGGCAAGTGGGAGGCCCCAGAATTGCTAGTGCAGGCGCGGGCATTCTGGGCAAAGCACAACGCAATCGACAACGGGCATTTGCGGTCTATGAAAATAGAGGACAAGGTGAGCGGCACAGGGCTAATCCAAACCCTGAAGCGCGAAGGCGTCCCGGTCTTGCCGATTGATCGCAATAGGGACAAGATAACCCGCGCCTATGACGCAGCCCCTTTGATTGAAAGTGGCAATGTGATACTATTACAAAATGACCCGCACTTGTCGGAGTTTCTATCCGAGGCGTCTGCGTTCCCAAACGGCGCACACGATGATCAGCTAGACCCGATGATGGACGCGGTAACAGACATTCTACAGGGCCAGACATACAGCTTGGCAGGGGTATTCTGATGAAACTATATGATGGGCTGGTGAATTTGGTTTCGGGCATGGGGACAGGCCGCGATAAGGCCGGCCATGCGTCTTATGTCATGCCCGCTCTTGACGATTATTCGGCGTTGACAGCTTACAAATCATCAAGCCTCATTCGCCGCGCGATTGATTTGCCAGCCGAGGATGCCGCGCGCGAATGGCGCGAATGGCAGGCTGACCCTGATCAAATCAGCGCAATTGAGGCCGAAGAAAAGCGGCTTAGCTTGCAATCCAAGGTCATGACAGCAATGAAGCGGGCGCGGCTATTTGGAGGCGCAGCAATCTTAATCGGAAACGGTGACGCGGACACTTCGCAACCATTGGACCCGCGCGCAATCAAAGCCAAAGGATTGCGATATGCGGCGGTTTTGACGCCGCGCGATTTGGCGGCTGGCATGATCGAACAAGACCCGACTAGCCCGAATTATAACCGTCCACAATACTGGACATTGCGCGGCGGGTTGCGGGTAGACCCGTCACGGCTTGCCATTTTTGCGGGCCAAGATCCTTTGCCTGATTATGGTTTAGATCAGCAACTTGGATGGGGCGATAGTGTATTGATGGGCATGGTCGAAGCCCTGTCCCGTGTTGATGAAGTGGCGCAAAACGTCAAACAACCTGACTTATGAAGCCAAGGTTGACGTGTTCAAAATACCTGGACTTATGCAGAATCTGCGCAGCGGTGGCACAAATTACAGTAATGAGATTGTTAGGGCGTTTGACCTTGGCTGCGACTGGCAAGGGCATTAGCGGTGCGCTGATCATGGATGCAGACGAGCAATATGAACAGAAATCGGCCAGCTTTGGCGGCTTGCCCGACATTATGGATCGTTTTGCCCAGCTTGCCAGTGCGGCAACTGGCATTCCCATGACGCTGCTTTTTGGAATGTCACCGGGCGGGCTAAATGCCAGCGGCGATGCTGACATCAGGGGTTATTATGACCGAGTGAAGGTCGTGCAATCGCTTCACATGTCCCCTGCCATGGAAATACTAGATCAATGCTTGGTGCGATCTGCGCTTGGCGATTATCCATCTGGATTGCATTACAATTGGCGCAGCTTGTGGCAACCAACTGCCAAGGATCGCGCTGACGTTGGCAACACTTTAATGACTGCTCTTGAGCGGTTGAATAATATGGGAGTTGTGCCAATGGAAGCCATCGGGGAAGCGGCTGTAAACGGCTTGACCGAAAGCGGCGCGTTTCCAGGGCTGGAAGCGGCTGTTGCGGGGCGGTATGGCGATGATGGTGAAGATGATGATTTGCCAGATGTTGCGGCTATTGGTGACGCCGCGCCGCGCACGTTGTATATTCATCGCAAGGTAGTGAACGCGGGCGAAATAATCGAATGGGCAAAGTCGCAAGGTTTTAAGACTACTTTGCCAGATGATGACCTTCACGTCACTATTGCGTTTAGTCGTTCGCCTGTTGACTGGATGAAGGCGGGGCAAGCATGGCAAGGTCAGATCGAGTTGCCAGAGGGCGGGCCTAGATTGATGGATCAATTCGGGGAAGCCCGCGTTCTTCTATTCAGCGCGGTGGAACTTGAATGGCGACACAATGATATAAAGCAGATCGGGGCATCTTGGGATCATGCGGAATATCAGCCGCATATCACAATCAGCTATGGGACTGATGCGCCTGACTTGGCGAGTGTGATGCCATATCAAGGCAAGATCGTCTTGGGGCCTGAGATATTCCAAGAGGTCAAGGACGATTGGCAAGAGGGCATCAAAGAGGAGTGATTGCGCCGCTTTATGTAATGTGATAACGTAACGCAAAACGAGGGGTTTGGATGTTCAAATTTACTGACCGCGCTACTATGGATGCGCCTCGCAAGACGGCCAACGGCTATCTTGTGGGGGAAGTCCGTTGCGCGCGGACGGGATGCCAGCAATACCGCGCTTCTGAGGTTGGCATGGTTGGCGATGGTGTCGTCACCGTCTATCGGCCAGAGGATGCGGTATTTGACAAGGCCAGCTTGGCGACCTACGCGGGCAAGCCTGTGACGCTCAATCATCCGCCTGTCATGGTGGACGCCGCCAACTGGAAAACCTACGCTGTGGGTGATGTTGGTTCAGAGATTGTGCGGGATGGCGAGTTTGTTCGTGTGCCATACAAGATCATGGACGCCGCCGCCATTACCTCAATTGAAGCTGGGGCGCGTGAAGTCTCAATGGGCTACACGTCCGGCATTGAATACCGCGACGGCATCGCGCCTGACGGGACGCCATATCAGGCCGTGCAGACCGGGCCTATCCAGATCAATCACCTAGCTATTGTGCCTAAAGCGCGTGGCGGGTCAGAACTTCGCATCGGAGACGCTGCGGATCAATGGGGCGCAAGCCCTGTCACCATTGCAGACATGAAAGGGGCTGATATGCCTGATGCACTGCGCAAGATTATGGTGGATGGCTTGCAGGTCGAAACGACCGACGCCGCCGCCGTGGCAATCGAAAAACTGCAAGGGCAAATTGCAGCCCTGAAAGATGCAGAAATTGAAGCCAAGGCGAAAGCCAAGGCAGATATGGACGCCAAGGAAAAAGAACTTGCCGAAAAAGATGCCAAGCTGGCTGAAATGGAAAAAGGCAAAATGACAGATGCTGCGATTGATGCTCGAGTTGCTGCCCGTGCTGATTTGATCAGTAAGGCAAGCGCGATTGCAAAAGATGTCGCAACGGTCGGCCTTTCTGATGCAGCCATTCGCAAATCTGTTGTTGTCGCAAAGCTGGGCGATGATGCTGTCGCTGGAAAATCCGACGCATATATTGACGCTCGGTTTGACATCTTGGCTGAAGGCATCAAGGACGCTGACCCAGTGTCGCAAGTCAAAGACGCTGCGCCAGTTAAGCTGGTGTCGCTGGATGCAGTTTATTCCGAGCGCAATGCCGATTTGGCAAACGCTTGGAAAGCAAAGAAAGGGGCTTAATATGCCGGTTCAAGACACGGTTATTGGGGGCTATACCAACAAAACACCCCTAGGTTATGCAGGCATGATTGCCGAAGGCCAAACGATTAAGGACGTTGCTTCAGAGGTTGTTACGACTGCATCTGTTGCGTTTGGGCTTGCTGTCGGGCGAGGTGCAACTGATGGATCGGTGCGCCTTGGCGGCACTGGATTTGAGGGTATCACCGTTGCAGACAAAACGCGCGCCGCTGATCTTTATACGGTTGGTGAAATGGCGGGCATCCTGCGAAAAGGCACGATCTGGGTGACGGCATCTACTAATGTAGGCCCTGCTGATCCTGTGACATTTACGGCGGCGACTGGTGTAATTGGTGCTGGCCTTGCTACTACGATTGCCGGGGCCAAGTTTGAAACAACTGCAACGTCGGGCAATCTTGTCCGCGTGTATCTGGGCTAAGGGGGCCTGCATAAATGCATAATTTTATGGACGCGCAGGCCGCGCTTAACTTTGTTGTTAATCAGCGGTCGCACATCGAAGCGGAGATTTTGAGCAAGCCTTACCCCGCTATCCGCTATGCCGAATTGATCCCGATTGACACATCGGCAAACCCTTTTGCGCTTTCCGTCACTCACTTTGTGCAGGATAGCGTAGGGCAGGCAAAATTCATCAACGGTAAGGGCGATGATGTTCCTCTGGTGAATGTCAAAGGCACTAAATTTGAACAGATGGTGAATATGGCCGGGGTCGGCTATTCGTTCTCGCTGGAAGAAATCGGCGCGGCGCAAATGATGGGTTCAAACCTGTCGGCAGACGGCGCAGATGCCGCACGTTTGGCCTATGAACAACTTGTCGATGAGGTTGCGTTCGTTGGCAACACCGCGCTGGGCGTTCAGGGCCTTTACAACATGACGGGTATCACCACGATTGCAGCGGGGGCAACGTTTGCGGCGTCTACCCCGAGTGCCATATTGGCAATCATTAACAATGCCATGAACGAGATTCATTCTGGTTCGCTTGGCGTCGAGATGGCCGATACTGTGGTTTTGCCGTTGGCTGAATTGGGTCGTTTGGCATCGACGCCCATCGGTGACAGCGGCCTGACTGTTTTGGGCTTTTTAAAGGCGGCAAACGTCTACACTGTTTCGACAGGCCAGCCCCTGAATATCATTGGCGACCGTCGCCTAGCTACGCAGATGGTAGTCTATCGCAAAGACCCAGCGGTCCTGAAACTGCACATGCCGATGCCTTTGCAGTTTATCCCGCCGCAAGCAGTCAACCTTGAAATCAAGGTTCTTGGCATGTTCCGTTTTGCGCCTATTTCGATCCGTCGCCCCGGCGCGGTGCGTTATGTGTCGGGCGTTGCTGCGTGATGGCGCGCTATGAAAACGCATCAGGCGGGGCTATTGTCCTGCCTGATGGCGTCAAAATTGATGCAGGCGGGTTTGCCGATATTGCGGATGATGTCGCTTCCATTCCGGGCGTTGCACAATTGATTGATGCGGGCTTTCTGGAAAAGACGAAAGCCAAGCCGGGGCCGAAACCCAAGGACGAATAACAAGGCGGGGCTGTCATGGCCCCGCTTTTATATCGGGGTGAATTATGGCGCTAATCATCGAAAACGGAACGGGCGTAACAGGCGCGCAATCGTTTGAAACTGTCGCAGAATGCGAAGCGTTTGCACTGTCGTTTTATGGCAGCAATTTGACTGGAAGCCAGCAAAGCAAGGAAAGCGCACTTTGGCGGGCGTTTGTGTTTATGTCTGGCTTGCGGTGGTTGCCAGATACATTCCCCACATTTGGCGGAACCATCCCGGACGCGGTCAAACATGCGCAATCGGTATTTGCTAGGGCTGAACATTCCGCCCCAAATTCTCTTTCGCCCACAATCACGCTAGGCGGTTCAAAAGTGCTAACAAAGGTCGGCAGTATTGGATGGACCCCATTGCAAGACAAATCGACTGTTGAAAGCTTGCGGCCTGTCGTAACTCAGGGGTTTGACTTCATTCGAGACTATCTTGAGTTTGACCCGTCACGCGATGGGTCTGGGCTTTATCCTGCCGTGCTGGTGGTATAATGCCTGAGAACTGGAACGCCATTGCGTCTGAGGTTGCCGCCGCAATTGGCGACGTAGGGTTTGCCGTAACTCTGCGCAAGAGAACTTCTGGACCTGCAACGCCATGGGATGCAACGGGTGTAACGATTACTGATAGCGAGTTGGCCGTTGTTGATGATCGGTATAGGGTTTTTGATGCGGCGGGGAATTTGTTGCAGCGATCCATACGAACGCTAATAGTTGCGGCGGGCGATGCTATCCCTGCCAGGGCTGATCAAGTGCAAGTGCGTGGCGAATGGTTTGAAATTGCAGAGGTCAGGCCGCTTGCACCGGGCGGGGTTGATTTGCTTTATGAGGTTGACTTGGCAGCGGGGTAACTGCTACACTTTTTGCGCGGGCTAGTCTGGCCGATGAACGATTGCACTCCACAATCTGCCCGCGCAAACATTGGGGCATCGCTTGGAGGGCGATTGATATGGCAAAAATTGACTGGTTTGACCACGCAAACGCACAAGAACGAATTGAGTGCGCAGAACGCGCGATGCTCGGCTGCAAAATGTTTCAGGCTATGGGGTTGCATTGGGGCGACGGTTTAAGCGTAATCTGCGGGGGCGACAGTGATAATGCTAGAAGGGTTGCCGAAAAGATGCACCACAACATGCTTTATGTTAGCGAACATTGCAGACATGTTGCGCGGAGATTGCCAATATGGTGCTAACGGTCTATCCCGACGCCCCGTAATGCGATAACGTAACAGGGGCGGCGCAATCTGCCCTTTTGCATAGGACACAATGATAGGCCCGACAAAATCACAACTCGCTAAACTCGATGCAGCATTGCGGGCAATGACGCCACGGGTTCGCAAGGCTTTTGCATCGGTCATTGAGGCCCATGCCAATAGCATTGACTTTGCCGCCCTTGTGGAAGCGCTGGAACGCCAAGACACGCAAGCAGCTTTGCGTATGCTGCAGTTTCCGCAAGCCATGCTTTTCCCACTGGAAGAAGAATTGCGCGCGGGGTTCATGATGGGCGCTGCAACGGCTGACTTGCCCCGCGTTGTGGGTGGCGTCTTTGCTTTCAATGGACGTCACCCACGGGCCGAACAGATCGTGCGAGAGTTGGGCGCGGCGCTTATCCAGGGAATCCAGTATGACACGCTTGAGGCATCGCGTCGGGTTATTTCGGCAGGCATGGAAACAAACCAAGGCTTTCGCAAGACGGCACTGGAAATCGTGGGGCGTCGCAATGCGGCGGGGGTAAGAACAGGCGGCATATTGGGCCTAACAACGCAACAAACAGATGCGGTTGCCAACGCTCGGGCGATACTGTCAAATCCTGACCTATTGGCCGATTACTTCAAAGCCGATGGTTCGCCGCGTTACAAGTTGTCAGATCGGCGATTTGACAGCACCATCCGCAAAGCCATTGCTGGCAAGGTCAAACTTACGGCGGGCGATATTGACCGGATCATCGCGGCGCATACGTCAAAGGCCCTGAAATACCGGGGCGATTTAATTGCAAAGAATGAGGCGGCGACGGCTATCGCGCAAGGCCAGTATGAAGCTTATCGGCAAATGGCCGATGATCCTCGCATTGAAAGTGTGGAATTAACGTGGTCACATGGACTATCGGTCGAGCCGCGCAAATCGCATGTTGCGATGAACGGTGTAAAAGTAAAAATAGGGACGCCCTTTCAAATCCCTGCAGATGGTGACTTGCCAGCCGCGTCAATGCTGTATCCGCATGACCCAGCAGGCGGCGCGGCGCATACGCTGCATTGCCGATGCGTAGCGATCTATCGGGTCAAAACGGCTATTGATGCCGCGCGGCAGGCTGTGAATGTTCCTGATGTAGTAGCACTTAAAGCCGTTCCTGTCGTTCAATCTAATGAACCAAACGTTACAAAAGGATTGACATATAGAACCATTGCAAAACCCACAAAGGTTTCGCAGGTCAACGCATTCTTTTCTGATAATGGCATATCTGAAAAGGCTGACTTTATGGGGATTGATGGCGCAATAATGCAGGATGCGTCTATTGCAGCTCTCGAAGCAGTGCAAAGGTTTGGGCTTGCGCCTATGCAATGGGCTGGTCCATCATCTAGGTTTGGGATTAGACCTTTAAAGAATGCGAATGCGGCAATATTCAGGTCAAGAAGACGTGACCGCATAACAGGGGAATTTACGGACCATAACGGTCTGCACATACCTCTTAAATTCAGCGCAAGAGAACTGAAAAAGCAGTATGATATAGGTCAAAGAAATAATGCCAGATATAAGGCTGGCGCGGTTGAACGTTTTGAAAAAGCTTGCATCGCCCGACAATGACGCGCGAAACAGGTTTGCGTTGCTTGCGGACAATGAATATGGCTGGACGTATTCTAATCTGTTGCCGGATGCAAAAGAAAGCGCAAAGGCAATTATTTATCACGAATACGGTCATGTTATTCACCTGATAGACAAACGGATTGGGCCGAGAATTGATGACTTTATCAAGGCTGAAAACCCAAGAGGTGGTGGGTGGCATTTTTTGCTGTCGGAGTATGCGGGGACAAATGACAAGGAATATGTTGCAGAGGCACTTTCGCTTTACATGCACGCGCCTACATCGCAGCGCTACAGGATACACCCGAAGCTGCTAGACATATTCAAATCGGAGGACTTGGGGCCATGACACTGATAGACTTCTTTGCATCAATCGAGCGCAGCCAGCCAATTAATGACGCGGAAATGAATAACCGCATTCATAAGATTGAAAATGAAGATGACAGGGCGGTTGCGCAAGACTATGCGGACGAATTTATGGCTTCCCTTGTCCATCAAGGTGATGATTAGGGATTAACGCATTATGGGTAAATTCGCCGCCGATGTGTCAGCACTCGTTAACAAGTCAAAAGACCGCATTCGCCGTGTGGCGACAGATGCAATACAAGACGTCATGGATGCCGCGCAGCAGCCGCAGCTTGGCATAACTAAGGGCGCAACTAGCTTTGTTGTGGGCAAAATACCTGTTGCCGAGGGTGAATTGCGCGGGTCATTGCGGGCTGAATTGCTAGGCGGCGGCGCGGCGATTGGACCTGATAGCTATGCGGTGGTATTGGCAGGCTATGAGGTCGGAATGAATATGAAATTTACTTGGACCGCGCCGCATGCTTTGCCTATGGAGTTAGGTTTCACCGCGCGCAATGGCCGTCAGGTTCCGGGCCGCTTTTTTGTAGGCGCTAACGCGGCGCGGTTTAGTGAATTTGTTGCATCAAGGGTGGCAGAGGTGAACGCGCTATGAACGAACAAGACATTGCCAATGCGCTGCAACAACGGCTAGTTTCGGCCAATATCGCGCCCGTGGTCTTTGAAAACCCAAACGCAAACGCAAACCATGCGCGCCCGTTTTTGTTTGTGCAGCATGTGACGACAGATCGCGTTGATCTATCGCTTGCGGGTGGTCATGTAATTGCCCGTGGGTTCATGTCCGTCACCGCAGTTATTGCAGAAGGAACATTCGCGAATCAGGCAATGGCGCTTTTAGATCAGGTATCAGCACTATTCCCAAAATGCTTGCGATTGACGATCACGGGCGGAGTTATCACAATTCCACAGCCCGCGCGCATTATGCAGGGGTTTCAGTATAAGGCGGATTATAGGCGCGGGGTGCATGTCTTTTATGATGCTAGCGCAGTGCTAAATGCCGTGATAACATAACGCAAAATAATCGCATGCCGGAAAGGGCAAAACATGAGTAAGAATGATCTTGGCACTATTGTTGCCATTGCAACCGGCCTTCCATCGACGTTTGATGAGTCTGGCTATGAGGCTATGACTTGGGTCAACATTGCCGGGTTGCAATCAATCGGCGAGGTTGGTGACGAACACGAAACGATTAGCGTTCCTGATCTAACGGGAAAACGCATTCGCACTATTAAGGGCGCTGCAATTGGCGCGACTATTCCGATTGCTTTGTATGAAGTCGATTCGGATGCTGGGCAGGCTGCGGCCGAACTTGCTGCAAAAGGGTCTGACGGTGAATATTCGTTTCGTGTGTCAGGACCCGGAACTAAAAAACAATATTTCAGCGGCGTTTGCATGTCGTGGAAACGCACTGAGCGCAGCACTGGCAGTTATGCCGGGTATACGTTTTCAGTGACGACGAACTATGCAACGGTCATGGTGGCTTAATCTATGGATATTTCAAAGCTTGATTTTCGCGGGGCTGCTGAGGCCCCGCAATTCGTCCAGTTTTTGCATCCTGTTACAGGTGAGCCTTTGCAGGATGGTGATGTTAAGATCGGCGCAATGGTGCGAGGGTATCAGTCACGAACGGTTCAAAAGGCCATTGGCGAAATTGAACGCGACGAATTACAAGGCGGGGAAAAACTTGAATCTGTCGAAGATATTCAGCGCAGATTAGGCAAGCAGGCTTGCATTGTAACTGTTGAGTTGATCGGGCTTGAACGTGGGGGCAAGCCTTTGACAAGCGCAGATTTTGCATGGTTTTATGACCATACCTTTTTGCAGGTCGGGGCCGATGGTAAAGACGTTGTAGGTAGTTTTGCGCAACAGGCTTTGGATAAGTCGAAACGGCAGGCCGATTTTTTGCCAAGCGACTGAAAGCACTTGAAACGCAGGCGGCACAATGGGGCTGGTTGCATACGGTGCCGGATGACTACAAAAAAAACCGCATGCAAATGAATGGCGGGGCCGCGCGTGGTATAATCAGAGACTTGCCGGGCGCATACTTAATGGAAGCGTTATGGAATGTCGGTCCATCTGATTTAAGCGGCCATGGTGAAATTCCTATATCATGGCAAAGCCTAGATGCATATGCTAAGATCAGCGCAAGAGACTGGCAGCCGTGGGAATTAGAGGCAATCATGGCCATGTCAAAGGCATACGTTAGCGAGCGTCGTGACGGGAAAAGCCCGCTGCGAATCGAGCCTGTAAAGAGGTCAGAACATGGTTGATGTCGCCACTCTTGTTTTGGGTGCCCGAACAGATGGTCTTTTGAAGGCCGAAAGCGCGCTGCAAAAGATCGTGAAAGAGGCTGGCAGGGCAGACGTTGCGGCGGATAAGGTCACGGTGGCAACTGATCGGCTTGACGCGGCAATGGGCAGGGCCGCGAAAAGATCGGGCGGGTTTAGGGCGGGCATCCAGAACGTAAGCTATCAGGTGCAGGATTTGGCCGTGCAAATGGGCGCTGGCACGTCTGCAACGCAAGCGCTTGGCCAGCAATTGCCGCAACTGCTTTCAGGATTTGGAATGCTTGGCGTTGGGATTGGCACGGCGGCGGCTATATTGGTGCCGCTTGCTGGGCATTTTCTGACTGCGAAAGATAACGCCATTA
Organism: Cypionkella sp.; assembly: GCA_034519315.1. Lineage (GTDB taxonomy): Bacteria > Pseudomonadota > Alphaproteobacteria > Rhodobacterales > Rhodobacteraceae > Cypionkella. Next base: position 13,128 of record JAXHON010000009.1, on the reverse strand, counting down.
GCCTCGATGATGCTATCGGAAACTTGTCAGATAGCATTGGAATGTATGAAGATTACATTTCAATCGCGGCGACAAGCACCGATGAATTGCGCGAAAAATTTGGCGGGTTTGCGGGCGAAATTCAGCGTCTTTCTGGTTTCATGGCTGGAATTGCACTGGACCAAACATTGACAGATGCAACGGCAGCAATTGAACCGCTAAAAGGCGGGCTTGCTGGAATCGAAATGATTATGGCCAATGTTTCGCGGGCGCAGGATCAATTGGCCAGGACTTCAATGGCAATTGACCCGAACCAATATCTTTTGGCGCGTGACGCATTGGGCGTATACAAGGGCGAATTGGAGGATGCAACTTCTAAGCTCGGCATTTCAGAGGATCAAGCGCGCCGCCTTTTGAACGCTCTAAACGACATTGGCGATGGCAGTGACATGACCGCTCTTGCGTCATCTGCCTTGAATGCGCAGTCTGTAATGGCGCAAATCGGGTTTGAGGTTGGCAGGTTGCCGCCGGGATTGCAGGATGCGGCGATGGCTATTGATGAATTGGCCAAGGAAGCTGCGGTTGCATCAACCGCAACCGCAGCAATCGACGACAATGCTCCGGGGTCTGGGTTTTTGTCGGATGCGATAGCTAACGCACGTGAATTGGGCAGCGCGCTATGGGGTGCAGCGGATGCGGCTATGGCTGCATCAAGCCAAGCATCATACGCCGCAACGCTGGCGTCAACTGGTCAGGATTCTGGGCCTGATGCGGTCAAGTCTGCATTGCAAGGCGGCGGTTTGTTTACGCCTGTGGTTCGCGGTGCTGGATTGCCGCAGCCTAGACTGTCATCGCGCGGCGGTGTAGGTCGTATCGCAGGCGCAAGCGGCGGTGGCCAGCAAGACACATTTGCAAGCGATCTTGAACGCCTGCAACAGGAGTTGATGACAGAACAGCAGGTCGTGGAAAAATGGCATGCTGAAAATGAGGTTTTGCTAAATGATCGGCGCGCGCGCGAAATCATGGGCGAGCAAGCGCACAAAGAGGCGATGCTTGCTCTTGAGTCCGAATATCATGAACGCATTGCCGCTATTAAAGAGCAGGGAAATCAATGGTCAGTCAAATCTGTCTTGGATGGCGGCGCTGAAATCTTTGGTGCCATGGGCGCAATCAATAAAAAATTCCTAAAGGCGCAATCTGTATTTTCGGCAGCTTCGGCCCTGATAAGCACATATCAGGGCGCGGCCAAGGAACTTGAAAAGGGAACGTTTGGCTTTGCTACGGCGGCGGCTGTTATTGCCAAAGGCATTGGATTTGTGGCAGCTATTAAAGGCGCTTCATCTGGTGGCAGTAGCGGCGGCGGTGGTGGTGGTGGTGGTGGCGGCTACACAGCTTCAAGCGTCGTTGGCGTTGCGCCTGTTGCGCCAAAAATGCAAGAGCGCAATCTTGATATTACGGTCAATGGAGACGGACTATCGGCTGAGTTTGCGCGGCAATTGACGATGGAAATTGCCAAGAAAATTTCAGAGGAACGCGCGGTCGGGGGGTTTGTTTAATGCTGCATGACTTTACGCTTGCCCAGCGCCTTAATAGCCCGAATATCCTTTGGGATAATGTCCTGGCCAAGGGGGCGTTAACCGCGTCCAGTGAGGCATCTAACGGCCACGGCGCGGCGGCAATTAGCCCTGCGACCAATACGGGCTGGATTTGCGCCGAGTCAACCGGAACGCTGACCGTTGCGGGGTCTATGGCGTCTGCAAATATGGCGGGTTTTGCCAAACATACTCTATCGGGACGAACAGTATTCATCGAATATTTAGTCGGCGCGTCATGGGTGCAATCGTGTAGCGTTTTGATCGAAAGCAATGATCCATTTATGCTTGCTTTTGTGGAGGCTGATAGCACGTCTTGGCGTGTTCGCATTACGGGTGGCGCATTTAGCATTGGCGTGGTTTTTATCGGCATGGCGATGACTGTGCCGGGTGTTATTGTCCCGCCGCATGTGCCACTAAACACTCTGGAAACTGTCGAAATCATGCGCGGCAATCAATCGCGCAATGGTCAGTTTTTAGGGTCTGAATATGAACTTTATGCGGGTAAAACAAATATTACATTTCAGCCTCAGCGTTCTGAATTTATCTTAAGCGCAGAATTTTCCGGGTTTCGTGAATACTTTAACCGGGGCCATCCTTTTTTCATTGCATGCTATGGCCGCGTTTATCCAAAAGATATGGGCTACTGTATGCGCAATGGCGCAGAAATTGCGCCGGGATGGCAGAACGCGGTTTTTATGGAATTGAATATGGGCGTTGAGGTGTTTCGTGGTTGATAGGCAGCGAGTCCAGTGGGTTGAAATTGATATACCGCATTGCACCCTAACTTGGGGTAATGCGCCATGCACATCGGCGCTATCAGCATTAAATCCGCGCAAATGCCGCCAAACTTATTCGACATGTGGGGCTAAGGCCGCGTTTGCGCCGGGTGTCAGGACACTGGTATTAACCCCAAACGTGACCGGATTGCCGCTTGGGGTTTGGCCGTTGCTTGACGGGCTTTTGTCAGAGAGTGAGGCAACGATTAACATTGGCGGTGCTGATCCTGACAAATCGCCATTCGGGCGCGGGGCAACCATCGAGGTTCGATGCACTGACTGCCTGAGCGATGACGCATGGTTTGATAAATACCAAACTGAGCGCAAAAGCGGCGCGGCAATGTTTGATGGCATCGGCTATGACACCTGTTAACGCGGCTACGTTTTTTCGCAAATTAAAAGCATGGTGGCCCCATTATGCAGGCAGGCCTCTGCGGTCTGTTGATGGATGGCTTGAAAATGGCGTGTTAATTGCTGACATCACGCGGCATTATATTATCACGGAATTTGAAACTGATACGGCGGGAAAGGCCGTTTTCAAAGGCCGTGACATTCTGGACCTTGCCGGGAATGAAAAAAGAAAGCGGGCGCTATGCCCAAAGCCCAATACAGGCAGGCTAAAATCCGCAATCAATGCAACATCGACAACATTGACACTTTCCCCGGCTGGGGTTGGTTCTGAATATGCAATAAGCGGTCGTGCTGTGATCGGGCAAGAAATAGTAAGCTTCACGCGGGCAGGTGACGTGCTGACTTTGACGGGGCGCGGGCTGGCCAATACAGGTGCAGATGGCCATGCCGCAAATGCGACGGTGCAACAAACTGCTTATTGGTGGAAAGCAAGGCCGCATGTTGTTTTGCGTGAATTGATGGTTGATTATGCAGGCATTCCATCGTCGCAAATCAATTTGACAGAATGGGCGGATGAAAGTTTCTTGGGTGCGCCTATGCTGCGCATTTCAACTGAGATTACAACGCCCAAAGAGGTTAGTAAACTTGTTGCTGAAATGTCAGTCATGGGACTTTCCATCTGGCCGGATGTTGAAAAGAACAAGATCGGTTACAAAACAAGCCGACCGATTTATGACGATGCAACTTGGGAAATCACCGATGACGATATTGCCAAAGGCGACGTCAAGATGGATTCTCGCGATGACAAGAGGCTAACGGCGGTCTTTTTCCAAACCGTGCAAATCAACCCGCTAAAAGATTTGGGGGAAGATAACTTTCTTGCCGCCCACGCTATTGCAGATGGGAACGCTATTTCTGCAAACGCATACGGCGATATTAAACACGTTGTGCAGCGCATTCGATGGATGAATCATGGCGCTGATTTTGTAGCGCGCTTGCTTGCGAAGCGATACCTTAACCGATTCTTGACAGCGCCGCAGCAATCAAAGGTGACATTGCGACGCGATCAATTTGGCGGCATTGGCTTGGCCGATGTTGTATACATTACAAGCCGATCCATGGTCGATGATGATGGTCGGCCTAAACGTCTTGCCTATCAGGTCATAGGCAGGTCAACGGCAGGATCAGGATTGATCGACGTTACGTTCCAGCGCTATCTTTATGAGGCGCGGTATGGCAGGATTGTGGCCAATGGGTCGCCTGATTACAGCGCCGCGACAATCGAGCAAAAGGCGCGCGGCTCTTACATTGTCGGGCCTAGCCTGACATTCCCGGATAACACCGGGCCTTATGTATTCTCTTGAGGTTGCAAAATGGCTGACTGGTTTGAAATACCGCTGACAATGATTGACGCGGAAAGCCCGATTGTTGCGGAATTGGCGGGCGCGTGGACAAATAACGTCATCGCGGCATTTGAAGGTGCAGAAGATGCGCCAAGGCTTGCCGCAGACGCGCACCCGCGTTTTACGCATGGCAGCGTAACGCTTAACAGATTTGGAGGGAGCGAAGGAATTGACGTAAGCGGCCCTACATTGGCGCTTTCCGGCTCTGACACGACTGCCGCGACAACAAGACTGCACGAATTTACAGCGATGAATGATGGCAGCTTGCGGGTTCTAGGAAGCATACGCGGTGTTGACGCGGCCATCGCGTCTATCATCATTAAGAAAAACGGCGCTACACTTGACACAACGTCGGATAGCTCTGGATCGTATCAATCTGTTTCTTACAACCTAACATTTTTAGCGGGCGATTTTATTGAAGTTTTGTTGAAAACAACATTGACCACGGGTTCAGGCGGCGGCACTGGTTATGCGCAATACAAGGATATGAGGCTTGCAAGCTCTGGAGTTCGTGGCGTTTACCGCCTATGATTGCCGCGCCCGTGCCGGTATGTTATAACGTGCAAAACGCATAAGGATGGATCATGGCCGAAACTATCGTCACAGTAACAGGCAACCTCAACACGCTGAATATGGGGGCGCCAAAAGCAGGCCGGGTCAGGTTCTATATGCCCCGCCCAGACTGGGATGATGACGGGAATATCAATGCCTCCAGATATGTCGAGGCTGTCGCAAATGCTAATGGTGACTTTTCCATTGGCTTGCAGGCTACAACGGAATACGAAAACGGCAGCCAATATCGCGCCGTTTTGCATTATAGCGAAACTATTACGGGCCAAGCGCGTGAGGAACATTTAGGGCAGTTTGCGCTTGCTGGGCCGGGGCCGCATGCGCTAACGTCCCTCTTGGGCGTGGACATTGCCGAACCTGTCCCGGCTGACGTTTTGGCGCTATGCTTGGCGGCTGAGGCTGGCGCAGAAAGTGCGCTAGGCGCGGCGGTTGAAAGCGCTGCTGCGGCATCTGCAAGCGCTGCTGCGGCATCTGCAAGCGCAGCACAAGCGGCGCTTTACGATGGCGTTTGGCTTGATACAGTTGCCGCCATTCGGGCCGATACGTCACTGACATATACCGCAGGCCAGCCGGGATCAGTTGTAGCTGGCGATTATGTCATGACGCGCGATGGTTGGCGCGGACAAGTTGCAGCATCCGGGGCGGCTGATCATAACGAGGTCACAGACGGCGGTGTGAAAATCTATGACGCGCGCGAAATTGAAAACATACCGTACGCCCGCATCCGCAAGTTAATGACAGCGAATATGGGCTATGACGGCACCGCCATTTTTACCAATGCGGGCAATGCGCCGCAAGGGTTTGCGATTGCCAATGTGTCGGGGGCAAAGACAGGTTTTATCGCGCAGCGGACTGTCTCGGACGATTATAAACTGACCGAGCGCAGTCGCATTGTGTTTTTCACCATGCGCGCAGACGGTGGGCAAGCCGCTTCGCTGTCATACACCGACGAATTGAATATTGGGCATCAATCGCTTTCCGCTTGGAATGAGACTGACGGGTCGGTCACGATGGTAGCGGGCATGGTGCAGGAAAGCGGCACAGAGGACGATAACGCGGGTAAGGGGTTTTCGGTCATTGACTGGCAGGGGGGCGGAACAACTCAATCCAATGTCACAAATTACCGCGTATTTGGTCTTGAAGGGTCCGTGCATCAATTTGCAGACTATTATCAAGCAAGCGTGGCGAGCGATGGCAGGCATGTTGCGATTTTGGCAAAACAGCCCCGGTCGAATAACCGCTTCCTGTTCGTCTATGACTTGGCCGATGTTATCGCAGCGGCTGACCCTCTAACCGTCACGCCTATTGTTGCCGAGGTTCCAATTCGCGCGCCTGAAAACAGCTATGCATATGTGGTTCAAGGGCTTGCCGTAAAGGATAGCAAGGTGGCTATCCTCTACGGCTGGACTAATCCGCGCGAAAATAAAGCGATCCGGGTTGTCGATTATTCGGGCAATACGCTTTCGCATCGGCTTTTTGACGGCGCGCGCGCGATCTACACGGATGATCAGCTTTTGTCGGATGCGACTTTTGGCATACCGTATGCGCTTGAGCCTGAGGGGCTGGCATATGACGGAACGCAGATTGTTTCGCTTCACGCCGACTTCTGGCGTGAATCCGGGTCTGTTGTGTCGTATGGGGGAAAGAACTTTGCATGCATCGCTGCCAGCAGCACGGGCGAAATCCCCGGCACTGGTAATGCATGGGTCGTGACTGATCTTGCGGCTGGCGGGGCATGGGCGGCTGGCACGACATACACGCGCGGCGCTGCATGGACGCGCAAGGATAAATTGATTTTGTCCATTGGTGCGCCTTTGGTTAGCGGCGCAGATTATCCGTTGCTTTCTGGAACAGGCAATCAGCCTGCGCCCGCGTTTTTATATATCGGCGGCTCCGTTGGCGAAATCGCCTATAAAGAAGGAACGGCGCTTCAAATCGAGCGCTGGAACGAAGCGACGCAATCATATCTGCCATCGCTGGTTTACGATGACGGGCGGCTGCGCGTCTATGGGCGGGATGGTGCAGATTATGCGTCTTATGCGGTAAATGCATCTACGGGTCGGGAAATTGCAGAATTGCGTTTCAATGGCGCGCTGGAGAATGGCGGCGGTATTAACGTTTACGGCGTCAATGATAGCAGCAATCCTGGCGGTGTTGTGTTGTTTGGCCGTGAGGGGTCCAGTAATCTGACGGTCGTATCATTTGATAGCGCGACGGGGTTGACGAAATTCCGCCCCAATAATCTTGGGGTATCTGCGATCCGGGCGAGCGATGGCACAAACCTTAGCAGCACGTTGCCGACCGGGACAGTCACGGAAATAGGCGGGCTTGTGCATGTCAATATTCGGTTTTCCGCGCTGTCAATCGCTGGGATGACTGGCGCAAACAACCTGCAAATTACTGGCCTAACTCTTGCACCGTCGATTGAAACTGTTTTGGGGTCAATCGTGCATGATGGCGTCACGCTGACTTCGACATATTATAATTTGGTTGCGGTGGTCACGTCGGCGGGGGTCATCCAGATCAGAGAGTTGAAGGGCGGCGCTGCAAATATCCTCGCCGATGTTTCGCAGTTCGACGGGAAAACGTTCACTATTTCGGGGACGTTCAAAGCCGCATGAAGCTATTCACCCTCATACGTGAATTGATGACGCCTAGCGGGGTTTCTGGCCCCGCTGGTGCTGCATATTTGCGCGGGGTGGTTGGTATTGGTCATGCATTGCTGGGCGCGGCGATTGCGGTAGCATTGCCAAATTGGTTTGGATCAATCGAGCCTTTAGTGGTATTGTTGCTATATTGGATAATCAAAGAGGCTGGAGATCTGCGCCGTGGTGGCAATAAATTGGACGGGATAGAGGATGCGGCCTTTGTGGGCTTTGGGGCGATATACGGGCCTGCATGGTGGCCTTTCGCGGTCTTATGCCTGTCCCTTGTTGCAATGGTCAGGGGCGCGCGCAATGCCTAGACGCGGTAGCACTTTTCTAAATAGACATAAACAGTCAATGGCGACTGTCACTTATATGATGTTCGGCGCTGCATTTTTTTTCGCGCTGGGCAGGTTGTGCGGTCAAGATACAATGTCGCCCATAACTTATGGGGAAATGGCAGTTAAAACCCCCGCTATTGTCTGGGCATTAGCGCAGATACTGGCGGCTGTTTTTGTGCTGACAGGTATTGAAATAAACGGCGCTTGGCGGTGGTCGCCAGCGCTGCGATTGTCTGGGTGCGCTGGACTTGCCGTCCTTTTTTCTGTTCTTTCATTCTCGGCATTATTTACGGGCGGGCAATTCCCAATCGCAGCGTATGCGTCAGTTTTTACATGGTCATATTTGTTTTTCAGTTGGCTGTCGCTTCTGGATTTAATCGGGGCATTCAGAGAGGTGGCCGAAATTGATGAGTGACGGATTTTGGCACGTTATAGAAATTTTTGCATCCGGCCCATTATCCCATTTTGCGTTAGCGGTGGCGGTTATAACTGCATTTGGTGCAATGTTTTTTAACTATGCGCAAAAAGCAGAATCGCGAGCTGCGGCGACAAAAGACCCGGTTCAAGTCGCCATTGAAACGCATACGGCCAAACTTGATGCGATTGCAAAAGACATTACTGCTATCAGAGACGCCATGGCATCCGCGCGAACGGTGATCGACATTCTAAAAGACCGAAGTGACAGGGACAGGAGTGACAGGCATTGAAAGCAAATCGTGAAAAAGTGCTGCGATGGATTGGTATCACCGAGGGCGGCTATGCCAATCATCCAAAAGACCCCGGCGGGCCTACTGATAGGGGCATTACGCAAAAAACATTTGACGCATGGAACCAAATAAAAGGGCTTCCAAAAGCAACAGTCAAAGGCATTAGCCGCGAAACAGCAGACGCAATTATATCGGCGCAGTATATGGACCCGGTGCGATTTGACGATCTACCAAGCGGCCTTGATTATGCCGTCGCCGATTTTTCGGTGAACAGTGGGCCGCGCCAAGCGGCAAAGACATTGCAGAAAGTGTTAAATGTCAAAGCCGATGGCATCATTGGCGCAATCACGCTAGCCGCAATTGGCCGCGCTGATCTTGTGCAGTTAATCAAAGATTACTGCGCCGCGCGCATGGCGTTTTTGCGGGGCCTAAAGGGTTGGGAATCGTTTGGCGCAGGCTGGACCCGGCGCGTCATTGGCGAAAAGCCCGGTGTTCAAAGCGGCGATATGGGCGTCATTGATCGGGCTGTAAGGATGGCCAAGAACATGCCAGCGCAAGACCCTAAGCCGAATGACGCGGGCAAGGCCACGGGCGGTCCTTCTGGGGCTGCAATTATTGCCGCCATAGCAAAAGAGCCGGGGCCATGGTTAAGCGCGGGTGCAGCCGCTATATCTGCTGCCACGGACGGTCAAGGGCCTATTCAATGGGCTTTAGGTTTTGCTATTGTCGCTGGAATTTTGATGATAGCATACAGCATGACAAAGGGGCGCATGAATGCAGACGATTAAGCAGTGGGCTATCGGGATCGTCGCGGTATTGTCTGCAATTTTGGCCGCGTTTGCGGTTGGCAAGAGAGAGGGAAAAACCGATGAACGCGCAAAGCAATCAAAGCACAATCTGGAATCGGCTAATGAAACACATGTCAGGATTGATCGGGCGCAATCTGGTGCTGTCGGGTCTGATGCTGACATCGTTGACAGGCTGCGTAGCTATGGTCAATGAGAGCGTAGCGCTTGCACGGCTAGAATCACCATTAAAAGCCCACGCTCGATCATTGGCTGGCGATGACATTCTGGCAATGCGTCGCAGCGGTCTTTATGTTATAAACACATACGAAGCGGCATTGGGCCGATAATTAAGGGGGCGAAAATGACCACAAGAAACGCAAGCCTGCCAGTGACGCAAACTTGGTCAGAAATTACAAACGGCGAAACATTGACGACTGTAGTTTTTGAAAACACTGGATCGACTGAGGTGATTATTCAGGCAACGGCGTCAGGGACTGCGCCAGATGCAACGCAAAGCGGGCTTGTTTATGGCGTCAAAATGGGCGAGGCGCAATTGATCAGCGTTCTATTCCCCGGCGTTGCGGGCGCAAATCGTCTTTGGGCAAGAACGCAATCCGGTCAAAGCTCGGTGTTTATCAGTCATGCCTAAAATGCATTCGCCGCTTGGACGGGTTTCGGTCAATCCATGGCAGTGTCAAATCCGCGACTTAGCATTCATGCAAACCATCATCGGCGCAAGTCAAGGCATCATCCCTGACTCGTCCGACTATGCCAGCATGTCGCAGGATAGCGGGCAAACTGCGGCAGTAACCGCAGCATCGCAGCCGGTTGGCTATTGGCGCGATCTGTCTGGAAAAGGAAACCATTTTCGGCAAACTGACAATGCAAAGCGCCCTACGACAGGCCGCCGACCAACAGTCGGGGTGCGCAACCTAGCAAATGGTTCGGCAAGTGCCGATCTGACCGCGCCATGGCGGGCGTACGGGACATTCGCAGGTATTACTGCAACAAAAATAGCCAGCGGGCTAAACGCATCCGGCCTGCCATTTGTTAGATACGCCGTTTCTGGAACCGCAACGTCCAACTCTGCGGTAACGCTGCATACTTTTTCGGCATTTGTCGTCCCAATCGTTTCGGGGCAGGCATACACAATATCGGCTGCTGCAAGAATTATCGCAGGTGCGCCTAACACTGGCAGCGGGGGATTTAGGCTAGAACTCATTGGCATAAATTCAGTCGGTGGATCGACTGGTAACAGTGGATTTTCGCCCCGTCTAACGTCCACAACTGACGTGGTAATGTCAGTGTCGGCAACTATGTCAAACGTTGCGACCGTGGCAGCCCGCGCCGCAGTAGCTGCAACATTTGCGGCTGGCGAGGTGCTGAATTACACGGTTGAGATTGCGGGTTTTCAATTAGAGCAAGGCCCCGCCCGGACCGCATATCAGCACAACTATTCCGCGACGAATGTGACCGAGGCCGGTTTTCCTGACCGCCGATTTGTTGCGGGAAACGGCGTCAACCAATTTATGCAATCTGCCGCAAATGTTGATTTTAGCGGATCGGATGAAATAACAGTTGTTGCAGGATTGCGCAAGGTTTCAGACGCAGCACGTCAAGTTGTTATTTGTTCGGAAACCGATGGGGCGCGTAGGTGTTGCAATCGAGGCACCTTCCTCAGCATTGAATAATATTTCATTTCAAGTGGCGGGACACTAAACGTACGGCGCTGCGTCTGGCGTCTGTTGCTGCGCCTGCAACCATCAATTGTTTTTCAAGTCCTCGCATTGCAGTAATTACATAAATTAGCGACATCATCCGGGGACTAGGTTGACATCCAGAGTTAAACGGCGCTCAATCTGGGCAATCCGTAACAGCATCGCAAGGCGGCAGGAAAGTATTCCTAACTCCGCCAATGTATCCTTTTTTCAAATAACGGAACTTGCACTTATTTAGCATCCTGCGCAGCTTTAATTATCTTGTCGTATGCGGGCGGATTTTGAATGCGGGCGAATTGCAATTTGTGGAGCGAGTTGCGGCAAGCCGCATTGGCGTTACAATCTAACACGGCATAGCGCCCAGCTTGATTGCGGCTTGATAATCCAAATACACCGCGCCATCTGTGACATATGCAGGCCCTGACATATACCAATTCGCCATCGGCCTTGGCATATGCCGCGCAAGTGTATTGCGCGCGGATGCAATGTCTACCTTGCTACCATTGGCGGGGCTGTGAAAGCCAAGGCGCGCAGACGGGCGCAGGCAGGCCCGTGGCAGGGCTGTAACGCAGGCGCTAGAGCATTCCCCCGCAATAACCGCGTTACGCCCTTGCAGCTTGGCCGTGGCGTTGCGGATTGTGTATTGTTGCAGGTTGCCGCCGTAATCGTTGCGGATGGTTTCCCCAAAGACTGTGCTAATGGTCAAAAACCAAAAAAGCACGGTTAACGCGGCAATGATTGCAAACGTGACCCTGTGCATCACAAAACCCAATCTTTTAACATCTGGAATAGGTACCAACCAAGCCCGATAAGAAACCAAGCTCCGATGAACCCTTGCGCAAAGTATTTTGCCAATGTCATTTTATTTCCCCGCGAATGCTTATGATCCTGCCGCCCATGTCAGCAATGCTTTGCACTGCATCAAGTAGGTTATTCAGGCGCGCAATTTCTTGCGCCGCCCATTCCATCGCTGGGCCGCTATTGCCGCCTAGCATTTTGTAATTGTGACCAAGCCGCGCAACCTCTGCCAGCTTTTGCGCATTATCTAGGCTTGCAAATTCGCCTTGGTTTGGTGGTTGCAGTTTCAGCATTCCTCGTCCCCTATATCGTCACAGTCGCAAACCTCCACCGACAGTCCGAGCCATAGGCCAATGATCACGCCAGCAATCAGCGCGACGGTTGCAAGCAATGCCGTTACCGTGCTTTTGCGCCTCATGTGTTTTTGCTTCGATCTGGGCAGATGCAATTGCAGACGGGATTGCCAGCCCGATTGACAGAGCAAACAACGCAGCGCCAGCCCCAGAATGTGAATGACGCAATCTTTTCACGGCGGCGCGCTTTTTCATATTTTGAAAGCGCGTCGTGTGAGCGGTCACGCTGATAGCCGGTCGCCTCATCGACTAGCGCTACTATACCTACCTTGGCAAAGGCTTCCATTAGGACTTCTGCCTGCATGGCTAGATGCTCTTGTGAAACGTGAATTTCACCCTTTCTACGAGCAGAAAGAAAGACCCCGCATATTTCAGGTAATAGTTCGGCCCTAATTACATGTGCTGGTGTGGCGCCAGCGTTTGTTTTGTATAAAACTGGTGATTTCAGCGCCGCCTCTAACTCACTTGAAATAAAAGGAGAATAGTTCTTTGCAGACAGAAAAGAGGGTAAGTTGGCGCCGCCTTCATTTTCTTTCATACGCTTCCAATGCGAGCCGCCACGTTTGCTACCAAAGGCAAGTGAACGGCCCCTTCTCGGATAGCACCCGAACTCCACCGTCCAGCACAGCTTAGTCTAATTCTATATCGCCACTTGGCAATTGACCGCTGTAAACAGCATCCAGAACTTCTGGCTCGTTGTTGGATCCGACTATCCTATCTACCACGTCATCAAAGTTGGCGTTTATTGGTTCAATATTTTCGGGTTGTTTAGCCATTGATCAGATCCTTGTAGGTCAGACGCTTATCAACCATCCGGTCAATTGTCATGTTGATGAAGTTAATCGTGCCAACTTTTGAAGTGTTATGGCGGAACGAAAATTCGTTCACATAGCGGTGCAGGTGATCTTCGCTCATATAGTGGTAGACGCCGATATAGCCGCGCTTGAGCAATGACCAGAAACTTTCGATGCCGTTCGTGTGAGCCATGTTGTTGACGTACTCGCCAGCAGAGTGGCGCACTGTCTTGTGGGTGTAGCCCTTGGCAGAAAGGCCACTGTATGCGCGGAACTCGTCGGTGACGACCTCGCCGCCTTCTGGGGCGTT
>JAXHON010000044.1:0-130353 GCA_034519315.1 Cypionkella sp. | reverse complement strand
ACCTTTTGAACATACTGCCCAAAATCCCGCGCACGACCGCTTGGCCTGTTTTGGTGCCAAGTTGGCGCACGAAACTTTTGGCCAGTGCCGTGCCCAGGCTATCGCTGCGCGAGGTGCTGGTGCGGCGCGGTGTGGTGCTGCGATAGCCATCCCCGTCATAGCGGCGGGCGCGAGAATAGTCGCGCTCGTCTTCTTTGCGGCGTGCCTCGTCTTGTTTCGCGCGCTCCTCTTCCATTTCCAGCTTTTCAGCTTCGCGGGCGGCAACTGCGCTGCGCTCGCGCAGGCGTTCATAGGCTGAGTCGCGGTCGATCGGCTTGTCGTACAAACGTCCCATCGGGCTGGCCGCGATGATCTGCGCGCGCAGGCCCGTATCAATCGGGCCAAGCTGGGAATTTGGTGGGCGGATCAGGGTGCGTTCGGCGATTTGCGGCACGCCTTTCGCCTCTAGAAAGGATGTCACCGCCTCGCCCGTGCCGCAGTCGCGGATCGCATCTGCTATGTCAAAGCGTGGGTTCGGGCGATAGGTTTCCGACGCCGCGCGAAGGTCCTTTTGATCTTTGGCGGTAAAGGCGCGCAGGGCGTGCTGCACGCGGTTGCCCAACTGGCCCAGAATCACATCGGGCACGTCAGCGGGGTTTTGGGTGATAAAGTAGATCCCAACGCCTTTGGAACGGATCAAACGCGCGACCTGTTCCACCTTTTCCACCAGCGCGCGGGGCGCGTCGTTGAACAGCAAATGCGCCTCGTCAAAGAAAAACACCAGCTTGGGTTTGTCGGGGTTGCCCACTTCGGGCAGTTCTTCGAACAATTCCGACAGCAGCCACAAAAGAAATGTGGCGTAAAGGCGCGGCGCATTCATCAATTTATCGGCGGCCAAAATATTAACCGTGCCCATGCCATTGGCATCGACACGCATCAAATCGGCAAGTTCCAGCGCAGGTTCGCCAAACATTTGCGCGGCGCCTTGGTTTTCCAAAACCAACAAACGGCGCTGAATGGCCCCGATGGATGTAGCCGACACAAGGCCGTAACGCGCGGAAATTTCATTATCATTTTCGGCGATAAAGGTCAGCAGGGCCTGCAAATCCTTTAGGTCTAGCAGCGGCAGCTCTTCCTCATCGGCAAGGCGGAAGGCCACGTTCAAAACGCCCTCTTGCGGTTCGGTCAATTCCAGCAGGCGCGACAGCAGCAGCGGGCCCATTTCATCCACGGTGGCGCGAATGGGATGGCCCTGCTCGCCATACATATCCCAAAAGGTCACGGGGAAAGCGCGGTAATTGATCGTATGGCCAATGGTCGCGGAACGCTTGGCAAAGGCATCGTGCAGCTTGTGGGTTGGGCTGCCAGCGGCGGCAAGGCCCGACAAATCGCCCTTCACATCGGCCATAAACACGGGCACGCCTGCTGCCGAAAATTCTTCCGCCAGAATTTGCAGCGTCACGGTTTTGCCAGTGCCCGTCGCCCCAGCAATCAGCCCGTGCCGATTGGCATAACTCAGCAGCAGGTGCTGCGGCTCGCCATAGCTCTCGCCGCCACCGCCGACAAAAATCGCATCCGACATGAATCACTCCCTTGATATTTGCGGCTGGTTTAGCCGACATAGTCCAGTCTTGCACGCCTAAAGGAAATTATTTGCACAGCGCATTCGGAACATAAAGGGAATATTAACCGATTGACGGCAAACTGAGTCGTATCACAGCGGCCTTGGGCGATTGCGCTAGGTGCTATGATTGTGACTTCCTCCCTGTCTGACTGGCCGCGCCTTTGGGTGCGGCCTTTTTTTTCACGCCAGCCTTGCCCAAAATTCGCGCAAGGTGCATTTTTTTCGACATCCCTCCCGCCTTTGCGTTGACGCCCCCCAAAATTGCCCCTAAGTTTTGCCGCAAGTCGGCCAGTCCGACAGGGAGATAAAAAGAAAAAGGGTCGGCTTGCTGGCCCTTTTTCAATTTTTCTCGCCCCTTCATATTCAGAGGCACAGGCGGATGCGCGGGTTTTGGCCAGTGGGCGCGAAATCGCGGTAAAGTCCCTGACATTGCCCAAACTGCGTGCTAAGGGCAGCGCAGAACAGCCGAAAAGGCCAAATCAACAGGATGCTTTGATGAATGCGACGCTGAAAACCACCGCCCTCGCCTGTGCCTTTGCGGCGCTGACCACTGCGGGCTTTGCCCAAGATGCAGCGGCCCCTGCCATTCCCACCGCTGAAACGGCAAAAGTCGGTAAAATGTATTTGGCCGAAACGTCCGAACCTTGGGAGTTGCGCTGCACCAAAGTCGAGACAGGCGACACGCCCTGCCAAATGTTTCAACTGCTGAAAGATGCATCGGGCGGCGATGTGGCGGAATTTAACATCTTCAAAATCCCTGAAGGGGCCAAGGCCGCCGCTGGCGCGGTTATCGTTGTGCCGCTGGAAACCTTGCTGGAAGCGGGCCTTGTGATGAAGGTCGATGAAAACGAGGCGCGCGGCTATCCATTCGCTTTTTGCAACAGCTATGGCTGCATCGCGCGGGTCGGTTTTACTGCCGAGGAGGTTCGTTGGATGAAAGATGGCAAAGCGGCCACGATCTCTATTGTTCCAGCGTTGGCACCTGAAGCGCGCGTGGATTTGACCCTGTCGTTAAAGGGGTTTACCGCGATGTATGAAAAAACACTGGCAGCGCCAGAATAGGGTTTTCAAGACTGTGATGGATTGGCCCGCCCATCAAGGCGGGCCTTTTGTCAGACTGGCGCGCGGCCCAATATGATCGCCGCGTTCATGCCGCCAAAGGCAAAGGCATTGGACATGGCCACGCGCACATCGCTTTTGCGGGCGCGGTTTGGCACGATATCCAGCGTGCAATTGGGATCGTTTTCGCGGTGGCCGATGGTGGGGGCGATGATCCCATGTTGCAGCGCCATCAGGCAGGCCAGCAATTCCACCGCGCCCGCCCCGCCAATCAAATGCCCATGCATGGATTTGGTAGAGGATACTGCAACGCGGTCGGCTTATTTGCCAAAAACCGCACGAATGGCCGCCGTTTCAACGCGGTCATTGGCCGCTGTGCCCGTGCCATGGGCGTTGATGTAATCGACATCCGCAGGCTTTAGCCCTGCATCTTGCAGCGCGCCCGTCATGGCCCGCTCTGCCCCCGTTTGGCTGGGCATCACCAAATCGGCGGCATCAGATGTCATGTCAAAGCCTAACACTTCTGCCAAGATTGTCGCGCCCCGCGCGCGCGCATGTTTCAGGGATTCGAAGACAAAAACCGCGCCGCCTTCGCCTTGCACCATACCGTTGCGGGTGGCGCAAAAGGGGCGGCAGCCATCGGGGGACATCACGCGCAGCGCCTCCCATGCCTTTAGACCGCCAAAGTTCAGCATCGCCTCGGATCCGCCCGTCAACATGATGTCTACCGCCCCCGCGCGCAGCATCTGAAAGGCCAAACCCATCGCGTGATTGCTGGATGCACAGGCAGACGAGACCGCGAAACTAGGCCCCATCAGCCCCAGTGCCATGGAAATATGGCTGGCCGCTGCCGATCCCATCAAACGCGGCACAGTCAGAGGCGCAACGCGGTTTTTTTCCTCTGCGTAAACAGCGCGGTAGGCGTCATTGGTGGTCGATAGCCCGCCCCCCGCCGTGCCCATAATCACCCCAGCCCGCACGCCGATGCGGGGCGTCAGGTCAAGGCCCGATTGCTGCAAGGCTTGGCGCGCCGAGGCCAGCGCAAATTGCGCAAAAGGGTCCAGCATCGCCATCTCGCGCGGGCTGAACAGCGCCGCCCCATCCCATCCGCGCACCTGCGCGCCAATCGGCGCAGACAAACGGTGCATATCGGGAATATCCAAAGGCCCAATTGCCCCCCGCCCTGCCGCCAGCGCAGCATAGGTCTGCGCAACATCATGGCCCAGCGCATTCACCGTGCCCGCGCCCGTTATGACAACGCGCCTCATGCGCGGGGCAGCGCCTGCACTGCGGCGGCGATGGCGGCGGGGGTGGACATATCAAACCCCGCCGCGGCGTGGTGGGCCGAATTGGCATTGAAGGGGATCGTCACGCCAAAGGTCTCTTCCAATGCAAAGACGATTTCCACCATCACAAGGCTGTCCAGCGCCAAATCCGCCAGCGCCGTTTGCGGCGTGATCTGACTTGCGTCCATCATCGCCTGCTGGGCAATGATGGCGATGATTTTGGCCTCGGCGGCATTTTGGTTGGCCGCTATATCTGTCATCTGGTTCATTGGTGGCAACTCCATCCGTTTGCAGCCACTTCAATCACGATGAGGTGACAGTTCTGTGTCATCTTCCAATTTGGCCACGCGCCCCGCCAGCCGTGGCAAGCGGCGCAGCGCCTTTTGTATCTCGATATGATTGTCCATTTTCACCGCAGGATAGCCCAGCATCACACGGCCCGCAGGCACATTCGTGAAAACTTTTGTCGCCCCGCCGCAAATCACATCGTCACCGATGAAAATATTGTCATTCACCCCGCATTGCCCCGCCAGCACCACGCGGTTGCCGATGCGCGAGCTGCCCGCGATGCCCACTTGGCCGCAGATCATGCAATCCTGCCCGATTTGCACATTATGGCCGATGTGGACAAGGTTATCGAATTTCGTGCCGCGCCCAATGGATGTGTCGCGGATCGTGCCGCGATCAATCGCGCAATTCGCGCCGATTTCCACATCATCGCCAATGCTGACCGAGCCAAGCGAGTGAATTCGCACCCATTCTTGGGCATGGATTTCCCCGCGCTGGCCTAGGGTTTCGCGAATTTCCTCGACCCCCGATTTTTCGGGGGTTACGAATGACAACCCGTCCGACCCGATCACCGCGCCCATTTGGATGATCGCGCGGTGGCCGATGACCACCCGCGCCCCAATGCGCGCGCCCTGCGCGATCAACGCGTCATCGCCGATACTTGCGCCCTCGCTGATCGACACATGCGACGCGATGCGCGCCCGCGCCCCGATGACCGCCCCCGCGCCAATGGTAACAAAGGGGCCAATGGCCGCCCCTGCGCCGATCTGCGCGCTGGGATCAATCACCGACATCGGATGAATGCCAAGCGCGATTTGCGGCCCCGCGTCCAGCAGTTTGGATAGCCCCGCCATCGCCAGCCGCCCGCGCGGCGCGAATATCGCGCCTTTCAGCCCCAGCGCCTGCCAATCCGCCCCAGGCCACAGCATCGCCGCCCGCGCGCGCCCCTGCGCCAAACCGCCCGCATATTTGGGATCCATCGCCAGCGCCAAATCCTGCGGCCCAGCGCTGGCAGGTTCCGCCGCGCGGCAAATGCGCAGGCTGGTATCGCCCGCGACCTCTGCCCCAATGGCGGCAGCAATTTCGGCAAGGCTTAGATCAATTTGCGTGGACATCGGCGGCTTTCTGATAGGGGCAAAACGCCCTGCCCCCGTTTACCCCGATTTTGCAGGCATTTCCAGACCAGCCTCGATCAGCGCATCAAAGAGTTTGGCATCGCGCCCGTAAACATCGGCGCGGTAGCGCACCTCGCCGCCTGCATCGGGGAAAGCGGTGAAATACACCAGATGGACGGGGATTTTCTGTTCCAGCGGGATGTTCGTCTCATTGCCCGTGTCCAAGGCCGCCTTGAATGCCGCCTGCGGATCACCGCTTTGCCGCGCAAGCAAAGCATAGGCAAGGTCTTTGGGATCGCCGACGCGAATGCAGCCGTGCGAATAGGCGCGCACCTCATGATCGAACAGGTTTTTGCTTGGGGTGTCGTGAAGATAGATGTTATTGGCATTTGGGAACATGAATTTCACAATCCCCAAAGCATTCCCCGCCGAGGGCGGCTGGCGCAGGCTAAAGGGGAAACTTTTCGCCGAATAGCCTGCAAAGTTCACCGCCCCGCGCGGCACGACGCGGCCCTTGCCATCAACCACCTGCAAGTGTCCGACGGCATTGGGGTTGCGTTGTAACAACGGCAGATATTCCTTGACGATGATGGACCGCGGCACGCCCCAGCTGGGATTGATCGCCATATATTCCATTTCATCGGAAAATTCAGGGCTGCGCTGGTCTGGCACATTCTTGCCAATCACCACGCGCGTGCGAAATGTGACCGCGCCATCGTCGACGACTTTGGCGGTGAAATCGGGCTGATTAACCCAAATATGGCGCGCCCCGAGGGGGGTATTGCCCATCCAGCGCAGCCGCTCCAAAGCAACAACAACCGAGGCGAGGCGCGCCTCGGGCGCGGCGTTCAGCAAATCAATTGTCGTCTCGCCCGCCACGCCATCGGCGTTCAGCCCCTGCTCGCGCTGAAATCGCTGCACCGCGCGCGTCATCGCCCCATCATAAACCGCCTGCGCCGATTGCGGCATATAACCCAGTTCAATCAAACGGTTGCGCAGCGCGATGACACCGTCGCCCTTGGCCCCTTCGGCCAATTTCCGCGCTGGGATCGGCCCAGCAAAGGCGCCTTGCGCCGCGCGTGCCTCTAGCGCGGCCTTTTCGGCCATCAACTTCGTATAGGCGGGGGACTTGGGGGCAAGTCCGTGCAAATAGGCAGCGGGGTCGCTGGTCGCGGCCATCGCCGCCAACATCAAGGCGGGATCAGGGCGGATAATCTCGCGCAAGATACCGCCGTCCACCTTTATCGGCTCTAGCGCGCCAGAAGACAGATCGCGGCCATAGGACAAAAAGGCCTTTGTCAGCGCAACCTCTAGCCGCCCCATATCACCCTCGCTGCGGGCAAGCTGTGCGGCGGCGCGCAGGGCGTGGCCATCATAGCGCTGCGTTGGCAGCCCGTGGGCCGCCGCCGCATCCAGCGCGCCCATCAGCGCCGCCAGCCGCGCCGAACCAGACCCATCTGTCCACAAAGGGGCATAAGCGCGCGACTTGTAAAAATCCGCGACGATCTCATTTTCTTGCCCATCTTCTTGCACGGCCACCGCAACCGATTTGGCAAAAGCCTGCCCCAGCGTCTGCGCAGCTATCGGGGCCGCGCCAAATGTCATGGCCGCAAGCAGCGTAAATGCCGCGTGCCGCACAGGTCTTGCGGGGCCAAAGCACCTAAAGTTGCGGGCGATTTTTCTATGCGGCATCTTGACCTCATCTATTTTCATCGAAATTTATCCACAGGCGCGCCGCGCCCGCAAGTCAAAGCTGCGTGTTTTCTCAGCTTTGATACATATTTTGTGCCAATCGGCCACACTTACACCGATCATGGTAGATTGCGCACCCAAAAGCCATCGTGAAAAAACTGCGTAAACTTTGATCTGGCCAGAACCCGTCATGTGTCGATTCAGCAAATTTTCGCCTATTGCTGCCATCGTGCCCCCATGGCCGCGAATCTTTGCTTTCGGCGTTTTGTGTTCTGTGTCATATCATAGGCACGGCGCTGACAGAGCGTTGATGGAAGATCGCGGCAACAAGCGGTCAAAGACCACGGGACAAAAGTTAGAATGGCACATTCGGCAGATACTCTACACAGCACGTCGCTCGTTTCGCGCCGCAAACTGCTTGGCATTTTTGCCGCAACGACAATCGCCGCAGCCCCGACTATGTCCCATGCTTTTGGCCTTTTGCGCGGGGCGGGCGACATTCGCCGCTTGCGTCTATATTCTGGCCGCACAGGGGAAAGCCTTGACGCGGTGTATTGGATCGAAGGCGAGTATATCCCGCAGGTTTTGAAAGAGATTAATTATTTCATGCGCGATTGGCGCAATGACAAAGCGGTCAAAATGGATCCGCAGAACTTTGACATTATGGCCGCAGCGCACCGCCTGACGGGAACGAACGATCCCTACATGATGCTGTCGGGGTATCGCAGCCCTGAAACCAACGCGTTGCTGCGTTCGAAATCCAGCGGCGTTGCGCGCAATTCGCTGCATGTGCGCGGCCAAGCTGCCGATTTGCGCCTTGGCTCGCGCAGCGTATCCCAACTTGCCGCCGCCGCCGAGGCCTGCGGCGCGGGCGGCGTTGGCCGTTATAGCCGCTCAAACTTTGTTCATATGGATTGCGGATCGGTGCGCCACTGGCGCGGATGATCTGGCTCTAGGCTGGGGAGACATTAGCCCTACCCAAACCGAAACTGGGGGGGTAGCCCCCATCTTCGTCTTAAATTGGTGCGTCGCGCGGGTCGGGCTGGGGGGCAAAGGCGCGGCCACGGTACCCCATCGCCACCACGAATTTTTCTGAACTATCGGCGCGCGATGCGGCGGGTTTGACATTGGCCACTTTGGTAAAAGTTCGTCTTAGCTGCGCCTGCATTGTCATTTTCTGCCCCGCCAGCCAGAACCTTGGCCACAAACGTGCCGCCTTCATCCAGCACGTCAAAAGCAAATAGCCAGCGCCGCTTCGATCAGCGCGATAATGCGCAAGTGGTCGGTGCCCTTGTGCCCCGAGGCAGCGGCGGCCATGTCCGACATCACCACATCTGCGCGGCCGCCCAGCCAGCCCTTGACCAGATCATCCGCCCCGTCTTCCAGAAAATCCAACTGATGCAATCTGCGCACCTCGCAATCGGTATCCACCTCTTGCAAATCAATGCCTAAAATCGTGCCCACCGGTTTGCCCGTGCGCTCCCCAAGCGCATTGACCCGCACCACCGCCATTTGGCACCATCCGCCCGGCGCGCAACCAAGATCAACAACCCGCGCACCCGGTTTCAGGAAGCCGTATTTGTCATCCAGTTCCAGGATCTTGTAGGCCGCCCGGCCCCGATAGCCCTCTTTCTTGGCCCGCACGACGTAGGGATCGTTCAACTGCCGTTCCAGCCAAAGCGTGGACGACAGCTTGCGCCCCTTGGCGGTTTTCACCTTGACGCGCAGATCGCGCTGGCCCCGCCCTGAGATGTTTTGTTGCCGCTTTTCGGTCATCATTCACAGTCCGTCTTCCAGAACGCCGTCCGCGCTCATCTGTGCATAAAGCAGCCCTTCGCGCAGGCCACGGTCGGCCACAGAAAGGCGGTCGGTTGGCCATATCCGCATCAGCGCCTGAAGGATAGCCGCCCCGGACATGATCAGCGCCTGGCGGTCCCGCCCAATGCGCGGATCGCGTACGGCGGCCTTCGGGGCCAAGCGACAGATAATCGCGGATCACGGTATCAATCTGCGCGCTGGTCATGCGCAAGCCATCCACCTTGTTCCGGTCATAACGCTTCAGCCCAAGAAACGAGGCCGCTACGGTGGTGACCGTGCCGCTGGTGCCGATAATCTGAAAGCCTTCGCGCGGGGCTGCGAGGCGTTATAGGGCGAGAAGCTGGCCAGATTGCTCTTCGAAATACCAGCTCATCAGTGCAAAGCGGGCGGCATCATCGTCGACATCCCTAAAATGGTCTTTCAGCGTGGCCACGCCAAGCGGCATGGAAATCCAATCGACAACCTTAGCCCCGCCCACCGCTTGCGCGCCAAACCCTGTGTGCAGCCGCATGATAGATTGCGCGCGCTGCGCGGGGGCCACGGCGGAAATATCCACCCAGACAAGTTCGGTCGATCCGCCGCCAATATCCACGACCAAAAGCTGCTCGGTGTGCGCCGTTCCACCAGCGGCGCGCAGGAAATGACCGCCAGCCGCGCTTCTTCCTCGGCGCTGATGACTTCCAGCCATAGGCCGGTTTCGCGTTTGATCTGGCGGATGAACTCGCGGCCATTCTTGGCGCGGCGACAAGCCTCGGTTGCCACCAGCCGCATGCGTTTCACACCATGCTGTTCCAGTTTGCGCTGGCAAACCTTGATCGCCTGCACAGTACGCCCCATCGACGCACGGCTAAGGCGACCCGTGGCTTCCAGACCCGCCCCAAGTTGCACGGTTTTGGAAAAGCTGTCCAAAATCACAAACTGACTGCCCTTTGGCCGGGCAATCAGCATGCGACACGAATTTGTGCCCAAATCCACCGCAGCATAAAGCTGCGGGGTCTTGGGCCCGTGCGGGGCAGATTGCAAAGCAGGCAAAGAAGCAGCGGGCGCTGCCTCGATTTGATCCTGCGCCGCGTCCGCCCCTTGGGGACGCGTGGGCGTCATATCGCCCTCCATCTGTGGTTGGCCTTAGGCTATCTCGCCAAGGCGCGTCTGTCTAGGGGATGATGCGCAGGTCGCGTTAGCCTTGGCTTTGGTCGAAAATCTGCTAACCCTTCGCTTAAATGGTGATTAGATCAGCTAGAACGTAAAAGGGGGCGATATGGCCGACGTCGTAATTGTATATTGGCGCGATATTCCAGCACAAGTGATCGTCGGCAAAGGAAGGGGCGCGGCCAAAGTGCAGCTGCCCGAAAGGTTTGAACAGGCGATCGACCGCTGCGCGATGAAAATCGGGGCCAAGGACGCCGATGCCTATTTGGCCGAATGGCGCAAAGCCGCCCCGTTTTCCGTCGAGGGCGAGCCTGCCGAAATCGCCGCCGCCGAGGCCGCCAAACTGGATGCCGCATACGACGCGGCTCGCATCAAAGCGCTGATTGCAACCGACGGCTGGGCACGGGCGTAACCAAAAGGGGGTGGCCTATGGCCCTGTTCAATTTCAAAACCGAAACAAAATCCACCGTCAGCGCCGAATGCGAGGCGTTCTTGCGCGGCTATTCCATCGAAGTGATGCCGCGCACCGCCGAAAAGGTTGAGGATTTCCGCGTCATCTTGCCACGCGGCACGCGGGTCTACATCGCCCACATCGACGGCACCCCGATCGAGGATATGGTGGCCACTGCCGCGCGCATTGTGGGCGAAGGATTCGATGTGATGCCGCATTTCCCAGCGCGCATTATTGCGGACCGCGCCACATTGGGCGATTGGGTTGCCCGCTACAAAGATGTCGGTGTGCGCCAAGGTCTGCTTTTGGCAGGCGGCGTGCCGCAGCCCGTGGGCGATTACGCCACATCCATGCAGCTGCTGGACTCGGGTGCATTCGACGGGTTTGACCGCCTGCATGTGGCTGGCCACCCCGAAGGCAACCGCGACATCGACCCCGATGGAGCGACCGCGCCGTGATGGAGGCCGCGCGTTGGAAATATGCCTTTTCCCAGCGCACAGATGCCAAAATGGCGATGGCGACGCAGTTCTGCTTTGAAGCGCAGCCTGTGATCGACTGGGTGCAGCGCCTGACAGATGAAGGCGTTGGTTTGCCCGTGCATATCGGCATTGCAGGGCCTGCCAAGCTGCAAACCCTGATCAAATTTGCCATCGCCTGCGGCGTTGGCCCATCCCTGCGGGTGCTGCAAAAACGCGCGATGGACGTGACCAAACTGCTGCTGCCCTACACCCCCGACGAGGTGATCACCGATTTGGCGGCGCATAAGGCGAAAAACCCCAATTTTGCCATTGAACAAGTCCACTTTTTCCCGCTAGGCGGGATCAAGACCAATGCCGCATGGGTCACCGAAAACGGTGGCGCTGCGGGTAAACCTGCCCACGCCTAAAGGAACGCCCCATGACACGCACAGTGATCGAATCCAAAACCAAAACCGTGGTCATCGGCTTTGACGAACCCTTTTGCGTGATTGGCGAGCGTATCAACCCCACAGGCCGCAAGAAACTGGCCGCCGAATTAGAGATGGGCAATTTCGACACGGTGCTGCGCGACGCGCTGGAACAAGTTGCCTGCGGGGCCACGGTGCTGGACGTCAATTCAGGCGCGGTTTTCACCAATAAAATGGCCGAAGATCCGCGCTACGCTGACAATAACTTTGTCGAACCCCCACTGATGCGCGATCTTATTTCCCGCATTCAGGCCGTCGTTGATGTGCCCTTGTGCATCGACAGCTCGGTTCCTGGCGCGCTTGAGGCGGGGCTGATGGCCTGCGAGGGCCGCCCGCTTTTGAACTCGGTGACGGGCGAGGAAGAGCGGCTGGAACTGGTGCTGCCTTTGGTCAAGAAATACAACGTGCCCGTGGTGGCAATTTCCAACGATGACACGGGCATTTCCCAAGACCCAGACGTGCGCTTTGCC
The DNA here is from genome assembly GCA_034519315.1 of Cypionkella sp. Taxonomy (GTDB): domain Bacteria; phylum Pseudomonadota; class Alphaproteobacteria; order Rhodobacterales; family Rhodobacteraceae; genus Cypionkella. Next base: position 118,476 of record JAXHON010000044.1, on the reverse strand, counting down.
GTGGCCAAGAAAATCGTGCAGCGCGCGGCCGATTTCGGAATTCCTGCCCATGACATCGTGGTGGACCCGCTGGTGATGCCGATTGGTGCTATGGCAACGGCAGGTCATCAAGTTTTCGCACTGGTGCGCCGCCTGCGCGAAGAATTGGGCGTGAACACCACCTGCGGCGCGTCCAACATCAGCTTTGGCCTGCCCCACCGCCATGGCATCAACGCCGCCTTCTTGCCCATGGCGATTGGTGCAGGCATGACCAGCGCGATCATGAACCCCGTGCGCCAAGTCGAGATGGAGGCGATTCGGGCTGCGAATATGCTGATGAACCACGACGCAAACGGCGGCGAATGGATCCGTTTTGCCCGCGTTCTAGAGGCTGTCGAAGCGGGGGCCACCTTTGCCGAAGCCTCCGCCGCCGCAACCGCTGCAACCTCGGGGCGACGTGGCGGACGCCGCTCTCGCGAGTAAATCCGCAATAGGGGGGCTCGCCCCCTTTTTTGGGCTCAAAAGAATCGCCGCGTGGCGCTGCGAATACGGCGGGCACGCTGCGCGAATTGGCGTCCAGACGCGGCCTGCGCACGTTCGGCCTCGCTCATATCTGCCTCGGGTTTACCGCGCCTTGCAGCGTAGTCGATGCCTGAATTCACGGCGCGGTGGATCAGCTTATAACCGACAAAGCGCATGAACAGGTTGAAGGCTTGGGTCACATTCATAGCTCACTCCTCGAATAGCTCGGTTTGGCCGATTGCCTCGGCATCGTCATCGTCATCGGGCCGCCCAATGTTGCTGGGCAGGGGGCGGTTGTCCAAAAGACCCGCCGCGCGCAACTCGCGCAGGCCCGGCAGATCGCGGGCAGACTCTAGCCCAAAATGGTCTAAGAATTCCTCGGTCACCACGAATGTCGCGGGCCGCCCCGGTGTCATCCGCCGCCGCCCCAGTTTGATCCATTCCATTTCCAAAAGCTGATCGACCGTGCCACGCGACACGGCGACGCCGCGAATATCCTCGATCTCGGCGCGGGTGACGGGCTGGTGATAGGCGATGATGGCCAGCGTCTCGATGGCGGCGCGCGACAGCTTGCGCGTCTCGGTCACCTCTTTTTGCATCAGAAATCCAAGGTCGGGCGCCGTGCGAAAGGCCCAAGCATCCCCCACGCGCACCAGCGCCACACCGCGCCCCTCATACCGCCGACGCAAATACGCCAGCGCCTCGGCAGGATCGCAGCCATGGGGCATGCGCGCGGCCAGTTCGGCAATCGAAACAGGGTCGGCAGCGGCGAACAAAATCGCCTCGACCATACGTTCCTGATCGCCCATCGGTGGGGCGGCGAAGAGCGTTTCCTCGCGCGCGAGGCGCTGGATGGGGCGCAAGTCGTCGGGGTCTAGATCATCATTCATGGCGCGTCTTTAGCCCTGATTTGGATGGGGGCAAAGACCTGTTCCTGCCGCAAGGTGATTTGCCCCTGTTTGGCCATTTCCAAACTGGCGGCGAAATGCGCAGCAAGCGCCGCGCGGCGGCGCATGGGGCTGGCGTCCCATCCCTTTGGCAAAAAGGACGTAAGATCTGCCCAATCCCCGCCATAGCCAATCAAACGGCGCAGGCGTTCCAGCGCCTCTTCCATCGTGAAGACATCAATGCGATCAAAGGCATAGGGGCGAAACTCGTCGCGCGTTTTGATCCGTGCATAGGCGCGCATCACATCCAGCAGGCTGGCGTCATAGCGGCGCTGCGCGTGGCGCGTGACAGTTTCAGGCGCACCGCGCGCAAAGAAATCGCGCCCCTTTTGATCGCGCGCCATCAGCTTGGCCGCGGCATCCCGCATGGCGGCAAGGCGTTCCAATTGAAAGGCCAGATGCGCCGCCAAGTCCTGCGCCGACGGGCCAGCGTCGGCAGGGTCTGGCGGCAGGAGTAAGCGCGATTTCAGATAGGCCAGCCACGCCGCCATCACCAAATAATCAGCAGCAAGTTCCAGCCGCAGCGCGCGGGCGCGCTCGACAAAGGCCAGATATTGCTCGGCGAGGGCCAAAACGGAAATGCGCATCAAATCGACCTTTTGCGTGCGCGACAGCGACAAAAGCAAATCCAGCGGGCCTTCGAACCCATCGACATCAATGATCAGCGCATCAGAGGCAGTGGCATCCAGAATCGACGCGGGCGCGTCCCACGCGCCGCCCGAACCATCCTGATCGCCCAAGTTAGCCAACTGGCCGCCCCCTGCCCTGCGTTAGGGCCAAAAACTCGGCCTCTCGCGCCGCAATGTCAATATCTGGCGCAGCCGAGCGCAGGTGCAAGGCCCTTTGTCCGCGCAAAATCGTATCTTGCCCCATTGCGCCTGCCGCCGCTGCGACCATCTGCATTTCGGCCAAATCACCCTTGCAATGCAGCGCCAAATCACAGCCTGCCGCCATGGATAGGGCAGTGCGCTGGCCCAAATCCCCCACCAGCGCCTGCATGTTCAAATCATCCGTCATCAGCAGGCCCTGAAAGCCGATGGTATCGCGAATGGCCGCGATGGCGGCTGGCGATTGGGTGGCGGGGCGGGCGGGGTCTAGCGCGTCAAAGATGATATGCGCCGTCATCGCCATCGGCAGATCGCGCAGCGCGGCAAAGGGGGCAAAATCGGTGGCAATCAAATCATCCATGCTGGCCGTGACACGGGGCAAGCTTAGGTGGGTGTCGCCATCGGCGCGCCCATGCCCCGGCAAATGTTTGACAACGGGCAAGACCCCCATCGCCAATTGCCCATCCGCCACTGCGCGGGCGATTTGGGTGACGCTGGCCGCGTCGGTGCCATAGCAGCGGTTGCGTAAAAACGGGTGGGTGATGGGGCCAGCAATATCGGCCACGGGGGCACAGTTGGCGTCAATGCCCAATGCCCGCAACTCGGCCGCGATGATTTGGGCACGCAGATACATCGCGCGCGGGGCATTGCTGCCCGCAGCAGCCACAGTGTCCAAAGGCGGGGCCCATTCGCGCCAATAGGGGCCACGCAATCGCTGCACGCGCCCGCCTTCTTGGTCGATTAATATCGGGGCATCGCGCCCCACACTTGCGCGCAAATCAGCGCAAAGACGCGCCACTTGGGCAGGGGTTTCGATATTGCGCGCAAAAAGAATAAAACCGAACGGGTCAGAATCGCGAAAAAACGCGGCTTGATCGGCGTCCAGATGCGGGCCAAGCGTGCCAAAGATTGCGGCCCCTGTTCCGACAGAATGGCCAATGTTGCGCGACATTTTACCGCTGATCGACGGGGAAACATGACCCGTTTTCAGCCAAAACTGCGGCGCAGAACCGCCGCGTATCATCGGCGCTGGCAAATCCATGCGCGCGCAGGCGATAAAAATCGCGCCCGCCGCTTTTGGCAGGCTCGACAACCAAGGCTTTGCCCGCCATCAATTCGGTAAAGCGTGTTTGCAAACTCGCCCATTCAGCGCGCGCGGTGGCGTCACTGTCAAACGCGCCAAGCTGCACCATCGGCGTGCCGATGGCGATATTGGCAGGGTTGATCTCAGCCGTTGGCGGGGCGACGGGATCGGTGGTTGACATAGAGATTGGTTCGGGTGCCTGCGTGCTGTCTGCCGTGGTATAGCCGCCCTCGGCCAAGGCGGCCTCTAGCGCGCGTTCCACGGCTTCGGCATCGGTCATTGGCATGTCTTCGGGCAAGGCATCGGGCAAGGCGGTTAGATCTGCGCCAATGCCGCCACTGGTTTCGGGCATGCTCAGCAGCATATCTGATGCGCCTTGTAGGGCGGCCGCACTGCCTGCGCCCGAGGTTTGGACAAAGCTACCATCTTCGATGATCGTCGCGCCCAGATCTTGCGGCGCAAGGGTCGCAGTTTGCGGGGCCAAGGTGATTTGGTCAGGCACGGCAACTGCGGCGCCACCTGCGGCGGGAATGGCGTTCACCGCAAGCCCTTGATGGGCCGATATTTCGCCCCCTGGGGTTTCGGGAGCAATGCGCAAGGGGCCTACCGCAGCGCGAACCACAGGAATGCCATTGGCATCGCGAACGGCCAGCTCGTACCCCCAAAGGGTTGCACCAACCACCACGGCGATTGTGCAAATCGCGCCAGCCCATTGCATCAGGCCGCCTGTTTGGGCGGCAAGACCCACCACGTCGCGGGGGGCGGTGTAATGGGCTGTATCTTGGGCATGGTGCATTGGTTGCGGCGCATAGGCCACGGGGCCGCGAAGATGGGCGGGCTGGGGATAAGTTTGCTGCGGCTCGGCGCGCGGCTCTACACGAGGCGGGGCGGCAAAGCTGGCAGGACGATAGGACGCGGGGCGTTGATCTTCGCGCGCGCGATCTTGCACGGGCGGGGACAACGGCGCGGGGTCGTAGTGATGCGGCTGACTGTCGTAGGTTTGCGCACCTGTATTATGGCGCGCGATAAAATTGCCGCGCGGCGCAGCGGTATAGCTGGGGGGCGGCGCGTGGTCAGCGGGGTAATCTTGCGGGCTTGGCATTTCATAGCCGCGATGGGACTGCGTCTGCGCATAGCCGCGATCTGCATGGCCATAAGCGGCGGCATCCGCATCGCGATACCTTGAGCTGTGATCTGCCTGCTGGACGCGCGTTTGCGGTGCATAACGGGCCGCAATGCTGTGATCAGTATGGGCTGGCTCGCCATATCCGTGATCCGCGTGATGATGGGTTGGGTCACTATAACCGCGATCCCCGCCCCAATATGCGCTTGGCTGACCAAATTGGGGGTGCTGGCCTGCGCCACGCGCCTGCCCTGCCCCTGCAGGATGGGTCAAAAACGGATCATCATCCGCCCCGTAGGGGGCATATCTTGCGTCGGACATGTTTGCCTCATGTGCCGCAGGGATACGTGCCCCATTGGCTTTTTACTGCTATATCAACGTCTTATCGTGCCTGCGTCCTGCGGCGGCGCGCCTTATCAGCGCATCTCTTCCACAGGCGTTACACCCAAGATACCAAGACCCGCCGAAATCGCAACGCCCGTTGCACGCACCAATGCAACTTTTGCCGCCCCTGTTGCCGTATTGCCCGCCTGCACAAAGCGTAAAGCCTGATCGTCATTGCCCTTATTCCAAAGACCGTGGAATTCGGAGGCAAGTTCGAACAGGTAAAACGCCACGCGGTGCGGCTCGTTGCTGCGCGCCGCAATTTCGATCATGCGCGGGAATTCCGCGATTTTCTGCATCAAATCAATCTCGGCGGGGTGCGAGAGCAAGCTAAGATCGGCGCGCGCCAAAGCGGCGTCAGATACATCCATCCCCGCCTCGGCCGATTTACGCAGCACCGAATTGATCCGCGCATTGGCGTATTGCACATAGAAAACAGGGTTGTCTTTGGATTGCTCCAAAACCTTGGCAAAGTCGAAATCCAGCGCCACATCGTTCTTGCGCGTCAGCATCATAAAGCGCGTCACATCCGCGCCCGCCTGTTCCACCACATCGCGCAGCGTCACAAATGTGCCCGCGCGTTTGGACATTTTGAACGGCTCGCCGTTTTTATACAGCTTGACCAGCTGCACCAGTTTAATATCCAGCGGCACGCGCCCGCCCGATAGCGCCGACACCGCCGCTTTCATCCGTTTGACATAGCCGCCGTGATCGGCCCCGAAAATATCAATCAGCGCATCAAAGCCGCGCTGCACTTTGTTAAAATGACAGGCGATGTCGGGGGCGAAATATGTCCAAGACCCGTCCGATTTTTGCACGGGGCGATCGACGTCATCACCATACGCGGTGCTGCGAAACAGCGTTTGCTCGCGCGGTTCCCAATCGTCGGGTTCTTTACCTTTGGGTGCATCTAGAAAGCCTTCATAGATCAGATCCATATCGCGCAGGGTCTTGATCGCGGCCTCGATCTGACCCGTGCCATAAAGCGATTTTTCCGATGAATAGACATCCATTTCAACGCCCAGCGCCGCCAAATCGCCCTTGATTTCGCTCAGCATCAATTCGGTGGCAATCTCGCGCACTTCGGCCAGCCAATACTGCTCGCCCTTATCCAGCAGGGTGTCGCCAAAACGGGACTTCAGCGCCTCGCCCACGGGGATCAGGTAATCGCCGGGATAGAGCCCCTCGCGGATTTCAGGTTCCAGCCCATGCGCCTCGCGGTAGCGCTCATAGGCGCTGCGCGCCAGAACATCCACCTGCGCGCCGCCGTCGTTGATGTAATATTCGCGCGTCACGACCCAGCCCGAAAAGGCCAAAAGGTTGGACAAAGCATCCCCCACAACCGCCCCGCGCACATGGCCCACATGCATCGGGCCCGTGGGGTTGGCAGAGACGAATTCGACATTGACGCTGCGGCCCTGCCCCAAATTCGAGCGCCCAAAATCGCGCCCCATGGTCAAGGCCGCGCGCAGGACGTTTTGCCATTCAGCAGGGGCTAAGGTGATGTTCAAAAAGCCGGGGCCAGCCACGTCGGCGCGCGCGATACGCGGCGAGGTTGCAAGGCGCACGGCCAGCTTTTCGGCAATCTCTCGCGGGGGCAGGCCCGCAGGTTTGGCCAGCACCATCGCAGCATTGCTCGCGGCTTCCCCGTGGCCCGCATCACGCGGCGGTTCGACCGAAACGGCGGCAGTATCAAGGCCCGAAGGGATTTCCCCCGCCTGCGCCATGGTGTCCAAGGTTTCCACAATCAGCGCGCGGATTTCAGCAAAAAGGTTCATTTGATCACATCCTATCTTGCCCCTGCCATGCCAGAGCGGCAGCGCGCGGTCAAGGATATGCGCAAATGCGCCTTATTTTACGCCCCGCCAATCAGCCAGCGCGGGGTTTTCAAGATCAGACTCTGGCGCCTGTGTAATCGGCGCCGCGAGTTGCGGGATCATTACTTGGCCGCCGGCCTTGCGGCTTGTGCGAAAATAATGCGTCTCGCGCGCGCCAAAGTAAAAGGCGACAACGGCCCCCAACAGCCACCACAGGGGTTCGGGCACGGCGTTCAGTCCGACCATGCGCTGCGCAAAGGCGGGCGGGTCAATCATTGCAAAGGCAAACAGCCCCACCGTGCCCAGCGCCAGTAGTGGACGCGGCAAGCGGTTTAACCCGTTGATAAAGCTGTCAAACCAGTTCTGCCCTGCCTGCGAAAACTCGGCCCCCAGCTGCGCCAATGCCGCCTCTTGCACCTGCGCCGACAGTTCCAACTGGCGGGTGGCATTGGGGCGGAACACTTCCGCCACGCCTTGCACGGCCTCGCCCACAGCGCTGGCCCCGCCGCCCCCGCCCAAGATTTTGCCAATCAGACCCATTTGGAAACCCTTTCTTGATGCTGCGCCAATGTCAGGTGGTATTTGGGGGAAATGAATTCCTCGGCGCGGCGGATCCAGCCGCCTTTGCCGCCATCGCGGTTGCGGGCGTATTTGCGCGACGCTGGGCGCGCATCGCCCAAAGCATAGTAGTAGTTGCGCCGCGCGATACCGTAGGCATCGGCAATATGGCTGGGGGCGGCCTGCGCTGCCATTTGTGCTGCGCGGGTGGTGGCGGGGCCGATCACGCCATCATCCGCGCAAGGATAGCCCATCTGCGTCAGCAAACGTTGCAAGATTTTCACCGCATTGCTGCCTGCATTGACATACATATCAAAGACCGACGCCTGCAACTGCGCTGGCAATTCAGAAATGCGGGGCTGGATGAAGTAATGCTGTATGTAAATATCCGCCGCCTGCGCCGCAGTTAGCGCGCGCATGTCGCGCCCGTCTACGCGCCCATCGCGGTTCAAGTCCCGACCAAGGCGGCGCATTGTGCCGATCGTCACGCCAAAATTCGTCTCGCCCCCAAGGTCATCGGGATCGTTCACATAGCCGCCTTCGCGCGCGACAATCTCGCGCGCCAAATCCTGCACTGATTTCATAGCCTGCCCCTTTGCGATTAGGGGCAGTTTGGCGACCTGAAGTTAATACGGCCCAAGCGCAGCGCGCGGCGCTAATCCTTGGCGGGCTCTACGTAAACGCCCTGCTCTTTCAGCGCGTCCACCACCTCTTTGGGCATATAGCTTTCGTCATGTTTGGCCAGAATTTCACTGGCCACAAAGGTGCCGTCCTGCATCACACCTGTGCCAACCATCCCTGCGCCTTCGGCAAAGAGATCGGGCAGAATCCCTTCGAATGTCGCAGGGATCGAGACGACTGTATCGGTGACGTTAAAGGTCACAACCTCGCCCTGCCCTACCTTTAAGCTGCCAACTTCGACCAAACCGCCAATGCGAAACACCTCGCCGGGCGGCGGGGCCTTGGCGGCCACTTCCGCAGGGCTGCGGTAAAAGTTGATGCCGTCCTTCATCGCATAGCCCACCAGCGCCGTGGTCACGCTGATCAGGGCGAAGGCCGCCAAAATCAATTGGATACGGCGTTGTTTTTTCAGCGATTTCAAACCTGCCATGGCCTCACCTTATGGAAAAAGGGGCGCGCCCAAAAGCCCCATTGTTTCGGGCAGGCCCAGCATCAAATTGGCGTTTTGAATGGCTTGGCCCGACGATCCTTTTGTCAGGTTATCCAGCACCGAAACCACCACCGCGCGGCCCGCAATGCGATCACCTATCACACCCAAGTGGCACAGGTTAGAGCCCGCAATGTCGCGGGTCGAGGGCAGCGCGCCAAAGGGCAGCACATGGATAAACGGCTCATTTATATAGGCGTTCAACAGTGTCTTATGCACCTCTTGCGCATCGCCGCGCACATAGGCCGTGGCCAAAATGCCGCGGTTCATGGGCAGCAAATGCGGGGTGAATTGCACATGCACGGGGCGGCCAGCCAGAGCAGAAAATTCCTGATCAAACTCGCCCAAATGGCGATGCTTGCCCCCTGCCGAATAGGCATGGGTTCCGCCAGATAATTCGGCATGCAGCAGGTTTTCTTTTAGACTGCGGCCCGCGCCCGAAACCCCTGCCTTTAGGTCAATCAGGATATTGTCCAGATCAATCACCCCCGCCGAAATCAGCGGGCGCAGCGCAAATTGGCCAGCGGCGGCGTTGCAACCCGTGCCTGCCACAAGCCGCGCGCGGGCAATGTCGTCGCGGTAAAATTCGGTCAGCCCATAAACCGCCTCGGCCTGCAAATCCATGGCAGCATGGGGCGCGCCATACCATTTTTCATAGGCGCTCGCCTCGCGCAGACGAAAATCGGCGGAAAGATCAACGATTTTCAAATTGCGTGGCAGGGTCGAAACCACTGCCTGCGTGGTCGCATGTGGCAGCGCACAAAAGCACAAATCCACGCCCGCAAAATCAATCTCATCAATCTTGACCAACGGCGGCAAAGGAAGATGGCGCAGAAAGGGGAACACATCGCCCATCGCCAGCCCCGCCTTGCGATCGGCGGAAAGGGCCACGATTTTCATCTCGGGATGGCCTGCAATAAGGCGCACCAACTCTGCCCCTGTATAGCCCGAAGCCCCTAAAATAGCGATGTTCTTACTCATGGCTGCCTCTTGATTGTGATCGTGTTGATTTGGCGCGGCGCAGGGCCAGATGCAAGGGGCGATTTGCGCGGGTGCCCGCGAACGTCACAGGGCCACGGGCCGCCGCGGGCTAAAACCGCAGGTCGGCAAAGGTCACGTCAAAACCAATGCTGTGACCGCTGTAGTTTTCCAGCGTCGATTGGCTGCGGCGCCATGACAATGTCACCCGCATTTTACGGCCAATGGCGCGCGAGACGCCGAATGAATAGGCGGTATCTTCACGCGGCGCGCCAAAAAAGCTGGCCCCGCCGTCGCGGGTATAGCTGGCAAATACCATCGTCGGCCGCTGAAACATCTTGCGGCTGAGCGACAGACTGGCCCCTTGTAGCTGTGTATGCTTACCCGCAATCCTCTCGCCCTGCACCCAATCCAGGCGCAATGTTCCAAGGCGCGGCGCGGCGTAGGTGATGCCCAGATCCGTGGACATTTTGCTGTAATCAACATGACGGGTCTGGCTGCGTTTTGCGGTGATTTCAAATACCCCGCCCGCGCCTGCGAATTGATGCGCAAGCCCCAGCGAGCGGGAGGTGCTGCGCGATGTGCCCAGATCGCGCAGCGTGGCACTTTGGCGCGCGCAGATATCCAGCCAAGTGGCACGGCCCAAAAAATTGGCATTGCACAGGCTGGCATTGTGGCTGCGCGTTGTCAGATCATGGCTGAGCGCGCGCAAGGCGGCGGCGCTGGCGCTGGCCTCTAGAACATGGCCGCGCCCGAAGCTGAATTTCATACGGGCAGATGGCGAAAGCCCCGCGATCAGGCCCGCCTTGGCGCGGCTATCTTCGGACAGGGTAAAAATAAGACCGCCGATCTTGATCGTCTCGCCAGGCGTGCCGCCATTGATGTTGGGATCATACCGCAGCACGGGGGCCAGACCTGCGCGCGCAAAAATCACCCCCTGCCCACCTGAAAGGCCCAGTGCGCGCTGCATTTGGCCAATTTCAATGGCCCCTTGCGGCGCGGCAAATAATTGCAAACGCGGCGATGCGCCGTCCAAATAATCGGGTATTTGGGCAAAAGCTGGGGCAAACGAAACCGCTTGTGCCAAAATCAGGGCGCAACAATAGGCCAAGACTTGTGGCAAAAAACACTTTCCCAAATCAAAGGCCCCCAATCTGGGCAGGCGCGGTGGTTCAGCGCGCCTGCTGCACATTTTAATCTTTATTTCCAACAATTGTGACGGTTGTGGTCACTCCCACACTTTCAAATTCTTCGACTTCTTGGCCATATATGCCTGCTGCATCTTCGCCGACGAATTGGCCCGCAACAGTTGCAAACTCGTCCAATTTATCGCCAACGGCTTGATCCGCTACCGCATCAACCTCTTCGCCGTTCAGGGTCAGGCTGGAAACCGTCAAAATGCCATCAACTTGCGCCACGAACGCGCTGCCGGTGATCAAACCGTCACCCGTCATTTTACCCGTTGCAGTGCCAACAACGGTGTTGTCGCCTTCAACTTGCGTCACTCCGAAATTCGACAGGCTTGCAGAAACAGTGCTGGCATCGAAATTGGCATTCAGCGCCAAATCGGCAGTTGCAACATAACTAAACCCACTGCCGATTGTTTCGGATTCAAAGCTGCCAGAATAACTGGCGGAGCCTGTGGGCATGTCTTTTGTTGGCGCGAGTTTGGCAATTTCGGAATCGGACAGCACCTCGCCGCCGCCGTTACCCAAACAAGCCGACAGCGAAAACGCAGCGGCGGTCATCATCAAAGCAATCTTCATGTCGCCCCCAGTTCACTACAAAACACAGCAGACATCGCTGCCAAAAACGCAAATCGATGTTCAGGGCGCGTTGGAAAACTGACCACATAGCCAAGAATTTACAACAAAACCAAAACAACGACACCGCAGCTTGGCGACATCTGAACAGAAGGTTAATTTGGCTGCTCTGCCAAAACAAGGCGTATTACACGCAGAGCGCGAAAAACGCCTTGTTTCATTTTGCCCCAAAGATCGCGGCCTTATGCCGCCTGAAACTCCACCGATTTGCGCATGAACTGCGTGGCTTTGGACGACACCGACATCGGATCGCCCGTGGTCAGGAATTTGGACGCATGTCCAGATCCCAACATTTCAGGGCGGCGGATAAGATAATCGGCCAAACTTTCGGCCACCAAATTAGCTTGGCTGAACACTTTGACATTGGGGCCAAGGGCAGAGGCAAAAACATGTGCCATCAGGGGGTAATGGGTGCAGCCCAAGATTGCCGCCTCGGGCTGGGGCATGCGGCGCAGCAGCGCCTCGACATGGGATCGCACCAAGGCCTCGGCCAAAATTTCATCGCCCTGTTCGATGGCGTCCACCACCCCGCCGCAGGGCTGCGCTTCGACATCCACGCCAATGGCGCGGAACGAGAGTTCGCGCTGAAAGGCGCGGCTGGCCACCGTGGCGGGGGTGGCAAACAGCGCCACATGTTTCACCGCCACTTCGCGCGGGGGGGAATTATCGCCCCATTGCCGTTCGGTCAGCGCCTCGATCAGAGGCACGAAAACCCCCAAGACGCGCTTGTTCGGGGGCAGCCACGTTTCTTGCATCCGCTTCAGCGCGGCAGCAGAGGCGGTATTGCAGGCAAGGATGACCAAATCGCAGCCCTCCTCCCATAGGCGCTGGGTGGCGGCGCAAGTCAAATTGAAAATATCATCATGCGTGCGCACGCCGTAGGGCGCATGGGCATTGTCGCCAAAATAGACGAACGGCACATCGGGCAAGCGGCGCGCCAGCGCATCCAGCACCGTCAACCCGCCAAGGCCGCTGTCAAAAACCCCAATCGCCATGCATGCGGTTGTTCCCCCTCTTACTCTTCCCATCTTCCCCCTTTGGCCAAAGGACAGCTGAGCGCGCCCGATACTTGGCCTTATGCTTCGAAATCCGATCATAGGGCGAGATTGCATCGGGGGAAAGGCCATAGCTGCGCGCGCAAAGGCACGTGACCGCACCGCCTTATGCACCGCCTTTCCCCAATGCGCCTTTGCCCATTATTAACGCATCCTGCCTGCAAATAGGATACTCTGGCCGCCTAAAGGCAGCGCCCGCGCCCGAAAATTTGCAAAACTTTGACGCAGTTACAAAAAACCGCGCACATCGGCGGCGATCTATGTTAAAAGCGCGGCGGAATAACGAGTTAGGCGATAGGCAGGGCGATGGACTGGGACAAGCTGCGCATTTTTCACACGGTGGCCGAAAAGGGCAGCCTGACCCATGCGGGCGATCAGCTGCATTTGTCGCAATCGGCCGTGTCGCGGCAAATCCGCGCGCTGGAAGAAAGCTTGAACGTCACTCTATTCCACCGCCACGCCCGCGGGCTGATTCTAACCGAGCAGGGCGAGTTGCTGTTTGACGCGACCGCCGCCATGGTCAAACGCCTAGATGCCACCGCCGCACGTATCCGCGACAGCGAGGATGAGGTTTTCGGCAATTTGCGCGTCACCACCACAACGGGCTTTGGCACGCTTTGGCTGGCCCCGCGCCTGCCCGCGCTATATGCCAAATATCCGGGCCTGAAAATTGACCTGATGCTAGAGGAAAAGGTGCTGGACCTGCCCATGCGCGAGGCGGATGTGGCCATCCGCATGAAAGAACCCTCGCAGGCCGATCTGATCCGCAAAAGGCTGATGCAAATTCGCATGCGCCTTTATGCGACCCCTGAATATCTGGCAAGTGCGGGCACACCCGAAAAGATCGAAGATTTCACGCAGCACCGCCTGATTTGCCAGCACTCCAGCACGGCGCAGGTGGCGGCGGGGGCGAATTTGGTGGCCGATTTGATGTCGGTGGACATCCCATCCACCTTGACGGTGAACAATTATTTTGGCGTTTTGCAGGGGGTTTTGTCGCATCTGGGTATTGGCGTTTTGCCCGACTACATCACCGAGGATTTCCCGCATCTGGTGCGCGTCTGCCCCGATATTGAAAGCAGCGAAGTGCCCGTTTTTCTGGCCTACCCAGAAGAGCTGCGCCATTCCAAACGCGTGGCAGCGTTTCGTGATTTTGTGGTCGAAGAGATTTTCGCCTTCCGCCGCCGCCAGCAGGATTGACCCGCCAAAACGCCAGCCATGCGTGCAGCGCATAACGGCTTTGCCGAAATATCGGGCATGCGTGGCTAGTCAGAGGCCGCAGTAACCCGTATGTGGGCGGGCGAAGCAGTTCTTCTGTTTCTTACCTCCCTGTTGGACTATGGCCGAGCGTTTGCTCGGCCTTTTTTTTGGTTTTTGGGGGATTATTTTGCTATGCCCGAATAGCAGGCAGGTTTTGCAGGGCTTTGGTCAAAAAACATGCGTCTTGCGGTGTTTCGGCCAAGTCAATCGCGCGCTGATAGGCCATGCGCGCGGCGTCATTTTGGCCAAGCCGCGCGGCCATATCTGCGCGGGCAGCGTGATAGGGGCCGTAATCGTCCAGATCGACCGTCAGCCCTGCCAGCATTGTAAGCGCCGCTTGCGGCCCCTGCACCTCGCCCAGCGCCACGGCAATTGACAGGCGCACCACGGGCGTATCTTCAAATTGCAGCAGCGCCGTCAGCAGCGCGCCGATTTGCGGCCAATCGGGGCCGCCGTCCGCCATATGGCAGGCAGCCACGGCGGCCTTTATCTGAAACGGGCCGACGCGCCCGCGCGCCAGCGCCGTATCAATCAGCGCCAGCCCTTCGTCAAGCTTGGCGCTGTCCCACAAAGCACGGTCTTGATTTGTAATCATTGCTCCCGCCGCGCGCGCTGCGGCCCGCGCATCCGTTAGCAGCACCAGCGCGAGCGCGCCTTCGATTTCGGGATCATCGGGGCATAACTGCGCCAAAAGGCGGGCCAAAAACAGCGCCTCGCCGCACAGATCGGCCCCCTTTGGCCCCGCCGCATAGCCGCGCGTGAATATCAGGTAAACCGAGGTCAGCACCGCTTGCAGCCGCGCGGGCCAATCTTCGCGCGCAGGAATGGCAAAACCAATACCCGCCTGCGCGATTTTGGTTTTGGCGCGGGTTATCCGCTGGCCCATCGTGGTTTCATTGTCCAGAAACACAGCGGCAATCTGCGCTGTGGTCAGCCCGCAAATCACCCGCAGCGTTAGCGCCACGCGCGATTTCAACTCTAGCGCGGGATGGCAGCAGGTGAACATCATCCGCAGCCGCGCATCGGGGATTGCTTCGGTCGTCATTTCGCTTGCTTCCTCTTCTGCCAGCATCGCCATATCGGCGGCCCCGCGTGATGCCCGCCCCTGCGCGCGGATACGGTCAATCGCGCGGCGCAGCGCCACGCGTAACAGCCAACCTTGGGGCGAAGCGGGCAATCCTGCCCGCCCCCAATGGGCCAACGCCGAAATACTCGCCTCTTGTAGCATCTCTTCGGCCAATGAAATATCGCGCAAGCGGTATGCCAGTGCAGAGATCAGCCGCCCCTTGTCGGCGCGCAATACCGCCTCCAGCGCCTTTGATGCGGCGATGGTGGATGCGCTGGCAGAGGGGGCGGCTGTGCTCATGTTAACCTGCGGGGTTATAGTCCATCAGGGGGCGCACTTCGATGGTGCCAAAGGCTGCAGCCGGCAACATCGCTGCATATTTCAGCGCGGTGTCCAAATCGGGCACCTCGACGATATAGTAGCCGCCCAAATGCTCGCGCGTCTCGGCAAAAGGGCCGTCCATCGTCTCGGTCTTACCGCCCCGAATGCGCAAGCTGGTTGCGGTCTCTACGCCCTTCAGCCCCTCACCGCCCAGCAGCACACCATCGGCTTGCATCACTTGGTTTGCCTCGAAAAACCCTTGCATCATGGCACCAAATTCGGGCGTGCCATAGGCTGGTTCCAGAGCAGGGTCATTGTAGATTAGGATCATATATTTCATAGCAGTCTCCTGACGCTTTCTAAATTATAGGCCCAAAAGATTGACAACGACGCAAACCATCGCGTTCAGCAGTGCCAAGATATTGGTCGAATTGCCGACATAGCGCAGCGGATGGCCCGCATTGTCGATCTTCAACCCGAACGGATGCACAATGCGCCCCAGCAGCAAAAGCGCGCCCGAAATATGCAGCCAAATCGCAGGCGCGCCCAGGCTTTCAGCCAGCACCATCATAATCAGCACCATCGGCACCCAATCGACAAAATTGCCATGGCGGCGAATGCGCAGCAGCAGCTCTTTATCGCCGCCGTCGCCAATCGACACTTTCAGCGCCCCGCGCTTGGCAGCGACGCCCATCCATAGGCCAAAGTAAATTGCACCCAGTGGCACGGCGTAAAGGGCGGTTGTTTCTAACGTCATAATCGTCTCCTGTTCGATGTTTTGATGTGTTTCACTTGGTTCGTGCAATAAAGACGTTTGGGGTTTCGGATTTTCGACATGCCCGCGCAGAAAAATGCGCAAGTTTCGTCAGTTTTCGTCTAAATTACTGAAAATACAACTAAAATTTGCATCGTTTCTTTGAAAATATCCTGCGGGGGAGTTTTGGCGACCCGAAACGGGGCGTGCATGGCCCCCCTTGTGACGCCCTTTGCACCTTTCCCTTCACGCGCAAGTCCAGTAAAGCCCTCGCAACCTTAAACAAGGGATTTACATGACCGAACCCACCATCACCCCCGATTTGATCGCCGCCCATGGGCTAAAACCCGACGAGTATGACCGCCTTTTGGGTATTATCGGGCGCGCGCCGACTTTTACCGAACTGGGCATCTTTTCGGCGATGTGGAACGAGCATTGCAGCTATAAATCGTCCAAAAAATGGCTGCGCACCCTGCCCACAACGGGCCCCCAAGTGATCTGCGGGCCGGGCGAGAATGCGGGCGTGGTCGATATTGGCGACGGCCAAGCCGTTATTTTCAAAATGGAAAGCCACAACCACCCCAGCTATATCGAACCGCATCAGGGCGCGGCCACGGGCGTGGGCGGGATCTTGCGCGATGTGTTCACCATGGGCGCGCGTCCGATTGCGGCGATGAACAGCCTGTCCTTTGGCGTGCCGTCCCATCCCAAGACCTCTTATCTTGTGAAAGGCGTGGTCGAGGGCGTCGGCGCGTACGGCAATGCCTTTGGCGTGCCCACCGTGGGCGGCGAAGTGCGCTTTCATGCCACCTATAACGGCAACTGCCTTGTGAATGCCTTTGCGGCGGGGCTGGCCGATACGGATAAGATTTTTTATTCGGTGGCCAGCGGCGTCGGCATGCCTGTGGTTTATCTGGGGGCCAAGACGGGCCGCGATGGGGTCGGCGGGGCCACGATGGCCTCGGCCGAATTTGACGACACGATCGAGGAAAAACGCCCCACGGTGCAGGTCGGCGACCCCTTCACCGAAAAGCGCCTGCTGGAGGCATCGCTGGAATTGATGGCTTCGGGCGCGGTGATCTCGATCCAGGATATGGGTGCGGCAGGGCTGACCTGTTCGGCGGTGGAAATGGGCGACAAGGGCGGGCTTGGGCATCAAGCTGCAACTGGACGACGTGCCGCAGCGCGAAACGAACATGACCGCCTATGAGATGATGCTGTCCGAATCCCAAGAGCGGATGCTGATGGTGCTCAAGCCCGAACTGGAGGATGTGGCGCGGGCGATTTTCGTCAAATGGGATCTTGATTTCGCCATCGTCGGCGAGACCATCGCCGAGGACCGGTTCTTGATCTTGCATGGAAATGAGGTGAAGGCCGATCTGCCTTTGTCCAAACTCTCCTCCTCTGCCCCCGAATATGACCGCCCGTGGACGCCCACCCCGCCCGCCGCGCCTCTTGGGCGCCATGCCCGATATTGCGCCGATGGCGGCGCTGCGCGCGCTGATCGCTTCGCCCGAATTATGCCGCAAAAGCATGGGTTTATGAGCAATATGACACGCAAGTCGGGGCCGATACGATCCGCGCGCCCCGGGCTGGGCGCGGGCGTGGTGCGGGTGCATGGAACGGGTAAGGCGCTGGCCTTTACCTCTGACGTCACCCCCCGCTACGTGAAAGCCAACCCCGTCGAGGGCGGCAAACAGGCCGTGGCCGAGGCGTATCGCAACCTAATTTCCGTCGGCGCGCGCCCCTTGGCGACAACCGACAATCTGAACTTCGGCAACCCCGAAAAGCCCGAAATCATGGGCCAATTTGTCGGGGCAATTCAGGGGATCGGTGCGGCCTGCACCGCGCTGGACATGCCCATCGTGTCGGGCAACGTCTCGCTTTACAACGAAACCGATGGCACGGCGATCATGCCCACGCCCACCATCGGCGCCGTTGGCATTTTGGCCAGCTTGGACGATCTGATCGCGGGCCGCCCGCAGGCGGGCGATGCGTGGCGCTGATCGGGACAACACAGGGCCATCTGGGCCAAAGCGCCCTGCTGGCCGAGGCCTTTGGGATCGAGACGGGCGATGCCCCCCATGTCGATCTGGCGCCGAGCGCACGCACGGCGATTTCATCCTGCGCGCAACCGCAAGCTATTCGCGCCTGCACCGATCTGTCGGATGGCGGTCTGGCGCTGGCCGCCTTTGAAATGGCAGAGGGCGCGGGAATTGGTTTAACGTTAAACGATAGCAATATAGCCGCGCTGTTTGGCGAAGATCAGGCGCGTTATATCTTGGCCACGCAAGATGCCCCTGCCCTGCTGGCGCTGGCCGCAGCGGCTGGTGTGGCGGCGCAAGTGGTGGGGCAATTTGGCGGCGATAGCATCACCCTGGGCGGCGGATCTGCGCCTTTGGCTGATCTGTCGGCGCTTTATCGTCGCAGCTTTGCAGCTGCTCTTAGCCTTGCATGAGGCTGCGCACCGCCAACCCTGCCGATTTCGCGGCCATCCGCGCCATCGCGCAGCTTCCCCAACATGCGCTGCTGACGGTTTCCGAATGGACAGCGAAGCGGCACTGAGCCAGCTATGGCCGTGACCATGCGGATCGGCATGATTGGAGAATGGACGACGGCAGTTACCGCTAGAGTTCAAGTTTGTTGGGCAGGCTGGGTAACGGCTTGGTGACAGAATTGCGCCGCCTGGCGTTTCCGCGGTGAGCGGCAGGGACGGCCGCGTTTGATCTACCGATCGTGCTGCAGAACAGCGTATTGCGGGTTTGGCTGGACACGATTGGCGGCGACCCCCGCGCGCAAAGGGTCTCAGGCGGCACCACCCCCCCCCCCCGCGAGCGCTGCCTCCAGCCCCCGTCCGGCGTTCCCCCTTGGCAATGGAGCATGCTATTTGCGCGCCGAATGGCAGGACTTGCGCAGCTAAGGCGCGCGCCCTACATTTGAGCCAAAGGAACGGAGCCACCTATGCCGATCGACGCACATGAAATCGAAACCCTGATCCGCGCCGCCTTTCCGAACGCGCAAATTTCTGTGCAAGGCGATGATGGCCAGCATTTTTCCGCCACCGTGATTGATGCCAGCTTTCAGGGCATGAACCGCGTGCAACAACAAAGGGCGGTTTATGCCGCCCTGAAGGGCAAGATGGACGGGCCAAATGGCGCGCTGCACGCGCTGGCGCTGACCACCCCTCTCTACCAAAGATTTGCAACGCCGAAAATAACCGAAAGAGGAGAATATGAAGGATCCGAGCTCAGCACAAAGGACCAGACAATCCGCGAGATGGATCCAGGACGCGACAAGAACGACGTGGTTTTGTTTATGAAAGGCACCAAGATGATGCCGCAATGCGGGTTCTCATCCAAAGTGGCGGGGATTTTGAACTATATCAGCGTGGATTACACCGATGTGAACGTGCTGGCCGATGCCGATATTCGCCAAGGGATCAAGGATTTTTCCGACTGGCCCACCATCCCGCAGCTATATGTCAAAGGCGAGTTTGTCGGCGGCTGCGATATTGCGATTGAGATGACCCTGTCGGGCGAGCTGGATCAGTTGCTGACGGATAAAGGCATCACTTTTGACAAATCGGCTGCCGATAAAATCCGCGAGGCCAACGGCTAAGGCGACACTTGTGGCAAAACTGGGGGGCGCGCCCCCCATCGCTGCGCTCCCCCGCAGGTATTTGGGCCAAAATGAAAGATGTTTCACTTTGGCCTAAATACCTCCTTTCTTGTTACGCCATATCTTCGATTTGCGCGGCCAGCGCCTCGGCCCGCGCGGCGATTTCGGCCAAGGCTTCGGGCACATGGGGCGGGATCACTTGCACGGTCTCTACCTGCGCCGCCGAGGCGGGCGACGCGGCCACCCCCGCGCGCAGCTGGCGCAATTCATCCTCGTAAGCAGCG
The DNA here is from genome assembly GCA_034519315.1 of Cypionkella sp. GTDB lineage: Bacteria > Pseudomonadota > Alphaproteobacteria > Rhodobacterales > Rhodobacteraceae > Cypionkella. Next base: position 98,908 of record JAXHON010000044.1, on the reverse strand, counting down.
GTTTTGTCGGCCAGCATCAACGCGGCCATCAGCAGCATGCGCGATTCCGGCAAGCGGCCCATTTGCGCGACCAGGGGCTGCGCTTCGGCGTCCAGCATGGCAGCTGCGGACATGAGGAATTGCTCTTCGCCCGGCTGGCAGGCCACGGTAAAATTGCGCCCGCCGATGGTGATTTCCAAATCAGACATGGCTTGCCTCCTCGACCAAGGGGGATAGCTGCGCGATAAGTTCACCCAGCTCGCTGGCATCTGCTGCACGCGCCGCACGCAGGGTTTCCAGTTCCGCCTCTTGGGCGGCAATGCGTGCGGTCAATTCGTCAATGTCCTCGCGGGCACCCTGCGCGGGGCTGATGGTGATCGGTTCGATCAAGGCACGTGCTGCGGTCAATTCATCCGTCAAGCGTGCCACCTCGCTGGCCAAGGTCAAAGTTTCCTCACCCATCTGTGCCTGCAATTTTGCGTAGCGATCTGCCCAATCGTCGGCAGCAGACTTGGCCAATTCCAGCGCCCGCACCAAGGCGGGCATGGGCGGGGCCGTATCGGTATCTTGGCCAAGGTTGGCCATTTCCAGTGCGGATGGGCCTACAGCCTCTTGCGCGGCGCGCCGCGCGCGCGCAGCAGCCTCTAATCCGCGATCCATTCTGTCAAAGGCAGCGGTGATACGCTGCTCTAGTTCGGTGATGTCTTGCGTCATGCCCATTCCGCTGCAATCCTTTTGGCCAACTGTGGGTTTATCGCGCCCATTCGTCAAGGTGTTACCGCGCATTGCCGTCTTTGCCCCCCGAAAGAGAGCAGGCCGCGCTTGATCTTACCCCGCGCCTTGGGTATCGCTGCGCCTATATTTTCCAGCCAAAAGGACGCCGCCCGTGGATATTGCATCGCTTGCCGCCAAAAACCCCGATCATTGGATGCGCGCGGCCGCCATTCGTGCGCTGACGTTGGACGCAGTCGCTGCCGCCAACTCGGGCCATTCGGGCATGCCGATGGGCATGGCGGATGTGGCGACCGTGCTGTTTGAAAAGCACCTGAAATTCAACCCCGCCGCCCCGCGCTGGGCCGACCGCGACCGATTCATCTTGTCGGCAGGCCATGGCAGCATGTTGATCTACAGCCTTTTGTATTTGACGGGTTACGCAGATGTGACGCTGGATCAGATCAAGAACTTCCGCCAATGGGGCGCGATCACAGCAGGCCACCCTGAATATGGCCATGTCGCAGGCGTTGAAACCACCACGGGCCCCTTGGGCCAAGGCATCGCCAATTCGGTCGGCTTTGCGATGGCCGAGGAAAACCTGCGCGCGCGCTGGGGGGCGAAAATCGTTGACCATTACACCTATGTCATCGCAGGCGACGGCTGTTTGATGGAGGGCGTGTCCCAAGAGGCGATTGGCATTGCGGGCAAACAAAAACTCTCGCGACTGATTGTTTTGTGGGATGACAATGGCATCACCATTGATGGCCGCGTTGATATTGCCGACATCACCGATCAGGCAGCGCGCTTTGCGGCGGCGGGTTGGAATGTGCTGTCTTGCGATGGCCACGATCCCGCCGACATTGACCGCGCGCTGGTGGCGGCGAAAAAATCGGATCGCCCCACGATGATTGCCTGCAAAACCCATATCGCGCTGGGCCATGCGGCGCAGGACACATCCAAAGGCCACGGCGCGCTGACCGATGCGGGCCAGATGGCTGCCGCCAAGGCCGCATACGGATGGACATCTGGGCCGTTCGACGTGCCTGCGAAGATCAAGGCCGAATGGGAAGGCTTTGGCGCGCGCGGGGCTGCGGCGCTATGCCGATTGGGAAAAGCGTCTGGCCGCGCTATCCCCTGCCAAACAGGCCGAATTTGCCCGCATTTTCGCGGGCGAAGCCCCCGCCAAGCTGCGCGTAGCCGTGCGCGCGGTGAAAAAGGCCGCCGTTGATGCGCCGGCCAAACTCGCCACCCGCAGCGCCTCGGAAAAGGTGCTGGGCGCGATCAACCTTGTGATGCCTGAAACCTTTGGCGGCTCGGCTGATTTGACGGGCAGCAACAACACCAAAACCGCCGATCTGGGCACATTTCTACCCCCGAAAACCGCGCGGGCCGATATATGTATTGGGGCATCCGCGAGCATGGCATGGCAGCCGCGATGAACGGCATGGCGCTGCATGGCGGCCTGCGCCCCTATTCGGGCACCTTCATGGCGTTCACCGATTACGCCCGACCCTCGATGCGTCTGTCTGCGCTGATGGGCGTGCCTGTGGTCTATGTGATGACCCACGATTCCATTGGTCTGGGCGAGGATGGCCCGACCCACCAACCGGTGGAGCATCTGGCCATTTCGCGCGCCACGCCGAATACCTATGTGATGCGCCCCGCCGATCTGGTCGAGACTGCCGAGGCTTGGGAAGTTGCCCTCAGCCAAAAAACCACCCCGACTGTTATGGCCCTGTCGCGCCAAGGTCTGGTGGCGGTGCGCAAAACCCACACCAACGAAAACCTTGTCGCGCGCGGCGCCTATGTTTTGGCCGAAGCGGAAGGCAAACGCCAAGTGATCCTGATTGCCACGGGATCCGAGGTGGAAATTGCGATGAAGGCGCGCGAGATGCTGCACGCAGATGGCATCGGCGCGCGCGTGGTCTCTATGCCCTGCATGGAGCTGTTCGCAGCCCAAGATGAGGCCTACCGCCGCCGCGTGCTGCCCGCAGGCCCCGTGCGCGTGGCCATCGAGGCGGGCGTGCGCATGGGCTGGGATCGCTGGCTACTTGGCGAGCGGGGCCGCGCAGGCCGCGAGGCGTTCATCGGCATGTCCAGCTTTGGCGCATCGGCCCCTGCCGAAGTGCTGTATGAAAAGTTCGGCATCACCGCGCAGGCTGCGGCGACTTGCGCCAAAGCCATGTTATAAAACGGGGGGGCGAAATCCCCCCTATTCAACAACGAGACATCGGACATTTGCGCAGCGCAAATGCGCCCTTCCCTTTGCCGTTTCTCTTTTTCAAAAATATCCTTGTGGGTGAATTGGGGGGGTGAATTGGTATTTGGCCAAGAGGGGAGCTAGCCCCCCTTTTTTGTAATCCGCTCCCACAGCGGCACAATCGCCTTTGTCGCCACAGGGATCAGCGCCGCGCCCAGCATTGTTCCGATGATCCCGTCAAAGAACGCCGTGACCGCCCAAGACGTAAACCCCGCAGCGGCAGGCACCGCATGGGCGGCGGTTTCGGCGATGTGGTGGATGGTCTCATAGGGCCACGCCCAGATATGCGTGACCTCTAGCCCATGCACCACGATGTTGCCGCCGACCCACAGCATCGCCGCCGTGCCCACCACCGAAAGGAACGTCATCAATTTCGGCATCGCCAGCACCAAACCGCGCCCAAAAGCGCGGGCGGCGGCGGTTTTGCGGTTGGCCGCCATATGAAGGCCGATGTCGTCCATCTTGACGATCAAGGCCACGGCGCCATAGACGGCCACGGTGATCAGCGCGCCGACAATGGCCAGCGTCATGGCCTCTAGCCACAGCGCGCCTGCGGGGATTGTGGCAAGGGCGATGGTCATAATCTCGGCCGATAGGATGAAATCAGTTTTAATCGCGCCTGCTACTTTGGCCTCTTCCAGATGGGCGGCATCCCCAGTGTTGTGATCCGCCTCGACGTGCGCATCGGCGTGGGGGGCGATGGCATGCAGCAGCTTTTCTGCACCCTCAAAGCACAAATAGGCCCCTCCCAGCATCAAAAGCGGCGCAATCGCGGCGGGCGCAAAGTAATTCAGCGCCATTAATGCGGGCAGCAAGATCACCAGTTTATTCCAAAGACTGCCCTTGGCGATGCGCCAGATGATTGGCAGTTCGCGATGCGCGGCAAAACCATGCACATATTTTGGGGTCACAGCGGCATCATCTATCACCACGCCCGCCGCCTTGGCCCCCGCCTTGGCAGCCGCTGCCGCAATATCATCGACAGATGCCGCCGCGACCTTGGCAATGGCCGCAACGTCATCAAATAATGCCAATAGTCCGCTCATAACCCACCTCGCTTTTGCGCAAGCTTAGGCCAAGGGCGCGGTATTGCCAAGCGCGCAAATGTTAGCGCAAGCATTGTTTGTTTGCGCTAACATATTGAAATAAATAACAAAAGGCTTGATCGCGCCGCCTGCACGCATTAGGCACAGCGCATAAATTGCAAGCGGGGAGCGCGCGTGATGATCACCATAGGCATCAACGGCTTTGGCCGTATTGGGCGCTGCACGCTGGCCCATATTGCACAATCGGCGCGCAACGATGTGCAGGTGGTGGCCATCAATGCCACAGGGCCGATTGAAACAAACGCGCATTTGCTGAAATACGATTCTGTGCATGGCCGCTATGATGGGCCTGTCAAAGTGGCAGATGGCGCGCTGGATTTGGGGCGCGGCCCCATAAGGGTGATGTCCAGTTACGATCCCGCCACTTTGGATTGGGACGGGGTGGATGTGGTGCTGGAATGCACGGGCAAATTCAACGACCGTGACAAGGCGGCCGTGCACATGACACGCGGGGCGCGGCGGGTTTTGATCTCGGCTCCAGCCAAACGCGCGGATATGACGGTGGTCTACGGGGTGAACCATCGCCAACTGACGCGCGATCATCACGTTGTCTCGAACGCATCCTGCACGACGAATTGCCTTGCCCCGCTGGCCAAGGTGCTGAACGACGCCATTGGCATTGAATCTGGGGTCATGACCACGATCCACAGCTATACGGGCGATCAGCACACCTTAGACCGCGGCCACAAAGATCTATACCGCGCCCGCGCCGCCGCTATGGCGATGATCCCCACCAGCACGGGCGCTGCCAAAGCGATTGGCGAGGTTCTGCCAGAACTTGCAGGCCGCTTGGACGGCAGCGCCATCCGCGTGCCAACCCCCAATGTGTCGGCCGTAGATTTGACCTTTATCGCACAAAAATCGGTGACAGTGGCCGATGTCAATGCCATCGTGGCCGAGGCTTGCGCGGGCTATATGGGCATGGTCATGGCCTATGATCCCGAACCCAAGGTGTCAATCGACTTTAACCACACGCCGCAATCGTCTATCTTTGCCCCAGACCAGACCAAAGTTGTGGGCCGCTCGGTCCGCGTTTTGGCGTGGTATGATAATGAATGGGGCTTTTCCAACCGTATGGCCGATGTGGCAGGGGTGATGGGGCGGCTTTTGACCTAAAGTTTCATGGGGGCCGTGTGACCAATCGCGAGGTTTACTGGATTGCAGGCATCGTTTTTGCTGGGTTTTTTGCGGATATGGCGCTTAACAGCGGCGCAGTCAGCCTATTTTTGGTGCTAAAACTGCTGGATTTGGTCGAATTTGTGATGTTCTGGCACTAGGGGCGCTTTGCGCGTTTGCGGGTTTCTGTCGTAATGTGATGTTAGCGCTATCGTTAACAATCACCATCCCCATCCCCCGCGCTGAGCGGGCGTTCTTCGCTTAGGAGGCATATATGACCGTCAAAGTTGCCATCAACGGATTTGGCCGCATTGGGCGCAACGTTCTGCGCGGCATCATCGAATCGGGTCGCACCGATATCGAGGTGGTCGCAATCAACGATCTGGGCCCCGTGGAGACCAACGCGCATTTACTGCGGTTTGATTCGGTACATGGCCGCTTTCCCGCGACAGTGACAACGGGGCCAGATTGGATTGATGTGGGGCGCGGGCCGATGCGCGTGACGGCGCTGCGCAATCCCGCCGATCTGCCTTGGGGCGATGTGGATGTGGTGATGGAATGCACGGGTATTTTCACCAGCAAGGAAAAATGTGCCGCGCATTTGGAAAACGGATCCAAACGTGTGCTGATCTCTGCACCAGGTGACGGCGCGGATAAAACCATCGTCTACGGCGTGAACCATGGCACGTTGACGCGCGATGATATTGTCGTGTCGAACGCCAGTTGCACCACCAATTGCCTGTCGCCTGTGGCACAGGTGCTGCATTCCACCATTGGCATCAATCGCGGCTTTATGACCACGATCCACAGCTATACGGGTGATCAGCCCACGCTGGACACGATGCACAAAGATCTTTATCGCGCGCGCGCGGCGGCCTTATCGATGATCCCCACATCCACGGGGGCGGCCAAAGCCGTGGGGCTGGTGCTGCCCGAGTTGAAGGGCAAGCTGGACGGCGTGGCCATTCGCGTGCCCACGCCCAACGTCTCGGTCGTCGATCTGGTGTTTGAAGCCAGCCGCGCCACGACGGTGGAAGAGGTGAACGCCGCCATTCGCGCCGCCAGCGACGGCCGCCTAAAGGGGATTTTAGGCTATACCGACCAGCCTAATGTTTCCAGCGATTTCAACCATGATCCGCATTCATCGGTGTTCCATATGGACCAGACCAAAGTGATGGATGGCACGATGGTGCGCATCCTGTCTTGGTATGACAATGAATGGGGATTTTCCAACCGTATGGCCGATACGGCTGTGGCGATGGGAAAATTGATTTAAGGCTGAACCATCCGAAAAAAGGGGGCTTTGCCCCCTCCTTCCTCACCCCAGGCAAGTGTGTTGTTCACGTATGTTAAATGCCCTTTTTTCTTCACCATTCGTTTCCAGAAGGTCAAAGTTTGCGCGCGCAGGCGATGACGCATTGTTTTCCTATTGCCATTGGCCTTAACCGTGCAGCGAAGTCGCGGATTTGAGGGCAGTGGCGCATGGCCGAGAGCATGCAAAGGTAAAGTACATCGCGTAGGGGTTTGCGCCCACCGCCGATGCGTCGCGTCCCTGATCGCAGGCCGCTGTCGCGCCGCCATCGGCATAGGCCCGCCAGCGCCGCCCTCACTCCCATCGATTTGGCCAATCTCAGGCCAGCTCGGTCCGGCAACGCGGTGGCCACCACAGGCCCCACGCAGGGCGCTACGCAGCAGATCAACCCGCGCGCGCGCCCAAGGCTGGCCTTATCTTGGCTGCGATTTCCGACTCAACGGCGGTGATTTCCGCGTCGAGCAGCGCCAGCACCACGCGATCGAGGCCCTTGCATAGGCCCCTTCGGCCTGCCCCGCGCGCACCACCTCGCGCGTGCGATCTTGCGCAACTGGCGGCGGCGCGCGCAACTCCTATTTCGCATAAGTCTTCAGGCTCGGGCACGCAGATCGACAGATCTGGCCGCAGCCCCATCTCGCGCAAACAGCGGCATCGACACGGTCCGTCTTGGCCAGCCGCCCCGTACTCGCACATAAGGCCCGTACCCGCGCAGGGATTCTTATAGGCCGTCACCCGCCTCCGGCAATGCGCGGCGAAGCAGGGACTCTAGCCCTGTCGCTGAACACAACACCAGCCACCCTCGCAGCCACCTTTCCGCATAGAGGAATGTCCAGCCGTCGCCACCCGCTCATACCGCAGGCCAAAACTGTCGATCCAACCTTTTCTACATCGACACCAGCACAATCTTTCCATAATCCCTCCTTTCAGTCGCACGGGGTCAGCACCATCGCCCAATCAAGTGTGCAGGACAAAACCAATACGGGCAGGGCTTATCCTGAGGACGATACGGTCGTGGCGATCGGGAAAATTGATTTCAAGGCTGAACCATCTGAAAAAAGGGGCTTTCGCCCCTCGCTTTGCTCACCCCGACTGGATATTTGTCAAAAGAGAAACGGTTAAAAGGCGCTTTAGCCCCTTGACCATGCGCTGCGCCGCGCTTTGGTAATGATGCGTTGGCGGATTTTAGCAGCCGCGCTTCGGTCTCGGCGGGGTCAAGGCTGCGGATCACCTTGGCAGGCGCGCCGACGACCAGCGAATAATCGGGAATATCCTTGCCTTCGGTGATCAGCGCGCCTGCGCCGATGATGCAATAGCGCCCCACCTTGGCGCCGTTCATAACGGTGGCGTTCATCCCCACCAGTGATCCCTCGCCGATGGTACAGCCGTGCAGCAGCGCCTTGTGGCCGATGGTGCAATTGGGGCCAATGTCCAAAGGATAGCCAATATCGGTATGAAGCACGCAGTTTTCTTGGACATTGCTGCCAGCACCCACGGTGATGCGTTCGTTATCGCCGCGCAGGGCCGCGCCAAACCAGATGTTGGCCCCCGCATGCAGCGTGATTTTCCCAATCACAACAGCGGTTTCTGCCACCCAAGCGCCCTGCCCCACTTCGGGGGCAATTCCGTCCAATGCGTAAATCATCGCGCCTCATACTCCTTATTCAGTCCACTTTTCACGAAAATCGGCCAGATAGGGCTGGCGGTCGCGCTTTAGCCGTTCAGCCTGCACGATTGTGGTCAGTTCTGCAAAGGCCGTGTCGATATCGCGGTTTACGATCACATAATCATATTCCGCCCAATGGCTGATTTCATTTTGCGATTTGGACATGCGCGATGCAATCACCTCGTCGCTGTCTTGCCCTCGCCCGCGCAGGCGCGTCTCCAGATCGGCAATCGAGGGGGGCAGCACAAAGACAGACACGACATCGCGGCCCAGAGCAGAGCTGCGAATTTGCTGGCCTCCCTGCCAATCAATGTCGAAGATCGTATCGCGCCCCGCCGCCATGGCCGCCTGCACTGGGCCAGCGGGGCTGCCATACAGATTGCCAAACACTTCGGCATGTTCCAGCATCTCACCCGCAGCTACCATCGCCTCGAACTCTGGGCGGGATTTGAAGTAATACTCGCGCCCGTCTGCCTCGCCCGCGCGGGGGGGGCGGGTGGTGGCCGAGACTGAAAAGCGCAGGCTGGGGTCCCAGTCCATCAGGCGGCGCGACAGGGTGGATTTGCCCGCGCCCGAGGGCGAGGATAGGATCAAAAGCAACCCTTTGCGCGGGGCGGTTTGGGAATGGTTCATGGTGAAATGCGCCCTTGGCTTTGGCCTAACTGGCACTGCTTAAATCCAAGGCCAGCGCGGCGGTCAAGGCCCGTAGCACGGCGCGCGTTTACCATTGCATCAGATTTTCCACAAAATCGTAACGCTTTCGTGTAGTCTTGTCGTCGTTCGCTATACACATCTTTCACCTCTTCCCGCCCCTCTAACGGCTCAGCCAAGGCACGCCCATGTTTTTTGAAATCCCCAAAATCGGCGCTTCGATGCAGGACGCATTGGCGGATCCCGCTGCTATTGCCTGCCTGCAAATTCTGCGCGGCTATTGGGAGGGGCTGCGCAAGGACGGCGCGCTGCCGCAGCGCGAGCATGTCAGCCCAAACGGTTTGGGCGGCGCGCTGGAAAACGCCTTTATCGTCGAGCGTATCGCGCCCGGCATGGGCCGTTTTCGCGTGGCGGGCTCTGCCGTGGGCGATGTCTTGGGGATCGAGCCGCGCAACATGCCCCTGACCATGCTGCTGGAACCCGTGGGCCGCGCCAGCCTGACCCGCGTTTTGGACGAGGTGTTCACCACTGCCACCGCGCTGGATTTGTCGCTCGAGGCAGAGCGGATGATAGGCCGCCCCCATCTGTCCGCGCGGATGATCTTGCTGCCGTTGCGCGGCGCGCAGGGCGAATATCATCAGGCGATAGGCGCGCTGGCCCTATCGGGAACCATCGGGCGCACCCCGCGCCGCTTTGGCATCACCCGTCTGCGCAGCGAAGCGCTGGATGCGGCCGCAGGTTTTATCCCCGCCCAGCCCTTGAATTTGGCGACCCGCCTGCGCGAGATGGCGGGTAAGGCGCCGCAAGACAATCCACGCGCACATTTGCGGCTGGTGCATTCGCGCGATGAGAGGGCGGTGTAAGGGGGCTGTGCGCCCCCTGAACCTGATCACACAGCAACAGCCTTGGCCGCTGCGCGGCGGGCGACCAATTCTTCGGCCACGAGGAAGGCCAGTTCCAGCGATTGGCTGGCATTCAGGCGCGGATCGCAGGCGGTATGATAGCGGTCGGCCAGATTTTCATCCGATACAGCGCGCAATCCGCCCGTGCATTCGGTCACATCTTGCCCTGTCATTTCAAAATGCACACCGCCAGGATGGGTGCCCTCGGCCTTGTGAATGGCAAAGAATTCGCGCACTTCGCGCAGCACAGACTCGAAGGGGCGGGTTTTGTAACCCGAGGCCGCTTTGATTGTGTTGCCATGCATCGGATCGCATGACCACACAACATTGGCGCCCTCTTCCTGAACGGCTTTGATCAGGCGGGGCAGGTTGTCGCCCACTTTACCCGCGCCAAAGCGCGCGATCAGGGTCAAACGACCAGCCTCGTTTTCGGGGTTCAGCTTGGCCATCAGCTGTTTCAAATCTTCGGCCGTTGTGGTTGGGCCGCATTTCAAACCGATGGGGTTTAGAACACCGCGGCAGAACTCCACATGCGCGCCGTCCACTTGGCGCGTGCGATCGCCGATCCACAGCATATGGCCCGAACCCGCCACCACATTGCCCGTCAGGCTGTCCACGCGCGCCAGTGCCTGTTCGTATTCCAAAAGCAGCGCCTCGTGGCTGGTGTAAAAATCAACCGCCGATAGGTTATGCGCGGTTTGCGAATTGACCCCCGCCGCATTCATGAAATCCAGCGCATCCGAAATGCGGTTGGAAATGTCGCGGTAGCGCTCGGCTTTGTCATGTTCGGCAAAGCCCAGCGTCCAAGAATGCACGCGGTGAATATCGGCAAAACCGCCCGTGGAAAAGGCGCGCAGCAGGTTCAGGCTGGCCGCAGCCTGCGTATAGGCCTGCAACATGCGCGAGGGGTCGGGCAGGCGCGCGGCCGTCGTTGCATCAAACCCGTTGATGATATCGCCGCGGTAAGACGGGTATTCCACGCCGTCGATCACCTCGGTCGGGGCAGAGCGGGGCTTGGCGAATTGGCCCGCCATGCGGCCCACTTTGATGACGGGAACTTTGGCGCCATATGTCAGCACCACTGCCATTTGCAGCATCACGCGAAAGGTATCGCGGATGTTATCGGCGGAAAATTCCGCGAAACTTTCGGCGCAGTCACCGCCTTGCAACAAAAATGCCTTGCCTTCCGCCGCCAAGGCCAGCTGCGCCTTTAGACGCCGCGCTTCGCCTGCAAAGACAAGGGGGGGATATTTGGCCAGCTGCGCCTCGACCGTTTGCAGCGCGCTTTGGTCGGGATAATCGGGCATTTGCACCCGAGGTTTTTCCCGCCAGCCTGCTTTGCTCCAAGGTGATGCCATGGCCGAAATCCTTCTTAAAAACTAACCCGCACGGGTATAGGCAGGATTTAGCGCAAACAAAAGGCCAAAACCCAACCCGTCAGGGCAAAAAGTGGCCTTATGAAAATACTTCAAATGCGCGCGGCGCGCCCCTTGCGGGGGCGCTGCATTCCTGATTGCATGCGCCAAATTCGACAATATAGGTCGCATCATGTCTATCCCAGCCCGCGCAGAGGCGCAGCGCAAGGCCACCAGCACGACTGCGCCGCCCGCGCCGAGGCGGTTCATCTTTTTGCTTTTGGATCATTTCACGATGATCAATTTTGCGGGCGCGGTGGAACCTTTGCGCCTTGCCAATCATGTCATGGGGTATCCTGTCTATGAATGGCGATTGTGCGGCGAAGGCGGGGTGGAAAAGACCTGCTCTAACGGCGCGACTTTGCGGCTGGATATGGGGCTAGACGAGTTGGACCGCGATGACAGCGTCTTGGTTTGCGGCGGGATCGAGATTCAGAAAACCACGACCAAGCCCGTTTTGGCGTGGCTGCGGCGCGAATCGCGGCGCGGGATTGCGATTGGCGGTCTGTGCACGGGCGCGCATGTTCTGGCCAAAGCGGGGCTATTGGACGGAAAAAAGGCCACCATTCATTGGGAAAACCAAGATGGCTTTGCCGAAGAATTTGGCGATGTGGCGCTGACCAAATCGGTCTTTGTGATGGATGGCAACCGCTGGTCAACGGCGGGCGGGATTTCCAGCATTGATTTGATGCTGCGCATCATCGCCACCGACCATGGTGAGGATATGGCCAATAACGTGGCTGATCTGATGATCTATTCCACCATCCGCACCGACCAGGACACCCAGCGCCTGTCGATCCCCACCCGCATCGGCGTGCGCCACCCCAAGCTAAGCCAAGTCATCCAGATGATGGAGGCCAATATCGAAGACCCGCTGTCCCCCGCCGATCTGGCCGAGGAAGTGGGCATGTCTACCCGCCAGCTAGAGCGTCTTTTCCGCCGCTATCTGAACCGCAGCCCCAAACGCTATTACATGGAGCTGCGCCTGCAAAAGGCGCGCAACCTATTGATGCAAACGGATATGAGCGTGATCAACGTGGCGCTGGCCTGCGGCTTTGCGTCGCCCTCGCATTTTTCCAAATGTTACCGCAGCCATTACAACACCACCCCCTACCGCGAACGCGGCACGCAGGGCATGCCCGCGCTGGCGGGGCGGCTGTCGATTTAGCGCTACTTTTCGACAGGGGCCAGCCGATACACTGCGCCGTCTGTCACCGATAAGAACCATATGCTGCCATCGGGGGCCTGCGCCACATCGCGCACGCGGCCCGTTTCGGGCGCAGAAAGGCGTTCTTCGGCATAGCCGCGCGCAAGATCAAGGCGGGCGATGTGGTCGAACTTCAAACTGCCCGTCAGTAAATTTCCCCGCCACTGAGGGATCAAATTGCCCGTGTATTCCATCAGCCCCGACGGCGCGATTGAGGGTGTCCAGTGATGGCGCGGCTCTATCATCCCGTCCATTTGCGCCGTGCCAATCACCCCGCCGCCATATTCTTCGCCTTTGGTCACAAGGGGCCAGCCATAGTTGCCGCCTTTGGCCAAAACATTCACCTCGTCCCCGCCTTGGGGGCCATGTTCGACCAAGATCACCTCTCCCGCCGCCGTTTGGATCAGCCCCTGCGGGTTGCGATGGCCAAGGGTGAAGACCCCCGCCAGCGCCCCATCCAGCGTCGTCGCTGGGCTGCCATCGCGGTTTAGGTGAATAACCTTGCCCTCGGGCAAAGCGGGGTCTTGGGCCTGCAAACCGTCAGGGCCAGTGCCGCGCTCGCCCAATGCCAGATACAGCGTGCTATCTTGCGCCTCGATCACGCGCGCGCCGAAATGCTTGGCCCCCGACAGGCGGCTTGGGGCGGCAAATAACACCGTCACATCGTGCAGCCGCATGGCAGCCGCATCCAGCCGCCCGCGCGCCAGCGCCGTGCCGCGCCCGCCCACCATGCGGGTGGAATAGGTCAGATACACCGCGGGATCTGCGGCAAAGTCGCGCGGGATCATGACATCCAATAGCCCGCCCTGCCCGCCATGAGAGATTTCAGGCAACCCCTTTATCGTTCCGATTTTGGCCCCATCGGCAGCAAACAGAATCAATCGGCCACGGTCACGCTCGGTCACCAGAAACTGGCCATCGGGCAAATGGGCAATGGCCCAAGGCTCATCCAGCCCGCGGGCGACTGCGGTAATCTGCATCTCTCCTGCACTGGTTTGCAGCACCGAATCAGCCCGCGCAGCAGCTGACAACGCCGCTACAAGAAGCGATGCCAGCACGCCAAACCTGACACTAACCAAACGCAATGCAGCCGATTGTTTCATGATCTGACGACCTCTTTGTAAAAGTCTTGGGCCATAAGAGCGACGCAGCCACACAACCTAAGGTAGCGCGCTTGGGCAACTTGCCCGCAACCGCGCAATTCAGCGGGTCTTTCGCCTGCCACCCAACGGGAACTAGGGTTGAATGGGGCGTTTTCAATCCCTTTTTCTTTTCAACTTCACTTTTCAAAAGCCCCGCATTAGGGTGCTGCACAGGATTCAAGTCCAAACAGGGAGCTAACACATGAAAAAACTACTTCTTGCCTCGGCCAGCGTTGCGCTGATGGCTGGTGCTGCCGCTGCTGATGATGTGAAAATCGGCGTGGTTCTGGGCTATACTGGCCCGCTGGAATCGATCACCCCCGCTATGGCGAGCAGCGCCGAAATGGCACTGGCCGAAGTGAATGCTTCGGGCAAGTTCGCGCTCGGCAATCTGGTGTCGGTGCGTGCGGACTCTACCTGCGTTGACGCAGCTGCCGCCACCTCGGCAGCCGAGCGTGCTGTCACCGCTGACGGTATCAAAGCCATGGTTGGTGCTGACTGCTCGGGCGTGACTGGCGCTATTTTGCAGAACGTGGCCCGTCCAAACGGTATCGCAATGATCTCGCCTTCGGCGACCTCGCCAGCGCTGTCGAGCGCTGAAGATGACGGCCTGTTCTTCCGCACCGCGCCATCTGATGCGCGCCAGGGCGAAATTATGGCCGATATTCTGTCGGGCAAAGGCATTATGAACGTGGCCGTGACCTACACCAACAACGACTACGGCAAGGGTCTGGCTGATGCGTTTGCAGCGGCCTATGCAGCCAAGGGCGGCACCATCACCCTGACCGCACCCCATGAGGACGGCAAGGCTGATTACGCAGCAGAAGTTGGCGCATTGGCCTCGGCTGGCGGCGATTTGCTGGTGGTTGCAGGTTACGTTGACCAAGGCGGCAAAGGCATGATCCAAGGGTCGCTGGACGCTGGCGCATTCAGCAAGTTCTACCTTGGTGACGGCATGTATGGCGACAGCCTGCTGTCGGCTATCGGCGCGCCGCTGGACGGCTCGTTCGGCGCTTTGCCAGGCATCGACAACGAAGGCGCGGCTAAGTTCAAGGAAATGTCAACGGCCGCTGGCATGGACGGCACCTCGGCCTTTGCACCTGAAAGCTATGACGCAGCAGCGCTGATCGCGATGGCGATGGCCGCCGCTGGCTCGACCGAGTCGAAAGACTGGGCTGGCAAAGTGATGGATCTGGCCAATGCACCCGGCGAAGTTATTCTGCCAGGCGAACTCGCCAAGGCGCTGGATCTGATCGCAGCGGGCACTGACATCGACTATGTCGGCGCAACAGGCGTTGAGCTGGTTGGTCCCGGCGAGTCCGCTGGCAGCTACCGCGAATACGAGGTCAAGGGCGGCAAGTTCGAAACCGTTCAGTATCGTTAATCGCTGGATTTAACCTAATCGAGCGGCCCGAGGCTAACGCTTCGGGCCGTTTGTGCAAATGCCGCTCTTTACGAGTGGCGCCTTGACGGGGAATGACATGATCGAAGTGCAGAATCTGCATCGCCATTTCGGCGGTTTTCGCGCAGTTGACGGCGCCAGCTTGCGCATTGAAACGGGCTCGATCACGGGGCTGATTGGCCCTAACGGCGCGGGCAAGACGACGCTGTTCAATGTGATTGCAGGGCGTCTTGCACCCACTTCGGGCACAGTATTGATGGACGGGGCCGACATCACGGGCCTGCCGCCGCATGAATTATTCGGGCGCGGGCTGCTGCGCACCTTTCAGATTGCGCATGAGTTTTCATCCATGACCGTGCGCGAAAACCTGATGATGGTTCCGCCAAATCAGACGGGTGAAAGCCTGTGGAACGCCTGCTTTGCGCGCAGCGCTGTGGCGGCGGAAGAGGCGCGTATTCGTGACAAGGCCGATGACGTGCTGGAATTTCTGACCATCTCGCACCTTGCAGATGAGAAGGCGGGCAATATCTCGGGCGGGCAGAAAAAGCTGCTGGAACTGGGCCGCACCATGATGACAGATGCCAAAATCGTCTTTTTGGACGAGGTGGGCGCTGGCGTGAATCGCACGCTGCTGAACACGATCGGCGATGCCATTGTGCGGTTGAATAAAGAGCGCGGCTATACGTTCTGCGTGATCGAACACGATATGGATTTCATTGGCCGCATTTGTAACCCCGTGATCTGCATGGCCGAAGGCAAGGTCTTGGCCCAAGGCACGGTGGACGAGGTCAAAAACAACGAGCGCGTGATCGAGGCCTATCTTGGCACAGGGCTAAAGAACAAAAAGGAGGCCGCCCATGCGTGATGCGGCGTATTTAGGTATTTGGGCCAAAATGAAAGGGGCGCGAGGATGAGCGAACCTTTCTTGATTGGCGATGGTATGACAGGCGGTTACGGCGCTGTCGATATTTTGCACGGATGTACTATTGCAGTGGAAAAGGGCGAGATTGCCGTGATTGTCGGCCCCAATGGCGCGGGCAAATCCACCGCGATGAAGGCGGTGTTTGGCATGCTGAACCTGCGCGGCGGGGCGGTGCGGCTGGATGGCGAGGATATTACCAAACTTTCCCCGCAGGCGCGGGTGCGCAAAGGCATGGGCTTTGTGCCGCAAACCAGCAACATCTTCACCACCATGACGGTCGAGGAAAACCTTGAAATGGGCGCGTTCATTCGCACCGATGAGATCGCCGATACCATGGCGCAGGTCTATGATCTGTTTCCCATCCTAAAGCGCAAGCGCCACCAAGCGGCGGGCGAATTATCAGGCGGGCAGCGCCAACAGGTGGCCGTGGGCCGCGCGCTGATGACCCAGCCCAAAGTCTTGATGCTGGACGAGCCGACGGCGGGGGTTTCCCCCATTGTGATGGACGAACTTTTTGACCGCATCATCGAAATCGCCCGCACAGGGATTTCGATTTTGATGGTGGAACAAAACGCGCGCCAAGCCTTGGACATCGCCGATAAGGGCTATGTTCTGGTGCAGGGCGCGAACCGATTTACAGACACGGGGGCGGCGCTGCTGGCCAATCCTGATGTGCGCCGTTCGTTCTTGGGGGGCTAAGGCATGGATATTTTGAACGCCTTTGTGGCCTTTTTGAACTTTGTCTTCATCCCTGGTCTGGCCTATGGCAGCCAGCTTGCGCTGGGCGCGCTGGCGCTGACGCTGGTTTACGCGGTGCTGCGGTTTTCCAACTTTGCCCATGGCGATACCATGGCCTTTGGCACGATGTGGGTGATTTTGATCACATGGCTGCTGCAATCGGTGGGGATCACGGGGGGCGCGCTGCCCACCGCGCTGATCGCCCTGCCCTTTGGCATTGCCATCACCGCCGCCTTTGTGCTGGCCACCGACCGCGCGGTGTATCGTTTCTACCGCCGCCAAAAGGCCGCGCCGATCATTTTGGTGATCGTCTCGACGGGCATCATGTTTGTGATGAATGGCCTGACGAGGATGATCATCGGCCCTGCCGAGCAGAACTTTGCTGATGGGGCGCGGATGCTGCTGGCCCCAAATGATTTCAAGGCATGGTCTGGGCTGGCCGAGGGGCTTGCGCTAAAGCAAACGACTGTCATTACCGTGATCGTGGCCGCACTATGCGTGGCGGCGCTGTTTTGGTTCTTGCAGCGCACGCGCACGGGCAAATCCATGCGCGCCTATTCGGATAACGAAGATTTGGCCCTGCTGTCGGGCATCAACCCCGAGCGGGTGGTCGCGATCACGTGGATCATCGCCACGGCGCTGGCGGTGATTGCGGGCACTTTGTATGGCCTAGATAAATCCTACCGCCCCTTCATCTATTTCCAGCTGCTGCTGCCCATGGCGGCGGCGGCGGTGGTGGGCGGCCTTGGCAGCCCATTGGGCGCGATTGCGGGCGGCTTTATCATCGCGTTTTCCGAGGTGTTTGTCACCTATGCGTGGAAAAAGATCGCAACCTATCTGGTATCGGCCGACATGGCCCCCGAAGGGCTGCTGCAACTTTTGTCCACTGATTACAAATTCGCGGTGTCGTTCACGATTTTGATTTTGGTTTTGCTGGTCATGCCTACGGGCATATTCAAGGGGAAGTAGGATGAGCCGTAACCTTTTGATGTTCGCAGGCGTCGCGCTGTTGTTCATTTTGACGGGCTTTTTGCAAAGCTGGAACCTAAGCTTGCAAATCCTGATCATCGGCGTTCTTTCGGCCATCATGGCCTTGGGCGTGAATATGCAATGGGGCTATGCGGGGCTGTTTTCCACGGGGATCATGGGGTCAGTCGCGCTGGGGGGCTTGGCGGTGGTGCTAGTATCGGCCACGCCCGTCCCCGAAGGTTGGGCCGCAGGCGGGCCGCGCATTATGGCGGGCTTGGTTTTTGGCGCAGGCGTCATTGCGGCGGCGGTTTATGTTTGGAACCACATGGCCGCAGGCGGCGCGCGCAAACTGGCGCTGACCGCGCTGCTGGCTGTTGGTTTTTTCGCCTACCGCGCGATACTTGACCCCGCCGTGACTGCGGTTGAGGCGTTCAACCCCGCCACCGCGGGCAATATTGGCGGGCTTGGCCTGCCCTCGATCCTATCTTGGCCCGTGGGCGCGCTGTTTGCCGCAGCGGCTGCTTGGGCGATTGGCAAAGTGGCGCTGGGCCTGCGCAGCGACTATCTGGCGATTGCCACCTTGGGCATTGCCGAGATTATTTTGGCGGTGATGAAAAACGAGGACTGGCTGGCGCGCGGCGTGAAAAACATCATCGCCCTGCCCCGCCCTTGGCCCGTGCCCTATGAGGTGGATTTGCAAGCCGATCCCGCCTTTGTCGAACGTGCGGCGAGCTGGGGCTTTTCCTCGGTCGAGGCATCAACCATTTTGGTCAAGCTGCTATATGTGGCGGTGTTCGGCGCAGTGCTGCTGGCGCTGATTTTCTTTTCCGAGCGTGCGCTGAACAGCCCTTGGGGACGGATGATGCGGGCGATCCGCGATAACGAAGTCTCCTCCGCCGCGATGGGCAAAAACATCAAATCGCGCCATTTGCAGGTGTTCATCATTGGCAGCGCGGTGGTGGGGCTGGCGGGCGCGATGCTCACCTCGATGGAGGGGCAGCTGACCCCGTCGAACTATACCCCCCTGCGGTTTACCTTCCTGATTTGGGTGATGGTGATTGTCGGCGGGTCGGGTAACAACTGGGGCGCGGTGCTGGGCGGGCTGCTGCTGGGCTGGCTGTGGCTGATCGTGGAAAACGCGGGGCCCGTGGCGATGGGCTATCTGACGATGCCTTTGCCAGATGGCTGGCTGAAACAGCACCTCATCGACGCCGCCCCGCATTTGCGGCTGATCACGCTGGGCGCGGTGCTGCTGCTCGTGCTGCGGTTTAGTCCGAAGGGACTGTTGCCAGAGAAGTAGGGGGGTCAAGTGCGGGGTGACTTGGGCATTGCTGTGTGTTATGATTACATGTGATTACAACGGAGCAGATGCAATGACCGCCCTTGCGCCACCCGCTGCCACTTCAGAGCCGATCACCATCCGCACCGCCAAGGTGGGCGAGATTGACGCGCTGGCCCGCGCGATGGATCGCTCGCGCAACTACATAGTCAATCAGGCGATTGAGCAGTATTTGCAGGCCAATGCGTGGCAGATGCAGGCGATTTCGGGTGGCATCGCTGCGGCAGAGGCGGGCGATGTTATGCCTGCCGATACGGTGTTTGACACCATCGCTGCCCGCCATGGCTGGGCGCGTTGATATCACTGGTCATCGCAGCCCCCGCCGCGCGGGATTTGGCCGCGATCATCGACTATATCGCGGCAGATAACCCAGATGCGGCGCAGCGGGTCTTTAGCAGTATCGTTAAGTCGGCTGAAACCCTGCCGCAATTTCCAAACCTTGGCCGAACGGGCCGCCATACTGGCACGCGCGAATTGTCGGTGGCGGGCCTGCCCTATGTGATTGTGTATCAGGTGGGGGCAGATGTGGTGACGATTGTTGCCATCTTCCACACCGCGCGTGATTTAGCGCGGGTGGTGGGGGATCGGATGGGTGGGGTTTAATGTGAGCAGATCGGGTGTGTGATCGGCTTTACGGGCGGTGTTGTAAATGGCGTAGGGTGCGTGTTTACACGCACCACGTTTGTCCCCGCGTCAGCAGCACAAACCTGTCCGTCATGCCCGATACATAATCGTCCACCACGCGGGCGAGGGTTTAGGGCCTGTCCATATCATGGGTGGACAGCCCCGCCTGAACCGCGCGCGGCAGCGTTTGATATTGCGACAGGGAAACCTGTATCCCACCCGCACGCAGCACGGTTATAAAGGGCGCGGATATGGGCCGTTTTCAGGCGGCCATACGATGAACGATGATGGTGGCAAACAGGCCGAGCAGCGCGCCAATCAGCGCATAGGCAAAGGCATAGTGCAAAACATCAATCCGCTTGCCGCCCAAACCGCGGGCCTTGAGCGGGCCTAAAATAGCACCCAAAACCGTTCCTGAAATCACCAGCACAATCTGCCCCCAATATTGCGGGGGGCAGATTTTACCGCGCCCGCCCTAGCCTTTGCGGCCACGCGCGCCCAAATTGGCAATTTCAGATTGCCGCGCGCGCATTTGACCGTCCGAACCAAACCCATAACGCGCCCATCCAAGAGAGTCGAGACGCAGCGCCTTTGCTGCGGCGCTTTGACCCGTGTTTTCCAAGGCTTCGGCCTTGATCAGCATCAAGGTTGCAAGCAGCGAGGCGTTTTCGGCGCGCTGGACTACGGGAATAGCGCGGTCTGCGAATTGGATCGCTTGGCCCGCTTGGCCCGTTGCCAGCGCAATCGCGGCCAGTTGCATGTCAACATGCGCCGCCTGCACCGATGCGCCTGGCGTTGCGCGGTAGATGCGGGCGGCTTCGGCAAAAGAGGCGACCGCCTGCGCAGGGTTGGTCGCAGACAAAGCGCGCCCTTTGGCATAATAGCTAAAGCCAAGGCGGCTGTCGCGCCAGCCTTGGGCCATCGCGATATTCAGCATCTGCTCTGCCGCCTGAACACGGCTACCGGGGGTTCCGCCGACGCCAAACGATTGCTCGACCGCCGCCACCCAAGAGCGGGGGGCAATGTTGGCGGCGCGTCCCGTCAAGCCTTGGCCGCGCGGATTGATCCGCGCCAAAATCGCAGGAAGACGTGCCGCCACCGCGGACTCGTTCATCCCAGACTTCAGCTCTGGCGCGTAGTGCATACGCAGCACCATCATGTCGAAACTGGTCAAAACGGTGTTGAAATTGTCATCATTAAACACAGAATCGGGCAGATGATACAAATCGTTCAGCGGGCCCATGGCCTGAGCCACTTCTTCGTGTAGGCAATCGCGCACCTCTTGGGCCGATGTGTCGGAAGGAACGAACACGGCCACTTGCTCGCGCGAGGTCATCGTTGTCCAGTTCACCGCAGGGCTATTGCGGTTTGCCTTGTATTCGTCGAACGACGACAGGCGCGGCACAACAAAACAGGCGGCCATCGGTACAACCTTTGACATAGCGGCGCGCGGCTGGAAATCGATGTTGATAGAGGCAGGCTGACTTGGTGCTGCCTCTGAAATGTCAATCCCAGCCTCGGCGCGAAAGCGGGCGATCAGGCGGGCTAAATCAGCACGGGCCGAGGGTGGCACATCGCCAATCATCCGCACAGTAATTGGCCCTTCGAAACGGGTAAAGACTGGCAGGGCGCGGCCACTTTCCATTTTGAATTCCAAATCCAAAAAGGTGCGCAGCAGTTCTGCGTTGGATCGCACCGCGCTGGGTGCGGGAGAGCTGCCAAAGCTGTGCGGTAGGGCAACGGCCCCCCCGCTTTCTTTTTCACTGGCAAAACTTCTCGTCACTTGTGCGCCAGTGTTTGGCATACAAGCAGAGATTAAACATAAGGCTAACACGGGCAATACACGCATGGCTTGGCAGCTCTTTTCCATAGTGCGGAAGGTGGGGCCTTCCTATTTGAACACACGGTAGGGCACTGGTAACATTCGGATCAGCCACATCGCGGCAGGTATCCCCATACCCGCCGCAATGCGTGGTGCTGAACCGCATGGCCCGCGCATACCGCACTACAAAACTTGTCGCTTCCCCGAGCAGTCGAGGTCACCACAAGCCCAAAGCACGAAGGCAAGCATCACGTCCCACCGTGGTTTGCCCCCTATCTGCATGGCCAAATCGCGTCGGACGCCGCCCCTTTTGGGGCAAGTTTGGCGGCTTTTGAACGTCAGCTCTGCGGCAGAACGCAGGTCTGACAAAATGGCGTTGCCAACGGCGCAGCCTTTACAAAAGCATCCAAACGCATCGCATCGCGCTTCAGACATGCTGTGGGATCAAACAACACGATAGCAGTGTCAGGAAATGGGCCTGTCTGTGTCAATCTTTGGATTTTTTGGGAATCGTGTTGAATCTAGCCATGGCGGGGTCGGGCTGGGGAATCACCAGATTTATCCACAGGTTTTCACGTAATATTTCAAATTATTTCAAAAAATGCACTATGCGTGATCGCATTGTGTCGAGATCGTGGCCAAACTATGGCAAATGCGGCTGATTCGGCGAAAATGGTCAACAATTGGTTGGGGGGATTCGCTGCCTTAATTGGCGTGACCGCCCCTCATCCCGCGCGACAAAAACGCCAGCCACTTAAGCAGCGAGACGTTGATTCGGTCTAAGCCGCGCGCCGCTGCGCCGTGGCCCTTTAATCCTTGCGCCGCTTTGGTCGTGGATTTGACCCATTCGATCAACTCCAGCCCCAAGCCCGCAGCAACCTGCCGCGCAAGTTTGATTTTTCCCGCGCGAGGTTCGCTCTTGACCAGCAGGGCGCTGCAAGGTGATCGCCGCATTCACCGCTATTTCCAGATTTTCTGGCAGGATGTTACCTGCGGTTGATCGCAATTTCATATCCATTCCAGCACCTTTCCCACCTCGTTGCGCACGGGCCACCATTGGTGCGATTTTCCTGCAAAGTTTGATACAACCGCTAGTGACATTGCCCCGCCCTTGGGGTAGACGCTGCGCCAAAGTGGGGTGACTGACATGGATACCGTACGCGTGATGCGCCCCCTGGCTGGGGAGCAGACAAAAATGAAAGCCGAAGTGTTCTTGCCCGAAGACTATCGTCCAGCCGAGGACGAGCCATTCATGAACGATCAACAGCTGGAATATTTCCGCCGCAAGCTGATCGTGTGGAAGCAAGAATTATTGGGCCAATCGGCCGATACCATCGACAATTTGCAAGACAGCGGGCGCAATGTGCCCGATATGGCCGACCGCGCCTCGGAAGAAACTGACCGCGCGCTGGAACTGCGCACGCGCGATCGTCAACGCAAATTGGTCAGCAAAATCGACGCGGCGCTACGCCGCATAGAGGCTGGAGAGTTTGGATATTGCGAAATGACGGGCGAGCCGATCTCGTTGAAACGTCTGGATGCGCGTCCGATTGCGACGATGACGCTAGAGGCCCAAGAAAAGCACGAGCGCCGCGAAAAGGTTCATCGCGACGATTGATCTGTCGCATGTTGCGGGGGACGAAATTGAACTAAACAACGCCGAAATCCGCTGGATTTCGGCGTTTGCATTTGGGGGCAATATGGGGCGGCTGGCGGGACAAACGGTTGTTGTTGTGGGGGCGGGTATTGCTGGGCTGGCGATGGCGCGGGCGCTGGCGCTGCGCGGCGCAGATGTGCAGCTTGTGGAACAGGCCGAGGAAATTCGCGAAGTGGGCGCGGGGCTGCAAATCGCACCCAATGGCGCAAAAGTGCTGCGCGCGATGGGGCTGGGCGAGGATCTTACGCGGATCGGTCTGCGCGCGCAGGCGGTTCAACTTTTGAACGGGCAAACGGGGGCGCGGGTGGCGACCATGGATTTGACCCGCCGCGCGCAAGATCAGGACTATTACTTCGTCCACCGCGCCGATTTGATCGAGATGCTGCACCAAAGGGCCTTGGCTGCGGGTGTCACGGTCAACCTCGGTGTTAAAATTGCAAGCGTCGATTTGGACGGTGATGCGCCGCAGTTGCAGCTTGCTGCTGGGCAGAGTGTCGGCGGCGCGCTGGTGATTGGCGCTGATGGGCTGCATTCAGTGCTGCGCCGCGCCGTTTGTGGCATCCATGCGCCGTTTTTTACGGGCCAGGTGGCGTGGCGCGCCACGATTGCAGGCGACGGCGGCCCCAATATCGTGCAAGTTCACATGGGTGCGGGGCGGCATGTGGTCAGTTATCCTTTGCGCGGGGGGGCTTTGCGCAATATCGTCGCCGTGCAAGAGCGCAGCGCTTGGGTGCGCGAAAGCTGGTCGCAGCGCGCCGATCACGCCCATTTTGCCGCCGCCTTTGCCGATTTCGCCCCCCAAGTGCGCGGCTGGATTGAGGCGGCGCAAGATGCGGGCCTATGGGGCCTGTTTCGCCATCAGATGGCAGAAAAATGGGGCCGCATCCTGCCGCAGGGGGCAGTATTTCTGCTGGGGGACGCCGCACACCCCACGCTGCCCTTTTTGGCACAAGGGGCCAGCATGGGGCTGGAAGATGGGGCAATTTTGGCCAATCTTTTGGATAGCCTACCCCCAGCAGAGGCCCTATCGCGATACCAAAACCTGCGTGCCCCGCGCGTGGCCCGCATCTTGCGCGCGGCCAATGCCAATGCAAAAAACTACCACCTTTCAGGCCTAAGCCGCGTCCTTGCCCATACGGGCCTACGCGCCCTATCGTCCTTTGCCCCTGATCTGATGGTGCGGCGGTTTGATTGGCTGTACGAATACGATGCTGCGAAAATCGTAAATTAGGGGCTTTGCCCCTCGCGCGCGGGCGCGCTCACCCCAGGATACTTTTCGAGCACGGAAGATGTTTTTAATAAAATTTGCGCTTCTTTTCTTCAAAAATATCCAGGTGGCGGGGGTGGTTGGAGCCCGTTACCTCGCCTCGCGTCCCCCCCCATCCTTCCCCCTCCTTCTCCGTTTGGTTGCCCGTGCGCTCCCGAGGGTTTGGGGGGTTTTGTGTTTTTCGGCGTATTGGCCTTTTTCGCCCTCGTCCTCCGGTGCGACCGCGGCCTTCCCCATATCCTCCTATCCGCGCCAGGCCTGCCTGTCGCGCGTCTGGCGCTGCGCCCGCTTCTCCATGCCTTGGCCGCCGGCTGCCCCTGCGGGTTACCCCCGCGCGGGCTCCCCCCTTGCCCCGGGGCCTCCGCCCAGCCGGCCCGCCGGCCCCGCTGTTCCCCCTGTCTATGCCCCGTCTTGCCTGTCTGTCTCCGCGCCCAGCCTGTCGATCTGCTCGATCCTGCAGTTTCATGTGCCCCCCGCCCTTTTGGTGCGCCGCCGCCCGCTCGTGCTGATCCACCCCGCGCGGCCTGCGCGCCCGGCACGCCGCCGCGCCCACGCGGGGGCCCCACCGCCGGCTCCTGGCTCTCCCCATGGGTCATCACTCTCCTCCCGATCTCGCCCCTCCCTTATCCACGCCCGCCCTTTGGCCCGCTCCGTTTCACCCCTTCTTAGCCCCCTCATTGCCCCCACGCGCCACCCCGCCTTCACCGATTTGCCTGAGTTTGTCGGAATCCATCGACTGCACCGGCGGCTCCGCGCCCCTGCGCCCATCGCCTCCCCGCTCCGGCCCGCGACCCCCGGCGCCTCGGCGCCGGCCCCTCCCCCTCCTTTCCTTTCCCTCCCCGCCCCCCCCCTCCTCTCCCTCCTTCTCCCCCCATTATAGTCAATGCCAATTCCAACCAACTCCCACCATCCCCCCTCCCCCCGCCTCTTCTCCATCCTTCTCACAGTAATGGTGAAGAACAACACATCCCTCCCTCCATGAACAACACACTTCCGGGGTGAATGGGCGCAGCCCAGAGGGGCAAAGCCCCTGATATAGCCGATACCACAGCTTTAGGCCGCCAAAGTTATCCACACGGGCACGTGATCGGACGGGCGCTCGCGCCCGCGTTCGGCCTTGTCCACACCTGCGCCCGTCAGCAAATCGGCGGCCTGCGGGGATAAAAGATGGTGGTCGATGCGGATGCCGTTATTTCTTTCCCACGCGCCGGCCTGAAAATCCCAATAGGAATAAAGGCCAGCAGCGGGATTCAGGGTGCGTAAGGCTTCGGTCAACCCAAGATTTATAATGCGGCGATAGGCGGCACGGCTGGCGGGCAGTGCAAGGGCATCTTGCGCCCATGCCTCGGGTTTGGCCGCATCCAATCCTTGCGGGATTATGTTGTAGTCGCCGCAAAATACGGCGGGTTCTTCGGCGGCCAAAACTTCGGCCACGCGGGCCTGCATCCGTGCCATCCAAGTCAGTTTATAGCCATATTTGCCTGTCTCGATGGGGGTCTCGCCATCAAACTCGACAGGGTTGCCATTGGGCAGATACAGCCCGCAAATGCGCACCCCGCCCGCCACGGCCTCGATCCAGCGGGCCTGCTCATCGGCGCCGTCGCCATCCAGCCCGCGCCGCACATCTGTCAGCGGCAATTTCGACAAGATCGCCACGCCGTTGAACGACTTTTGCCCATGGGTTTCGACACAGTAGCCCATGGCTTCGAAATGCGCGCGCGGGAAATTCTCATCCAGCGATTTGATCTCTTGCAGGCAGATCACATCCACATCCGCGCCCGCGCCTTGCAGGTATTCGGTCAGCCGCTCCAGCCGTGCCTTGATGCCGTTGATGTTGAAAGTGGCTATTTTCATAGGGCGAACTTTTTGCTGCGATGCGGCCAGCTTATGCTGCCACTTGCGCGCGATCAAGCGCCGCCGCCGTCCAAAGCGTGTCAATCGCATCCAGCGCGTCCAGATCATACCCCATTTGTGCAAAATGCCCTGACGGGGTTTTATAATCCAAAGCTGCCTCACGCTGCAGTGCCATCTGCGCCAGCCCAGCATCAAAGCGAGCTGGCTGCAGGCGCGCAAAATCGCAGCGGTGCGCGCGCGGGAAAATCAGGCGCGAGGGCGCGCGCGACAGGTTCACCGCCGCGCAGCCCTGCATAGCCGCCAACACCATCAACCGCGCCGATTTCGCCTCAAGCGAGCGCAGGGAAATATCCGCGCGCAAAGGATCAGGCGCGCCCGTGCCGTAGAAATGCGTGGGGCCAGTGGCGGGGTAGACCATATCGCAGCCATAAAAGGCCAAAACGCGGGGCTTTAGGGCGTCCAGCGCCCAATAGGCGGCGGTAAATGCCATTGTGGCCCCCGCGTAGATAAACCCGCCAAAGCGGTTTTGCGCGGGCACGAAATGCGTCTCGTCGATCAGGCTTTGCCCCGCGCGGGGGGCGGGGATATTCTCGCGCGGAAAGTCATAGGGATAGACCAGCGCATCCCAATCGGGGCGGATCGCATGGGCGTTGTTGATCGCCACAATGGTGTCAAACCCATCCCGCCGCCAGCTGCGGGCCCCAATGGCCGCAGGGCCAGAGCCGAGGAGAAGGACAGTTGTCATGGGCTTGGGCCTTTCTGTTTGGGGGCGACAGGTAGGGCGCAGGGGCGAGATGGGAAGGGGGTGGGCAAGGGGGAATTCTGGGGTATGGTGGGGGGGAATATAGGGAGATCACTGTGCAGCCATTGACGTTTGAACTAGCAGTCTTTTGCCATGATCGCTGGCTGCGCACCCAACTGGCGGTGCAAATGGGGTAACGAGCAAGGCTCTAAGCGCGCGAGTTTCGGCCATAATCGAATTTTGCTTTTTGTTCAATTTGCACTTTAGCGTGTAGCTCAGAATCGCAGGAAAAAACTTGATGCGGGCATAATCACATTAACCCCGATCCACTTATGCGCAAAACCAATTCCTTTGCCGCCATGGGCATTTGATGATGCGAGCTTGCAGGAGTATACAGCATCGCTTAACACGCGAGAAGGAGAGCTGCCAATGGCCGAGCTAGCAAATGCGCACGGGGCGCAAATTCAAGATTTGCTCAATCAAATCGACGATAAGAACCGCCGCCTTGCCAATCCCGAAGAAGCACTTGCACAGCAGCATGCGCTCATCGTCCAATTAGAAGAAAAGCTCGCCAAGCGCGGCAATGAAATTGGCGGCGATGCGCGGGCAGAGGCTGATGCGGCAATGAAGGCGGGCGAGTTTGACAAGGCGCGCGAACTCTTTGCGCAAATAGCCGCCCGCACGGCCCCCGATGTCAGCGTCAATGCCGATGCAGAATACGCGCTGGGCCTGATCGCCGAGGAACAAGTGCGCTGGGGCGATGCGGCGGATCATTTTGAACGGGCCGCGCGGTTGAACCCCAGCATTGACACGCTGGCAAAGGCGGGCATGTTTCTGTGGCGCGCTGGGCGGCATGGGCAGGCGATTGCGGCGCACACACAACTCGTCGCGCTGGCCAAGGCCGAATTTGGGCCAGACCACCCCAAAACCGCCACTGCGATGAACAATTTGGCCGAAAGCCTGCGCGCAGCGGGCCAATATGATCAGGCCGAACCGCTGTGTCGGCAGGCGATGGAGATACGCCGCAAAACACTGGGCGAAGATCACCCTGATTATGCCAGCAGCCTGAACAACCTTGCAGGGCTGCTGCGGGCAACGGGGCGGTATGATCAAGGCCGAACCGCTGTATCGGCAGGCGATGGAGATTGACCGCAAAACACTGGGCGAAGATCACCCTGATTATGCCACCAGCCTGAACAACCTTGCAGGGCTGCTGCAGGACGGGGCGGTATGATCAGGCCGAACCGCTGTATCGGCAGGCGATGGAGATACGCCGCAAAGCGCTGGGCGAAGATCACCCTGATTATGCCATAGACCTGAACAACCTAGCAGGGCTGCTGGAGCGAAACGGGGCGGTATGATCAGGCCGAACCGCTGTATCGGCAGGCGATGGAGATTGGCCGCAAAACACTGGGCGAAGATCACCCTGATTATGCCACCCGACTGAACAACCTTGCAGGGCTGCTGCATGGGCGATGGGGCGGTATGATCCGCCCCGCAGAGAATGCCGCACACCACCGCCGAGACACCCCTTATGCCAACCCTAAACAATCTAGCAGGGCTGTTGCTGGGACGGGCCAATATGAGTACAGGCCGAACCCGGCTGTATTCGGCAGGCGATGGAGATTGACCGCAAAGCGCTGGGCGAAGATCACCCTGATTATGCCACACGCCTGAACAACCTTGCAAGTCTGCTGCGGGCGACGGGGCGGCTGGCGCAGGCTGTGCCGCTGTTTGAACAGGCGGCGGCGATTTTAACGGCGGCGCTGGGGGTGGATCATCCCAACACCAAACTGGTCACCCAAAGCCTAGCCATCGCCCGTGCGGAACTGGCGGCGCAAGACACGCCTACATCGAAAAGCTAACCCCGCAGCCACAACTCGCCGTCGCATTGGGGTTTTGCACCACAAACCGCGCGCCGATCAGCTCTTCGGTGAAATCAATCACCGCGCCCGCCAGCAGGGGCAGCGAGACCTCGTCGATCAGCACTTTTTGCGCAGCCAAGTCGCCCGCGCCTTGCAGCACCAGATCGCTGGGGGTGGCATCGTCCAGTTTGATCTCATACTGAAAGCCCGAACATCCCCCCCCTTCGACTGCCACGCGCAAGGGCTTCACCTCTCCCGTCATGGCGGCAATTTCAGCCAGACGTGCAAAGGCGCGGGGGGTGACTTGGGGGGGTAGGTTCATTTTGCTCTCCTATCGGGGGCGTTAATCCAATATAGGGGGAACAGGCCCTTGCAACAAGAAGGCAATACGATGACCCAGCAGCTTGCCCCCTATGCCTGCCAAAACGCGGCCTCACGCGGGCGGCTGTATCCTGAAAGCCTGCCCAGTTTCCGCAGCGAGTTTCAGCGGGATCGGGATCGTATCATCCATTCCTCGGCCTTTCGCCGCCTAAAGCATAAGACGCAAGTTTTCGTCGAACATGAGGGCGATTATTACCGCACGCGGCTGACCCATTCGATCGAGGTGGCGCAAGTGGCGCGCACTTTGGCGGGGGTGCTGGGGCTGAATACCGACTTGGCCGAGGCGATTGCGCTGGCGCATGATCTGGGCCACACGCCGTTCGGCCATACGGGCGAGGATGCGCTGGGCGCGCTGATGGCCCCCTATGGCGGGTTTGATCACAACGCGCAGGCGCTGCGGATTGTGACACGTCTGGAGCGGCACTACGCGGGTTTCGACGGGCTGAACCTGACATGGGAGACGCTGGAGGGCATTGCCAAGCACAACGGCCCCGTCACTGGCCCCAATGCAGATGACAAACATGCGGGGCCATTGCCCTATGCGCTGGAGGAAGTGAACGCGCTGTGGGATTTGGAACTGCACACTTTTGCCAGTGCCGAGGCGCAGGTGGCCGCCATTTCCGATGACATCGCCTATTCCCACCACGATCTGCACGATGGTCTGCGCTCTGGCCTGTTTGACGAGGCCGATCTGATGGAACTGCCCGTCACTGGCCCCGCATTCGAGGCAGTTGATCGTCTGTATCCATCTTTGGACAAAATGCGCCGCCGTCACGAGGCGCTGCGGCGGGTGTTTGGGCAAATGGTCGAAGATGTGATCGCCGTGGCGCAAAACCGCCTCACCGCCGCGCGCCCGCAGTCGGCGGGTGATATCCGCGCGATGGGCACCACGGTCATCCGCTTTTCCAAACCGCTGTTTCAAGACCTGAAATCGGTGCGCAGTTTCCTGTTCCACCGCATGTACCGCGCTCCATCGGTGATGAAGGAACGGGCAAGAGTGACCGAAGTTGTGAACGGGCTGTTCCCGCTGTTCATGGCGCGGCCCGACCTGCTGCCCACCGAGTGGCAAATTGACATCGCGCAGGCGGACGGCGAGGTGGCGCTGGCCCGCGTGGTGGCCGATTATGTGTCGGGTATGACGGATAGGTTTGCGCTATTGGAGGGGGGGCGATTGCTGTGATACCCAAGATCAGCCAAAGGGTTGAGTTCCGCATCGGGATCTGCCGAATGAAAGCTGTCGCCTGATCAAGCGTCACCCAGTTTTACCCATATCTCGCGATACCCTCAGCCAATCCCTTGGGGGAGTGTCGCGAACTTTGTGGTATCTGGTTTGGCCCATGCGGGTTTCAGATACGGTCACGCGTTGAAGCGATCTTCGAACATGATAGCGAATTGGTTGCGGGCTGCAAACCATTCTCTGACATTTCTGCCGCCTTTCTCGAAGTTGCGGATTGCCAGATAGATCAGCTTGGTCGCGGCCTCTTCGGTCGGGAACGACCCGCGCGTTTTGATGGATTTGCGAATGACCCTGTTCAAACTTTCGATTGCATTGGTCGTATAGATGATCTTGCGGATAGACGGATCAGGCAAAAACGGATCACTTCTGCCCGCCCGCCGCCAGGCTGGGGCAATTGCGGCGATTTCCCAGCCGTTGTCAGGGAAAACGATCCCCCGGATCGTTTTCTGATCCCTCCAACTCCCTCAAAAGAACCCAATTCGACGGCTGCCTGCTCAGCGGTTGGTGCGCTGTAAATTCGGCGCAGGTCGGCAGTATGAGGAGGGTCAGAAAACAGTCCGGGGGACTGTTTTCCCGACGAATGGCCTTGCGATCCTTCCATGCGCAGAAGTTTAGCGAATGGCGCACCAGATGCATCGAGCCATGGGAACGCCATCGGTCCGAGAGACCATGGCGAGGACAGGTCTGCACAGTGGCCTCGGGGAAGGCGGCGGTGATGGCTTCGGGGAATCCCTTCAGCCCGTCAACGACCGCGATCAGTAGATCTTGCACCCCCCTGTTTTTCAGCTCGTTCATCACCGACAGCCAGAATTTTGCGCCCTCATTATCGGCAATCCAAAGGCCCAGAACCTCGCGCAGCCCGTCTCGTGTGACACCCAAAGCCACGTAAACAGCCTTGTTTTTGACCATTCGGCTGTCCATTGCCCGGCAGGGTCTTGCGCAGCAAGATCCCGAGAGGGGGCGTCGCGAATTTTGACCCGCAGCGCGTCGAAGATCACGATGGGATACATTCGCTCCAGCGCACGGCTTTGCCACTCGCGAACCTCGTCCAGAACCGCATCTGTGACGCGGCTGATCAGATCGGCCGAAACCTGCAATCCATAGACATCCTCAAGGTGAGCGCGGAGGTCTCGCACCGTCAGACCGGCGGCATAAAGCCCAACCATCTTGTCATCCATCCCCAGGTCCGCGTCTGGCCCTTTTTCACCAACTCGGGCTCAATCCCGTCCCGGTCGCGCGGCACGGAAATCGGATTTCGCCATCCGCCCCTTGAGCACTTTGGCAGATGAACCGTTCCGGCGATTGCCTTGATCAGGTGGCGCCCCCTGGCCCGCCGCACAGCCCAAATGCGCGGTCAACTCCGCGCCAAGCATCCGCTCCATCAGCTTGATCCGAAGCTCCTTTATCAGCCCAGACATTCGTCGGGAAAATGATCCCCCGGATCATTTTCTGACCCTCCTCATACCAAGCAAATCGTCAGGCCGCTTGCAGTCCTTCAGCAACTCGTCCAGCACTTCCTTGGAAATTGTCATCGTCATCGTCCTTGCCTATTTCAATAAGCATGGACCAAATCCCAGTTACACAGAAGATCGGACACTCTCGATACTGGCAAAATCACCGCGGCGCCCCATATCCAATCTATGTTAAAGCTGATCCCCCTTCTGTTGCCCGTGGTCTATGCGCTGCTGATGCTGCAGTTTTCGGTCTGGCGCACCAAATCCATGTTGGCCGCAAACTCGCAGCCGCTGCGCGAGCCAAGCCTGATCGCCGCGCTGGCCCCACTGGCGGCAGCCTTGGGGCAAGAGCGTATCACCGTAAATGTCTATGACATCCCCGCAATAAACGGTCTTGCCGCGCCCGATGGGCAGATTTATCTGACATCGGGGTTTGTGGATGCCTTTCGCGCAGGCCGCGTGACCGCGCCCGAACTGGCAGCGGTTGTTGCACATGAGCTGGGCCACGTCGCGCTAGGCCATATGCGGCGGCGGATGATTGATTTCACAGGGCAAAATGCGGCTTTTGTCATGCTATCAGCGGTTTTGGGGCGGTTTTTGCCGATAATCGGCATTTGGGCCGCGCGCGCGCTGTCAACTGCCTTGATGGCCCGCCTGTCGCAGCGTGACGAGTTTGAGGCCGACGAATTCGCCGCCGCCTTGATGGTAAAATCGGGCTATGGCACGGGCCCGCAAATCAGCCTGTTTCAGCGGCTGGACGCGCTGACGGGCGGCGGCGCGCGCCCGCCCGAATGGATGGCAAGCCACCCCAAAACACAAACGCGCATCGCCGCAATCAAGGCGGCCGAGGCGCGCTGGGGCGTAACGCAGGCCTAGGCCAAAACCGCCTTGGCCAACCGCGGGCACCCCGCGCGTTTAAGCAAGGATTTTAACGAAACATCTGCACCTGCCAAATCGCAAGCCTTGGCATGCACGCGCGCCACGACCTCGCCCATCGCTTGTGGGTTATGGCTGTGCAATTCCCACAAAAACCCATCCGGGTCGCGCCGCGCCAAACCCTCTGTCGCCAAAACGCCGCGCGGGAAATCGGCAGCGTTGAGGGTGATAATGGCATCCGCGCTGCCAGCAATCGCCACGGCCAAAACATGGCGGTCGTTCTCGTCGGGCAATACCAGACGCGCTTCGATATGAGAGGCAGCCGGCAGGTGCGCGCGCGGGTGGGCGCGGGCGATCAGCGCTGCGTCAAGGCGCGCCTCTGCCTCGGCCTGCGCGCCCAGTTTGCGCGTGGCGCGCAGCCATTCTTCGAGAATGCGGTCAGACCATTGGGCCTGAAACAGCCCCGCGCAATCGGCCCCCAATAGCAGCCCGCGCAGCACGGGGGGGTATAAAACACAGGCGTCAAGCACGGCACGGATCATCGTTCTATGCGCTCCGCGCAAAGGTATTTAAGCCAAAATGAAAGGCGAGAAGCGATGATGCTTTCATTTCGGCCCAAATACCTACTTTAACCATCTAGCCGAAAGAACAGCGCCTTTAGATAGGCGCTTTCGGCCAATTGCGGCAGCATCGGGTGATCGGGGCCAGCATAACCTGTATGCAAAAGCTGCCCGCGTCGTCCGCCGCGCCCAATTCCGCGCGCCGAGGCATTGCGAAAGGCCATGATGTCGGCGGCGTGGCTGCATGAACACAGCACCAAATAGCCGCCCTTTGCAACCAAGGGCGCGGCAAGGCGGGCAAGGCGTTCATAGGCGCGCAGGCCCGCCTCTAGCGCGGGTTTGGCGGGGGCAAAGGCGGGTGGATCGCAGATCACCAGATCAAAGGTTTCCCCTTCGGCCGCCAGTTTTTCCAAAACGTCAAACGCATCGCCTTGGCGCGTGGTCAGGCGCGCGGCCAAACCGCTGGCCTCTGCGCCCTGCCGCGCCAAATCCAGCGCTGCCGCCGAGCCATCGACGCAAAGCGCGCTGTCCGCCCCGCCCGCCAGCGCTGCAAGGCCAAAGCCGCCAACATGGGAAAACACATCCAGCACTTTGGCCCCTTTGGCCAGACGCGCAGCAAAAGCATGGTTCGGGCGCTGGTCAAAAAACAGCCCCGTCTTTTGCCCGCCGATCAAATCGGCCATGTACTTGGCCCCGTTCATCGGAACGGGGATGGGGCCCGTCAGCGCGCCTTGCAGGGTTGCCGTTTCCTCGGGCAGGCCTTCAAGCCCGCGCGCGCGGCCCGAGCCGTTTTTGATCACCGTGGCCACGCCCGTGACAGACACCAGCGCCGAAACGAGGGCGTTCAAATTCATCTCGGCCCAAGCTGCATTGGGCTGAACGACCGCCACATCGCCAAAGCGGTCGATGATGACCCCGGGCAGGCCATCGGATTCGGCATGTATCAGGCGGTAAAAGGGCGCATCATAAAGGCGCGCACGCAAATCCAGCGCGCGGGCGATCTTGGCCGCAAACCACGCCGTATCAATCACCGCCTCAACGTCGCGGTCGATCATACGCGCGAAGATTTTGGATTTTGTGTTGACGGTGACCAACCCCATCGCGCGGCGCTCGGCGTCTTCTAGCACGGCAAAAGCACCTGCGGGGATCGCCATCGTGCGCCGATCGGTCACCACCTCATCGGCGTAAACCCATGGAAAACCGTGGCGAATGGCGCGCGCTTCGGCCTTTGGCTTTAGGCGGATGCGCGGCAAACCGCTGGGTGCTGCGGTATCATTATCATCTTCGGCGGGGGGAATAGTGTTGTCATTCATCCCCGCTGCATAGCCGCACTGCCCTATTATGAAAAGGGGCAATGCAGACAGGATTTATGGATTTGCAGGGTTCTGCGCGCTGCGCGACACCAGAGCGCCTGCACTGCCGCGCCCGCCGCCCGCGATGCGCGCCAACTCTTTTTGCAAGGATTGCGCTAGGGCCTCGCGGATGACCACGGCTTGGCTGCGCCCTGCGGCCTCTTCGGCCTGCGCCTGCGCCCCGCCTGCGCCGCGCACAGTGGCATTGATCTTTTTGGCATCCAAAAGAACTGCGCCGCTGGCACGCTCGCGCAGGGTCAGCAGGTATACAAGCTCGTGTTTGCCGCCAATGGAGGCACGGGTTTTTGGCGTAAGTGCGTGAAACCGCATGATCTGCACGTCAGCCACCACAGCGCGCCCGCTGCGATAGCCCGCGGCACCTTGCGCCATCGCGGCCGAGGCGATGCGCTCGACCTGTGCATAACGGTTGCCAACCGCCTCGCCGTGCCAAACAATATCAGCTACAGGTTTATAGCCGTTATCTTCCGAGACAACCAAACTGCGCGGCACGATGACACGGATCTGGGCCACATTCAGCCCTGCTGACATTTCAGGGTTCAGCGACTGCGCGCCCAATCCACCGCGCGATGGCGGATCATTCATCACGCAGCCCGAAAGTCCCAGCGCCGCAATGGCGGCGATCAGGGTGGTTTTGATGTTCACTCTGTGCATTCTCATGACAGAACCTTTGCGTTAGGAACGGTTGACCGCGGGGGCCACAAGATTTGTTAACCAGAAACTATGGCGGTGATGTGCCCAAATCCCCGCAAGAATTAGGCCATTTTGCGCGAAAAGTGACGCAGGCAGGCGCGGATTTGCGCTTTGCGGGGGTTGTTAGCGCTAACATCGGTTGCTATATAGACATCAGCAAAAGGATCCCGCCATGGCCAGCCACAGCACTTTGAACTCTGCCATCGACCGCGTTACTGATCGCATTCGTGCCCGCTCGCGCACCGCGCGAGAGGGGTATCTGGCGCGGATGGGCGCGGCTGTTTCGGTGGGGCCCGTGCGCGCGCACCTATCTTGCGGCAATCAAGCCCATGCCTATGCGGCGATGGAGGACCAAAAGAGTGCTTTGGCGGCGGGCCGTGCGGCGAATTTGGGCATTATTACCGCCTATAACGATATGCTCTCGGCGCATCGCCCCTTTGAATCCTACCCCGACTTAATTCGCCGTGCAGCAGCGGCCGCAGGCGTGACGGCGCAGGTCGCGGGCGGCGTGCCAGCCATGTGCGACGGGGTCACCCAAGGCCAGCCAGGGATGGAGCTGTCGCTGTTCTCGCGCGATGTGATCGCCTTGGCGGCGGGGGTCGGCCTGTCGCACAATTGTTTTGATGCCGCTTTGTATTTGGGTGTTTGCGATAAAATCGTGCCCGGCCTGATCATCGCGGCGGCCACCTTTGGCCATATCCCAGCGGTTTTTGTGCCGGCAGGGCCAATGACCACGGGCATTGCAAATGACGAAAAATCGCGTGTGCGCAATGCCTTTGCCAATGGCGAGGTTGGCCGTGATGCGCTGATGGCTGCCGAAATGGCATCCTATCACGGGGCGGGCACGTGCACCTTTTATGGTACAGCCAACACAAACCAAATGCTGATGGAGTTTATGGGCCTGCACCTGCCGGGCGCGTCTTTTGTCAATCCGAACACGCCCCTGCGCGATGCGCTGACCACGGCAGCGGTGGAAAAGGCCGCGCAGATCACTGCGCTGGGCAATGATTTCCGCCCTGCTGGCGAAATTTTGGACGAGCGCGCCTATGTCAACGGCCTTGTCGGGCTGATGGCCACAGGCGGGTCGACCAATCTGGTTCTGCACCTGCCCGCGATGGCCCGCGCCAGCGGCGTCTTGCTGGATTTGCAGGATTTCGACGATATTTCCGCCGTGGTGCCGCTGATGGCCAAGGTCTACCCCAATGGTCTTGCCGACGTGAACCATTTCCACGCAGCGGGCGGCCTACCCTATATGATCGGCCAGCTTTTGGATGCAGGTCTCTTGCACCCAGACGCGAAAACCATCGCAGGCGACGGTCTAGAGGCGTATCGCAACGAACCCAAACTGCTGGACGGGCGCCTGACATGGGTCGCAGGGCCAAAAGACAGCCTGAACGACAAAATCCTGCGTCCCGCCACCAATCCCTTTGCCGCAACGGGCGGCCTACGCCAACTTGTCGGCAATTTAGGGCGCGGCGTGATCAAAATTTCTGCCGTTGCGCCCGATCGCCACCTGATCGAGGCCCCTGCCCGCATTTTTCACTCCCAAGAGGCGGTGAAGGCCGCGTTCAAGGCAGAGGAGTTCACCTCTGATGTCGTGATCGTGCTGCGGTTCCAAGGCCCGCAAGCCAATGGCATGCCCGAATTGCACTCGCTGACCCCCGTTCTGACGATCTTGCAAGATCGCGGATTGCGTGTGGCGCTGGTCACCGATGGGCGGATGTCGGGCGCATCGGGCAAGGTGCCCTCGGCGATCCATGTCTCGCCCGAGGCGGCGCTGGGCGGCCCCCTTGCCCGCTTGCGCGATGGCGATATGGTGCGCCTCGACGCGGGGGCGGGCACCATTTCCACATCGGCACCCGATTTCGACACCCGCCCGCCTCAGACGGCTGATCTATCGGCCAACCACCACGGCATTGGCCGCGAAATGTTTGACGTGTTTCGCCGCAATGTGGGCACATCCGAAACAGGTGCGGGCGTGGTCGTTTAACCTTTTGCGCTCCGCGCGGGAGGTATTTATACCAAAATGAAATCAGATTTCACTTTGGCCCAAATACCTAAATCCAGACCTATCAACTTGTCCCATATCGGGCATCGGAGACCACAATGACACCAGCCGACCAATCCGCCGCCGCGCGCAAAATTTGCCAACTGGCCCCCGTAGTGCCTGTCTTGGTGATCGACGACTTGGCCCATGCGGCGGCGCTGGCGCGGGCGCTGGTGGCGGGAGGATTGCCTGCGCTTGAGGTGACATTGCGCACAAGTTGCGCGCTGGATGCCATCCGCGCCATGGGCGAGGTTGAGGGCGGCGTTGTCGGGGCGGGCACGCTGCTGACCCCTGCTGATGTCAAGGCGGCCAAAGCGGCGGGCGCCAAGTTTGGCGTATCCCCCGGCGCGACCGACCGTATTATCGCCGCCTGCGAAGATGAAGGCCTGCCCCTGCTTCCTGGCGCGGCCAGCGCATCCGAGATTATGGCGCTGCTGGAGCGCGGCTATAACGTGCAAAAGTTCTTTCCAGCCGAGCAGGCGGGCGGGGCCGCCTATTTGAAATCCATCGGATCGCCCATCCCGCAGGTGTCCTTTTGCCCTACGGGTGGGATCAGCCTAAAAATTGCGCCCGACTATTTGGGGCTGAAGAATATCCTGTGCGTCGGCGGATCTTGGGTTGCGCCCAAGGACGCGATGGCGCGCGGCGACTGGGCGGCGGTCGAAACCCTTGCGCGCGAGGCGGCGGCACTGCCCCGCCATGCAACATAACAGCGCCCGCTATCGCCACTTGCAATTGGTTTAACAGCCAAGCGTTGCGGGCGGCGATGCGGCCAATATGGCCTTTTCAGTTGAATTTTATTTGATGGGGCCGCGCTAAAGGCGGCGGCCAAAGGCTAGCTGCGCCCTGCCCGCCCGCCGCGCCGCCGAGGTTTTGCGGGCACGGCGCGCGCCTCTTGCAATAGCTGGCTCATCGGGTGGTTTTCGATGGCTTGCCCATAGCGCGCCATTAAGACATCTATCGCGGCCCCAGTATCCGCACCCAAGGGCAAGGACAGCGCCCAATCAATCAAAATGGATCGGCATTCGCCCAGCGTGATCCCATCAATGGCATAGGATTCTCGGATTAATCCCTTAGGATCTGCGGCAGCCAATTCGGGGGCAGAGGGCATGGTCATGCGGCCTCTGCCCCCAAAAATGCACTTATGATGACATCGGCGCGGGCGGCAGCGCAGCGAACATCTTGCGTCAAGTCTGCGACGGGGCGACCCGTTGCTGATGCCACAAAGGCGCGCCCACCTGCGCCCAATTGATCTGGATCTGCCGACATGCTGTTGCCCCCATCGCCCAATAACCGCAGCGCGGTTTGCATCTTTACCATCAGATTATAGGCCTCTTGCAGGGCCAAAGCGTCCGTTTGCGTCAAAAAACCCGCCAATTTGCCCGCTTGCAGCTGATCCATCGCGCCGCGCGCTGGGCTGGCGCAGATAAGGGCCAAGGTTTGGGTGAACAGCTCTATGTCCATCATGCGCCCAGCGCCCAGCTTCGCCTCCCACGGGGCAACGCCGGGATTTGCTGCGCACAGGCGCGCGCGCATTTCCGCCACATCAGCGCGCACCGCCGCGCCCTGCCCTTTGCACGCAAGGATCGCACAGCGCAGCGCCTCGATATCCGCCGCCAACCGCGCATCCCCCGCCATCACCCGCGCACGGGTTAGGGCCAAATGCTCCCATGTCCAAGCCTCGGATTGTTGATAATTTTCAAAAGAGGCAAGCGACGTCGCCACTGGCCCTTGCCGCCCCGACGGGCGCAAGCGCACATCCACCTCATAGAGCCGCCCTTTGGCAGTTTGCGCGGAAAGGGATGTGACAAAAGCCTGCGTCAGGCGTGCAAAATATTGCCGCGTGGGCAGCGGACGCGGCCCTTGGGATGTCTCGGCTGTGCCTGCGTCATAGATCAAGATCACGTCCAAATCCGATGCCGCATTCAGCCGACCCGCGCCAAGGCTGCCCATGCCCAATACTGCCGCTCCGCGCCCAGGCGGTGCCCCGTGACGGCGGGAAAACTCGCGCAGCACAACGGGCCAAAGCGCCGAGATAACAGCTTCCGCAAGGTCAGCGTATTGCGCGCCCGCCGCCGCAGGCGATATCAGCCCGCGCAAAAGATGCACGCCAATGCGAAAATGCCATTCTTTTTGCCAAACGCGCGCGCCATCCAGTTGCGCCTCGTAATCGCTTTGGGCAGCAAGATAATTCGCCAACTCATTTGTTAAGGTATCTTTCCCTGGCCAAGGGGCAAAGAACGATCCGCCGATCACGCCGTCCAATACCGACGAATTGCGCGACAAATAGCGTGCGAGGCTTGGGGCTGTGGCCGCAATGTCGGTGATCAAGTCCACGAGCGCAGGGTTGGCATCGAACAGCGCAAAGATCTGCACCCCCGCTGGCAACCCAGCAAGGAAACCATCAAGGGCCATCAGCGCCTCGAGTGGGGCATCAGCGCGGGCGATACGGGTGGAAAGCTGCGGCAACAGCCGCTGAAACAGAGTTTGTGCGCGGGGCGAGCGCAGGGCAGGATAGGCCTGCCATCCCTCGATAATCGCCCCTGCCTCATCGGGCAAGGCGGGGGCAAGATTTTCTGCATCGGCACAGGATTTCGTCGGGGCGGCGGGGTTGAAAAACGCGTCCGTCAGCTGATCCGTTTGCGCAAGCCGATAAAGAAGCTGGGCGCGAAAATCGCCCTCTGTTTGCCCGCACAAGGCGGCCAGCCGCGCGATACCTTCGGCGCTGTTGGGCACATCATGGGTCTGCGCATCGCCAATCATTTGAATGCGGTGTTCAACCTCGCGGTGCGCCAAGTACAAGCCAGTCAACTCTGCGGCATGCGACGCGCTTGTCCAGCCCTTCTCTGCCAGCCGCCGCAATGCGCCCAGCGTCGTCGGGTCGCGCAAGCTGACATCGCGCCCGCCCGCGATCAATTGTCGTGTCTGGGCGTAAAATTCGATCTCGCGAATGCCGCCCGCGCCCAATTTCATGTTATGCCCTTCCAACCGCATCGGCCCATTCAGACCCCGATGCGCGCGAATGCGCAGGCGCATGTCATGGGCGTCTTGGATGGCGGCGAAATCCAGATGTCTGCGCCAGACAAAAGGAGTAAGGGTTTTTAGAAACCTCGCGCCTGCGATCATATCGCCCGCGCATACCCGCGCCTTGATATAGGCCGCGCGCTCCCATGTGCGGCCCTCGGCCTCGTAATAGGCTTCGGCGGCGGCCATCGACAGGCACACGGGCGTGACCGCTGCATCAGGGCGCAGACGCAGATCAACGCGAAACACATAGCCTTGATCGGTGATGTCTTGCAGCATTGCCGACATACGCCGCACTACGCGCACAAAGGCTGCACGCGCCTCGCCTGCGGACGGGCCGTAACGGTCTTGATCAAACAGGCAAATCAAATCAATGTCCGAGGAATAGTTCAGCTCGTATGCGCCCATCTTTCCCATAGCCAGAACGAAAAACCCCGCCCCTGTGGCGGCATCTTCGGATGCGGCCATGGGTAATTTTCCGCGCCGAATTTCATCGCCTACCAGATGCTGCACACAAAGTTGCACCGCGCGGTCTGCCAGCCGCGTCAGCGCGCGGGTGACTGCCATCGTATCCCAAACACCGCCCAAATCGGCCAGCGCCACCAGCAAGGCCGTCCGCGATTTGGCAATGCGCAAATCAACGCCAAGACTAGAGAGGGAGGCGCTGTCCAGCCCTTTTAGCACCGTCTCAAAGGCCAGATCCGCACCTTGGGTCAGGGCAGTGTCCAGCCAAGCACCCTGTTTGCGCAGCAATTCCTTCAAGTAAGGGCTGCACCCAGCGGCGCCTGCGATCAAATCACAAAGGGGCTGCGGGTAGTGCGCAAAGCCTTGCGCCGCCTCGCGCCCCATGACCGCGTCATACGGGATAGGCAAGCGCGTGATCTGGGCGGAGAAATCGGACATATGCCCAAAGTGGCCCTGCCCCGACCAATCGTCAATGGCAGAATGACACGCGCAAAAGCCTTGTTCGCGTGTCCGCAGCACTGGCCGCAAAACTGGCCGCAGCAGGGGTGGCCAGCCGCGCCGTATTGATGCCCGCCGAAACCCGCAAGGCGGCGCAGGCCTCGGGTGCAGCAGGCGGCGCGCTGGATCAAATTATGAAGTCCATCATTTTTGACGGGTCGGCTAGCGCGAGCTTGCGCAACCGTCTTTGTCCAAGAGGATTTACCTTTTCTATACCTTTTCGCCAAAAGGCGCATTCTATGCTTGGCGTGCCCTGTCATCATTGCTAGGCTGACATCACCTTTTGGACAGCGCCAACCGATGCGACATACCCTTCCTATTGCGCCGCAGTTTTATGTGACGGCCCCCCAACCTTGCCCCTATTTGAACGGGCGAGTAGAGCGCAAATTGTTTACATCCCTGCAAGGCGACGGGGCAGAACGGCTGAATGACAGCCTGTCAAAACAGGGATTTCGCCGCAGTCAGAACGTGGTGTACCGCCCCTCTTGCGCCGAATGTTCGGCCTGCCTGTCGGCGCGTATTCGCGTGGCTGATTTCACCCCCAACCGCAGCCAGCGCAAAATCTTGGCACGCGCGGCAAATATACGGCGTCTGGCAACCTCTGCTTGGGCCACTGAAGATCAATACGCGCTGTTCCGCCGCTATTTAGAGGCGCGCCATGCCGATGGTGGCATGGCCGATATGGACGCGTTTGAATTTGCGGCAATGGTCGAAGAAACCCCAATCCGCACCCGCGTTGTGCAATATAGCCTGACCCAAGACAGCCATGACGCAAACCTGATCGCCGTGACTTTGACCGATGTCTTTGATGACGGCCTGTCTATGGTGTATAGCTTTTACGACCCAGACCTAGACCATATGTCTTTGGGCACTTATGCCATTTTGGACCATATTGCCCTCGCCCGCGAGGCGGGGCTACCCTATGTGTATCTGGGATATTGGGTGCCGGGCAGTCGCAAAATGGGCTATAAAGCAGGCTTTAGCGCATTAGAGATTTACAAAGCTGGGGTATGGCAAGATATCGGCGATCCCGCCGATCACGCGGCGGCCTTGCACCCGCTTTCGGTAGACCCGATTGCCGAACAGGTTGCCCGCATCCATTTGCCGCCGCCTTTGACTCTGCCCGAATAGTGCCTGCGCCCGTTTCAGCAGGCCGCCGACACAATGTCCAAAAAACTTCAAAATACGGCGCAGATGCCCTTACATTGCCGCCCCCCCCTTCCCATGTCTTAACGAAACTTGCGATGCGCTCACTTTAAGAACGCCAAACCAAAGGGGACGGAGTTGACATATTTACTATTTTTGCTGGGCCTTGGCGCCTTGTTCGTCGGCGGCGAAGGGCTGGTGCGCGGGGCCAGCGCGGTTGCGCGGCACTTTCACCTCTCCCCAATTGTCATTGGCCTGACGATTGTGGGCTTTGGCACATCTGCACCAGAGCTTTTGGTCTCGGTTCAGGCGGCACTGGCGGGGCAGCCCGCGATTTCCATTGGCAACGTTCTGGGGTCGAACATCGCCAATATCTTGCTTATTTTGGGGGTTTCAGCCGCTATCGCGCCCTTGGTCGTTCCCTTTGCCAAACTGCGCCGCGATATTGGGATAATGCTTGCGGCCACGGCGGCCATTTGGGTGATGCTGCTGGATGGGCAAGTCACGCGTCTTGAAGGGGCGCTGCTGATCGCGGGGCTATTGGTGTTTTTGGGACTTGCGTTCAAGTCTGGAAAAATCGAACCCACTGAGGTCAGCGCAGATGACATGCCCCAGTGGCAGGCATGGGCCTATACATTGGGCGGGCTGGTTGTTTTGGTGATCGGCGCGCGTCTATTGGTGGACAGCGCAACAGAGATCGCCCGCGCCTTTGGCATTTCCGAGGCGGTGATTGGCCTGACGATTGTGGCGGTGGGGACATCGTTGCCCGAACTTGCCACATCGGTTGTTGCGGCCTTGCGCAAACAAACCGAAATTGCGGTGGGCAATGTCGTGGGCTCGAACATCTTTAACATCTTTAGCATTTTGGGCACGACGGCGCTGATTTCCCCGATTCCCGCCGATGCGCGCTTTGCCAGCACCGATATGCCCGTGGTGGCAGGCACGGCGATTGGCCTTGCTCTGATGGCGATGCTGCTGGGCGGCGTGCCGCGTATTGCTGGGTTAATTTTGCTGGCAGGTTATGGCGTCTATGTTGCGCTTATCTAGGCAAGCAAAAGAAAATTGTGAAAATTGCGCGCAGGGGTTCTTGGGCGCAATAAAAGTTCAAAAAATCAATCTATCGCGACATTAAAATCGCATTTTGCGGGTTGACGCCCCTCTCTGCGCCCCCTAGTTTCCGCCAGCGCGAGCAAGGGCGCGCGGAATATCGGCAAAGGTGGTTGGCAGATGGCACGGCAAATGACAGGCGCGGACATGGTGGTTCAGGCGCTAAAAGATCAGGGCGTTGAGGTGGTCTTTGGCTATCCAGGCGGTGCCGTATTGCCAATCTATGACGCGATTTTCCAGCAAAATGACATTCGCCATATCTTGGTGCGC
The DNA here is from genome assembly GCA_034519315.1 of Cypionkella sp. Lineage (GTDB taxonomy): Bacteria > Pseudomonadota > Alphaproteobacteria > Rhodobacterales > Rhodobacteraceae > Cypionkella. The sequence continues at coordinate 55,112 of JAXHON010000044.1, read as the reverse complement.
CACGAGCAGGGCGCGATCCATATGGCCGAAGGCTATGCAAGATCGACAGGCAAAGTGGGGGTGGCGCTGGTCACCTCGGGCCCCGGCGCTACGAATGCGGTGACGGGCCTGACCGATGCACTGCTGGACAGCATCCCCTTGGTGGTTCTCTCGGGCCAAGTGCCCACCTTCATGATTGGCACGGACGGCTTCCAAGAGGCCGATACCGTGGGCATCACCCGCCCCTGCACCAAACACAACTGGCTGGTCAAAGACACCGAAAAACTGTCGGAAACCATCCACCAAGCGTTTCATGTCGCGCGGTCGGGCCGCCCCGGCCCCGTTCTGATCGACATTCCCAAAGATGTGCAATTCGCCACTGGCAGCTATACGGATATTCCCGCCACCAAGACCGCGCATTATCAGCCGCGCACCACGGGCGACGCGGGCCTGATTGCCCGCATGGTCGAGATGATGGAAACCGCCGAAAGGCCCGTGTTTTACACGGGCGGCGGGGTCATCAATTCAGGGCCGAAGGCCAGCGCCTTGCTGCGCGAATTTGTGGCCGAGACAGGATTTCCCATCACTTCAACCCTTATGGGGCTGGGCAGCTATCCCGCTTCGGGCAAGAACTGGCTGGGGATGCTGGGGATGCACGGTCTGTACGAGGCCAATCTGGCTATGCATGGCTGTGATCTGATGATCAACATCGGTGCGCGCTTTGACGACCGCATCACGGGCCGCATCCCCGATTTCAGCCCCAAATCGAAAAAGGTGCACATTGATATTGACCCGTCATCGATCAACAAGGTGATCCGCGCGGATGTGGGAATTGTGGGCGATGTTTCGGAAGTTCTGGCCGAGGCGCTGCGCCAGTGGCGCGCGCGCGGATCGAAGGTGAACCGCGACGGTCTGGCCAAATGGTGGGCGCAGATCAATGAATGGCGCGCGGTGAAATGCCTGACTTATAAAAACTCGGCCAGCGTGATCAAACCGCAATACGCGCTAGAGCGTCTGGAGGCCCTGACCAAAGGGATGGATCGCTACATCACCACCGAGGTCGGCCAGCACCAAATGTGGGCGGCGCAGTTTTTGGGGTTCGAAGACCCCAACCGCTGGATGACCTCGGGCGGGCTGGGGACGATGGGCTACGGTTTGCCCGCATCCATCGGCGTGCAAATTGCGCATCCCAAATCGCTGGTGATCAACGTCGCGGGCGAGGCATCGTGGCTGATGAATATGCAAGAAATGGGCACGGCCATGCAGTTCCGCGCGCCAGTCAAACAGTTCATCCTGAACAACGAACGCCTTGGCATGGTGCGCCAGTGGCAAGAGCTGCTGCACGGCGAGAGGTATTCGCAAAGCTGGTCCGAAAGCCTGCCAGATTTTGTGAAACTGGCCGAGGCTTTTGGCTGCAAGGGCATCAAATGCGACGATCCCGCCGACCTTGACGATGCGATCATGGAAATGATCCGCTATGACGGGCCTGTGATTTTCGATTGCCTTGTCGAAAAGCATGAAAATTGTTTCCCCATGATCCCATCGGGCAAGCCGCATAATGAAATGCTGCTGGGGGACGCCGATACCCATGGTGTTATTGGGGCAAAAGGCGCTGTGTTGGTGTAGGCGGCACTGGGGGGCTAGTTTCAACCTCTTTGGCCAAGGCCAAAGAGGTTTCCCCCCAAGGTATTTGACCCAAAATGAAAGACGAAACATGTCAGCCCTGAACATCAAAAAAGGCAGCACCAGCCATTCGGCATATAATTTGCGCGACCCGAATGCGCCTGTGATCGAAACGCACACTCTGGCCGTGGTGGTGGATAATGAGAGCGGCGTTTTGGCGCGGGTGATCGGCCTGTTTTCGGGGCGCGGTTACAATATCGATAGCTTGACCGTGGCCGAAACCGACCATGCCAGTCACCGCTCTCGTATCACGATTGTCACCACGGGCACGCCGCAGGTCATTGACCAAATCAAATCTTTGCTGGAACGCATGGTTCCTGTGCATGAAGTGCATGATTTGACCGTGGAAGGCCCATCGGTGCAGCGCGAACTGGCGCTGCTGAAGGTCGCGGGCAAGGGAGAAATGCGGATCGAGGCGTTGCGCCTTGCAGAGATTTTCCGCGCCAATGTGGTGGATTCAACGCTGGAGTCTTTTGTTTTCGAGATGACAGGCACGCCTAGCAAAATCGACGCCTTCGCCGATTTGATGCGCCCTTTGGGCCTGATTGAAATTGCCCGCACGGGCGTAGCCGCCCTGTCTCGCGGGGCATAACTGGCCGCCGTTTTGTCGCAGCAAAGGACTGCTATCGCCCCATTTGCAAGCAGGCGGTTATGCCCTATGTTACCCCAAAACCAAGGGGTCCGCGCATGATCATCGAAACAGGGCATTTTGCATTGATTTTGGCGCTGATGGTGGCGCTGGTTCAAACTTTTGTGCCACTATGGGGCGCGCATTTGCGCGATGCGCGGATGATGGCGCTGGCAGAGCCTGCGGCCATTGCCCAAGCGGGGCTGATCGCGGTCGCCTTTGCCGCGCTGACCTATGGGTTTGTCACCTCGGATTTCTCGCTGAAACTGGTGGTCGATAACTCTCATACCGCCAAGCCGATGCTTTACAAGATCAGCGGCGTCTGGGGCAACCACGAGGGGTCGCTGCTGCTTTGGTCCTTGTCTTTGGCCATCTTTGGCGCCGCCGCGGCGATTTGGGGCACAAATCTGCCCGACACAATGCGCGCGCGGGTGCTGGCGGTGCAAGGCAGCATTGGGGTGGCATTTTTGGCCTTTATGCTGCTGACATCAAACCCGTTCTTGCGGCTGGCCAATCCGCCCATGAACGGGCAGGACTTGAACCCCTTGCTGCAAGACCCCGGCCTAGCGTTTCACCCGCCGTTTTTGTATCTGGGATATGTCGGCCTATCCATGAGCTTTTCCTTCGCCATCGCCGCCTTGATCGAGGGGCGGGTCGATGCCGCATGGGGGCGCTGGGTGCGGCCGTGGACGCTGGCGGCTTGGGTGTTTTTGACCATCGGCATCGCGATGGGGTCTTGGTGGGCCTATTACGAACTTGGCTGGGGCGGGTTTTGGTTTTGGGACCCTGTCGAAAACGCATCTTTCATGCCATGGCTGATAGGCGCGGCACTGCTGCATTCGGCCATCGTTGTGGAAAAGCGTGAAAGTCTAAAGGCTTGGACGATTTTGCTGGCGATATTGGCCTTTGGGTTTTCGCTAATGGGCACGTTCATCGTGCGATCGGGCATCATCACCTCTGTGCATAGCTTTGCCTCGGATCCCGAGCGCGGCATGTTTATTTTGTTGATCCTTGGGTTTTTCATGGGCGGGGCGCTGACGCTGTTTGCGCTGCGGGCGCATGTCTTGGCGTCAAAAGGCGTGTTTGCCGTGGTTTCGCGCGAAAGCGCCTTGGTCGCCAACAATCTATTGCTGTCAGTGTCAGGGTTTGTCGTGTTCGTAGGCACGATGTGGCCCTTGGTGGCGGAAATCGCCTTTGGGCAAAAGGTGTCGGTTGGCGCGCCGTTTTTCAATGCAGCCTTCACCCCGTTCATGGTGCTGCTGGCACTGATTTTGCCTATTGGTGCGATTTTGCCATGGAAGCGGGCCGAACTGCGACGCGGGATGCGGCCATTGTATGGCGTTGTAGCCCTTGCAATGGCAGGTCTTGCACTGACTTTTGCGCTGCAAACGGGACGATCGGCTATTGGGCCGATTGGCGTTGGTTTGGGGCTTTGGGTTGGGATTGGCGCATTTGTGGATTTGGCCCAGCGCACGGGGCGCGGATCCCTTGGCGCGCGGCTTGGGCGCGCGCTGCGCCTGCCCCGCGCCGATTTTGGCCGCGTTTTGGCACATTTGGGCATGGGGATGACAGTCTTTGCTGTGGCGGCGATCACCACTTGGGCGCGCGAGGAAATCCACGCTGTAAACATCGGCGAAAGTTTCCCCTTAGGCCGCTATGAGGTGACCTTGGTTGCCGTCACCGAGGCGCAAGGCCCCAATTACACCGCCAGCCGCGCCGAAATGCGCCTGACCAAAGGTGGGGCCGCAGTGGCCACCCTATATCCCGAAAAGCGCATCTACCCCGTGGCCGCCATGCCCACAACCGAAGCGGCCCTGTATCAAACCGTTTTGCGCGATGTCTATCTGGTCATTGGCGATGCGCAAGCGGGCGGCGGCTATGCGGTGCGCGGCTATATCAAACCCTTTGCCAATTGGATTTGGGCGGGCGCGCTGTTGATGGCGCTGGGAGGGTTTTTTAGTCTGTCAGATCGCAGGTTCCGCGTGGCGGCTGGCGCACGCGCCACCTCAGCCCTACAAGCGGCGGAGTAGGACATGCGTATATTTCTGATTTTGCTGGCCTTTCTTGCCTTCCCCGCTTTTGCGGTGCAGCCAGATGAAATCTTACCCGATCCTGCGCTAGAGGCGCGGGCGCGGGCGATCACCACCAATTTGCGCTGCCCCGTTTGCCAAGGCGAAAGCATTGATGACAGCAATGCCCCGATCAGCCGCGATTTGCGTCTTGCCGTGCGAGAGCGGATTACGATGGGCGACAGCGACGCGCAGGTCATCGACTATGTCACCGCGCGCTATGGCGAATTCGTGCTGTTCAAACCGCGCACCACGGGGTCAGGACTGATTTTGTGGCTGGCGGGGCCGCTGATGCTGCTGGCGGGGGCGGGCATTGCCTTTGCCACTTTGCGCAGGCGGCAAGCCGCACCCGAACTGACGGCCCTGACGCGCGAAGAGGCCGCCGAATTGGAAAACCTGCTGAAATAGGGGGCAAGATGGCCAAAACTGTGTTGATCGGCGCGCCTATTGACGAGGGGCAGCGCAACCTTGGTTGCATCATGGGGCCAGCCGCCTACCGCGTGGCGGGCTTGCGCGCCGCGATTGCCGAATTGGGGCACGAGGTGGACGATTGGGGCGATGTGGCGCTGGGCGATGTGGCGGATGCCACCTGCGCCAACCCCGCCGTGCATCATTTGCCCGAAGTGATGGGTTGGACGCAGGCACTTGCTGCGCAAACGCAAAAGGCGCTATCGCTGGGCGCGTTGCCCATCATCATGGGCGGCGATCACAGCCTTGCCTTGGGCACAGTGGCGGGGGCGGCGCGCTATGGCGCAGATCAGGGCCGCCCGCTGTTCCTGCTGTGGCTGGATGCACATTCCGATTTTCATACTGTGGAGACGACAACTTCGGGTAACTTGCACGGCACCCCTGTTGCCTATATCTCAGGGCGCGCGGGCTTTGCCCCCTTCCCCCCCTTTCCCGCGCCTGTGCCTGCGCAAAACATCTGCCTTTTCGGCATCCGCAGCGTTGATCCTGCCGAACATGCAGCCCTTTTGCGCGCCGACATCGCCATCAACGACATGCGCGTTTTGGACGAGCGCGGCATCATAGCCCCCCTGGCCGAGTTTTTGGCCCGCGTCAAAGCCGCTGGCGGCATGTTGCATGTGTCTTTGGATGTCGATTTTCTGGACCCTGCCATCGCTCCCGCTGTTGGGACAACTGTCCCAGGCGGGGCGACATTCCGCGAGGCGCATTTGGTGATGGAACTGCTGCACGAAAGCGGGCTGGTCACATCGCTGGATTTGGTCGAGTTGAACCCGTTTTTGGACGAGCGCGGGCGCACGGCAAAGCTGATGGTGGATTTGGTCGGCAGCCTGATGGGGCGCAAAGTGTTCGACCGCGTGACCCGCAGTTATTGATCTGGATCGCGGTAAATATGCCGCTGGCCCTGCCAATCGGTCACGATATAGCCGCGCTCGCCCTGCGTCAGATAATCGGGCCCAATCGGCACTTTGCCAAATCCGCCCGGAATATCCAGCACATAGGTCGGAACCCCCATCCCCGACATCCGCCCGCGCAGCTGCGCCATAATCGCCTGCCCCGCCGCGATGGTGGTGCGAAAATGCCCCGCCCCGCGCGCCATATCGCAGTGGTGCAGATAATAGGGCAGAACGCGCAGGGTTAGCAGCGCGCGAAACAGCGCCTCTAACGTCGCCGCATCGTCATTCACCCCGCGCAGCAGCACGGTTTGGGCCACCATTGCAATGCCCGCATCCGCAATCCGCCCCAAGGCCGCGCGGGCGGCGGGGGTTAGCTCGTCCACGTGGTTGGTGTGAATGCCGATGTAGACCGTGGGGCGCGCGCGCAAGGCGTCCAGCATCGCGGCATCAATACGCTGCGGCGCGACCACGGGCACGCGCGTGTGCAGGCGGATGATTTGCACATGAGGAATGGCCGACAGCCGCGCCATGATCGCCGCAATGCGGCGCGGCGACAGGCTCAGAGGGTCACCGCCCGTCAAGATCACCTCCCAAATCGCAGGGGTGGCGGCGATATAGGCCAGCGCGGCGGTCCAGATCATCTTCGGGCAGCGCCGCCGCCTCGCCCACCACCTCGCGGCGAAAGCAAAAGCGGCAGTAAACCTCGCAGGCGTGGGTGGCAGCCAAGATCACGCGGTCGGGGTAGCGGTGGGTCAGGCCCGCCGTAGGGCTGAAGACGTTATCGCCAATCGGGTCGGTCATCTCGCCCGCATGGGGGGTCAACTCGGCAGCGGTGGGAACGAATTGCGCGGCTATCGCGGGGCTGGTCACGCCCGCCATTTCGGCGCTGATGCGGATGCGAAAATCATCCGCCACGGCGTGCAAATTTGCAGCATCGCCCGCCTGTGCAAGCCCCGCCTGCAGCAAATCCTCCACCGAAGTGAGCGCGGGTTTTAGGGGCGTTTTGTGGCGGGTCATGGCGCGTTTTCCCAAAGTCTTGCCCCTATCGCGCGGGACGGGCAAAAGCGCAAGGGTTTGACAAAAATGGGGCAAAAAATCGCGTTTTAATGCGCGCAGTCTATCCCTTTCCCCCGCTCATGGCTTGCACCACAAATGGGGTTTAGTATAGGGTGGGGCCAACAATATATTGATTTTGACCAAAGGCCAAACCCCTGTGAGCGACCCCATCGACACCCCGCCAGACGCCAGCGAAAACGACGCCCCGCGCAACCCGCATTTGGGGCCGCAAATCGACATTTCGGCGGAAATGAAAACCGCCTATCTGGACTATGCGATGTCGGTGATCGTGTCCCGCGCCATCCCCGATTTGCGCGATGGTTTGAAACCCGTGCATCGGCGCATTCTGTTTGCGATGCACGAGGTGGGCAATACCCCCGACAAACCCTACCGCAAATCCTCGCGCCCTGTGGCCGATACGATGGGCAAATACCACCCCCACGGCGATAGCGCGATTTATGACGCGCTGGTGCGCATGGCCCAGCCCTTTTCGATGTCACTGGTGCTGCTGGACGGTCAGGGCAATTTTGGGTCTATGGACGGCGACCCCGCGGCGGCGTTTCGCTATACCGAGGTGCGGATGGACAAGCCCGCGCTGGCGCTGCTGGCCGATATCGACAAGGAAACCGTTGATTTTCAAGACAATTACGACGGCAAAGACCGCGAGCCCACGGTTCTGCCCGCGCGCTATCCCAATATGCTGGTCAACGGGGCCGAAGGGATCGCCGTGGGCATGGCCACCCGAATCCCGCCCCACAACCTTGGCGAGGTGATCGACGGCACGCTGGCGATGATCGAAAACCCCGACATCTCTGCCGAGGCGTTGATGGAGATCATCCCCGCCCCCGATTTCCCCACGGGCGGGATGATTTTGGGCCGCTCTGGCGCGCGCAAGGCCTACCTCGAGGGGCGCGGCAGCGTGATTATCCGCGCCAAGACCCATATCGAGGAAATCCGCAAAGACCGCTGGGCGATTGTCATCGACGAGATGCCCTATCAGGTGAACAAGGCGCGGATGATCGAAACCATTGCCGAACTGGTCCGCGACAAGCGGCTGGAAGGCATTGCGCATGTGCAAGACGAATCCGACCGCATCGGCGTGCGCGTGGTGATCGAGCTGAAACGCGATGCCACGGCGGATGTGGTGCTGAACCAACTTGTTCCGCTTTACCCCGATGCAGGTCAGCTTTGGCTGCAACATGCTGGCGCTGAACGGCGGGCGGCCTGAACACGCTGATCGCTAGCGCAGATTTCCTGGAGCTATTTCATCACCTTCCGCGAAGAAGTGGTTGCCCGCCGCACCGCCTTTGAACTGCGAAAGGCGCGCGAGCGCAGCCATATCCTGTGCGGTCTGGCCGTGGCCGTGTCCAATGTCGATGAGGTGGTGGCCACGATCCGCGCCTAGCGCCGACCCAGCCGAGGCGCGCGAGCGGCTGATGACCCGCCGCTGGCCTGCGGGCGAGATTATCCCCTATATCAAGCTGATCGACGATCCGTCCCACCCTGTGAATGATGATGGCACCTATAACCTGTCGGAAATTCAGGCCCGCGCGATTTTGGATTTGCGCCTGCAACGCCTGACCGCGCTGGGGGTGAATGAAATCACCGCCGAATTGCAAGAGCTGGCCGCTAAGATCAAGGATTACTTGGAAATCCTGGGCTCGCGCGAGCGGATTATGTCCATCATTTCCGACGAGCTGCGCGACGTGCGCGCCAATTTCGCCGTGCCCCGCCGCACCGAAATCGCCGATTGGGCGGGCGATATGGATGATGAAGACCTGATCGAGCGCGAAGATATGGTCGTCACCATCACCTCGGGCGGTTATATCAAACGCACCAATTTGGCCGAGTTCCGCGCGCAAAATCGCGGCGGCAAGGGGCTGGCCAGTCGATGGCGACCAAGGAAGATGACGTTGTCACCACCTTGTTCGTGGCCAATACCCACACGAACCTGCTTTTCTTCACAACCGATGGCATGGTGTATAAATTGAAAACATGGCGTCTGCCGCTGGCGGGGCGCACGGCCAAGGGCAAGGCTATGGTCAATATCTTGCCGATCGCCCAAGGCGTTTCCATCGCCGCGCTGATGCCCGTCGATGCCCCCGAGGCGGAATGGGACAACCTGCAAATCGTCTTTGCCACATCGGACGGCGATGTGCGGCAAAACGATCTGTCCGACTTTGTGAACGTCAAACGCAATGGCAAAATCGCGATGAACCTGCCCGAAGGCGTGTCACTGGTGAATGCCGCCATTGCCGATGAGAATGACGATGTGATGCTGGTCACCGCCCTTGGCCGTGCGATCCGCTTTCCCACCACCGAAATTCGCGTGTTCAAATCGCGCGGCTCTACGGGCGTGCGCGGGATACGTTTGCAGGGCGAGGATAAGGTGGTGTCAATGTCGATCATCCGCCACTTCGAGGCTGATCCAGCAGAGCGCGAGGCCTATTTGAAACAGCGCCGCCTGATGGCGGGGGTGACAGAGGATGAGGCCGAGGCGGACGAGGAGGACACCGTCGAGGCGGGCCAACTTTCCCCCGAACGCTATGCCGAGATGTCTGCGGCAGAGGATTTGATTCTGACCATCACCGCAGGCGGGGCGGGCAAGCTGTCCTCGTCCCACGGCTACCCCGTGCGCGGGCGCGGCGGCATGGGCGTCAAGGCGATGGACGGCGCAATGCGCGGCGGGGCGCTGGTCGCGTCCTTCCCTGTTGTGATGTCTGACCAGATCATGCTGGCCACCTCAACAGGCCAATCTATCCGCGTGCCTGTCGATCAGATCAGCTTTCGCTCGCGCGCAGCGGGGGGCGTTCGGGTGTTCAACGTTGGCGCAGGCGAAGAAGTTGTTTCCGTCGCCCGCGTGGCCGAGCAAGAAGAAGAGGAATGATCGAGGCGCTAAAGGCGCGGCTGATGCAGCTGGCCGCCCTTGGACAAACCATCACCTATGGCGATTTGGCGCGGGAACTCTCGCTGCCCAGCCCCGCCATTCAAACCCTGACCCGCGTGTTGGAAAATCTGATGGAGGAAGATGCCGCTGCAGGCCGCCCCTTTCTGGCGGCGCTGCTAGAGGGGCGATTGGGCGACGGTCTGCCGTCTTTAGGGTTTTTCGAAAAGGCGGCGCTTCTGGACGCGCCGATCACCGCAGACCCCGCCGCCTTTGTGGCAGGGCAGCGCGCGGCGCTGGCGGTGCTGCATGGCGCGCCTGATACCTGACATTTGACCTATGCATTTATGCACATAGCTTTGTGCATTTCTATGAATTTCCCCCGCAGCGCCCATGCCCTAGGCTGCGCGCACTGACCCGCCAAAAGTGCAGGGCAGCAAGGGAAACCAAAAAGGAATGATCTTATGAACGCTCTAAACAAGTATATCCCCCTGATCTCGCGCATTTTACTGGGCCTGATTTTCGTGCTGGCTGGCGCTGGCAAATTGGCTGATCCAGCTGGCACAGCTGGCTATATCTCATCGGTGGGCCTGCCGGGCGGGCTGCTGGTCTGGCCAACCATCGCACTCGAAGTGCTGGGCGGTTTGGCAGTTATTGTGGGCTATCAAACCCGTTACGCTTCGCTGGCGCTGGCCGCGTTCTGCGTGGTTTCGGGCGCGCTGTTTCACAACAACTTTGCCGATCAAACCCAGATGATCATGTTCATGAAAAACTTGGCAATGACGGGCGGCTTTTTGCAGCTGTATCTGCATGGCGCAGGCCCGTTGGCTGTTGATAAAGCCTAACGCAGGCGACATCGCAGCGGGGCGGCCTTTGTGGGCCGCCCCTTTTCATTTCAGCCATGTATCGTAATCTGACACCAGCAGATGGGTTGGCGCGACATCTTCGTCAATATCGGCAAAGCGGCCAATCGGTTCGCGAAATACGTTGTCGGTCAGATCGTCGTTCACGGTGGACACCTCGCCAATCAGCACATCGCCCCCCTCGCCCCAAAAGGCGTGCCAATCGCCGGGCAGCAAGGTGACGGATTCGCCGGGCGCAAGTTTCAATTTATCCCCCGCTTTGTAGGGCCGATCAATCCCATCACAGCGCACCATGCCGCCGCGATCGGGCGCAAAGTGGCCCTGATCATCGCTGCCAAACAGTTCGACCACCAGCGTTGCCCCACCGCGATTGATAATATCCTCGGCCTTGATCACATGGGTGTGCATCGGCGATAGCTGATCTTGGCGCGAAATCAGCAGCTTTTCGGCGTAACACATGCCGCCCCCGCGCTGTAAATCGGCAAGTTCCCCATTGCGCAGGGTGAACAAAAACAGGCCCATTGCGTCAAACCGCCCCTGTCCGTAATCCGTGATGTCCCAGCCACAGCGGGACGAAATCACCCGCGCCGCCACATCGCGCTTGGCCCGAAATTGGTCAGGCGTCCAATAGGCAAAGGGCGGCAAAACAAAGCCGTAATGGCGGATCATTTCATCCGCCGCGCCCATAATCTCGTTTATGCGTGATCGTTTCATCTAAGCCCTCAAAGTTGGGGGGATGTTAGCGCGATCAGCCTGCGCAAGATAGGGGCTGTTGTCCCACAACCCCGACTTGGCCGCGCGACCATGCGCGCGCCGCATCGCCAAAGGCGGTAAACAGCGGGCGCGAGACGGGATCACAGCCCGCGTTATATTCAGGGTGCCATTGCACGCATAGTGTAAAGCCCGCCGCATTCGCGACATAGATCGCTTCGGGCGTGCCATCGGGGGCGTGGCCGTCGATCACAATGCGCGGCCCCGCCTGTTTGATGCCCTGCCCGTGCAGCGTGTTCGTCATCACCTGCTGCGCCCCAAATAGGCGCGCGAAAACCCCGCCTTTGGTAAGGGTGACGGCATGGCGCAAGGCAAACACCTCGTCCAGCGTGCCATCGGGGGGCATGCGGTGGTTCATGCGTCCCGGCAAGTCGCGAATTTCAGGGTATAGGCTGCCGCCCATGGCAACATTCACCTCTTGAAAGCCGCGGCAAATGCCAAGGAAAGGCTGACCACGTTCGACGCAGGCGCGGATCAGCGGCAGCGTGATCGCATCGCGGCCACGGTCAAAGGTGCCATGCGCGGGGGTCTCTTCCTCGCCGTATTCAGACGGGTGCACATTCGGGCCGCCTCCCGTGAACAAAAACCCATCGCAGGTATCTAGCAGATCCTCAACCGAGGTGGTGCTGGGGTCAGTGGGGATGATCAGCGGCATACAGCCCGCCACATCGCGCAGCGCCTGCGCATTCATCAAACCCGACCCATGCACCGCATAGCGATGGTTCACCTGATGCAAGTTTGAAATAATGCCAATGATAGGTTTTGCGCGCAGCATTTGGGCCAACTGTTGCTATTGTCGCATTATATCAAAGCATTTGTTAATGTGAAGGTAAGGCGTGCAAGTTGCATCACAGATTTGTGGCTTGCGGCAGCGTTTTTTGACCGATATTTCTTCGCAATATCAAACTGAACATCGAAAGAGTACGAAGATGAAGGCAACACAGGTGATTTTGATTGCGGCCTTTGGCTTGGCGGCGCTGCCAGCGCTGGCGCAAGAAAAAATGGATCATACGGGGCATGACAAAGCCGCGATGATGGATACTGCGCCTTGGGCCGCCGCCTATGACAGCGCGAATGCGGTGATGCACCAAGGCATGGCGATCACCTATTCAGACAATCCCGATCTTGATTTTGCCCGCGGTATGGTGGCCCATCACCAAGGGGCGGTTGAAATGGCCAAAATTCAGCTGCAATTTGGCACCGATCCCGAAATGCGCGCGCTGGCGCAGGCGATTATTGATGCGCAGGGGCCAGAGATCGAGCAAATGACCGCCTTTATCGCCAAGATGGGTGGCTAACAATACCGCCGTTGTGGCTTGCGGGGGGCGAGAGGGCCGCATAGGTTGGCGGCCATGGCATCGCGCGCAATAAACCCGAACCTAACCCGCCGCTTTTGGCGCGATTTTCTGCGCCCCGAATGGGGATGGCTGGCGATTGGCTTTGCGCTGATGCTGGTCGAGGGATCTGCGCTGGGTGCGCTAAGCTACTTGTTGAAGCCCCTTTTTGACCAAGTGTTCCAACCGGGTGGACAGGCGGCATTGATCTGGGTTGGCGGCGCAATTTTTGCGCTGTTCGCCGTGCGGGCGTTTTGCGTGGTCAGCGCGCGCACGCTGATTACCGCCATTGCACAGCGCGTTTCCGCACTGATGCAAACGCGGCTGTTGGCCCATCTTTTGCGGTTGGATCAAGGCTTTTACCAACAAAACGCACCTGGCGTTCTGATTGAGCGCGTTCAAGGTGATACGCTTGCGGTGCAAGGCCTGTGGACGGCTGTTATAACTGGCGTTGGGCGCGATGCGCTGGGGCTGGCGGTGCTGCTGGGCGTGGCGCTGTCAATTGATGTTGCCTGGACGCTGGCCGCGCTGATCGGCGCGCCGCTGCTGATTTTACCATCCGTCATCGTGCAGCGCTTTATCCGCCGCAAATCGGGCCAAATCCGCGACCAAGCGGGCCTGCGCGCCACCAGACTGGACGAGATTTTTCACGGGATTCAATCGGTCAAGCTGAACAGGCTGGAAACCTATCAAACCCAGCGCTTTGCAGGCGTTCTGGACACAATCCTGCGCGCCGAGATCAAATCGGCACTGGGCCGCAACGTGATGCCCGCGATGATTGACCTGATCACGGGCCTTGGGTTTTTCGCCGTTTTGTGGATGGCAGGCGATAAAATTGCCAGCGGCGCGCGCACGACGGGCGAATTTATGTCATTTTTCACGGCCATGGCGCTGACATTTCAGCCCCTGCGCCGCCGATTGGGCGAGATTGTCTGGCGCGATGGACGCGTGGCAAAGGCGAGCCTTGCGCGCATTTATGCGCCTGCTGACACCGCGCGCCGATGAAGGCCAACGCCCCCAGAACCTCGCCCTGCCTACCCAAGGCGCGCCCGAGATCCGCTTTGAAAATGTCCATTTCACCCGCAGGCGATGGCGCAGGGGTGCTGCGCGGATTGTCTTTCACTGCGCCCAGCGGCAAGACCACGGCGATTGTGGGGGCATCGGGGGCGGGCAAAAGCACCGTATTTCATTTGCTGACGGGGCTGCTGGACTCTTAATGCGCGGGCCATAACTGATTGGCGGCGGTGGGATAGCCGTTCAGCACCCTGCCCCTGCCCGATTTACGCACCCTTTTTTCATCCAGTGTATCGCAAGATGCGGCGCTGTTTGATGAAGCGCCTGCGCGACAATATTCCTTGCTGGGCCGCCCCGGAACATGCGTTGAGATCGGGGCCGATGCCTGTGGCCGCAGCTAAGGTGGACGCGTTTTTGCCTGCCTTGCAAGGCGGGCTGGACAGTGCCGTTGGCCCGCGCGGATCGGCCTTGTCGGGCGGGCAGCGCCAGCGCGTGGCCATTGCCCGCGCCCTTTACGCCCCTGCCCCCGTGCTGTTGCTGGACGAGGCGACATCGGCGCTGGACGCGGAATCAGAATCCGCCGTAACTGACGCGCTGGCCAATCTTTCAGCGCAAAAAGGGCGCACCACGCTGGTGATCGCGCACCGCCTTGCCACGATCCGCAGCGCCGATAAAATCATCGTATTAGAGGCTGGAAAGCTGGCTGAAGAGGGCAGCCATGATGATCTGATCGCCAAAGGCGGGCTATATGCCCAGCTTTGCGCCTTGCAATTCACACAGGAGCGGGCATGAGCGCACGGGCATTATTTGCCGTCACAGGCGCGGATCGGTTGACCTTTTTGCAAGGGTTGCTGACCAACGACGTGCTGGGCCTGACAGATCACGGCATCACCTATGCCGCGCTGCTGACTCCGCAGGGCAAGTATCTGGCTGATATGTTTGTGGTCGCGTCCTGCAAGGCGGTGATCTGCTGTTTGGATCGATCGCTGGCAGCATTGCCCCGCAAGTGGTGCAGCGCCTGCTGATGTACCGCTTGCGCGCGGATGTGGCAGATTTCGCTCCGTCCGAGTATTACCGTGACCTCGCGCGGCCTGGGCCCCGCAACCGCCTCAGGCTTACCCTGGCCATTTCCGCGCCACCCCGCTCTTGGCTGGCGGCACTATGGCGCGCCGCTCGGACAGCGCCGCAGGTGGATTGGGATGCACTGCGCGTGGCCCATATCATTCCCGAAACGGGTGTCGAATTGATCCCGAATGACAGCTATATCCTTGAGGCGGGGTTTGACCGCCTGAACGGCGTGTCCTTTCGCAAAGGCTGCTATGTCGGCCAAGAGGTCACGCGCCGGATGGCTGCACAAGATCGAGTTGAAAAAAGGGGTTTGGTGCGGGTGCGCTATTGTCGGGCCAGCGCCCATTGGCACGCCTGTTGTGGCGGGGAACCGCATGACTGGCATCTTGTTCCAGCCCAGAGTGACGGCTTGCGCTGTGGCCCATCTGCGCTATAGATTGGGCCAGGGCGAGATGCAGGCGAGGCGCTGCCGCGTCTGACCTATGACCTGATTAGCCGCTAGGCGCGTTCGGAATATTCGATAAGTTCGGTATTCACGATGATCAGTTCATCTATGCCAACGAAGGGTGGAACCATGACCCGCACGCCATTATCCAAAATCGCGGGTTTATAGCTGTTGGCCGCGGTCTGGCCTTTGACCACCGGTTCGGTTTCAACCACTTTGCAGGTGACCTTTTGCGGCAGCGAGACGTTAAGGGCTTCTTCACCAAAATATTTGATAGTTGCCATCATGCCGTCTTGCAAAAACGGGCGGCGGTCGCCCAGCAATTCTGCGTCAATTTCTACTTGTTCGAAAGTTTCGGCATCCATGAACACCAGCCGCCCGTCGGTTTCATACAGAAACTGCTGGTCTTTGTTTTCCAACTCGACCCGCTCTACCTTATCTTCGCTGCGACCGGAAGCGTTCGTTCAACTTGCGCCCATCGCGCAGGTTTTTCAATTCGACCTGCGCAAAGGCACCGCCCTTGCCAGGTTTGACATGGTTCACCTTGACCGAGGCCCAAAGACCCCCATCATGTTCGATGATGGTTCCGGGTTTGATTTCGTTACCGTTGATTTTGGGCATTGTGGCAAAACCTTGACAAAAGGTTGATAGGAAATGTTGCCGTGTACTCTATATCATGGTGAGCGCGCCTGGCAAGCAAACTAGATACAGTGGCGCGTCCGTACAGCTATTCACTATACGCATGGCAGCCATGCTAGAAGGGTGCTGCCGAATCGTTACAAAACGTTTACAAGCAACAGGCCGATCGCTTCTGCAAAATCGCAATGTGCAAGGTAAAGGACGGCGAAAATGTTTGACTTCGTTGACAGCACCGCTTTCAACTTTGAACAAGGTCAGCGCGCGCGCAAGCTGTTTGCCGCCGTGGTTCTGGCTGCGTTGGATGACGCCATTGCCGATGACAAGAAATATGGCAATGGCCCCGATCAGATCGCCCGCTGGGCCCGCTCGCGCGATGGGCGCGAGGTGCTATCCTGCGCCGGGATCGACCCGAATGAGCGTGTGGTCAAGGGCCTGATGGAATTTGTCGGCAAAGGCGTGCGCACATCCGTCGCCTTGTCGCGCGAAGAAAGCGAACGTCGCCATGCTGCTGAATTGGAACAGGCCGAAGCTGCCTAAATTGGCCCTGGCTTTGCGGCATTAAAAAACGCGCCTCTAGGCGCGTTTTTTATTTATCTTCAGAAGTTTAGGCTATTCCAGCTCTTGCGCGGCAAGCATACGGCCCACTTCGGCGCGCACCAATTTTCGGATGTTACGGGTGATCCGCTCGCCCATTGGGCCGGCCATTTCTTCGCGGAAAATCGCTTGCACCAAGGCGCGCAGTTGGTCTTCGTCAAACAAGACTTCGGGCGCGGATTGCGGCGCGGATTTGAAATTTGGTTCGCGAAACGTATCTCTTGCTTGTAGGATAATGTCTTCGGCCACCGCCTCGCCCGCAAGCTCGGCGATGACGCGGGCCTCGGCGGCATCGGCCCAGTCAGGATCGGGTTCAATCGTTCCGTGCAGACCTTGCCCCATCGACAGACCGCCAGTATCGCCCGCCGCCCCGTCCAGTGCCTCGTCCAGTGCCCCGTCCAGTGCAACGTCCAGTGCCCCGTTCTGTGCCACCTCGTCCCCGTCTTCCCAATCTGGCTGGCTTGCTTTGACAGCAACATCTTCAGGGCTTTGGGCAAAGCTTCGCGCATCCAAATCAAACATGCGCGCATTGGGATCGACGACTAAAGATCGTCAGCCGCAGATCGGCACATCATCAGCGCCATATCCTGGGTGGAATGGGCAAAGGCCTCGTTCGCTGTCATCAGGGTGCAGATTAAGCAGACATTGGCGAGGGGCGTGTCATCACAACGCCGGCTTGCGGGGCGTTCCTGTTCAACGGCCGGACAGCTGCCGCATCCAAGGCAGTTCTGGATCGCAATCTCCTGCTCTTGCGACAAAGCTCCTGCTGCTGCGCGCGGCAGAATCGCCCAAGGACCAGCCCCGCATGCTTGTTCGCCAGCCGCCGCAGCCTCTGGCGCGCCCCCGCGGCCCGCCAGCGCAGCAACGCCAGCTGCCAGAACAGCATTCCACAGGCGGAAAGGCAGCGCGGCGCGAAGGCCGCCGCACAGTGGCGAATTTAGCCCCTGCCCTGCATTGCCAGCGGCACATCTTCTCGACGCGGCTGTTCGGGGGCCAACACCACTTTTATGCGGCATCTGCAACGGCGGCCAATTTCGCACGATCTGCGGGTTTTAGATCCTGAGCCACCAAGCGGCGAATAGAGGATAAAACATCCTCGATCTCGCTGAACCTCATTGGTTCGGCCATAGTCACCCTCGGTGTCAATTTTTGCTGTAAAGACTAACGCGAACGTAGACTAGTGACAACCTATTGGTTATCCATTGCTACATTATCGGCAGACCCGCCGCGCAAAGCCGGCAATTGTAAGTCAAAAGCAGAGCGAAAACCCACCTGCCCGCACCGCGCGATTCACGCAACTACGCCGCGCCTTAGTTCCCCGTCTTTGGACAAAATGCGGTCCAACGCCGCGCCCTGCTTAGAGGTATTCGCCCAAATCGGCGGGGCGTTTTTGACACTGTTAAAATAGGCTTCTACATCATAGCTGGGAATGCCAAGGTTCAGTTTTTCTGCCGACAATTGCCCCATGGCGGCCAAAATCTGATAAACGCCGATGTAGCGGTTCGCCTCGGCCTCTAATTTGCTGGCGCGCGCGGTCAGCAATTCTTGTTCGGAATTCAGCACATCCAGCGTGGTGCGCGAGCCCAAAGTTCGCCTCTTCGCGAACACCGTCAGCGCGTCCTTCTTGCGACGGCGGCTATCTGCGCAGCCCTCGCCCGCACCGGGAGAGGCGCATTGGCCACCGCTAGCCCTTCGCCCAAGCGCGTCCCACATTTTCCGAAATGCATCAGCCCCGGCCTGCAATCAACCGCCCCGCTCGGGCCTGATCTTTTGCGCATAGCGCTCTTGCGCATGCGATGCCAAACCCACCGCCGCCTGCATAGAGAGTCGTCTGGTTCAGTTGGATGCGCCTGAGGTGGTGGTTTGCTGTGCCCGATCTGATCCACGCGATGCGGCTGGACTCTGCGCCGAAACAGTGGTCGGCACAGCCGCCCTCGGCAACCTTAATCTGCAAATCCGCGATGCGCAGTTGCACCATGCGCTTGCGACTGCAAGATCGGACGGATGCCCCGCCTAATGCTAATTGCGCGCGCGCCTGCATCCAGTGATTTGGGCAGGGCAGTAATTTGGGCAATCCACCTGCGCAGATTGGCCGGATAGCCGCCAATGGCAGCCTTGTAGCGATATGGCCTGCGCAAAGGCCAACGCCTGCCCTGCGCAGCAGCAAGGCCCGCGCTGGCCGCAGCAAGGCGCGCCTCGGCCACCGAGACATCGGTCAGCGTGACCTCGCCCACATCAAAACGGTCTTTGGCCGCGCGCATTTGGCGCATGGTTTCGGTGATCAGCCGCAATACTGACCTCACGCAAGGCCACGACCTCCGGCCTTCAGGCCCACATGGTCACATAGGCCGACACCGCCGTTAGCAGCACCTGCTGGCACCGGACGTTGACCAACAGACTGGCGCGGGTGGCCAAAACCGCCTCGCGCGCGATGGCCACACCGTTGCGCGCCCGCCCGCCCGCGTACAGCGTTAGGCTGGCCGACAGGCGATTGCGTTTTACGACTGATATCGCGCAAAGTACGCAGTGGACAGGAACGAGCGATTGCTGGCTGAATATTGCAAAACCGGCATCAGCCGCGCAAAGGCCGCACCCGCATCCTCGTCCGCTGCGCGCAAGACGGCCTGATTTTGCGCCATCAGGTTTGAGGTTTTATAGGCGGCGATCAGCGCGTCTGCCAAACTCTCTGCCTGCGCCATCGCAGGAAAACCCAAAGTTACCGTCAGCGCCGCAGCTGCCATCATCTTACGCATCTATCATTCCCCTGCGCCGCAGCGCCTGTGCCGAAAATCTTCTTTGCCTTGGGTCAAACGCCCCAATGGCAAAATTCTGTCGCTGTTACAGCAAAAATTCTCTTGCTGCCTCAAATCCAGGCAAGACTGGCAAGCTGGCGTTGAAAGCAAACCGCCAATTCACCGTCTGGCCAGATTTATATCCGATTTTCGCAATGCCAAGGGGGCCATCCATGAAAACCGCAGCAATGCGGCCACCGTCTTTGACCTGTGCCAAAATTTCAGGCGGAACCACTTCGACACCGCCTTGGATCAAGGCCACATCATAGGGCCCATGTTTGGCGCAGCCAGCGGTCAGCGGCCCTTCTATCACGGCGACATTATCGACAGCTTCGGCCAGAAGGCGCGCTTGGGCATTGGACGCCATGGGACCAGTTTCCACCGCCACCACGGCATCGGCAAGGCGCGAGATGACAGCGGATGAATAGCCAAGCCCGCAACCAATATCCAAAACCATCTCGCTGGGTGAAATATCCAAGCTGTCCAGCAACTTGGCCAAGACCCGCGCATCCAAAACCACGCGCCCCGCCCCCAAATCCACGTCATTGCCGACATAGGCCGCATCGCGCAGATGTGCAGGCACAAACGCCTCACGCGGGACGGCCAACATCGCGGCAATAATCGGGAATTTCGTGACATCCGAAGGGCGCACTTGGGTGTCAACCATCATGACACGGCGGGCGGCGAAATCTGTCATTGGTGCGATCATCCCTTGCAGTGGGCTAATGATATGCCGCTTGTGCCACAGATGGCGCAGGGGGAAAAGGGGCAAATGGGGCTTTGCCTTGGCACAGATGCGCTCTAGGTTCACGATTGCGTTCCTAATAAGTGACATTCCTATGCAAGCTATAAATCCGCTGCACGTGGCCCATCCGTTAGCCGAATCGCCGCCCAGCAGCGACGATTACCGCGCCGCACTGCGCGCCATGGTGGGGCAAGTATCGGTCATCACCTTGCAAAAGCCAAATGGCGATTGGGGTGGGCTGACGCTGACATCGGCCAATGTGCTGGCGACGCAGCCGCCCATGATGATCGCCTGCATCAACCGCGCAGCCTCGGCGCATGATGGGCTGCGGGTTGGGACGGTGCTGGGCTGGCAGGTTTTGGGCGCGGATCAGGCACACGTCGCCAATGCTTTTTCAGGCAAAGACGGGCGATCGGGGGCAGCGCGATTTGACGGGGCGGAGTGGCGGATCAGCCATGGCGCGCGCCTGCTGACGGGCGCAGCTTTGGCCTGCGCTGCGGTGATCGAGACCCTGACAGATCACGCGACCCATACAGTTGTGACGGCGCGTATCCTTGCGCTGCATAGGCAAACCAGCGCGGCTGGCACGCTGGCCTACCGCGATGGGGCCTATCTGCCGCTGCGGTAAGGCGCTTGACGTAAGGGGCAAAAAATGTGTCACCTTGGAAAAAGCTGGGGGGACAGATGCTGATCGGAATAGACCCAAGGTTGCCGCCCGATGTACTGCATGCGCTGGCCCTCATGGGGCATGGCGATATGCTGATTTTGGCCGATAGCAATTTTCCCACCGAAACCATCGCGCGGCAAACCGTTCTGGGACATGCGCTGCGGATGGACAATCTGACCACCGCGCAGGCTGCCGAGGCGATCCTGACGCTGCTGCCGCTGGATACATTTGTTGATGATTTCGCCGCCCGTATGCAAGTTGTGGGCGCGCCAAACGACATCCCGCCTCCCCAAGCCGAGGTGCAAGCCGTGATCAACGCCGCCGAAGGCCGCCCGCGCCCGATGATGGGGGTCGAACGCTTTGCCTTTTACGATCTGGCCGCCCGCGCCTTTGCCGTGGTGCAAACGGGCGAGCCGCGATTTTATGGCTGCATCATGCTGCGCAAAGGGGTGATTGGCCCCACAGAAGACCCATGAAAACAATCGTTATTTTAGGGATTTTTGTGGCAGATACCACCTTTCGCGCCCCGCGACTGCCGCGCATTGGCGAGACGATTTTGGGCAGCGGCTTTGCCCTTGGGCCAGGGGGAAAGGGGTCAAACCAAGCGGTGGCAGCGGCCCGCGCGGGGGGGGATGTGCATTTCATCACCCGCCTTGGGCGCGATGATTTCGCCAAAATCGCCCATAGCGTTTGGTCCAAAGCGGGGGTGAACCCTGCGGTGATCGAAGATGAGGGCAGCTATACGGGCGCGGCCATGATCTTTGTGGACGCGGTCAGCGGCGATAATGCGATCATCGTCTCGCCGGGGGCGGCGGGGCGCATCTCGCCCGCAGATGTGGCCGCGCAAGAGGCGCTGATTGCACGGGCGGGTCTTTTCATGACCCAACTCGAACAGCCCCTACCCGCCGCCGAGGCAGGTTTGGCGCTGGCGCGCAAACATGGGGTGATGACCATTTTGAACCCCGCGCCTGCCGCCGATCTAAACGATACCATGTTGGCGCTTTGCGATTTGATAACACCCAATGAAACCGAAGCCGAGGCGCTGACGGGCATTGCCGTGACAGACCGCGCCAGCGCCGAGGCCGCCGCCGCCGCCCTGATTGCGCGCGGCGCGGGGGCGGTTGTGCTGACGTTGGGCGAAAAGGGCGTGCTTTATCGCGGGACCAAAGGCACGCTGCACGTGCCCGCCTTCAACGCGGGGCCTGTTGTGGAAACCACAGGCGCAGGCGATGCCTTTAACGCAGGCCTTGCCGTGGCCTTGGCCGAAGGGCGCGAGATCGAGGCCGCCCTACGCTTTGGCTGCGCCGTGGCGGGCCTTTCGGTCACCCGCGCGGGCGCTGCGGCATCTATGCCTGCGCGCGCCGAAATCGACGCTCTTTTGGCACGGGCGTAAAAAAGGGGGGCGTGTGCCGCCCCCCCGCGCGCGCGGGGCCTAGAATTCCCACCAACGGTTTGGGCGGCGCTGCGCCACACTGTCATGCAGCGCCTCTGAGGGATCGCGCAGCAGCTTGCGCCGCGCGCGCGACATAAACCATAGACCAAACCCGCGCCTTGTGCCGACCATAGGCGCGTTTGCGTCGCAGGGAAATTTCTCGCGCCAGTCAGGCGGCAGCTCTAGTCCCATCTGCGCGGACTGCTCTAGCATCCAAACCAAGGGAATATTGGCCAAAGGGCGACACTCGGCATATCGCCCAATATTACCGCCAACATCGCCATGCGCGCCCGCAAACCAAACTTGGTGTAGGTTTTGCGGCACGCCTGTGCGCGTTGCCCAAAGTTCGGGGCGAAAGGCCGCGCGGGTCTCATTCAGCGCCAAGGCTTGAAATCCCGCATCCACATGCGTGCCCAGATAATGATCGTGGAAATCGTGTTGTTTGGGCACAAACCGCCACAAAATCGGCAGGCGCAGGCCCAGCGCTTTGACCGTATCCCAAACGCCAATCATGCGAATGCGCGCATCAGGGTGGCAAAACACACGGTTGAACTCCTGCGCGGCAGGGTGGGCTGCACCGTTCATATAGTGGCGAAAGGCCAGATTGACCGCGCTTTGCGTCGCCTCTTCGCGCCGCAAAAGGCCCACGCGCCCCACCATCCCCGCCAGCGCCCGCACCGCATAGGCCCCGCGCGAATAGCCAAACAGAAATATCCGATCCCCCGCGATATAATGGCTGGCCAGCCAGCCATAGGCGCGCAAGATCGCTGGATTGATCCCGCGCCCTTCGATCAGCTTGATCCCCTGCCGCCAGCCTTCCCATTGCTGGCCAGGTTCGTAATAAACATTATGGCGGTGGCGCGCGCCGCCTTCGGTCAGCAGATGGTAGAGCAGGCCCGCATTACCCTCTTGCCCCGCCTCAAGCGTGGACAGCGTGCCGTCTAAAATGATGACATGATCGGTTGGCCCGCGCCGCCCGCCCAAGGGCATTTCGGCCGCCGAGGTTTCCACAGTGACATAGCCGCGCCACCACCGCCGCGCCCGCTCTATCAGCGACATACGTCTGACCCTTATGCGTTTTGCTTCGGCCATTGTGCCGCCAGCCCTTCAAAAGAATGTTAACGCCCAGCGCCGTGCGATCTGTCGATTACAGCCCAAAAAAAATGCCCCCTTGCGGAGGCATTTTTACTTTACCGCCAAGGCCAGCCTAGACCAATGACAAAACCGTCACCATGCCCAATTCACCAAAGCCGTTAAAGCGGGTGTTGGTCACGGTGGAATAGCTGCCCATGCCTTGGAACATCACATAATCGCCCTCGGCCATATCGGCGGGGAAATTTACCTCGCCTGGCAGGCGATCAATCGAATCGCAAGTAGGGCCAAAGGTGATGCGCGCGGTGGCGGCGCCCTTACGCTGCGTCAAATCGGGGGCCAGAACGCTAATGCGGTCGATTACGCCGATCTGACCAAATTCAAACATTGCGCCATAAAGCCCATCGTTCAGGAAGACATGGGTATCGTCGCGCACAGCTTTGACCCGCGCGACCAATGCAAAGGCATCGCCGCACAGCGCGCGGCCCGGCTCGCAGACCAAGGCGGGCAGATCGCCGCCAAAGGCCGCGCGGGCGGTGTCGCCAATGGCGGTGAAAATTGCGTCATAATTAGGGGTGATGGCGCTGTCGCGGTGGTTGGGGAAACCGCCGCCCACGTTCAGGCGCGCAATTTTCACGCCAGCTGCGCGCGCGATCACCGCCGCTTCGCGGATATAGGTGGCCCAAACCTGCGGATCGTTGCACTGCGTGCCGCCATGAAAGGTCAGCGATGGGGTATAGCCCGCATCCGCCACGCGGCGCAAAAGTCTTGCCGCCAGATCGCTGGTCGCGCCGAATTTCGCGCCAAAATTATAGGCCGCCCCCGACACGGGCAGCTTGAAGCGCACCGAAATTTCAACACGCTGCGCGCCAATTTGGGTGGGGATATGGGCCATCAGCTTGTCCAGCTCGGTGCCTGCATCCACCGAATAGCTGGTCACTTTGTGCTGAAGCGCAAAGTCAATCTCGCGCAGGCTGCGCACGGGGTTGTGGTAGTGAATGGCCGCATCGGGGGCCAAGCGGCGTATCATGGCAATCTCGAACGGCGAGGCGCAATCGAACCCTTGCACGCCAGCGGTAACCAGATTTTCGATCATTTCTTCGGATGGGTTGGCCTTGACCGCATAGGTGACAAGGCCCGGAAAGCCCGCCAAAAACCGCCGCCCCGCTGCCTGCACCTGCGAAGGCGCAAAGAAAAGCACAGGATTTTCGGGCGCATCAGCGCGCAAAAACTCGGTCGGATTGGTGTAAATTGTCTTGGACAGTCCCATCAGCGCATCCTTTCTGCCAATAGAATGCTGACCCGCAAAAGCGGCCCCAGCGCGGTTGGTTTCCCTCGGCCAGGTGCGTATGAGCCGCCCTTTTCCTGTCTGTATAGAATGCCGCATATGGGGCACAACTTCACTGAACAAAACTATATAAATGCCGTGAATTGTCGTTATAATGACGAAATGGCACTACAAATTGCAAGGTGCAGCGATGGATGATTTGGACAATGGCATTTTGGCCCAACTGGGGGCTGATGCGCGGATTTCGGTGGCGACGCTGGCGCGCAAGTTAAAAGTGGCGCGCTCAACCATTCAGGCGCGCCTAGAGCGGCTGGAAACCACAGGCGTGATTGCGGGCTATACCGTCAAGCTGGGCGAGGCGGCGCGGCAGGGACGGCTGCGCGCCTCGGTTTTGCTGACCATCGAGCCGCGCGCGCAAGCGGCGATACTGGCGCGGCTAAAGTCTATTCCCGAAGTCGAGCGGGTGTTTTCCACATCTGGCCGCGTCGATTTGCTGTTGCAGGTGGCCACGGCGAATACTTCGGTTTTGGATGCAGTGTTGGACGCAATCGGGCAGATGGCGGGGGTGAAATCATCCGAAAGCCTGATCCATCTGTCCACGCGGCTGGATAGGGCAGTCTAGCGGCAAGGTGCCTGCGCGATAGGTATTTGGGCCAAAATGAAAGCCTAACTCTTGGCCTTTTGGCACAGGTTCGCTATGGCTTTGCCCAAAGATGGAGAGCCTAGATGCCGATGGAAAAGAATTTTGATGCAGCCGCTGCCGAAGCGCGGATTTCCGCCCTGTGGGAAGCGCGCAAGGTCGGGGCTGCTGGCGCGAATGCGCGGGCGGGCGCACCTGCCTTTTCCATCATGATCCCGCCGCCCAATGTGACGGGGTCACTGCACATGGGCCACGCCTTCAACAACACGCTGCAAGATATTCTGATCCGCTGGCACCGTATGCAGGGCCATGACACGTTGTGGCAAGTGGGCACCGATCACGCAGGCATTGCCACGCAGATGGTGGTGGAACGCGAGCTGGCCAAAGCGGGCGCACCAAGCCGCCGCGAGATGGGGCGCGAGGCGTTTTTGGCACGCGTTTGGGAGTGGAAGGAGCAATCGGGCGGCACGATCATTAACCAGCTCAAACGTCTTGGCGCCAGCTGCGATTGGGAGCGTGAGGCGTTCACCATGTCGGGCAATTTCCCCGATGCGGTGATCAAGGTTTTTGTCGAGATGTATAACAAGGGCCTGATCTATCGCGGCAAGCGTTTGGTCAACTGGGACCCGCATTTTGAAACGGCGATTTCTGACCTAGAGGTCGAGAATATCGAAGTTGCGGGCCATATGTGGCACTTCAAATATCGCCTCGCGGGGGGCGAGAGCTATGAGTATGTCGAAAAGGATGAGACGGGCGCGGTGATCTTGCGCGAGATGCGCGATTACATCGCCATCGCCACCACGCGGCCCGAAACCATGCTGGGGGACGGCGCGGTGGCGGTGAACCCTGCGGACGCCCGCTATGCCCCGATTGTGGGCAAGATGGTGCATCTGCCGCTGTGTGACCGTTTGATTCCCATCATTGCCGATGAATACCCCGACCCGAACTTTGGGTCAGGCGCGGTGAAAATCACGGGCGCGCATGATTTCAACGATTATCAGGTCGCCAAACGCCACGGATTGCCGCTGTATCGCCTGATGGACACGCGCGGCTGTATGCGGGCCGATGGGGCGGGGTATGATACCGCCGTGGCGCGGGCGCGCGAAATTGCAGCGGGGGCCGAGGCGACCGAGGCGGAAGTGGACAGCCTGAACCTTGTCCCCGAAAAATATCGCGGGATGGATCGCTTTGCGGCGCGCGCCGCGCGTGGTGGCGGACATATCCGCGCTGGGGCTGGCGGTGACCACGCTGGTCAAAGAAATAGACGAGGATACGGGCAGCGAGCATTTGCGGTTGGAACCCGTGGTCGAGTCCAAGAAAATCATGCAGCCTTTTGGCGACCGATCGAAGGTCGTCATCGAGCCGATGCTGACCGATCAGTGGTTTGTCGATACCGCCAAAATCGTGGGGCCCGCGCTGGACGCGGTGCGCACGGGGGCGACCAAGATCATGCCAGAGTCGGGCGAGAAAACCTATTTCCACTGGCTGGAGAATATCGAGCCTTGGTGTATTTCACGCCAGCTTTGGTGGGGGCATCAGATACCTGTTTGGTATGGGCCGAACGTCTCGAACATCGCCACGTGGTCATATTTGATAAATCAAGACGCCAGCTGTCATTCTGCGCGCAGCTAAGCTGAGGCAGAGGCGGTTGCACTTGCAGCAATGAGCCTAGTTACGGGAACAACACGTCACCATGGGCTTCTTTCCCCGACTGGCTGATGCAATGAATGATCATCGCTGCACCCAGCGGGTTCACGAACGGTAAGCTCAGAACCCCTCGACCGCGACCCCGACGTCCTCGACACATGGTTCTCCTCTGGCCTCTGGCCCATCGGCACGCTGGGCTGGCCTGACCAAACCCCTGAACTGGCGAAATATTTCCCCACATCCACCCTGATCACAGGGGCGGATATCATCTTTTTCTGGGTCGCCCGCATGATGATGATGCAGCTGGCTGTGGTCGATCAGGTGCCGTTCAAAACCGTCTATCTGCACGGCCTTGTCCGCGATGCTAAGGGCAAGAAAATGTCCAAATCTTTGGGCAATGTGGTGGACCCTCTGGAAGTGATCGACGAATTTGGCGCGGATGCCCTGCGCTTTGCCAATGCGGCGATGGCCTCCATGGGCGGGGTTTTGAAATTCGATACCGCCCGCATCGCAGGCTATCGCAACTTTGGCACCAAACTGTGGAACGCCTGCCGCTTTGCCGAAATGAATGGCGTGTGGGAGGGGCATGTAACGCAAGACGCCGCCCCCAAGGCCACCGCCACGGCGAACAAATGGATCATCGGCGAGACGGCGAAAACGCTGGCGGACGTGAACGCCGCACTGGAAGGCTACCGCTTTGATCAGGCGGCAGATGCGCTGTATAAATTCGTCTGGGGCCGCGTCTGCGATTGGTATGTGGAATTTGCCAAACCGCTGCTGGACGGGCAGCATGCCGCCGAGACGCGCGCCACAATGGCATGGGTGCTGGATCGCAGCATGATCTTGCTGCACCCGATTATGCCCTTTATCACCGAAGATTTGTGGGGCCAAACGGGCGCGCGCGCGAAACTGCTGGTGCATACCGATTGGCCAAACCTGCCGCTGTCGCTGGTCGACACCGCCGCCGATACCGAAATGGCATGGGTCATCGCCCTGATCGAAGAAATCCGCTCGGCCCGCACGCAAATGCACGTGCCTGTGGGGCTGAAACTGGACATCGTGGCCACCGAAATGGACAGCGCCGCCAAAGCCGCTTTTGCCCGCAACGAGGCGCTGATCAAACGCCTTGCCCGCATTGAAACCCTGATCGAAGGGGCCGCGCCAAAAGGGTCAATTTCCTTGGCGGTGGAGGGGGCCTCGTTCGCGCTGCCTCTAGACGGCGTGATTGACGTGGGCGAGGAAAAGACGCGTCTGGCCAAGGCTATGGACAAACTCGCCAAGGAAATCGGCGGTCTATCGGGGCGGCTGAATAACCCCAACTTCACCGCCTCTGCCCCCGAAGATGTGGTGGAAGAGGTGCGCGCAAATCTAGCCCTGCGGACAGACGAGCAGGCCAAACTAGCCGCCGCGCAAAAACGCCTTGCCGATATCGGATAGGCCCGCGCCCTGCCCCTGTGGCGGGACGCTGCGCGGCAGGTATTTGGGCCAAAGTGAAGGCACTTTCATTTTGGTTCAAATACCTGCGCCGCAGGCACGCCGATGACGCAGATCAGATTTTCAGGAAAAGATGGTGGGCGATCTTGGAATCGAACCAAGCATGAGTCGCCTCGGCGGAGTTACAGTCCGCTGCCGCACCTTGCAGCATATCGCCCACTGAGGGGGTCAATAGCCAAGGCATCAGGGGGCGTCAAGGCATATTGCGGGGAAAGTTGCCGCCTTTATACTTGCACGCGCCATTGCCACGCGGCAGAGAGATGCGGCAACGATGAAAAGGCGGGCGGTCATGTCAGGGGACAAAAAACCAAGCTGGGTGGTGGACAAAGAACGCGCCAAGCGGGCAGAGGCGCGCGAAACAGTCTGGCTATTCGGCCTGCACGCCGTGCGCGATGCGCTGGTCAACCCCGCGCGCGAAAAGCTGCGGCTGGTCGTGACAAAGAACGCGCTGGACAAGCTGGGGGAGGCGGTGACCACCAGCGGTATGGCCCCTGAAATCGCCGATCCACGCCGCTTTGACGTGCCTATTGATGAGGGGTCTGTGCATCAGGGCGCGGCGCTGGAAGTGCGTGCGCTGAACTGGGGCAAGCTCTCTGATATCGCCATTTCGGGCGCGGGGGATCCGCTTTTGGTGCTACTCGACCGCGTCACCGACCCCCATAACGTGGGGGCGATTTTGCGATCAGCCGAAGTGTTCGGCGCGCGCGCTGTCATTGCGCCGCGCCACCATTCCGCCCCAGAATCGGGCGCGCTGGCCAAAACCGCCAGCGGCGCGCTGGAACGCCAGCCCTATCTTAAGGTGACAAATCTGGCCGATACGATGGTAGAGCTGAAGGCAATGGGCTATACAATGGTGGGCCTTGACGGCGCTGGCGAGGCTGACCTTGCGGCCTCGCTGACGCCACTGCGCGGCCGCCCGCTTGCACTGGTTCTGGGCGCCGAAGGGCCGGGCCTGCGCGAGCGCACCTTGCAAACCTGCGACATTGTGGCCCGTATCCCTTTTGCAGGTGAATTTGGCAGCCTAAACGTGTCAAATGCCGCCGCAGTCGGCCTTTATGCGGCGAAAACCCGCTGATCTTTTCACAAAAATGCGAGCAGGGCGCGCGAGGACTTTAACAATTTATTAACCCTCCTATGTCTTGATTACGGTATGAGTCGGAACTCTCATATCTTCGGTTACTGTCCCTCGTTCCACACCTTGGCGCCCGAGGCCGCAACTGCGATCTGGGGCGCCTTTTTGCAAAAGGGCGGCTATGTTGGTCAATGACGATATTCGCGGCATTCTGACAACGGTGAAAACCATCGCAGTGGTGGGCTGGTCGCCCAAAGTGGATCGCCCCAGCCACGGGGTTGCGCGTTTTCTGGCAGCGCGCGGCTACCGCGTGATCCCTGTCAACCCTGGCCAAGCGGGGCAGGATGTGGGCCTATCTGCCCCTGTTGCCGCCAGCCTGGCAGACATTGGCGAAGCTGTGGATATGGTCGACATCTTTCGCCGCAGCGAAGAGGTGTATGGCGTGGTCGAAGACGGCCTAGCCATTGGCGCATCTGTGATTTGGATGCAGCTGGGGATTATGGATGACAAGGCCGCCGCCCTCGCCCGCGCGCAAGGTGCAAAAGTGGTGATGAACGCCTGCCCCGCGATTGAAATCCCGCGATTGGGCCTATGACGCGGCATTTGCAACAAACTCCGCAAGATCGCCGTAGCCTGTAAAGCGCCGCTCATAGGTCAGGCCAAGTCGGCGGGCGCAGTCTTGGGCCTTGGCGTCCAATACGGGATCAACCGTCTGGGCCTGATAGACCAGCGCTGTGTAGTTGCCAAAATACATATCGCGCAATTGCGGGTGGCGATCCAGACCCATGGGCCGCCAGACAAAGGCATCGAATTGCCGCACCAGAAAATCGGTCAGGTAAAAGGTGGTCATATCGGCCTCCGCCTTCGCGGCGAAATCATCGTTGCCTTGGAAAAAACTGTAGCAATGCGGGCCTGCGATCATTTCCACGCCTAGGCGGTCGCACTCGGCCTGCAGCAGCCCGCCCGTGCCGCAATCGGCGTATAGGATGTAGATGGCGGCGTAATCACCTCGCCGCGCCTGCACCATCTCGCGCACGGCGGGGGTGATTTGATCGGGGTAGAGGTGCAGCTTGGCGGGTAGGCAGTGCAGGTCTAGGTGATCCCAGCCGCCCGCCTGCTTGATTGCCAGCACCTCATGCGCGAGCGCCCCGCAGGCGATCAGCAGCACGCGGTTTGGGGCGGCGGGGGCGGCTGCCGTAAAGCCCAGTTCGGTCAGCGCCGCGTCATCGGGCAGCGCGGCGCTATCGGCTGGGCCTAGCGCCACAAATACGCCCGCAAAGTGACCGCCGCGATCAGCGCAAGCAGCCCCATCACCGCCATCGGCAACCCCAGCGCCTGCATCCCCAGCACGGTGGCGGCAGCAGCGACGATGACAAAAGCGATCATGGATAGGAAATGCGTAAGCGGCATGGCGGGACTCCCTTTGGGGGGAATGTAGAGGGATTTGCGGGGAATGGAAGGGGGAGTAGTGAGTGGGGGAAAATTCTCTGTGGTTTCTCTTAGGATGAAAGCAATATCTATTTCACCCCATCAAGGATATGTAGCGGTTTTATTCTAGTGTCATAATCGAGAGCGACGAAGGCCGAATATTCATTTGAGGACTTACATCAAAGACTTAAAACAATTCGACACGATGCGTGGATTTCGCGTCAATAACAGAAGATCCCGTGATCTCGAGTTC
This sequence comes from Cypionkella sp., assembly GCA_034519315.1. Lineage (GTDB taxonomy): Bacteria > Pseudomonadota > Alphaproteobacteria > Rhodobacterales > Rhodobacteraceae > Cypionkella. The sequence goes on along the minus strand of JAXHON010000044.1, from coordinate 24,174 downwards.
AAACTATACTCATTCGACGTACCTCACATAGAGAAGTGCCTGAACAATGCGGCGTTTGCAGATTTTTTTCCCCTAAAAAATGCCGGATACATAGTTCATTTTTTTTTTAGGCTCAAGTTTCAAGTGCAACACCCAGCGCCCGATAGGGCATAGGATGTTGCGATGGACAAACGATACAAGCACCTCAGCAGCGAGGAACGTGGCGTGATTTCTCGCCGAGCATAGTCGCGGCAGCAGCCAGCAGTCGATCGGGCGGCTTGCTGGGCCGCCCCGCCAGCACGATCTGTCGTGAACTGGCGCGCGGGCGGCAGGGCGATGGCTCCTATTGCCCCAGGGCGGCGCGGCGCGTGTATGATGCGCGCCGAACGTGCTGCCGACGTCGCCGCAGGCTGGTTGAGGGCGGCGCAACCTATCAGTTTGTGCATGATCACCTCGTTCATCGCCGCTGGTCTCCAGAGCAGATTGCGCAGAGACTGCGGGTCATGAAACCCGATGACCCCTGCGGCCCGTGTGAGCCATGAGACCATCTATGCCGCGATCTACGCGCAGCCGCGCGGTGGGCTGAAGGCGGAGATGATTGCCGCCCTGCGACAACACAAACCCGCGCGGGGCCTGCGGCGCACAACGCTGGCGGGTGGCTCTATCGCCCCGGAATCATTGAGGATCATCCACCGACCCGAGGAAATCGAGGCGCGTCTCGTGCCCGGGCACTGGGAGGGCGATCTGATCAAGGGCGCCTTCAACCGCTCATCAGTGGGCACGCTGGTCGAGCGCAAGACGCGCTTTGTTGTTCTGTGCAAAATGAACGGCAACGGCGCAGAAGCGGTGCTGGACAGCTTCACCCGCCAGATGAAGCGCCTGCCCGCCGCGCTGCGCAAGAGCATGACCTACGACCGCGGCTCCGAGATGGCCTGCCACCCCGAACTGGCGCGACGGCTGAAGATCGACATCTGGTTTTGCGATCCACACGCCCCCTGGCAACGTGGCAGCAACGAGAACACCAACGGTCTGCTGCGCCAGTTCTTCCCAAAGGGCACCGACCTGAGCACCATCAGTCAGACCGAACTCAACGATGTGGCGCGCCTGATGAACCAGCGCCCCCGCAAGACACTCGGGTGGAAAACACCCGAAGAAGCCATGGCCGAGGAAATCGCGGTCTTCAAATCAAACGTTGCACTTGAACGATTTGAATCCAAGAAGTTCCTCGCAACAATGTTGAAGCCACGCCATAGATGTGGACACTTACGATTTTGGCACATTGGAATAGCTGTTTACTTCTCAGGCACGTCATCGGTAGACTGGATTCGGAATATGGTTAAACTACTGGATTCGTGGGCTGCACTTTCCCAGAAGTTTCATAGGCGGGTGAGCCGGCATCTTGAACTAAGCGCGCAAAGGAAGCCCAACAAACCTCAGAAAATAAATAATGATCAATAGTGGTTGAGCCCTTTCTGCTGATTTCTTTGGGGATGAAGAAATTACGTCTATATTCATCCCGCTCGATTCATTTTTATTTATTTTTAATTTTTACGTTTTCAGAAGTAGTAGGCGCATGTGTCGGAAAAATCGGCCTTATCGGAGCCGATACTCTTTCCATTTTTCAAAATCTGGAAATATCATCATCTGGATTGTATCGATCTTCTTGCAACAGTAATTGGCAGCACAAACCTTCTTCCCGAAGACTTGGCGCAGTTTGACCTCCGCGACGAATGCAAACGACTCCTGGACGGTCATATGGCCGCCTGCGGCTCCTTGGATTCAAATTTCAAGTGCAACGTTTGATTTGAAGGCCGCGATTTCCTCGGCCATGGCTTCTTCGGGTGTTTTCCACCCGAGGGTCTTGCGGGGGCGCTGGTTCATCAGGCGCGCCACATCGTTGAGTTCGGTCTGACTGACGGTGCTCAGGTCGGTGCCCTTTGGGAAAAACTGACGCAGCAGACCGTTGGTGTTCTCGTTGCTGCCACGTTGCCAGGGGGCGTGCGGATCACAAAACCAGATGTCGATCTTCAGCCTTCGTGCCAGTTCTGGGTGGCAGGCCATCTCGCTGCCACGGTCGTAGGTCATGGACCTGCGCATCATGGCGGGCAGGCGCTTCATCTGGCGGGTGAAGCCTTCCAGCGCCGCGTCTGCGGTGCAGCCATGCATTTTGCTGAGAATAAGAAAGCGGGTCTTGCGCTCGACCACCGTGCCCACTGCCGAACGGTTGAACGCCCCCTTGATCAGGTCACCCTCCCAGTGACCGGGCACCAGACGGCCCTCGATTTCTTCGGGTCGGTGGATGATCCTCAATGATTCCGGGGCGATAGAGCCACCCGCCAGCGTTGTGCGCCGCAGGCCCCGCGCGGGTTTGTGTTGTCGCAGGGCGGCAATCATCTCCGCCTTCAGCCCACCCCTGGGCTGCGCGTAGATCGCGGCATAGATGGTCTCATGGCTGATCAGGCGGCTTGGATCGTCGGGATGCATGGACTTGAGCCTGCACGCAATCTGCTCCGGAGACCAGCGCCTGTGGACCAGCTTGCCCCGCACAAAGTCATGCAGCCAGTCCCCCTCAACCAGCTTCTGCCGTCGGCCGCACCGCTTGCGGCGCACCCGATATCGCTCTGCGGCAAGCTGCGCGCAATAAGGCTGGGCGGGCTCTCCCTCCGGACGGCCCCGGCGCAGTTCCCGCCCGATCGTCGAGGCGCTGCGCCCCAGCAACAAGCCGATCGCCCCAAGGCTCGCCCCGCGCCGATGCTCCGCCAAAATCACGCCACGTTCTTCGCCGTTGAGGTGCTTGTATCGTTTGTCCATCGCAACATCCTATGCCCTATCGGCGCTGCGGCCGTTGCGCGAAGCGAACACTCCACTTTCGCATCTAAACGAAGGCAACTGATCACCTTGGATTTCTGGGAGAATTCAGATGGGCATCAAGTGCATACTGGCCAAGAACAGCCTGAGCAAGACATCGATATATTATCCAAGTGGATATGAGCTCGCGTGACAATCTTTGCAAAGCCACTGTCGAAGTGGAACCAAATAGAAAACATGGATGTCGTAGCAACCGCCAACGACGTTAGCTGAATGGGAGCAACGGCATTGACCCGCTAGACTAGCCCCCCCAAACCAAAAAAGCCCCGCTCTCGCAGGGCCTTTCCACCTCACCTAATCCGCAAAACCCCTAAACCCGCGCCGAGTTATGCTTTCTCGCCACCAGCGCCTTGGCCGTTTCCACCGCCACGGCGGCGTCGCGGCAGTAGGCGTCTGCGCCGATGGCGCGGCCGAACTCCTCGTTCAGGGGCGCACCGCCGACCAGCACGATGTAATCATCGCGCATGCCTTTTTCCTTCAGCGTGTCGATCACCACCTTCATATAGGGCATCGTCGTGGTCAGCAGGGCCGACATGCCAAGGATATCGGGCTGTTCTTGTTCAATCGCCTCAAGATATTTCTCGACCGAGTTGTTGATGCCCAGATCGCGCACTTCAAACCCTGCGCCTTCCATCATCATGCCGACAAGGTTTTTGCCGATGTCGTGGATATCGCCCTTGACCGTGCCGATCACCATCTTGCCCATACGCGGTGCGCCTGTTTCCACCAAGAGCGGCTTCAAAATGGCCATGCCGCCCTTCATCGCATTGGCGGCCAGCAGCACCTCGGGCACGAACAAAATCCCATCGCGGAAATCAGCGCCCACAATCGTCATCCCCGCCACCAGCGCCTTGGTCAGCACGTCATAGGGCGTCCAGCCGCGTTCGATCAGGATGTTCACGCCCTCTTCGATTTCCTCTTTCAGGCCATCGTAAAGGTCGTCATGCATTTGCAAGACAAGCTCATCGTCGGACAATTCGGACAGGATGATTTCGTCATCGGCCATTCACGTCACTCCAAAGGTATTTCAGCATAAATGCGGCACCCCGCCGCGCTGCACTGATCAAATAGCGACATGGCCCAAGTATTTCCCGACTTCAAGATGATATGCGCGTCAATTGCACTTTATGTGTTCGCACTTTGTTCTGCGCTAGTGCAATGGCGGCCACGAATATCCCCCGAAGCCTGCCGCGCGAGGTGTCGCCGCTGTTTCAAAACTGGCTGACATTCTGCGCGCCGAACCAAGCCGCCAAAGTCATGGCCCCGGCGCGGGCAGATGTCGCTGCTGTAGAAAAGGGGCGCTCGCGCCCCCTCTTGGCCTTTGGCCAATTCACCCCCGAGGATATTTATCGAGCAAGGAAGCAGGCAACGCGGTCTGTGTGTTCGTTGCTCTGGAAATATCCTTTTGAAGGGCGAAAAGCCCTCCTTTTTTGCCGCAAAGACTGCGAGGCGTTCGGAAAATTATCCGCAATTAGCCATTGCCCTTTGGCCCCACTTGCCGCTAGGGTGTGGGAAGGCGGCGTTCTGCTGCCACGAAATTCTCTGCCTAACTTGCGCAGGCCGCGTATAGCGCCGCGTAGTGTGGTAGCCGGATTGGCCGAATGGGCCAGATAAACGCCCGCAAGTGCCTGATATATAGGCGCAAAACGGGATCAGCTTAGGCGGGCGGCTTTGCCACCCGAAGTTCACACGCGATGAGACGCGAGGCGATATTGACGCAAGACATAGCCTGCCCCAGCGGCAGGGGTCTTGGGTTACGCCCGCTCATCTTTGCCCAAACAAGACGCCCCCCTGTTCGCAGCATAAGGTCTGGCTTGCCAGCACCGCAGTGGATTGCAGGGCGCAATGGATTATCATGTCAAAGAAAATGCTTATCGACGCCACCCATGCCGAGGAGACTCGCGTTGTTGTGGTCGATGGAAACCGCGTCGAAGAATTCGATTTTGAGACAATAAACAAACGCCAGATCGCAGGAAATATCTATCTGGCCAAAGTGACGCGGGTCGAACCGTCGTTGCAGGCGGCCTTTGTGGATTACGGCGGCAATCGGCATGGGTTTTTGGCCTTTGCAGAAATTCACCCCGATTACTACCAGATCCCGCTGGCTGACCGCAAAGCGCTGATTGAAGAAGAGCGCGCCTTTGCCCGCGCCGAGGAAGAGGAAGACAACCGCCGCGCGCGTCCAGCCCGCGAAGAACGGGCGCGGGATGAAAATCCGCGTGACGACAAGCCGCGCGACGAAAATAGCGGGCGCGAGGGCGGGCGCAATGATCGCCGCACGCGCGGGCGGGGACGTGGGCGCAATGACGCGCGCCGCGATGATACTTTGGCTGGCGGCGAAGAAACACTGGCCGCCGCTGAGCAAGATGGCACCAATACCGATGCAAGCGGCGCCTTGGACAGCGCCGACCAGCCCAACTCCGATTTCGCCCCTGAAAATGACGGCGATGCTGGCCCCAGCACAATGGCGCACCCTGTTGAGGGGGATGAAACCATTGCCGGCCCCGATTTGGGCGGCGATGTTTTGCCCGCAGCAAGCCCCAGTGGGATGGAAGTTGTTGATTTTTCAGCAGAAGACGAGCCGCAGTCAGATAACGACAATTCAGATAACGACAATTCAGAGGGCAATGATAACGGCACCCACGTAAGCAATGGCAACGACAACGGCCAATACCGCGCCATCGACCACGCCTCGGACAGCGATGACGAGATAGAATCCATTGCCGAAGAAGATATCGCCGAAGAAATCGCCGCCCCCCGCCGCCCCCGCGCGCGGCGCTATAAAATTCAAGAAGTGATCAAAGTGCGCCAGATCATGCTGGTGCAAGTGGTCAAGGAAGAGCGCGGCAACAAAGGCGCGGCGCTGACCACATACCTGTCGCTCGCAGGCCGCTACTGCGTTCTGATGCCCAACACCGCGCGCGGGGGCGGCATCTCGCGCAAGATCGTCATGGCGGCGGATCGTAAAAAGCTAAAAGAAATCGCCCAAGAAATCGAAGTGCCCGAAGGCGCTGGGCTGATCATCCGCACCGCAGGCGCAAAACGCACCAAGCCCGAGATCAAGCGCGATTATGAATACCTGATGCGCCTGTGGGAACAAATCCGCGAGTTGACGCTGAAATCTATGGCCCCCGCCGCGATTTACGAGGAAGGCGATCTGATCAAACGCACGATCCGCGATTTGTATTCCAGCGAGATCGACGAAATTCTGGTCGAAGGCGAAGGCGGCTATCGCACCGCCAAAGATTTCATGCGCATGATCATGCCCGCCCACGCCAAGCAGGTGGTGCGTTATACCGACCCCAACCCGCTGTTCGCGCGCTATGGCGTGGAAGCCTATCTGTCGGGCATGTTCAACCCCACGGTTCAGTTGAAATCGGGCGGCTATATCGTGATTGGCATCACCGAGGCGCTGGTGGCCATCGACGTCAACTCGGGCCGCGCGACCAAAGAAGGCAGCATCGAAGACACCGCGCTGAAAACCAACCTAGAGGCCGCCGAAGAGGTGGCTCGCCAACTGCGCCTGCGCGATTTGGCGGGCCTGATCGTGATCGACTTTATCGACATGGAAGAACGGCGCAACAATGCCGCCGTGGAAAAGCGCCTGAAGGATCGTTTGAAAACCGACCGCGCCCGCATCCAAGTGGGCCGCATTTCGGGCTTTGGCCTGATGGAAATGTCGCGCCAGCGCCTGCGCCCTGGGATGCTTGAAAGCACGACCCAGCCCTGCGCGCATTGCCACGGCACGGGGATCATCCGCTCTGATGACAGCCTCGGCCTGCAAGTGCTGCGCGCGCTGGAAGAAGAGGGCACGCGCAAACGCTCGCGCGAGGTATTGCTGCGCGCGCCGATTGGGATTGTGAATTTCCTGATCAACAACAAGCGCGAGCACATCGCCCAGATCGAATCGCGCACAGGTATGGCGGTGCGCATCGAATGCGATCCCGCGATGATCAGCCCCGATTTCACGATTGAAAAGTTCAAAACCGCAACGCGGGCCGTGCCCGCCGCATCATCGGTGATTTCGGGCAATGCATCGCTGATGGGTGCGCCTGTGGCCGAAGAATACCTTGATGACGCGGTGCTGGACGACGTGGCCGATCCTATATCGGACGATATCGAAGACGCCGCCCCAGAGCCCAAGTCTGACGCGCATGGCGATGGTGAGGGCGGCAAAAAGCGCCGCCGCCGCCGCCGCCGCAAACCGCGCGCGGGCGGCCAAAATGGCGCGGGCGATGATGCGGCGCAGCTTGACGATGATGCTGAAGACGGCAGTGATGATGGCAATGATGCCACCGCGGACGTGGCAGCGGATGCCGCAGGCCAATCTTTGCCGCCCGCAGCGGCCGCACTTGCCGAAAAGCCCAAACGCACGCGCGCGCCGCGCGGCGGCAAAACGTCCGTGGCCAATACCGCGCCAGCCACTGCCCAAGATGCTGTGGCCGAGGCCTTTGCCCCGCCTACTAAGGATGCTGACGGCAAGGATGAACAGGCCGCGGCAAAACCCGCAAACGGTCGGCGCAAATCTGCGGCAAAGGCGGATGCTGCGGCAGGTGATGATGCCCCAGCGCCCGCCAAGGCCGCCGCCAAACCCGCGCGCGCGCCGCGCAAACCCAAAGCGGCCCCCGCCGAAACGACCGCCGAAGGGCCTGCTGATGCGCCCGCCGCGGCAACAGAGCCAGCAGTGCAGGTCACATCCGATGCCCCTGCCCTTGACACAGGCGCGCCAAATCCGCCCGTGCCTGACAAGCCGCGCAAACGTGGTTGGTGGAGTTCAAAGGCATAAAACAAAAAGGGCAGCGCGTCATCCGCTGCCCTTTTTCTCATGTCGCCAGCGTTTTGAAAAATCAGCCGCCACAGCGGATCAAATAGGCCGCCCCGCCGTCAATCGGGCTTGCCTCCAAAAATCCATGCCCCGCATGCGCGCAAAAATGCGGCAGATCAACCGCAGCCATGGCATCATCGGCCAAGACACGCAGCACCTCGCCCCTGCGCATGCCCGCCAAGACCTTGCGCGCGCGCAGCACAGGCAAAGGGCACAGCAGCCCGATGCAATCAACCTCCACATCAAATCCCACCGCTTGCCCTTTCATTTCGGCCCAAATACCTGCGCCGCAGGCATTTTGCCGCCTGCGCGCCTGCACGCAACTGTGATAATCTCGCCCGTGACCTTTCACCCTATCTGCGCTAAAAAGGGGCAAAAAGGAACGCCCCAATGTTCGGCATAGAAATTCTGGACGCATCGCTCATTCCCAGCCTTTTGGTTGCGTTGATTGCGGGGGGGCTTTCGTTTCTTAGCCCCTGCGTTTTGCCCATCGTCCCGCCCTATTTGGCCTATATGTCTGGCATTTCCGTGGGCGAGATGAAAGCGGGCCGCAGCCCAATCCTTGCCGCGCTGTTTTTTGTGCTGGGCCTCTCGACCGTATTCATGCTGCTTGGACTGGCGGCCTCGGCGTTTGGCGCGTTCTTTCTTGGCAATGCCGCATGGTTCAACAGTGCTGCGGCCGTGACCATTATGGTCTTTGGCGCGCATTTTTTGGGCATTTACAGAATTTCAATGCTGGACCGTGACTTGCGGCTAGATACAGGTGCGCAGGGCGGCACGGTCTTTGGCGCCTATATCCTTGGTCTTGCCTTTGCCTTTGGCTGGACGCCCTGCATTGGCCCGCAATTGGGCGCGATCCTGACCCTTGCCGCGCAAGAGGGGGACGCCGCGCGCGGCATGATCTTGCTGGCCGCATATGCTTTGGGCCTTGGCATTCCGTTCTTGATGGTTGCCGCCTTTTTCGCACGCCTTGCCCCTGCGGTGGATTTCCTAAAACGCCACGGGGCGCGGATTGAACGGATCATGGGGCTACTTTTGTGGACGATCGGTCTTTTGATGCTGACAGGCGGATTTTCGGCGATGTCATTTTGGCTGCTCGACAATATCCCTTTCCTTGCCACTTTGGGATAGTCTGGCGTAAGGTTGGGCATGAGCAACGCGCCCAAACCCTTTCGCCGCAAGGTGTTTTATATCCCAGGGTATGACCCCTTTCCCCCGCGCCGCTACCGCGAGCTGTATCGGGCCGAGGGCGCAGCGCAGGCGGCAATCTCGGGCTATAGCCTTACCTTGCAGCCCAGCGCCCCGCGCAAAAAAGGCAGCGATGCCCCCTATGCGTGGCAGGCGGTGGGGGTGATCGATGGCGCGCAGGCGGATGTCGATTTTGAAGTGATGATCTGGTCGGATATTGTCAAATCCTCGATGCCCGACGGGATTTTGGCGACCTATTGGCAGATGTTCAACACAATGTGGATCTATGCACGCTCTGGTGCATTTTTTCGCCAGATGCGCCTGCGCAAAGGGCCGACTGTTGCCGCGATGTATCCCGTGCTGCACCTGATTGGCCAAGCGGCGATTGCCGCCGCCATTGGGGCACTGCTCGCTTGGGCGCTGTCGTTTTTACTGCCCGCGTTGTCTGCCTTGGGGGTGCTCGCTGCTTATGGTTTTCTGGCGCTGGCCAAGAAATACGATCACCGCATTCTGGCCCATTACCTGATGCATGATTTTGCCTTTTCGGCGCAGTATTGGGGGGCGTATCCGCCGCAGCTATCCGCGCGTATGGACACATTCGCCGCTCGTATCCGCGCCGCCTTTGACGCGCCCTATGATGAGGTGCTGATCGTCGGACACTCATCGGGGGCATATATGGGGGTGACGATCCTATCGGATATTTTGCGCGCGGGCCTGCCTCAGCCGCGCCCCGCAATTGGCTTTTTGTCGCTTGGCCAAGTTGCCCCAATGGTGTCGTTTTTGCCCCGCGCCACACGGCTGCGGGGCGATCTGCATTACCTGTGCCAGCGCGGTGAAATCACATGGGTGGATGTGACCGCGCCTGGCGATGGCTGTGCCTTTGCCCTGTGCGACCCTGTGGCGGTGACGGGCCTTGCACCGCCTGCGCAAAAATGGCCCCTGATCGTTTCATGCGCTTTTACCCAAACCCTTTCGCCGCAAACTTGGGCGCGGCTGCGTTACAAATTTTTCCGCCTGCATTTTCAATACATGTGCGCCTTTGACCGCGTGGGCCATTACGACTATTTCCGCATTACGGCTGGCCCGCAAACGCTTGCGCAGCGGTATGCGGGCGTTGCGCCTTCGCCGCAGCGCATCACAAGGGCGCTGTCAAAGTATCGCGATATATCATGACCTTGCCGCCTAAACCGATCCCCCGCCCCGACCGCGTCTCGCTGTGGCGCTACCTGCGGCTGTTTCGCGCTGATATCCTATCCGCCCAGCCCCAGCGCCTGTATCGCGCCTGGATGGCCGAGTTTCGCACCCTGTTTTTCCGCAGCTATATGATCAACGATCCCGCCCTGATAGCCCGCGTCTTGACCGAGGCACCTGACCTTTTCCCAAAATCGAACCGCATCCGCGAGGGGCTGGCCCCCCTTTTGGGCAATTCGGTATTTGTCACAAATGGGCAAGAGTGGCAGCGCCAGCGCCGCATCATCGACCCCGCATTCGAGGGGGGACGCCTGCGCGACACCTTTCCCGCGATGCTGGCGGCAGGTCATGCCGCCGTCGCGCGGTTGCAGGCGGGCGAGACCAAGATCGAGATCGAGATCGAGGCGATAACATCGCACCTTGCCGCCGATGTCATCTTTCGCACCCTGTTTTCCCTGCCGATCGAGGACGAAACCGCTTGGGCGGTATTTTCCGAATTCAAAACCTATCAGCGCAGTCAGCCTTTGTTGAATTTGGCGGCTTTTGTGCCCCTGCCCAAATGGTTTCCCCGCGCACACCGCAAAAAATCCTTGGCCTCGGCAGCCAAGATCCGCGCGTTGATTACCGAACTGACCCATGCCCGCGCGGCAGAAATTGCTGCTGGCCACGCGCCCGACGATCTGGCGACAAAAATCATGACCACGCGCGATCCCGTGTCTGGGCTGGGATTTGCCCCCGATGAAATGGTTGACCAAGTCGCCATTTTCTTTTTGGCAGGGCATGAAACCAGCGCTTCAGCGCTGGCTTGGGGGCTGTATATGTTGGCGCTGCATCCCGATATTCAGGATCAGGTCGCCGCCGAGGGCGCAGCCCTAGGAGGCAGTCCCAGCTTTTCCGATCTGTCCAAACTGCGCGTCACGCGCGATGTGTTTCGCGAAACGCTGCGCCTTTATCCGCCTGTCCCAATGATGGTGCGCCAGAATGTGCAGACCGAAACTTTCCGCCGCAGGCTGGTCAAACGCGGCGCGCAAATTGTGCTGTCGCCTTGGCATTTGCATCGCCACGAACGCCTCTGGGCCAATCCAGATGCCTTCGATCCCGCCCGCTGGCAGCGCAGCGAAACCAAACCCAGCCAGCGCGATGCCTATATGCCCTTTTCGGCTGGCCCGCGCGTTTGCACGGGCGCTGGCTTTGCCATGGCCGAAGGGGTCTTGCTGCTGGCGCTGTTGGCGCGCGCCTTTGTGTTTACACCGATCGCAACGCGTCCGCCCGTGCCTGTGGCGCATCTGACCGTGCGCGGGCGCGATGGCATTTGGCTACAAGTTACACCGCGCCTCTGACCCTGTTTCTCTTTTTTGAAAATATCCTCGGGGGGGTGAGCGCGGCACGCGCGAGGGGGGCAGAAAGCCCCCCTTTTTTGGGGCATCAAACATAATCCCCGCGCTGCAATCCATACTTGGCCATTTTCTCATTCAAGGTGCGGCGCGGCAGGCACAACTCGTCCATGACGGCGGCGATGCTGCCCTTGTGGCGGCGCATGGTGCTGTCGATCAGCATCCGTTCAAAGTCATCAACGTAATCCTTCAGCGGCTTGCCTTCGGTGGTCATGGCAAGGCCAGACGCCTCGTTATCGGCCATCAGCAAGGAGGCGATGCTGCCCGTGCCGCGGCGGCTTTGCAGCACGGCGCGTTCGGCGATATTGACCAATTGGCGCACATTGCCGGGCCATGGCGCTTGCAACAATTCTGCCGCCTCTTGCGCGGACACTTGCGGCATCTCGCAGCCGTATTCATCGGCATACTCGCCCATCGCTGCGTTAAACAACGTCAAAATATCCTCTCCACGCTGGCGCAGAGGGGGGCAAAGGATCGTCATCGCACCCAGCCGATAGAACAAATCTGGGCGCAGAATATCTTCTAAGGATTTGCCGCTGGCATGTTCATTGCAAATCGCAATGATCCGCGTCTGGGGCGGGGCGTCTTGATCGTTGATCAGCGTCAGCAGGCGCGATTGCAGCGCGTGGCTGGCGGCTTCGATATCCTCTAGGCACAGAGTGCCGCCGCGCGCCTCTTCGATCAAAGGCAGCGCGCCATCGTCGCTGGGGCCAAAGATACGCGCGGCCAGTTGGTCTTCGCTATAGGCGGCGCAGGAAATGGTGACAAATTTGCGTGCGGCGCGGGGGCCAACCGCGTGCAAAGCATGGGCGACCAACGTCTTGCCCGTGCCAGTTTCGCCATCAATCAAAACATGGCCATCGGCTTGGCCAAAGTCCAAAATATCCTCGCGCAGGCGTTCCATCGCGGCGTTGCTTCCAACCAGTTTGCGCATCAAAACGGGCCCGTCGGCCAATTCACGGCGCAGGGCGCGCGCGTCCAGCGTCAAACGGCGCGCCGACGTGGCGCGCTTGGCCAAATCTGTCATCCGATCAGGATTGAATGGCTTTTCCAGAAAATCAAAGGCTCCGATGCGAATGGCTTCAACCGCCATCGGCACATCGCCGTGCCCCGTGATCAAGATCACAGGCAGGCCGCTGTCCATGGTCATAAGACGTTTTAGAAAACCCATCCCGTCAAGGCCGGGCATTTTGATATCCGACACCACGATACCCGCAAAATCGGCGGTGATGTGTTTTAGCGCCTCATCCGCGCTCTCATAGGTTTCGGTGTCAAACCCCGACAGCGCCAGCCATTGGCTGATCGACTGGCGCATATCGGCCTCGTCATCGACAATTGCCACTTTGAATGCCCGCGCCATGTTCTACTCCGCTGCTGCTTTGGTTTTGCTTCCCATCACGGGAAGGATGATGTCAAAAATCGCGCCTACGCGCCCCAAGGGGCCACTGGCATCATCTGCGCCAGAATTGCGCGCCGTCAGACGACCACCCAAATCGGCCATGATCCCCGACGATATGGCCAGACCAAGGCCCACGCCTTCGCCTGGCTTTTTTGTTGTATAAAATGGTTCAAAAATGGCGCTGGGGTCTTTGATACCCGCGCCGTTGTCGCGCACGGATAAGACGGCCTCGTCGCCCGCGGACATCAGCAATTCAACAGCAGGGTCGGCCACATCTTTTGTCGCATCCAGCGCGTTGCGCAAAAGATTGATCATCACCTGTTCCAGCCGCAAGCGGTCTGCCATCACCATCACAGGCGTGCGCGGCAACGTGCGATGGATGCGCAGCGCGCGGGTTTTCAGCTGCGGCTCCATCATCGACAGCGCCGAAGAGAGGCATGCGCGCAGATCGACAGGTTCCACCGCCTCGCCACCCTTGCGGGCATAGGATTTTAGCTGCCGCGTGATCGCGCCCATGCGGTCAATCAAATCGTCGATGCGCTGAAAAGATGACAAGGCCTCGTCGCTGCGTTTGCGTTCCAGCAGCAGGCGCGCGCCCGCCAGATAGGTTTTCATCGCGGCAAGCGGCTGGTTCAATTCATGGCTGACGGCCGCCGACATTTCCCCCAAAGCGGCCAGTTTGGACGATTGTGCAAGAGAGGTTTCCGCCACTTCCAGCGTTTTTTGCACCTTTTCGCGCTGGGCAATTTCGCGGTTCAGGCGCGTGTTCAACAGGCGCAGTTCCGCAGATTCGCGCAAAGCCAGCCGCGATTGCGACTGCGCACGGCGCGATGAGACATAGAAAATCACTGCGGCGATGATTGCCATGCCCATGATTTCTAACGCTAAAATTCCATAAACCTGCGTGCGAAACGATTTATAGGCGGTAAAGTTGATGATGCGCCAACCCTGAAACGGTAGCCGCGCCTCGGTGCGCATGACCGCCTCGCCCGACAGATAGGCATCGGGCGGGTCTTGCGCCCATTCGCTGGCGCGCGCAAGCACCCGCGCAATCGCCCCCGCCCCATCGGACGATGACAAAGACGCGTCAACAGATTTACCACGCCAGCGCCGATTTGGGGAAAGAATGACTTTTCCTTCACTGTCTGCAACCAAAACCGAATCTTGTAACGATGCCCAAGAGCGTTCGTGCCGCGTCAAATCAGCAGCCACCACAATCACGCCCAAGCTGCGCGAATCTTGAGAGATTTTGCGCGCATAGGTGAAATCCACCGCCCCACCATCGCGCGGAACGGCATTGAACACCGTATCGTTAGAGCGAAGCGCGCTGATGAAAAACGCGCGGTCGCGAAAGTCTGCACCCAAGATATTGCGATCCGTTGCGCCCACCACGCGGCCATCAAGGTTCAACAGAAAAATCGACGCAACGCCAATCTCGCGCCGCACGGAAATCAGCCGCCGCGACGTGGCGGTGAAAATCCCCTCGTTCAGCGCAGCGTTCAACGTGGGATCGCTGGCCAGCAGCAGCGGCACAACAGAAGAGCGCTGCAAGTCGCCAAGGATATTGCCCGAATACAACGCAAGCCGCAAAACCGCGCTGTTGCGGGTTGTTTCCGTAAAACGCTCGGTCAACATGCGATGCGTGATCAAAACTGTGGTTATACCGACCACAGCCAGCAGCGTCAGCACCAGCTTCATACGCCACAAGCGCGGCGCGGCAGCGGTGTGGTTCGTGCCAAAAATATCGCGAAGCCGTTTCATGCGACAAACTTATGCGCAGGTGTGCGCCGTCTCAAGCCCGCGGCGCAAAAGGCGCATCAAGCAAGCGCCATCCCGCCGAGAAGGCTGGCAAAAATGCCCGCGCCATCAGTTCCGCCAGTGGCCGCATCCACCGCACGCTCGGGGTGGGGCATCATTCCCAAAACGCGGCGGTTTTCGGATAAGACCCCCGCAATATCGCCCATCGACCCATTGGGGTTTTGGGCATAGCGCAGCGCCACCCGATCCTCGGCGTGCAAACGGGCCAGCCCTTGCGCGTCGATCGTGTAGTTGCCATCGTGATGGGCGACTGGCAGGGCAATGCTTTGGCCCGTTGCATAGCGGCTGGTAAAGGGGCTGTTTTGGGCCGCGACCACCAGATCAACGGATTTGCAAATGAATTTCAGCCCCGCGTTGCGCATCAAAGCACCGGGCAGCAGGCCCATTTCGGTGATGACCTGAAAGCCGTTGCAAATGCCCAAAACATAGCCGCCCTTGTCCGCATGTTGGCGCAATGCGCCTGCAATCGGGCTTTGCGCGGCAATCGCGCCGCAGCGCAGATAATCGCCAAAGGAAAACCCGCCGGGCACGCCGACAACATCCACCCCATGGGGTAAGGCGCTGTCTTTGTGCCACACGCGCACCACATCAAAGCCCGCCTTTTCAAAGGCAACAGCCAAATCGCGGTCACAGTTCGACCCCGGAAAGGTGATGACAGCGGCTTTCATCGGCATTCTCCTGCGCGGGTTACAAAATTTCGATTTGGTAGCTTTCGATCACCACATTCGCCAGCAGCTTGTCGCACATCGCAGTCACGCTGGCGCGGGCGGTTGCCGCATCGGTTTCGGCCAAATCCAGCTCGATCACCTTGCCTTGGCGCACGCCGCTTACGCCTGCAAATCCAAGGCTGCCAAGGGCGTGGCGCACCGCCTCGCCCTGCACATCCAAAACACCTGATTTCAGCATGACCGTGACGCGCGCTTTCATCGGCAACTCCTTGGGTTTGATGCCTGCCCCTTAGCCATTCGCGCCTCTGCGGGCAAGGGCAAATGGCGTTAATTGATCAAGGAAGGCTTGATCTGATGGGTGACATTGCTGGGCAAAACCCCAAGGCGGCGGGCAAGTTCGGTGTAAACATCGCCTAGGGGCGTGGTATCGACAGGGGGCGGCATTTCACCCATCTGGCGCGGCTTTTCGCCCGCTTTGTCGCCGCCCGCGCGCAAATCCCACAAACGGCAGGTGTCGGGGCTGATTTCATCGGCCAAGATCAGGCGCATGAAATCGCCCTCCCAAACGCGGCCCACTTCGATGCGAAAATCGGCAACCCGCACGCCAATGCCCAGCATCAAGTCCCGACAGAAAATCATTCACCCGCAGCGCGATGCGGATGATGTCGTCAAGATCTTGCTGGCTGGCCCAATTGAACGCCATGATATGTTCTTCCGACACCATCGGCTTGTGTGGCAGGCTTGGGTTTTTCAGGAAATATTCCACAATCGGCCCGGGCAAGGGCGTGCCCTCGGGAATGCCCAAATTCGCCGTCATCTCGCCTGCGGCATAATTGCGCACGACGATTTCCAAGGGCAGCATTTCGGCCATTTGCACCATCTGCTCGCGCATGTTCACGCGGCGCAGGAAATGGGTTTGCACGCCGATACTGTTCAGCCCCGCCATAAAAAATTCCGACAAACGGTTGTTCAAAACGCCTTTGCCATCCACCGCGGCAGGATTGGCCACCTCGGGCGTGGGGGCGCTGTCATCTTTGAAATAGGCAATCAGCGTGCCCGGCTCTGGCCCCTCGTATAGAATCTTGGCCCCGCCTTCGTAGATTTTCTTGCGCCGCGCCATTTGGCCCCCAATCGGATTTCTTACCAACAGCCTATAGGGCAAGGGGCACTCAGGGGCAAGCGCAGGCGCTGTTTGCGCAATTCCCCCTTGCAGCGCCGGCACGTCAAGGCCATATCAAAGATGACATTGTTCCAAACGATAGAGGCCAGACATGACCAGCTTTGACGACCGCGAAAACGCCTTTGAGGCAAAATTCGCCCATGATGCCGATATGCAATTTCGCGCCGAAGCACGCCGCAATAAACTGTTGGGTCTGTGGGCGGCAGGGCTGATGGGCAAGTCGGGCGATGAGGCCGCAGACTATGCCGCAGGCGTCGTTGCTGCCGATTTTGAAGAGGCGGGCAGCGAAGATGTTGTGCGAAAAGTATCGGCCGATCTGGCAGGCCGCGCCAGCGATGACGAAATCCGCGCAAAGCTGGCCGTGTTGATGGCCGAGGCCAAGGCCCAGCTTATGAGCGAAATTTAGGCCAGCGTGATGGCGCAAAAAGTGCTGATCACGGGCGGCGGGGCGGGCATTGGCCGCGCCGCCGCCCGCCATTTTCTGGCCCTTGGCTGGGACGTTGCCATTATGGGCCGCACCCTATCCAGCCTACAAGACACGGCGGGCGGCGGCCCTGCCCTGCTGTTGCAAGGCGATGTTGGGGACTTGGACGATGTAACGTCCGCCTTTGACATCCTTAAAACCAAATGGGGCCGCTTGGACGTTTTGTTCAACAATGCGGGCATTTCTGCCCCCGCCGCGCCGATTGATGAAATCGACCCCGCGCAATTTTTATCCGTGGTGCAAACCAATATCATCGGCATGTTCTATGTTGCCCGCGCCGCCTTTGGCCTGATGCGGGCGCAATCGCCACAAGGCGGGCGGATCATCAATAATGGCTCTATCTCGGCCCATGTGCCGCGCCCAGGTTCCGCGCCATATACGATGTCAAAACATGCTGTGACGGGGCTGACGCGCACGCTGGCGCTGGACGGGCGGGCCTATAACATCGCTTGCGGTCAAATCGACATCGGCAATGCCGCCACCGAAATGACGGGCGGGTTTTCCACTGGCACGCGACAAGCGAACGGAAGCGTGGCCGTGGAACCAGTGATGGATGCAGATCATGTGGCCAGCGCCGTGGCGCATATGGCGGCCCTGCCCCTGAATGTGAACATCCCGTTCCAAACCATTATGGCGCGCGATATGCCCTATATTGGACGCGGCTAAGCGCGAGCCAATGGCGCGTCGCTTTTGGCGGCATTGGGGCTGCAAAACAACTGATACATCAGCCGCACCAATGAACGCACACGCTCATCCGCGATCGAATAATAGATCGCCTTGCCATCGCGGCGCGCGGCCACCAAACCTTCGATGCGCAGTCGCGCCAATTGCTGGCTAACCGCCGATTGGCGCGCGCCGATCAATTCCTCTAGCTCGGTCACCGATTTTTCGCTTTCGATGATGTGGCACAGGATCATCAATCGCCCCTCATGCGCCGTCGGCCTTGGGGCCGTAGGCGGGGATGCCGGCCTTGCATCAGGGCGTCCACGAGGCCGAGCGAGAGCGGCACCTCGGGGCCGACGACGACGAACTCCACTTTCTCGTGCAGGGCGAGTTCGACGAGGCCGGCGATGTTGTCCGCGGCGACGGGGAAGCAGGTGGCGTCGGCGGCGATGCCGGCATTGCCGGGCGCGCAGAGCAGGCGGGGTTTGGCCGGAGAGCGCGCCAGCGACTTGACGAGCGCATGTTCGCGCCCGCCGGAACCGACGATGAGGACGGAGGAGGGAAGTTGGTTAGCCACGGATGACACAGATGGGCACGGATGGAGCCGGTCGTCCAGCCGAGTCTGCAGCAATCCGTGAGCGTAGGAATCAGTCAATTGACTAAGCCGGGCTGCAAATCGCCTTGCGCCGGATAAGGCCCAAACCAAGCCTGTCCGATCTACCGTCATGCCGCTCAATGCCGACAAACCTGATCGCTGGAAGGCCGACGTCGAAAGATCCATCGACTTTTACAACGAGTGGTTTTTGCGGTTCGCACCTGAGACCTATCGGAAACAAAGACAATTGCGCACTGCGGAAGTCGCTGCGGCTTTCACACAAACACAGAACCTGCGCGGACATAACTCCGGGCATACTCAAGCGAGCACCCTGAGGTGTTGCCCATGTTGCGCATGGCGGCAGCGCCGCTCGTTGGCCCGTGACCGCCTCATGGGACTGGCGTATGTCACAAGAAGCCTGATCGGCTCAATGGAAGGGAAAGGAAGGGGTGCCGCCGTAAAATCCCTCCGCCGGATGGACGCCAAAGAGCTTGGTGCCCAGTTGAAGAGGATTTGTGACGTGCTGACTGAGCTTCTGGATCGGGATTTGTTTCCTTGGATTGATGCATCATCGAATCCGACCCCAGAAGCTACGAGCCGTGCGGCCATGGTCGTGGCTGACAGACTTTGCGGCGCAGCGACCGACCCCATCCTTCGGAATGCGCAAGAACGTCGTCAGCTTGAGGCGATGAGCCGGTGGCTCAAGAAACGTGGTTATCGCGAAGTGAAGTCCGACACGGTCGATTCCTTTGAGAAGATGCAGCCGGGCACCTACGCTTTCCGGCTCAATGTGCCGGTCGGTAAAACTGCGGCCAGAATAAATCTGCCGATAGACTGTGTGATCCAGCCGCACGGATCCAAGGCCGGTGGGTTTCCGGTATTGATCGAGGCCAAGGCGGCCGGTGACGCGACCAACACCAACAAGCGACGGAAGGAGGAGGCCTAGAAAGCGGCGCAGCTGCGGACCACGTTATGGCAAAAAGGCCAGGCTGTTACTGCTCCTGTGCGGCTACTTTGAGCCGGGTTACCTCGGATATGAAGCTGCCGAGGGCATCGATTGGTTTTGGGAGCATCGGCTCGATGACTTGGTGGCCTTGGTGCCATCGTCCGTGGGTAAAAAAAAAGTCCCGACGGATTGGTAGAAGAGGAACCACAAGCGCCCTACGGTGAGATACCCGAGGAGAGCGAACGATTGCGGGTTCAGCTCTCGATCGACCAAAGCAAGGCCTTTGGGGGCGCGCAACAAGCTCGGTCAGTTTTCCACGCCGTTCGAGCTGGCCCGGGTGATGGTGGCACAAGCTGCTCGCCATCTGTGCGAGCGGGCGACCGGATTCGATTTCTTGAGCCTGCGGCCGGGACCGGGGTTTTCTTCTCGGCGCTGGCCGCCGATTCCAGGTTTGGCCGGCAGGATTGATTCGGTGCTGGGTTTGGAAATTGATCCAGCCTATGCCCGGCCCGCGCAGTCTCTTTGGCGGGCGCGTGGCTTTGAGATTCAACAGGACGATTTCGTCGCATTTTCAAGCCGGGCGGAGAACCGGCATCGCGCCAATTTGTCTGCACCAATCCGCCCTACGTCAGGCACCACCACCTGCCTGCGCTCGACCAAGGTAATGTTGCATGACCGGGTGTCCGGGACGAGCTTGGCCTGGAGGTCAGCGGACTCGCGGGGCTGTATGTGTATTTTGTTTTGCTGGCTCATGCCACGCTCGCGGAAGGCGGCGTGGCCTCGTGGCTGATCCCCAGCGAGTTTCTGGTCGTAAACTACGGTAGCGCCTTGAGGAATTATCTGACGACGAAGGTGGAATTGATTTCGATTCATCAGTTTGATCCAGCAGAGGTGCAATTCGACGACGCGCTGGTTTCTTCCTGCATTGTGACGTATCGAAAAAGAATCCCCCGACCCGACGCGCGATTCAAATTCAGCCATGGCGGCGATCCGGTGGCTGCACGGGTGTCGCTGGAAATTCCAGTCGGCAGCCCTGAGTTGAAGGGCCGGTGGCGCCTGCTGCCCCAAGCGACTTTGCTGCCTCCTTCCACCGCCCGCGTTGGCGATCTGTTCTCGATCAAGCGAGGAATTGCCACCGGAGCGAATGGTTTCTTTTTGGTTTCACGTGAACAGGCGGCGGCTTTGCGGCTGCCTAAAAAGTTTTTGCGGCCGATTTTGCCCAGTCCGCGCCATCTCCGTGATCCGCTTGATTGCGGCTGACCCCGACGGGATGCCTCAGGTGCCGGAAGCGAAATACTTGCTCGATTGCTCCGAACCGCCCGAGGTCGTGCGGGTTCGCTACCCGGCGCTTTGGGACTATCTGGAACGGGGCCGGGCCGAGGGTGTGGCGAACGGGGCGTTGTGCGCCAGTCGCGAGCCATGGTATGCGCAGGAGCAGCGGGCGGTGGCGCCATTTTTAGCCTCATACATGGGGCGACCGTCGCAACACACCGATTGCCCGATCCGTTTCTTCAAAAACGAATCGGAGGCAGATTACCACGAGATGTCCTGCTGAATCTCTATCCCAAAGCCCTGGCTGGTCCAACTCCTCGAAGAAGGACCCGCCCGCAGGCCACGAACTGATCGCGCTGCTCAATGCGATTAGCGCGGACTCGCTGGTGCATGGCGGGCGGTCCTACGGGGGCGGATTGCATAAAGTGGAGCCATCCGAGCTATCCAACATGCCTTTGCCTTCACTGCCCGACTGGGCCGTGATTCCAGCGCAGGCCCAGCTCGTGTTGCTGTAGGCGCCGGTCTGTTGCGCGAGGATTGGTCTCGTCATCCTGCGCTTCGAGCGGGCGGCAAGTGGAGCCTCCCGGATATTTTGTGCGGTTTTCCGCGGGGACGGGTTATAGGGTGATCCCATGTCCACCGATGCCGAACTGCTCCAACGCTACGCCCGGGACCGCGACGAACGCGCCTTTGCGGAACTGGTGCAACGCCACCTCGGCGTGGTTTATGGCGCGGCGCTGCGGCGCACCGGCGGACGGACCCACCTGGCCGAGGACATCGCCCAGAAAGTTTTCACCGGTCTGGCGCGCAAGGCCGCCGGGCTGAGCCACCATCCCGCGCTGACCGGCTGGCTCCATCGCAGCACGCGCTTCGTCGCCATCGATGCGATCCGCTCCGAACTGCGCGGACAAAAACTTTCCGAAACCCTCGCCGCCATGCCCGACACGAATCTTCCCATCCGAAGCCCAGGTGGAGTGGTCGCGCCTGCGTCCGGTGCTCGACGAGGTGCTGGACAGAGCTGGAAGGAAACCGACCGCGAGGCGATGCTGTTGCGCTACTTCGAGGGCCTGAGCTTCGCCGAGGTCGGCGCGCGGATGAACTTATCGGAGAACGCCGCTCGCATGCGCACGGAGCGCGCGCTGGAAAAGCTTCGGTTTCACTTGGGGCGGCGGGGTGTCACCTCGACCACGGTGGCGTTGGGTCTACTACTAGCCAACCAGGCGTTTGCCCTGGCACCTGCGGGGTCTTGCGTCGAACGTGACCTCCGCCGCTCTCGCCGCCGCTCCTGCGACCGGAGGCTTTGTTTTCCTTCCTTCTTATGAGCAAAATAACGCCGCCCCCGCGCTCCAGCGCGGTGATTGCCGCCGGCGTCACCGCGCCTTGTCTGGACCTCCGTTGTGCCCACCGTCAGCGCCGAGGAGCTGGCCACGCTCCGCGCCGAGAATACGCGGCTCGCCCAAGCCACGGCTCCGGGGGCGTCCGACGATAAAGTGGACGCTGTGGCCGGGGAGTTTGCCACGACTGTCACCGGAATAGCACGCGCGATGGAGGAGCGTCACGCCGCGCGGGTGGCCGGCGCGACGGCCGGCGGAACGAGCCCCGCCTCGGCCGGTGCGGCCGACGTCCACCCTGCGGCCATCGCAATCATGGCATCGCCACCGCACGCGATGCGGCGTTCACTTTTGCCTAGGCCAGCAACATCTGCGATCCCGACGAGCTGGCCAAGGTCATCACCTTCGACGCCGCCGCCCGCGCGAAGGCGCTGGAAATACCTGGCCACGATGCCGGAAGCCATCCGGACGGAATATCCGACGCCGGAGGCGCACATGGTCTGGTGTTGGCCGCCACCTGCCTCGCCAGGCGCCGCCTCGGGGCCTGACCTGATCGAGATGTTCACGGTGGAGGTCGAACTCAAGCCCGATCGGGTGGCCATGCGACGCAAGGGCGGCGACCACAACAATCACGAATATCAGCTCATGCCCGACGGCTGGAAATACGTCATCCCCGAGGTGGGCGTGATCCACATGCTGCGTCGTCTGAACAGCCAGACGCCTCGCCAAGCTGGTCCAAAAGTAACCTGCTCCCATGTTCTCGCTGAAAACCTCCTGATCGTGGCCGTGGCGTCGGTGTTGGTCACCGCCGGCGGGCTCTTACTACTCCAGCAAGGCCGAGCCGGGAAGCGCCGCCGGCTGCGTTGCAAACAGCCGCAGCATGGCCTGCACCGAGGCCAATCAGCGCGTCTATGGCCCGGCAGTCGGCCGTTCCGACGCCGACCTCGGGAGTGCTTCAGATCGCGGCGGGATCGGCTTTACCCCCGACGGCCGCACCGGTTTCGCGGATGGCCGAATATTACCGCAACGAGGGCAACGCCACGCCGCTACGCCGCAGAGACCTTTGCCTGGGCCTGTGACCGCGGTGATGTCGAGATCGTGCAGCGCCTGCTGTTCGTCGAGGGGCAGCCGCCCGGCCCAAGGTCGAAGCCTCTCAGGCCGCAAGGTTGCAGAACAACTGGGCGCAATGGAAGTCGGTGGACGAAACCGTGGCGGCTTTGCTCACGGAGAGCGCTCGGCGGCCGGCCCCTTCCGCGCCACGACATCCTGGCCACCGCGACGCCGAGATGCCGGCGCCGGTCGCATCCGGCTGCGTGCATGCCCAACGTTCCCCGCGACGGCACCGAGTACCATCGACGGAAATATGTCCTGACCGAAAAGGTCGTGGACGCCTACATCAACCGGTGTGTTCACCCAGGCCGGGAAGTCCCGGTGAGTCGAGGCCCGGGGCCCGGGCCGACCCAGTGCCGCGCCGGCCGGCTGTATTAGGGTGAAACCCCATGCCGACCGATGCCGAATTGTTTCAGCGCTACGCCGGAAAAAAGCGACGAACGCGCCTTTGCCGGGCTGGTGGAGCGTCATCTGGGCTTGGTCTTGCGCGCTACCGCGCTTTGCACCACGAAGCCGGCGGCACGTTGAGGAAATTGTCCAGAAGGTGTTCGTCGATGTCGCGCGCAAGTCGGCGGCGCTTTCTCATCACCCCGTGCTGACCGGCTGGCTCTACCGCAGCACGCGTTACGCGGCCATGGAAGCCAACCGCGCGGAACTCCGCCGACAAAATTCAACTACAGCGCTATGCCGCCATGTCCGATCCCAGGTCACCCCGGCAGAGCCTTCGGCGGATTGGGAGCAGCTTCAGCCGGTGATCGACGGGGCGATGGAGGAGCTGCGCGCCGGTGACCGCGAGCTGGTGCTGCTGCGCTTTTTCCAAGGCCTGACCTTTTCCGAAATCGCGAGCCGCCTCCTCGACCGTCCGAGAACGCCGCGCGGATGTTCCTGAGCGCGCCCTCGACCGGCTCCGCGGCCAGCTCGGCAAGCGCGGCGTCACCTCGACCGGCTCCGCGCTCGGTATGGTTCTGGCCAATCAGGTGCTGGCCTCGCCCTGGCGCAGGCACGATCACCGCCTCGGCGCTCGCTCCGGCGACCGGCGGACTTCGCTGTTCGTCAACAAACCATCGCCCTGTCCTCGGCGCCTGCCACGCGGGCGCCACCACGCTGGTCTGGAGCACCTTAATCCCCGGGATCACCGTCGCTGAGGTTTCGAACTCAGGGCTTCAGGAACACCAGTTGCCCTGACCCAGGAGGCCGCCACTGTCCCCGGAAGGAGTCCGTAGCGGATGAATCGGCCCGCCAGACCACCGCCATCATCATGCT
>JAXHON010000053.1:0-18509 GCA_034519315.1 Cypionkella sp. | reverse complement strand
GGGCGCGATGTGGCAAGTCGGCCTTAGCTTTGGTGACCTTGAACTTTTGACGCCAGAAAAACATCCGCGCGGCGGCCAAGCGGGCGATTGACGCAGGCAAAACCCGCTACACACCTGTGGATGGCATCCCCGAATTGAAAAAGGCGATTTGCGAAAAATTCCAGCGCGAAAACGGCCTGACATATACCCCTGCCCAAATCACGGTCGGCACGGGCGGCAAGCAAATTCTATACAACGCCTTGATGGCCACCTGTAACCCTGGGGACGAGGTGATCATCCCCGCGCCCTATTGGGTATCGTATCCCGATATGGTGGAACTGGCGGGCGGCACGCCTGTGCCTGTGGTGGCGACGATTGAGACAGACTTCAAACTCACCCCCGCCCAGCTAGAGGGGGCGATCACCGCCAAAACAAAATGGCTGATCTTTAACAGCCCCTCAAACCCCACGGGCGCGGGCTATACGGCGGGCGAGTTGCGCGCCCTGTGCGATGTTTTGCTGCGCCATCCGCATGTGTGGATCATGTCAGATGATATGTATGAACATCTGGTGTTTGACGATTTCAAATTCACCACCCCCGCCCAGATTGAACCCGCCCTTTACGAGCGCACGCTCACCTGCAACGGTGTGTCGAAATCCTATGCGATGACGGGCTGGCGCATTGGCTATGCGGGCGGGCCTGCCCACCTGATCAAGGCGATGGGCACGATCCAATCGCAAAGCACCTCTAACCCCTGCTCGGTGTCGCAATATGCCGCGCTAGAGGCGTTGACAGGGCCGCAGGACTTTCTGGCCCCGAACCGCGCCCTGTTCCAAGGGCGGCGCGATCTGGTGGTGGATATGCTGAACGCGGCCAAGGGAATCACCTGCCCAAAGCCAGAAGGCGCGTTTTACGTCTATCCCGACATTTCGGGCTGCATTGGCAAAACCACCAAATCGGGCAAAAAGATCACGAATGACGAGGAATTTGCCACCTATTTGCTGGAAGATACGGGCGTTGCGGTGGTTTTTGGCGCGGCATTCGGCCTTAGCCCCAACTTCCGCGTGAGTTATGCAACATCTAATGCTATACTGATCGAGGCGTGCAATCGAATTCAGGAGTTTTGCGCGCAACTGACCTAAGGGGCTGCATGGCGGGCGATCTACCAGACTATTACTTTCGCATCCGTGAAAACGGCGCTGCGGTGTTTCGGGTTGATACCGAAAACCGCCAGCGCCGCATTGATTTTGAAGAAATAGCCATCGTCAACGTCAAGAACGGCAGCATCAAACCGCATGGTGAGCGGGCGCTGACCCTTGAAGACAAGGCCGCGATTGACGCTTGGCTGGCCGAGCGCAGCGCATTGCTGGCCGCGCGCGACATCGACGATATTCTGCGCGCGGTGGATCACATGAACCTGACCACACAATGGGCGCAGTCGCGCGCCAGCGATCAGGCGCTAGAGGCGGTGACGGATAAGCTGCTGCTGGCGATGCACGATTTGCGCATGGTCTTGGTGCGCAAGAAATCCGAACGTCTGATGCGCGGCGAGGCGGCGGAATAGGGCCAGCGGAATAACTAGCGCGGCGCTTTGGCCCAAAACCGCCACATCAGCGTGACAGCCGCCACCGCAAGGCCCAAAGTCAGCCCCAGCCACAGGCCCACGCCCCCCAGCCCAGCCACAAAGGCCAACACATAGGCCGCAGGCATCCCAATGACCCAATAACTAAAGGCCGCCGCGATCATCGGCACCTTTGTGTCGTGAATACCGCGCAAAAGGCCCAGCGCGATCACTTGGGTCGCATCGGCCAATTGAAACAGCGCCGAAATCGCCATCAGCGTCACACCAAAGGCCAAAATCTGCGCCGCCTCTGGCGCGGCCTTGTCCAAGAACAGCGCAATCAACACCGTTGGCAGGGTCAAGAAAAATCGACAATCACCACCAGCGCAAAGGCGATAGACAGGCCAATCACCACCCGCGCCCCATCGCGCAAAGCCGCCCCATCGCCAGCGCCATGGGCATGGCCCGTGCGGATGGTGGCGGCATTGGACAGGCCCAGATGCACCATGAACGCCAGCGCGGTTATCTCTAGGACAATTCCATGGGCGGCCAGCTCTATCGTGCCGATCCAGCCCATCATCACGGCGGTGGCCGCAAACAACCCCGATTCCGCCAGCAGCGTCACCCCAATCGGCCAGCCCAATCGAAACACCTGCCCCATCGCGCCCCAATCGGCGCGCCAAAACCGTTGAAACAGGCTGTATTTGCGCAACTCGGGCAGCAGCCCCGCATAGGCCAGCAGCGCCGCCATCGAGACCACCTGCACCGCAACCGAGGCGATCGCCGCCCCCGCAATACCCAATTCAGGCGCGCCCCACTTGCCGAAAATCAGCGCGTAATTCAGCGCGCCATTGGCGGGGATCGCGGCCACTGTCACCCACAGCACCACCTGCGTGCGCCCAAGTGCGGCCAGATAGCTTTTGATTGCCATGATCACCAGCGCGGGGATCATCCCAAAGCCGCCAATGCGAAGATAGTCCTGCCCCAAGGCCGCGACATCGCCCGCCTGCCCCAAGGCCAGCAGCACAGGCTGCGAATACCAAAACAAAGGATAGGTCAGCGCGCCAAAGCCAATCGACAGCCAAAGCCCCATGCGCGTCGCGCGCCGCACCGCCGTCTCGTCCCCCGCGCCGACCGATTGCGCCACCATCGGCATCACCGCATTGGCAAAGCCCGACCCTAGGATGAACACCACAAAAAACAGCGATGTTGCAATCACCATCGCCGCCAGTTCGGGAATGCCATACCAGCCCAGCATCACCGTATCGACCACATGCAGCGCCATCTGCGCCAAATGGCTGCCGATCAGTGGCAGCCCAAGGGCCAGCGTCGCGCTCGCGTGCTGCGAATAGGTTTGGCGGGTCGATTTGATCATATCAAAGTAGCTACCCGTTGCCCAAGATTTAGGCAAGTTGGGAAACCCTAAATCGCCGCCGCCAGCGCGGCCGCTGCCCCTGCCGCAATCACCGCCCCTGCCAGCATTTCCGCCCAAGGCAGCACGCGAGCCAGTTGGCCAAATCCCAGCCCGCCAAAGGCCCCCTCGCGCGCAGCGACCGAGGCAAGGGCCACGCTGGCCGTGAACAGCGCCGTGCCAATACCCATGGCAAAGGCCCCCGCAATCCCCGCCCATGCCAGCCCCAATTGCCACGTCAGGATCAGCACAAACACCGCCCCCGTGCAGGGCCGCAGCGCTTTAATGCCTGCGATGAGGGCCATGACCTCACGCGCGGGGAATGGGCCCGTACTGCACCTGCGCCCACGCTTGGCCCATGCGCATTGGCCTGTAACGCAGTCGGAGGCCCGTGGTTGTGGTGGTCATGCGCCAAAGCCGCCCTTTGGATGCGCAGCCCCTTGGCCCCGCGCCAAAGCAGATACAGGCCCAAGGCGGCAATCGCGGCACTGCCGACGGGAGCCATGATCCCATCGACCACATCCCCCGCCACTTGGCGCGAAAGCCCAAGCACCGCGACAATGGCATAGACCGCCACCACTGCCGCTGCGGCCTGCGCCAGCGATGAGACCAGCGACAATAGCGCCAGCCTGCGCGCCGTCACCCGCCGCGCTACGCCATACCCGCCAATCACCAGCTTGCCATGCCCTGGCCCTGCCGCGTGCAATACCCCGTAGCCAAAACATATCGTCAGAAACGCCGACAGCGCCCCCGCCTCGCCTGCGCGCAAGGAACGGATCGCCCCCGCCAGCCATGTTTGCACCTCGCGCTGGCTGTCCAAAACCCATGCGGCAAAGGCCGAAAATCCGTCCAAGGCCCAGATCGCCGCGATGCCTGCGGCTATGGCCCCCAGCGCCAAGATCAATCGCTGCATGTCACGCGCACCTCCTCGGCATAGGCCGCACCAATGGCGGGGAAATCCGCCTCGGCATCTTGATCCGCGCCATATTCGGCCAGCGCGGCGAGCAGTGCCTCATCAGCGGCATCGCGGTCGGGGACGAAGATTTCCGCCGCGCAGGCGCGGGGGGCGGCGGCATAGGATATCGCCGCCCCCGTGATGGCATAGGCAGCGTAAAAGCCGGGGATCATAGGTTTGGATTGTCAGGGTTTGCCCTATATCTAGTGGCACAGGCGCGGAAAGGTCGCGGATATGGGTGGTGATGATCCGCCCATCTTTGTAATCCGCGGTATAACCCCGCGGGCGGGACAGGGCCAGCTCGGCCCCATTCAGCAGGGCATAACTGTCGCCAGGAAATCCCGCATCCCAGTTCATGTCGAACCCTGTCAGATTGGCCTTTTCGTCTGGGGTCAGCGCGCCGTCCCCGTCCATATCCAGCCCCAAATCGGCGGTGTATTGCAGGGACGACAGATCGTCATAAACCCATGTAATCATAACAGAGTCCGCCGTACCCGAGGGGCCAAACATCACCTCAACGGCTGTGTCCAAAAACATATGCGGATGCGCCAGCGCAGGGGCTGCCATAATGGTTAGGGCTAGGGTCAAGGGGGCAAAGGGCGCGCGCATGAGGGCAATATAACCCACCACCTGCGCCCCGCAATGGGCGATGCGGTGGCGCATGGACTTTCGGCAGATTTGGGCCAAAATGGCGTATGGCATGCGTATGGTTTGCGTATGGCATGCGTATGGCATCCGTCCCGACAGTGGCGGGCGCGGGGGCTGGCGGGCGGTTATACGTCCATCGTCTTTTGCCGCGTGGTATCTTCTTCGCGCACGGCCTTTTTAAAGGTGTCAGTGCGGCGGGCGGGCAGGGCCACGGCGCGGTCGCGCTGGGCCATCGCCTCTTCGATGGTGACAATCTGGATGCGCGGCACGGGGGCGAAACCCTCGACCTCGCACAGGCCTGCCTGTTTGGCCCAATCGACCATTGGCTTGGTTGGCGGCTCTAAAATCAGCAGCACGCCCACCTGCGCGCCTTGGGCGGTGACGACGGCATCTAGCGAGCGCACCATGTCTACGCCCAGCTTCATGCCGCCTTTGACGGACACCACCGCCTTAAACTCCTCGTTCACGCCAAACCATTTGACCCCGTCAATCCCGCCATCTGCACCCTTTTTCTCTTGCGGGACAAAGTGCAAACGGGTGACGGCCCATTTTTCAAACTCTTTTTTGGTTTTGTCATCGCGGTCAAAAAAGTCGCGCGCCGCGTCCACGTCCATCGGGGTGCCGTGGACTTGGAATTTGGCATCGGGAAAGGCGTCGATCAGGCGGTTTTCAATCAGACCAATGGCCAAATGGGTGATATCAATGCCAATCCACTGCCGCCCCATCTTTTGCGCGGCATGAACCGTGGTGCCACAGCCGCAGAAGGGGTCAAGCACCACATCGCCCTCGTTGGACGAGGCGGCAAGGATACGCTCCAGCAGGGCGACGGGTTTTTGGGTGGGGTAGCCGAGGCGTTCCGCCGCTTGGGATGAAGAAGTGGGCCGATGTCGGTGATTATTGATTGAACAGGCGTTCCACGTTCGTTTTCCAAATAGCGCTTGAACTGGGGCACTTTGCCTTTTGTGAGGCCAGTAAATCAGGCCCAAATCATCCAAACGATCCAATTTCGCCTGTGGTGACAATGTATCAAAATCACCATTGATCCCTGCGCGCTTGATTGCGCCAGTTGGAATGGCCCAGTGCCGCCCGGATGTTGAGGGATCATAGTCACGCCAAAGGCGACCAGAATCGCCTTTTCGAACACCTGCCCCCGTCAAATCGCCAATACGAAATCGTCCATTTTCATCTTCAAATCGATAAAATCGATCCAAGTATTTTTCATCGTAGTTTTCAAATGCGCCAAACCACCGCGCAGGAGAGTTTTTCGAATAATAAAACAAAGTGTCGTGAACTGGCCGCCCAGCGTTTTGCGCTGTTGTGGCTGGATAGTGCGCCGCCAAATAATCTCATTTTGAAAATTCTTCGCCCCAAACACCGCGTCCAGCAATATCTTCAGATAATGGCTCG
This sequence comes from Cypionkella sp., assembly GCA_034519315.1. Taxonomy (GTDB): domain Bacteria; phylum Pseudomonadota; class Alphaproteobacteria; order Rhodobacterales; family Rhodobacteraceae; genus Cypionkella. The sequence goes on along the minus strand of JAXHON010000053.1, from coordinate 12,548 downwards.
CCGTGGGGTCGCAGTGCAGATAGAGGCTGCCCGTGGGTTTCAGCACCCTGTGCAATTCCACCAGCCGCACGGCCATCATCGCGAGGTATGCGGTTAGCGCGTTTTTGCCCAAAAACCCCACCATCGCGTCCAGCATTTTGGCGGCGTCTTGGAACTGGCTGCGCTTTACTTCCGATACCGCCTGCCCCGAAATCGCATCATCCCACTGCCACGTATCGGTAAAGGCCGACATTTGCGCAGGGCTTTGCCCGCCTTTGGGGGTTTTGAACATGGCGTTATAGTCGGCGTTCGAATTGAACGGCGGGTCAAGGTAGATCAGATCCACAGACTCGTCTGCAATATCCTTGCGCAGCACCGCCAGATTGTCGCCATAATAGAGATGGTTCATGCGGCCCCCTTTTGCGCGCAGGCTACGCTTTGCGTGGTTAACATCAGGTTAGCGGGCGGCAAAGGTGCGTGCAAGCACGCACCCTACCATTGGTAATTATGTTTGGGCGCAAACCCCAGCACCCGCTTTGCCTTGGCCGATGAAAACAGCGCCTCGTCCTCGGTCACTTTGCGTTTGAGGGGGACGTTCGGGAAATGCGCGTCTAGCAGGGCGGAATTGGGCTGGGGGACAGGGTTGTTGTCGTTGGAGACGTTAAACACCTGAAACCCCAGCCCATCACGGGATAGGCACAAATCCACCATCTGCCCCAAATCGCGCGCGTCGATATAGGAAAACGCGATGCGGCGGCGGCTGGCGGGGTTTGCGGCAAAGGCGGGGAAATCGGCGTAGTCTTGCGGCTCCATCACATTGCCGATGCGCAGGGCGTAGATATCGATGCCAAAGCGGCGGGCAAAGGCGCGGGCGGTGACCTCACCCGCCACTTTGGAGGCGCCATAGCTGTCCATCGGGCTCACGTCATACTCCTCGTCCAGCGGCAGATAGGCGGGGTCGGTTTGGCCTTCGGAAAAGCACACGCCATAGGTGGTTTCGGATGAGGCGATGATGATTTTGCGCACGCCCATTTTCGCCGCAGCCTCGATCACATTATAGGTGGAGATGACGTTGACGCGGTAAGTCTCGCTATCGGGCGCGATCAGAATGCGCGGGATGGCGGCGAAATGCACTACGGCATCGGGCACCTGCGCGCCCTGCCCCGTCTCCAGCCCCTCAAACCCGATATGGCTGCGCATGGCGCTGTAAACCTGCCCTAAATCCGTAAGATCGCAGATCAGGTCGGGCACGCCCGCATGGCCCAAAGGCACCAGATCAAGGTTCAAAACCGTATGCCCCGCGCCCGCCAAAAAGGGCACCACATGCCGCCCCGCCTTACCCGCCCCGCCTGTGAATAATACCCGCATACGCCCCCCATTTCGGCCAAACTTAGCAGGTTGTGCCGCCAATCCAACCCCACATCTTGCGCCCGCCCCCCCGCGCGTGGTCTAATGCTGGCCTAGCCAAAGGATACCCCATGCCCGCCGATCTGATCCCTCAAGACACCTATGACGCCTCATCGATCGAGGTGCTGGAACCCCTCGAGGCCGTGCGCCTGCGCCCGGGCATGTATATCGGCGGGATTGATGAGCGCGCCTATCACCACCTTGCCGCCGAAATCCTCGACAACTCGATGGATGAGGCGGTGGCGGGCCATGCCACGCGGATCGAGGTGGAACTGCATGGCGATGGGTCATTGACCGTGCGCGACAACGGGCGCGGTATCCCCGTGGACCCGCATCCCAAATTTCCCGATAAATCCGCGCTAGAGGTGATTTTGTGCACCCTGCATTCGGGCGGCAAATTCAACGGCAAGGCTTATGAAACCTCGGGCGGCTTGCACGGGGTTGGCTCGTCGGTCGTGAACGCGCTGTCGGACAGCATGGTCGTCGAAGTGGCCAAGAACAAGGAATTGTTCCGCCAATCCTTCTCGCGCGGCAAACCACTGGGGCCGATTGAAAAGCTGGGGCCGACGCAAAACCGCCGTGGCACAACCGTGACTTTCCACCCTGATGCGCAAATCTTCGGCAGCCATGCGTTTCGCCCCTCGCGGCTGATGCGGATGGTGCGATCAAAGGCCTATCTGTTTTCGGGCGTCGAAATTCGCTGGAAAACCGCTATCCCCGATGGCGATACGCCGCTGGAGGCGGTGTTTCACTTTCCGGGCGGTCTTGCCGATTATCTGGCCGATACTTTGCAGAAAACCACCACCTACGCCGACCGCCCCTTTGCGGGCAAAGTGTCGTTTCAGGAAAAATATGGCGTGCCGGGGTCGGTGGAATGGGCGATCAACTGGTCGCCCGTGCGCGATGGATTTATTCAATCTTACACCAACACCGTGCCAACGCCCGAAGGCGGCACGCATGAATTCGGGCTTTTGGGCGGCGATCTCTGAAAGGCATAAAACGCCTATGGCGAACTGATCAAAAACCGCAAGGCGGAATTGATTACGCGCGACGACATGCTGACAGGCGGCTGCGCGCTGATTTCGGTTTTCATCCGCGAGCCGCAATTTGTTGGCCAAACCAAGGATCGTTTGGCCACCGAAGAGGCCGCAAAATACGTCGAAGGCGCGGTGCGCGACCATTTTGATAATTGGCTGGCAGGCGATACCAAATCGGCAGGCGCGATATTGGATTTTCTGGTGCTGCGCGCCGAAGAACGGTTGAAACGCAAACAAGAAAAAGAAACTCAGCGCAAAACGGCGACGAAAAAGCTGCGCTTGCCCGGGAAACTTACCGATTGTTCCAGCAAAACCCGCGATAATACCGAATTGTTTATAGTCGAGGGCGACTCGGCTGGCGGGTCTGCCAAAGGCGCGCGCGACCGTGAAACGCAGGCGATCATGCCGCTAAAAGGCAAAATCCTGAACGTTTTGGGCGCGGCCAGCGGTAAGTTGAATGAAAACTCCGAAATCCGCGATATTTGCGAGGCTTTGGGCGTGCAAATGGGCACGCGGTTTAACGTCGATGATTTGCGATACGATAAAATCGTCATCATGACCGACGCCGATGTGGACGGCGCGCATATCGCCAGCCTTTTGATGACGTTTTTCTTTACCCAAATGCGCCCGCTGATCGACAAGGGCCACCTGTATCTGGCCTGCCCGCCGCTATACCGCCTAACCCAAGGGGCGCGGCGCATGTATGTGGCCGATGATGCCGAAAAAGAGGAATGGCTGGCCAAGGGTCTGGGCGGCAAAGGAAAAATCGACGTGCAGCGGTTTAAGGGACTGGGCGAGATGGACGCGAAAGACCTGAAAGACACCACCATGCACCCCGCCACCCGCAAATTGATACGGGTGTCGATTGACGAGGACGCGCCCGGCGAGACGGGCGATTTGGTGGAACGGCTGATGGGGAAAAAGCCTGAGCTGCGGTTTCAGTATATTCAGGAGAATGCGCGGTTTGTGGAGGAGTTGGATGTTTGAGGGTCTATAAATTCATTAACGAAAAATTTGGTTTAGAGGCCCTTCAGCAGCGAAAACTGAAGGTTTCTAAGATTGACGAGTTAATATGATCCGTTTGAAGGCATGTGTATTGATTTTATGAACGATAAATGCAAAGGGACTTGGAATTCGGCAAGCGCCGATTTGTCGATCAAAGCTGGGCTTAATCAGCTTTTCAAAGCGCTGGTCTAATCAGTCCTTTGGTCACACTATGCCGATAATCAGCGCGGAGTTACGCAATTTGATCTAGGAGCAGTATGAACGTTCAATGAGGTTAACTATTTAACTCATCTTATTCCAATTGACAGAACTATGATCCGGAATCACCTGATCGATCGAAATTTGCTCAGCGAGTATTCACAACGAAATTTGACCATTGGAAGTATGAGGCTGAGTTCAGGGTATTTGTTGAATTGAAAGATCTTGATTTAAGTGGCCTTTATTTTATGGATTTCCGGAAGCAGATCTTACAACATTCGCGACTCATTTTCGGCGCGAAGTTCAGCCGTGAACCAAGGCTTTCGCGATCTAGTGCAGCAAAAACTTTCGCGAAATTAATTTCAGGACTGCCCGATTTGGCGTTTAAAATTTATCGGTCCATTGCGCATCGCAAGCGAAGAATAAACGCTGACGGTTAATTAAATATGTCGCGCACTGTAGCATTGATGCCGATCCGAGGCGTTCGATCAGTCAGTCTTTCCACAACCATCCCCGCCCCAATCCCCCCTGCCCCTGCAATCGCCGCAACGCCCGTCTGCCCCGCTGCCAGCTCATAAAACAGCCGCACCGCCAGCACGGCGCCTGATGCGCCAATCGCGTGGCCGCGCGCCAGTGCTCCCCCACCAACATTTACGCCGATATTCACCGCCGCCAGCCCAGCCGAGCATAGAATGGCCTGCCCCGCATAGGCCTCCATCACTTCCGCCACATCCGCCCCCGCGCCGCCCACCGCCGCGATAGCGTCCCGCGCCGCCAGCCCTGGCCGCGCCGCATCGCCGCCCACATTCGCGCCGCGCAAAATGCGCAAACCGCCGCCCAAGCTGGCCGCCAAATCATCGGCCACCACCAGCACAAAGGCCGCCCCATCCGCCGCAAGCGGCGGTATTGGCCGCCGTGATACTACCCACAATCCGGCCGCGCCCGCGCCGCCAAACCTTCCGTCACCCGCCCCGCAAAAGGGTCGCGCGCGATGCCCAGCACGGGCACAACCTCATCCGCCGCCACGCGATATTTGCGATGCGATTGGGCCGCATAGGCATCTTGCATCTCGCGCGAAATCCCCCCTCGCGCGCGATCAAATCCGCCGCCTGCGCCATATCGGGGTCATCCCAACCGATGGGCGCAAACCGCGCCTGCGCCCGCGCCGCGCCGTCCCATAGCCGCACAGGCGCGCGCGAGTAACTCTCGGCCCCGCCTGCGACCACCACGCGCGCCGCGCCACTATCCACCAGCGCGCGGGCCAGCAAAATCGCATCCAAGCCCCCCGTGCATTGCCGATCAATCGTCAGGCCAGCCACATGGGGCAGCCCCGCCGCCAGCGCAATAATCCGCGCCACATTGCCCCCGCCGCCAAGGGCGTTGGCGCAGATCACCTCGTCCACGCGCCCGCCAAACCCCTGCAAAAGCGCCGCAATCACTGGGGCTGCAATGTCCTCAATCTCCAGCCTCGCAAAGGCCCCACCGCGCGGTACAACCGCGCTGCGTTTGGCACGGGCTATAACGGCCATGCGTCCACCTCGGCCTGCAAGGCGCGCAAATCGGTCTTACCCGAAGGAAGGCACGGCCAATCGCACCGCCACTGAATGGACTTTGGCGCTTTCAGCGGGCCAAATTCACCCCGCAACACCGCCAGTATCGCGGCCTCTTGCGCAGCATCGCCCTGCGCCACGGCAACCATGTGCACACCGCGCAGGGCATCGCGTCGGGGCAGGACAGCAGCTTGGCGCACCCCCGCCAGCGCCATCATCCGCGCCTCAATCTCTTCGGGGAAAACGTTGTGGTCGGCCACTGTCACCATCCGCCCCGCGCGGCCGTGCAAATACAAGTGCCCCCCCGCCAGCCGCCCCATTTCCCCCACCGATAGCCACCCATCCACCCAGCGCGCGCTGCCCTGATCGCCCCCCGCATAGCGCAGGAAAGTGTAGGGAGAGCGCAGCCAAACCTCGCCGTCTTGCACCCGCAAATCGACCTTTAGATAGGGCACCCCAACCGAGGCGCTGACCGCGCCCGCCTGCGCCAAAGTAATAAAACTCGCCTCTGCCGCGCCGTAAAACTCTGCGACTTGCGCCCCCATGCGCGCGTGCAACTCCGCACGCAAGGCGTCATCCAGCTTTGATCCGCCGATGATCACGTGACGCAGGCGCGGCAATTCCCCTGCCGCCGACAACAGCAAGCGCAGTTGCGCAGGGCTGGCCCATAGAACATCCACCGCCGCCAGCGCGGCCATTTGCTGCGACGGCGGCATACCGCCCAGCACCGACAAATCCGCCCCCAAATGCAGCGATTCCACGGCGCCATACAGCGCCAAAGATTGCTCTAGCCCGCCCAGCACGGCCACATGGCAACCCTCGCCAATGCCAAACAGCCGCGCATTCACGGCGAAAGACGCCATCCAGCTTTCCATTGTGCGCACAATCCTGCGCGGCGCACCGCTGCTGCCCGAGGTCAGGGTTTCAAACTGCCCAGCGCCCGCCTCTAGCGCGCCCAGTTTTTCATTATTTGCGCCGCCAATGCGAAAGGGCGCGCCCGATAGGGCAAGGCGCAAATCCGCCTCTACCCCCGCGCCGCCCGCCACCAGCCGCGCCCCCTTGGCCCATGCAAAACTTGCTTTCATTTTGGCCCAAATACCTATTGCGCCCGCAAGGCCATCCTAAAGGCCCAGAACGGCTGCCATCCGCCGCAGCGCCAGCCCATAGCCCATCGTGCCAAACCCCGCGATCACCCCATCCGCGCGGGCCGATACATAGGAGTGATGGCGAAACGCCTCGCGCTTGTGAATATTGGAAATATGCACCTCAAGAACTGGCCCATCATAGGCGTTCAGCGCGTCCAGTATCGCAACCGATGTATGGCTATAGGCCCCTGGATTGATGATAATCCCAGCGGCCTGCGTGCGCGCGGCGTGGATCATCTCGACAATCTCGCCCTCGTGGTTGGATTGGCGCGCATCAATGGCCAGCCCCAATTCCCCCGCCAGCGCCGCCAGCCCTGCCACAACATCCCCCAGCGTTTCGGCCCCGTAAATCTCGGGCTGGCGCAGGCCCAGCAGGTTTAGATTGGGGCCGTTGATGACGAAAATGGGCTTCATCGCGCATATCCTTGTGTATATTTGCCCCAGCATAGCAGCGCGCGGGCGCGGGCGCAAAAGGCAAAAATGGGGGCGCAAGATAACCTGCGCCCCCAATCAACCGATGTGCCTTGACAGCAGCGCCCCAATCCCCCGCGTTTTACAGGGACGAAAACGGGGGGTTACGCCACTTTTTCCAGCGCCACTTCGGATGTGATGCCCACCGATTTTATACCAAGCGCCCGCACCACATCGCGGGTCAGTTCAGGGCGGTTTAGGGTGTAGAAATGCAAGTCTTCGACCCCGCCCGCAATCAGCCTCTCGCACAGCGACGTGCAATGCGCCAACGCATACAGCCCTTCGCGCCCATCGCGGGCCGCGCGGGTGAATGCCTCGTCCAGCTTGGCGGGAACGGACGTGCCGCAGCGCAGGGCAAACCGCTTGGCCCCATCCCAGCTTTGCACAGGCAAAATGCCAGGGATGATCTTGCCCGTGATCCCCGCGCGATCCGCCGCATCGCGAAAGCGAAAGAACGTGTCGGGATCGAAAAAGAATTGCGTCAGCGCCGAGGTCGCCCCTGCATCGAATTTGCGCTTTAGATGATCGACATCCGCGCCCGCATAGGCGGCATCTGGGTGCGGCTCTGGATAGGCACCAACGCGGATGGTGAACTTGCCCATATCCGCGAGCGCCGCCACCAATTCCACCGACGAGGCAAAGCCATCGGCATGCGGGCTAAAGCGCGCCGCGCCCTTGGGCGCATCACCGCGCAGCGCGACAATTTCTGTAATCCCCGCATCGGCATAGGCCTGCGCAATCTCTAGCGTCTGGGCGCGGCTGGCGTCCACGCAAGTCAAATGCGCGGCCACGTTCAGCCCATAATTGCGCTGAATAGCCACCACTGCCTCATGCGTCAGCTTGCGCGTGGTGCCGCCCGCGCCATAGGTCACGGACACAAATTCAGGGGCCATAGGTGCCAGCGCCTGCACCGTGTCCCACAGGCGGAACGAAGCATCCAAGCCCTGAGGCGGAAAAAATTCAAAACTGATGCGCGGGGTGGACATGGGGCAGGCTCCTTTAACTTGCCCTTTTTTCGCATATCGCTATACATGAGTCTAATTCATATTTTTCACCTATAACATGAGGCGGACATCATGTATATCGAACTGCGTCACCTGCGATCTATCCGCGCCATTGTTCAGGCGGGGGGGCTGGCCCGCGCGGCCGAGGTGCTGAATGTCACCCAATCGGCCCTGTCCCACCAGATTGCGGGGCTGGAGGATCAAGTTGGCATGGCGCTGTTCGCCCGCCGCTCGCGTCCCATGACCCTATCTGCGGCAGGCCAGCGCCTTTTGCGCGCGGCAGACCGAATTCTGCCTGAAATCATGGCCCTAGAGGAGGAATTTGCCAACCTGCATCTGGGCAAGACGGGCCGCTTGCACATCGCCATTCAATGCCACGCCTGTTTTGACTGGCTGTTTCCCGTGCTGGAAATGTTCCGCCGCGCTTGGCCAGAGGTGGATGTGGACATCCGCGCGGGGCTGGCCTTTGACAGCTTTCCTGCCTTAGTGCGCGAGGAGGTGGATTTGGTGATCACCTCTAATCCCGAATCGCTGGACGGGGTCACGTTTCATCCGCTGTTTGATTATCACCCCGTGTTTTTGGCCGCCTCTCATCATCCGTTGGCCGCCAAAGCCTATATCGAGGCAAGTGATTTTCAGGGTCAGACCATCCTGCACTACCCCGTGGGCCGCGACAAACTGGATGTGTTCACCGAACTTCTTACCCCCGCCAAGGTGGAACCCGCCGCCACGCGGCCCGTAGAGCTGACCGCCGTTATCTTGATGCTGGTCGCCGCAGGGCGCGGGGTGGCGGTGATGCCCGACTGGGTGCTGCGCGATGTCAAAACCAACGCCGATTACATCACAAGGCCCCTTGGCCCCCAAACCGTGACCAAACGCCTGTTCGCCGCCACCCGCAGCCAGGACGCCGACCGCCCCTATATGGCCCATTTCCTGCGGCTGGGGCGGTCAGAGCCTGTGAAACTACAGCGCGGCTAAACGCCACCCTTTCAGATTGACCCAAACCTTTTGACTGTTAAACTGCGCGAAAGTGAACCCTACGAGGATGCCATGACCTTTCAAGACGCCATCAACACCTGCCTGCGCCAGAAATACGCAACCTTTTCAGGCCGCGCCAGCCGTTCGGAATACTGGTGGTTTGGCTTGGGCTTTATGCTGTATATGCTGGCAGCCACTGCGCTGTTCTTTTTGGTCAATGGCGCAACGGGCGGCTTTGGCATGGATCGCGGTATCAGCGTTTTGGGCGGGCTGATCGGTGCGGTGGCCGCCATTGGCTATCTGGCGCTGATCGTCCCTGCCATTGCCGTCACCGTGCGCCGTTTTCACGATTACAACCTGTCGGGTTGGTGGGTTCTGGCGGGTCTTGTGCTGAGCGCGCTGCCAATGATCGGCATTATTGCCTCGATCGCGATGTTTGTGATCTCGGTGCTAAAGGGCACAAATGGTGACAACCGCTTTGGCCCCGATCCACTGGCGGCGCAAATCCCCAGCGACGCTGGCCCCATCCTTTAGCCCCCTTCACATCACCCCAACTCCCGTGTATGCCGCGCGGCTAAACCCACGCGGAGTTTTACCATGCAAGGCAGTGCCAACCTAAACCTGATGATCAAGGCCGCGCGGCGTGCGGGCAAGTCGCTGGTCAAAGACTTTCGCGAAGTAGAGCAGCTGCAGGTTTCGACCAAAGGCCCAGGCGATTTCGTATCCAAGGCCGACCAAGCTGCCGAGGCGATCATCAAAGAGGATTTGATGGGCGCGCGCCCAACCTATGGCTGGCTGGGCGAGGAGACGGGCGGCGCGGATGGGGCAGACCCCACCCGCCGCTGGATCGTCGATCCCCTTGATGGCACAACCAATTTTCTGCACGGCTTGCCGCATTGGGCGGTATCCATCGCGCTGGAACATAAGGGCGAGATCGTGGCCGCCGTGGTGTTCGACGCCGCCAAGGACGAGATGTTCATGGCCGAAAAAGGCGCGGGCGCATGGATGAACGACCGCCGTCTGCGCGTGTCGGGCCGCCATAAGATGATCGAGGCGATCTTTGCCACGGGCATTCCCTTTGCCGCCCAGAAAACTTTGCCTGCCACGGTGGCTGATCTGGCCCGCCTGATGCCCGTGTGCGCAGGCGTGCGGCGCTGGGGGGCTGCCAGCCTTGATCTGGCCTATGTCGCCGCTGGCCGCTATGACGGCTATTGGGAGCGCGAGCTGAAAGCATGGGACATCGCGGCGGGGCTTTTGATCGTGCGCGAGGCGGGCGGCATGATTGCCCCCATCCGCGAAGGGGCCGATATTTTGGCCACAGGTAGCGTTATCGCCGCAAATGATCCGCTGTTTGCCCCACTGACAAAGATCATTCGCGGCGAATAGCTACCGCCGCTTGACGCGCGGAATGCGCGTGGCTGTCAGCACATAGTCTGCCGCAGGATGCGGGGGCGCGCCTGCATTTTGCGCCCAATAGTCGCGCCCACCCCGGCGCGACAGATAAATTCCCGCCAGCGCCGCCCCGCCAATAAACCCGCCGACATGCGCCATATAGGCCACCCCGTCATTGGCCCCGCTGGACAGCAGCTGGATGCCAAACCACACCCCCAGCACGATCCACGCAGGAATGGAAAAGATGCGGAAAAAGATGATGAAGATAAACAAAACATCCACCTTCGCGCGCGGATACAGCAGCAAATAGCCCCCCAAAACCCCCGCAATCGCCCCCGATGCGCCCACCATCGGAATATTCGAACTTGGATCGGCAAAATACTGAAACGCCGCCGCGCAAAACCCTGAAATCAGGTAAAATCCTGCATATTTTTGGGGGCCAAGCGCATCTTCCATATTATCGCCAAAAATCCACAAAAACAGCATGTTGCCAGCCAGATGCATCCAACCGCCATGCAAAAACATATGCGTCAGAACGGCATAACCCACGCCGCTTTGGCCAATATCGGCGGGCACTAGGCCGAAGCTGTAAAAGAACCCGCCCAGCGCCTCTTCGCTGGTGTAGCTGAACCAATAGGCCAGAAATATCGCCACATTCGCGGCAATCAGCGCATAGGTCACATAGGGCACCCGCCCCGAGGGGTTATGATCGCGTATGGGAAACATAGGGCCAGCATGGCGATAACTGCGCGCGCGTCAAGACAGATCGCAGCGCACCAGCATGGCGCTATGGCCCTGCCAAGGGCTGCGCGCATGGGGCAGGCAAAGAGCAGCCCTTGCGCAGTTCAAAAATCATCTCTTGAACCACGTCCTCATGCCAATCCCATTCGGTGAACGCACAGAAAAATGACTTATGCCGCGTCATTGTCGCCATCAGCGGCGCGCGCCAGTCATCGGGGGCCACAAGCATGTTGTGTTCGGCGGTATACAGAAAAAACTCCATGTAAGACTCGTACGCCGTCACGTCGTCCGCCGTTTTCAGCGCGCAATAGTCAGCATTGGCAATCGCAGGGCGCTCCAGTGTCAGTTGGACAAAGCCGCGATACATATCGCGCGCGGCTTGGCGCAACTGGATCTGCTCGGCGGCGCGAATTTGCCAAGGAATGATGACCAGCGCAACCAGCGCGGCAGCAGCGGTCACTCCTGCGCCCAGCCCTTGCAAGGCATGGCTGTGATCGTCTAGCCATTTCCATAATCTTCGCAGCATCTTACACCTGCGGTTGCTCGTGGGTTGCGCAGTGGATACCCCCGCCAATTTCGCCAAGCGGATCGACATTCAGCGCCACCACCTCGCGCCCCGGATACAGCGCGCCCAGCACCTCGGCCGCGCGGGCATCGGCCTTTTTGTCGCCAAACTGTGCGCAGATAACGGCACCGTTGCAGACATAGTAATTGACGTAAGAGGCCACGAAATCGGCGCTATCCACCCTGGTGCGGATAGGATCGGGTATCACCACCAAGTCCAACTTGCGCCCATCAGCATCGGTTGCCGCGGCCAGAATGTCGCGCGTCTGCACCCCCGCCACCGACCAAGGGTCGGATGGATCAACCAGATCGCCCATTTGGATCACAACGCGCCCCTTGCCCGCAAAGCGCGCCAGCGCGTCGATGTGAAAATCGGTGATATCTGCGCCCGCAATTCCGGGGGCCCAGATCATCTTGCGCGCGCCCATCAATGCCAAAAGGCGTGCCTCGATCTGCACCTTGCCTTCTTTGTTGCGGTTTTGGTTGATCCAACTGCTTTCATGCGCGATCAGCGTGCCTGCGCCATCCGTCTCTACGCCGCCTGCCTCGCCTATGATGCCTGTATCAACGATAGGCAGGCCAAGGCGCTGCGCGACACGGGCGGCGATCTGGCCATCATTCGGGTGCGCTTGCTTGCCGCCCCAGCCGTTGAAATTAAACTGCGCGAGGCCCAGATTTCCGCCTCCGTCCACGACGAAAGACGGCCCCGAATCGCGCGCCCAAAGATCATCGGTGGGGATGTCCCACATCTCGACCGCGCTGGACAATTTTCGCCGTGCCTTGGCCTGATGCGTCCCAGCCACCAGCATCACCACGGGTTCAAATTCAGCAATCGTATTGGCAATATCCGCGATGGTCTGCTGCACCATCCCCAAAAAGACCGTGTCACGATAGACCGCGCGGCTGACGGGCCACTGCATGAAGGTGCGGGCATGAGGCCGCGCTTCGTCGGGGTAATGCCACCCTTTCACCCCCGCGCGCGCAGCGCCCGCCGTGACGCCCACGGCTGCAAGTGTCGCAGCCCCGATCATTCCCCTGCGTGTCATCACGGCATTAGCCTTTGCATAACCGCCCATG
>JAXHON010000028.1:0-11586 GCA_034519315.1 Cypionkella sp. | reverse complement strand
TACGACTAAAACGGCAAATGGCAGAACACGGCATCACTGCCCAAGCCCTTTTGATCCCTGAAATCGTTGAATTTTCCGTAACTGACTGCCAGCGGCTTTTAGACGCTGCAAGTGATCTGGCCAGCCTCGGGCTTGTTATCGAGCCCTTTGGTCAGGGCGCGATTGCCGTGCGCGAAACACCTGCAATTCTAGGCACGGTTTCTGCCGCCGCCCTTTTACGCGATGTATTGGACGAACTGGAGGACAGCGGCCATAGCATGCTGTTGCAGGCCAAGATCGACGCCATTCTATCGCGCATGGCCTGCCATGGATCGGTGCGAACAGGCCGCCAGATGCGCGCGGATGAGATGAACGCCCTGCTGCGCGAAATGGAATCCACCCCCCATTCTGGCCAATGCAACCACGGCCGCCCCACCTATGTAGAGCTGAAGTTGACAGATATTGAACGATTGTTTGGGCGCACATGATCACCCTTTTTGGCCAGACTTTCGCGTGGAATTCGCCCGAGATGTTGATCATCGGCGGGGCAATCTTAACACTTGTTCTGTTACTGATCTTCATCTTGCGCGCGGCGGGGCGCAGTGGGGCTATGGCAGCGCCCTTGATGGCTGAACTTGGCTGGCTGTCGCAACGCGTACAGTCTTTGTCGGATGGGCAAGAACGCCTTTCAGGCGGTCTGCACCATGTTTCTGAAAACCAAGCGGTCTCGCAAGGTGCGATGCTGCAATTGATGGAGCAACGCCTTGCCGAGGTGCAACGCAGCATGGGCGAGGCGCTGCACGGCACCTCTACTCGCACCGCGCGCAGCCTTGGCGAATTGCAGCAGCGTCTGGAAACCATCGACCGCGCACAGGCCAATATTGAAAAGCTGTCTGGCAATGTATTGAATTTGCAGGATATTTTAGCCAATAAACAGGCACGCGGGGCCTTTGGCGAAATTCAGTTGAACGATATTGTACAAAAGGCGCTACCCTCGGATGCCTATACGATGCAGGCCACGCTATCCAATGGCAAACGCGCAGATTGCCTGATCCACTTGCCTAATCCGCCTGGTCCAATTGTGATTGACGCGAAATTCCCGCTAGAGGCATACGAGGCGCTGCGCCGTGCGCAAAACCCCACCGAGGTGCAAGCCGCTGCCGCGCAATTGCGGGCGGCCTTGCGGGTGCATATCAAGGCGATAGCCGAGAAGTACATTATCGACGGCGAAACCGCCGATGGCGCGTTGATGTTCTTGCCATCAGAAGCCATCTATGCCGAACTGCACGCCAATTTTCCCGAAGTCGTGCGCGATGGTTTTTCGGTTAAGGTGTGGATCGTCTCGCCCACCACCTGCATGGCGACACTGAACACCATGCGCGCCGTTTTGAAAGACGCCCGTATGCGCGAACAGGCGGGGGCGATTCGCAGCACCTTGCGGCTGCTTCACCGCGATGTGGAAATGGTCGTGGAACGTGTGGGAAAGCTGTCCACCCATTTTCAGCAGGCACGAGATGATTTGGACGGCATCACCACCGCCGCCGAGCGCGCGGGTAAACGCGCGACGCGATTGGATAATTTCGATTTTGAAGAATTGGCACCCAACGATCCAACCCCCATTTTGGGGCCAAAGGCCGCCGAATGATACGGCATTTAACGCCCGCTGATTACCCAGTCTTGATTTAAGGGCGATAGCGGGCGAGACTTACCCGCAGAGGGGCTATTGGCATTTTTTGCACTGAATGGCGAGATTGTGAACGGGTATTCATTAAATTGCCATCACTTTTTCTTACCGATGACTCCGCCTGAAAAAGCGGGCAGTTTATCGCAGTGCGATTTTTCTTGTGATTAGGTTTTTTGGACACAGACCATGAAAAACCCGTCCATTCCGCCGCGATCAGCCCAATAGTCTGGCCGCAGACGTAAAGCACCTGCTTTGGTGATCCATTCTGGATCGATACCTTTGAGCTGTGGTGGCAGAACCGTCAGATCGGGGTGACGATCTAGCAGTGCTGTCAGTTGATCCTCGCCCTCGCCTGGCAGCAGCGAGCAGGTGGCAAAAACCATTCGCCCCTTGGGGGCCAACAATGTGACTGCATGGTCGATGAGCTGCGCTTGTAGCGCGACTAAGCCCGCAATTTCTGAACTATCCTTCAGATATGGCAGCTCTGGATGGCGGCGAATTGTGCCTGTGGCCGAGCAAGGCGCATCAAGTAGGATTGCGTCAAACATGGTTTCTGAACGATAGGTCAGGGCATCTTGCACAACGCAGTCCGCCGCCAGCCCCGTTCGCGCCAAATTCTGCCGCAACCTGTCCATTCGTGGTCCAGAAATGTCCAGCGCAGTAACAATCGCACCGCGATCCGCCAGCTGCATGGTTTTCCCGCCGGGAGCCGCGCAGATGTCCAGCACCCGCGCGCCAGTCACATCGCCCAGCAGCGGCACGGCCAGCGCGGCGGCGGCGTCTTGCACCCAAAACGCGCCCTTTTCATAGCCTTCGATGGCGGAAATCTGCCCGCCATCGCGCAATCGCTGCGACCCCGTCGGCAAGCCATGCCCCACCGCCACAGCCGCGCCCGCGCGCAGCGTCAAATCAATGGGCGGGGCGCTGGCATGCACGGATTCGATGGCTGCCACCACGTCGCGCCCATAGGCGTGAACCAGCGGTTGGCGCAGCCAGCGCGGCATCATCTGCGGCGGGCCAGTCAATTCCAACGGGTCAGGCAGGGCGCGCAATACGGCATTTACCATTCCCGCAAGATGCTGGCTGCGTTTGCCTGCGCGGGCCATATCCACGGCGGCATTGACCACGCCATGCGCCGCCTCGCCCAAGCTGCGTTCATATGCAGCAAGTCGCAGGATGTTCATCACATGCAGCGGCGGGGATTTACGCAAACGTGGGGCCAGCACACGTTCGATCGGTTCTAAATGGCGGATCACATCCACTGCCAGCCGCTGCGCGCGGGCGCGATCTTGGGCGGGCAAGGCACGCAACTGGCCCACCGCTTCCAACGCCTCGACCAGCGTTTTACCCTCGCCTAGCACCGCATCCAGTATCGCCACCGCTGAAGTGCGCGAAGTTTTGCCGGTTGTCATAAATCCTATACCTTTTTGGTCTAAACACGCTTGTGAGGGTGCCACGACCGCCTATATCAGCACGGTATCAACTGCAAGGAAAGCCAATGCCACAGTCAAGAGCGCCTGAAATTACCCCAGAGGTGACCCAGCTGCCCCCAGCAGCACAGCGCGCGCTGGCCGAGGCGGCAGAGCGCAGGCAGCACACCCCTTTGCCGCTGCCGCCCGAACTTGGTGGGCGTAAGGGACCAGAACCTGTGCGGTTTGGCGACTGGGAACGCAAGGGAATTGCTGTCGATTTTTAACGCAGCCGGAAATCGGCAGAGCGGCCATTGCCCGCATCCGATGTAAATCGCATTTGCGCGCCATCGGTTTCGACCAGCTGGCAGTTATACTCGATGGCCATTCCGCTCCAATCAATTTCGCGGCAAAATAGGCCGTCTTTCCATTCCCAGTTGCCAGTTAAATCCCAACCCACGGCGGTGCCTGTTATCTGGCCGCTAGGCAGCACATTGATTGCCAGATTAAACAAACCAATGTTCAAAGCGCGGCCGTCCAGGGTGTTCAAGAACGTCCGCTCGTCAACGATTTGACGAAAATCGGCCAGGCTGGGCGTGGCCCAGAGCGTAAAAACAGCAATCCAGCGAAACATTACATGCCTCTTCGACCAAGATTATATAGAAATACGTATTGCACTTCGAATTGGTTCACCGCAGTTTTTTGTTTTGAATAATTATATCCCCAAGACATCCATCATGTCATATCGACCAGGTTTTTGCCCCTGTCCCCAGACAGCCGCACTTAGCGCACCACGGGCGAAAATAGCGCGGTCTGTTGCGATGTGGCGCAGCACCACCCGCTCTCCCGCAGCGGCGAAAATCACATCATGCTCTCCCACGATGTCGCCGCCACGAATGGCGGAAAACCCGATCTTGCCCTGCACCCGCGCGCCAGTGATGCCGTCTCGGCCCGAGTCGATTTGCGCCGCCAGTTCCACACCGCGCCCATCTGCCGCCGCTTGCCCCAGCATCAGCGCCGTGCCAGACGGGGCATCCACCTTTTTGTTATGGTGCGCCTCAACGATTTCGATATCCCAATGATCGCCCAGCGCCTGCGCCACCTTTTGCGTCATCCGCGCCAGAAGGTTCACCCCAAGGCTCATGTTACCTGCTTGAACAATCACGGCATGGCGTGCAGCGGCGTCCAGTTTGGCGTGATGTTCAGCTTGTAGGCCCGTAGTGCCGACCACATGCACAATGCGCGCCTGCGCGGCGAGGGCTGCAAATTCCACTGTCGCCTCGGGCGCAGTAAAGTCGATCACAGCATGCGCCGTGGCAAAAACCGCCAGCGCGTCATCAGTGATCGCAACGCCCATATCGGGCCCGCCCAGAACTGCGCCAATGTCGCGGCCAATATGCGGATTGCCCGCGCGTTCAATCGCGCCAGCGATATGCATGTCTGGATGGGCGGCAACTTCGCGCAGCAGCATTTGGCCCATGCGACCCGTGGCCCCTGTGATCACAACCTTGACGCTGTTCATGGCATTCTCCTGTGTTACGTCCGCATTTAACGCGGCCACGCTGCAAATGAAAGGCTGGCGTTGCGGGCGGGCGCAATGCGGCGTAAAGGGGGGGTATGGCAAACAAACGCACCATCTCGGCCAAAGGGCCATCACAACGCATGTTGCGCGTGGGCGAAATGATCCGCCGCACGCTGTCGGATATTCTGCTGCGCGGCGAGGTGCATGACCCCGCGCTAAATGATATGTCCATCACCGTGGGCGAAGTGGCGGTATCGCCCGATTTGCGGGTGGCAACGGTTTATGTGATGCCAATGTCTGGCACAGCCACGCCTGCCGAAGCGATTGCAGCTATGGCGCGGCACAAAGGAATTTTACGCAAAATGGTTGCCGATGAAATGACCCTGCGCTACGCGCCAGAGTTGCGGTTTCGCGCCGATGAAACCTTTGACCGTCTGGACGAGGCGCGGCGTCTGTTCGCTGATCCCGTGGTGCAGCGCGATATTGCGGCTAAGGATGATCCAAATGACGAGCTGAGCGAATAGCAATGGCGCGGGGCAAAAAGGGCCGCGCGCTGTCGGGCTGGTTAATCGTGGACAAACCTGCGGGGATTACCTCGTCGGCCGTCGTGAACAAGGTGAAATGGGCGCTCGACGCGCAAAAGGCGGGCCATGCGGGCACGCTTGACCCAGACGCTACGGGCGTTTTGGCTATTGCTTTGGGCGAGGCGACTAAGACCGTGCCCTATGTCACCGATGCGATGAAGTGCTACCGATTTATGGTGCGATTCGGTGCGGCGACCAGCACCGACGATGCGGCGGGCGAGGTGATTGTCACGTCCGATCATCGCCCCACGGATTTCGAAATTGACGCCGCCCTGCCCGCCTTTCGCGGTCTGATTGCCCAAGTGCCGCCGCAGGTATCGGCGGTCAAAGTGGACGGGGTGCGCGCCTATGATCTGGCGCGGGCAGGCGAGCTGATGGATCTGGCGGCACGCGAATTGTGGGTGGAACGGCTAGAGGTGATCTCGCGTCCAGATGCCGACCATCTGGAATTAGAGATGGTCTGCGGCAAGGGCGGCTACGTGCGTTCCATTGCGCGCGATTTGGGGGGAACCTTGGCAAGTGCGGCGCATGTCGCATGGCTACGCCGCGAATGGTCTGGCCCTTTTCAAGCGAGCGCTGGGATATTGATTGACGACATTGAGCGCATGGCAAAATCCCCCGAATTAGAGACGTATTTGCTGCCATTGGAAATTGGCCTGCACGGCCTGCCCGAACTGGTCTGCACGCCTGAGGGGGCTGCGCGGCTGCGCAACGGCAATGCGGGCCAAGTGCTGGGCCATCTGGAATTTGGGACTGAGGCCTGGGCCAGCCTGAATGGCCGCGCTGTGGCCGTTGGCCATTATCGCGGCGGCGAGTTGCACCCATCGCGCGTGTTTGTGCAAGGCTAGGCCATGGCGATCATCCGCCAGCACAACGAGTTGCTTTTACAAAGCGTGGCGGTCTATTCAGATTGCGAAAAATATCGCTACGGCCTGACCCGCCTTTGGGCTGAGACGGGAGGGAAGGTGACGTTTGTCATGCTCAACCCCTCTACCGCGACCGAGGTTCAAAACGACCCCACAGTCGAGCGGTGCGAGAGGCGGGCACGCGCCATGGGGTTCGGCGCGTTTCAGGTGGTGAATATCTTTGCCTTTCGCGCGACTGATCCCAAAGACATGCGCCGCGCCCAAGACCCGATTGGCCCAGACAATGACGCGGCCATTGCCGATGCCTGTGCAGGCGCTGCGCAAATCATCTGTGCTTGGGGCACCCATGGTGCGCATTTGGGCCGTGGCTTAGCTGTGACGCAGATGTTAACGGACCAAGGGTTTACCCTACATCATCTGGGCCTGACCAAAGACGGCGCACCCAAACATCCGCTGTATATTGGCTATGAAATCCAACCGATGGTTTGGCAGCGTTAGTCTGCGCGCAAAATGATGTCCTGCACATCAATGGTGGCCCCAGCGCCCAAGGTTACGGCAATTTGGCCGTCCAACAAAATCTGCGTATTTCCCGCGACATCTTGTTGTAAGGTCACCTCGGGCGGAGTTGCCAAACTGCTGTCATACAAGAAGATCAGCTGATCTTCTTCGGCGTTGAAATCAGTCATCTGAACAATATTGTCGCCCGCACCAAAATCGGTGACAATGAAATCGTCCGCGCCTTCGCCGCCATGGCCCCAATCGCCTGCACCCAGCATCAGCGCATCATCCCCCGCGCCGCCGTTCAGAAAATCAACTTGTGCGTCCGATTCCCCTTCTGCATTACCCCACAAAGTATCATTGCCCGCATCGCCAAACAGCTCATCTTCGCCCGCGCCGCCAGACATAAGGTCATTGCCTAGCCCGCCGTCCAGCGCGTCACCACCCTCGCCACCAGACAGGGTGTCCTGCCCCTCGCCGCCAAATAGACTGTCATCGCCAGAATCCCCACCAACACGTCATCATCAGCGCCAGCGTATAGCATGTCTGCGCCAGCGGCACCCGTCAGCGCGTCTTTACCATCGTCGCCATAGATCGTATCCGCCCCATCGCCACCATCGGCGCTGTCGTCACCCTCGCCACCAATCAGGTAATCATCCCCAAAGTCGCCAAACAGCGTGTCCTCTCCCTCGCGCCCGCCCATGACATCATTGCCAATACCGCCGATTGCCATATCGTCGCCGCCTTGGCCGAACATCGTATCGGCCAAATCGCCCCCTGTTAGGGTTTCATTCGCGTCCATTTCCGTAGGCTCATCGCTAGATTCGGGCATACCTTCGTTGTCTTCGCCTGCAACGGCAGAACCACCGCCAAGAAAAAACCCATATTGCGGTGCCGCATCAGCATCATTAGCAACGCGGTCGACATCACTGGACTCTGCGTCGTCGGTTTCGTCAGATGACATCAGCCCGTCCGCGAGAAAACCTGCAAAAATGACGGTTATCAGACTAATAATTTCAATCATATCGCTATCACACCCAAACCACGCTTTCGCAAATGCCAAACCGCGGCCACCCAGCCCCGATTGCCCCGACGTTGCAAAAGACCCATCACCCTGCACCACAAACTCATGGCACATCACGCAAAAACTCTACCACAGATTGCCAAGCCGATCTACAAGGTCACAAATATTTCTGCCAACAAGGTTAATGCCGCGGCCCGCATATCCGATCGACATTTACCCCCTTTTCTTTTGACCGCTTTTCCCGTAAACGCGCGCATCTGCACAAGAATGGCAGCAACGGCCCTGCTGGACGACATCCCGGCTTGTGCCTAAACCCTTTATGATAGGAGATCCCGATGTCGATCACTGTTGAAGAAAAAGCACGTCTGATCAAAGAATATGCTACCAAAGAAGGCGATACTGGGTCCCCAGAGGTGCAGGTTGCGATCCTAACATCGCGCATTGCCACGCTGACCGAGCATTTCAAATCGCATAAAAAAGACAACCACTCGCGCCGTGGGTTGTTGATGATGGTGGCCCAGCGCCGCAAACTGCTGGATTACACCAAGAAAAAAGACGAGGCACGCTATCAGTCGCTGATTTCGCGTCTGGGCCTGCGCCGCTAATTCTGACGAAAATTTTAACGAATGCGCCCGTGGGAAACTGCGGGCGTTTTTGTTTATGCGATCTGGTCTTTCCCTGACGGGGCCCAACTTGCAAACCCCTTCCCAAATCCCCATTTTTCCTGTAACTGCGCAGCATCTGTGATGTGGGGCCTGCCCTCGGCCACATGCAAAGGATAGAGGGCGGCGGCAATGGGGCCGCTATTTTTGACGGGCGCTGCGGCAGGGGCTGCGCGCCTTTATAGGGAACGATCCATGTTCAACGTGACGAAAAAATCAATCCAGTGGGGCGCCGAGACGCTGACACTGGAAACGGGCAAGGTTGCCCGTCAAGCCGATGGCAGTGTCATTGCAACTTTGGGCGATACTTCGGTGATGGCAAACATCACCTACGCCCGCACCGCAAAACCAGGGCAAGACTTCTTTCCCCTGACCGTGCATTATCAGGAAAAATACTATGCCGCTGGCAAAATTCCAGGCGGATTTTTCAAGCGCGAGGCGCGCCCTTCGGAAAAAGAAACCCTGACATCGCGCCTGATCGACCGTCCGATCCGCCCGCTGTTTGTGGATGGATTTAAGAACGAAGTTTTGGTGATGGCCACTGTGCTGAGCCACGATCTGGAAAACGATCCTGATATCGTGGCGATGGTGGCAGTATCGGCTGCGCTGACCATTTCGGGCGTGCCCTTCATGGGGCCAATTGGCGCAGCGCGCGTTGGTTTCTCGAACGGCAACTACGTTCTGAACCCTTGCATCGACGATATGGACAAGCTGCGCTATAACCCAGAGCAGCGTCTGGATCTGGTTATCGCGGGCACCAAAGACGCCGTGATGATGGTCGAATCCGAAGCCTACGAGCTGACCGAAGAGGAAATGCTGGGCGCGGTGAAATTTGGCCATGACGCCATGCAGCCCGTTATCGATATGATTATTGATTTTGCCGAGGAGTGCGCCAAAGAGCCGTTCAATTTTGAAGCACCAGATTATTCGGCCCTGTATGGCCGCGTTAAGGCTGCGGGCGAAACCCAAATGCGCGCGGCCTTTGCCCTGCGTGATAAGCAAGAGCGCAGCAATGCCATTTCGGCTGCGGTTTCTGCGATCAAGTCCGCATTGGACGAGGCCGATAACGCCGACATCAATCTGGGTTCCGCTATCAAAAAGCTGGAATCTTCGATCCTGCGCGGCGATATTATCAACGGCGGCGCGCGCATTGACGGGCGCGACAACAAAACCGTGCGTCCGATTGTGTCAGAAACGGGCATCCTGCCCCGCACTCATGGCAGCGCATTGTTCACGCGCGGTGAAACGCAGGGCTTGGTTGTGACCACTTTGGGCACGGGCGAAGATGAGCAAATCATCGACGCGCTGCACGGAAATTCGCGCAGCAACTTCCTGCTACACTACAACTTCCCCCCCTATTCGGTGGGCGAAGTGGGCCGTGTGGCAGGGCCGGGTCGCCGCGAGATTGGTCACGGCAAATTGGCATGGCGCGCGTTGCAGGCGGTTCTGCCAGCACCAACCGATTTCCCCTATACCATTCGCGTGGTGTCAGAGATTACCGAATCCAACGGCTCGTCTTCGATGGCATCTATCTGCGGCGGCTCACTGTCGATGATGGATGCAGGCGTGCCGCTAAAGGCGCCCGTTGCAGGCGTGGCGATGGGCCTGATCTTGGAAGATGATGGCCGCTGGGCCGTTTTGACCGATATCTTGGGCGATGAAGATCACCTTGGCGATATGGATTTCAAGGTGGCAGGCACCGCTGCGGGCATCACGACGATGCAGATGGACATCAAAGTTGCAGGCATCACGCCCGAGATTATGGCGCAAGCCTTGGCACAGGCCAAGGATGGGCGTTTGCATATTCTTGGCGAGATGAACAAGGCACTCGCCGCCCCGCAAGGGTTCTCGCGAATACGCGCCAAAGATCGAAACCCTGCAAATCCCAACCGACAAAATCCGCGAAGTGATCGGCTCGGGCGGCAAGGTGATCCGCGAGATTGTGGAAACCTCGGGCGCTAAGGTGGATATCAACGACGACGGCATGATCAAAATTGCGTCCAATGACGCAGCCGCGATCAAGCGGGCCTACGATATGATCTATTCGATCGTGGCCGAACCCGAAGAGGGCAAGATTTACGATGGCAAAGTCGTGAAACTGGTCGATTTCGGCGCGTTTGTGAACTTTTTTGGCAAGCGGGACGGTCTGGTTCACGTCAGTCAAATCGCCAACAAACGCCTAAACCACCCCAACGAGGCCCTGAAAGAAGGCCAAGACGTCAAGGTGAAACTGCTGGGCTTTGACGATCGCGGCAAGGTCAAGCTGGGTATGAAGATGGTAGATCAGGTCACTGGTCTGGAAATCACCGAGACCCCTGCCGAGGCGTAAGCTTCTAGCTATGCTATTGAAAAGGCCCCCAATTCGGGGGCCTTTTTCATGTGCCGCGCGGTTTCGCCCGCAGGGTCGGCTCGGCCTGCGTCGGATCTTCTGGCCACGGATGGCGAGGAAACTCGCCGCGCATGTCTTTGCGCACATCTTTGTATGACGTGGCCCAAAAGCGGGGGATGTCTTGCGTCACTTGGATGGATGTATTGCGCGGCGACAACAGCGCTACGCGCAAAGGGGTCTTTGCTGCGCCCACAACAGGGTGCACGATCACCCCGAACATTTCCTGCAAACGAATGTCAATTGATGGCACATCACCATCATAATCAATCGAAATTTTGCGCCCCAAAGGGGTTTCGAAATGGGCGGGCGCGATACGGTCTAGCGCGGCGGTTTGCTCCCACGTCAGGCGCGTTTTCAACGCTTCCGTGATGTCCAGCGCACGCAGATCGGCCTCAGTTTTGCATTTGGACAGGTAAGGCAACAGCCAATCTTCAGCGCTGGCCATAAGCCCCGCATCGCTGCTGTCGGGCCAATCATTGCCGCCGCCTCTTGCCAACTCGATGCGCGCACGCAATCGACGTGCGGCTGGGCTAAGCGGCAGGCCGATATGGCGCAAGCCCTCTAGCGCGGCGCGGGCGATGTCCTCGGGCGCGGCACCCGTCCACGCCTGATCGGCCAACACCAGCGCGCCGAACATCTCTTGCTTGCGGGACAGAATTTTTCCCTCGCGCCGCGACCATTCGCACAGGTGCTGCCAGATGATTTGATCGCCATACAGCGCGCGCAGATCGCCCTCGGTGAGCGCAATCGCTTGGCGAACCGTGGCCTCGCGCAGATCGCCGTCCAGATCCGTCGCGACAATCAGCCGCGCCGACGATAGCGTCTGCCCCGCGGCCATGGCGGCCCCCTTGCCGCCCGACAAAACCCAGCGCGGCGCATCGCCTGTGCGGCGCAGGCCAATGCGGTCGGGGTAGGCGAGGGCCAGCATTTGCGCAGGGGATAAGGCAGCATACCGAACGGTTGGCATCG
>JAXHON010000064.1:0-25922 GCA_034519315.1 Cypionkella sp. | reverse complement strand
GATTACGGTTTGACGGTTGCAGCTTTGGCCATGTTTATGCAGCTTGCCGAGGCGCTTGAATTGTCGCAGCAGGTGACAATTGAGGGGGATTGCAGGCGTGATACATTAGAATGGCTGCGTAGGTGGCGTGGAAAAAATGAAGGCATTGAACGCGATGCCAAGGCCGCTGTCAGGGCTATGAACAAAGCCCGCAATTTTCCCTACCGAAACAACGCCGGTTTGTCGCCATGCCGCAACAATTGCCCGAAAGCATGGCAAAAAAGCAGTGCGGCCTCAATAGGAGTTCAACCTGATGATGAAGTCCATCGCAGCGCGGAAGCATTGCTTTCACAGTGCGGCTTCTTTGGGAGGCGCGCGCCAAGCTGCGCAAATTAGGTTACGATCACACCGCCGATGAGTGGGTGAAGAAATGACTGCCCAAACAAAATACCGCGCCAAACCCCAAACCATTGACGGGATAAGGTTTGCAAGCAAGAGAGAAGCAAAACGATACACCGAATTGATGCGAGTTACAGCGCTTGGGTGAGATCAGAAACCTGCGCCTGCAAGTGCCTATCATGCTTGAAGGCCGTACGGGCCTGTGCGCGCCAGATCGGGCCGTCAGATGCGCCTGAAGGTGGATTTTGCCTACGAGGACAGGATGTTGAATTGGGCAACTGTTTTTGAGGATAGCAAGGGATACGCCACGCGCGATTATGAGGTGCGCAAAGGTGTGGCCGAGGCTATGGGTTACAGGATACTAGAAACATGACACCGCAAGAGCAAATAACTGCCCTAACCCGACTGGTTTCTGCATTAACAAATAGAGTTGACCGTCTTGAGGCTGTCAACGACAAGTAAAAGCCAAAGATCGCAAGGATGCAATTGCTGATCGGAATGCTGCTACGCCAATCCTGAAGTGAGGCGCGGGCGCGATCAATTATTGAAAGCCGTTGCGGAGTTGGGCATGGGATATCTGTTTTGGCGCTTACTGGGCGATCACAAAGCAAACCCTGCATATTACGGAAACCAATTCATCAGGCCAAGAAAGCTGGAATGTCCACCCCGGAAATTGGGCGCATCATAGGTGGCAGACATCACACCACGATCATGCATTTGGAGCGCGTCTACTTGGAAGGCGCAAAGTCATCAAAATAAACAAGCCCGCCTGAATGACCAGACGGGCTTGCTTTTGCGCTGGTTAGGCGCTATTGTTGCAAGGTGCTCACCGGGACATTATGCAGCATTGTGGTGATGTGTGCAAGCCCCGGCCCCAAAAGAGGGCGAAACATGACAGACACTTCCCAGTTTGATTTGCTGCGCGCGTTGCGTGATCCTGCTTACCTTAGTCAGGTTTCGGATAAGGTCGGCGGTTATTGTCTATATGAAGCAACGCTTGATGCAGCAGATGAAATCGAACGGCTGCGCGCCAAAATTGCCGCAATGCAATCAGCTGCGCCGAAGGTTAGTTTGTTGCTCGATGTGGACGCGCTTGCGCAGATAATTAGGGCAGTGGATGGCAGGCACGATTTGGGCGCTGGCGAATTGGCTGCCCGCATTCTGGGCGCGCTGTAATGACCCCGCGCATGTGGTGCGAGGCGCGATGTGCTGGCCTGAATGATCATGATGGCGCGGCTGGGTGCAAGCAAACTGCTCAAGGTGCATTTGGAACGCAGGGCGCCAGTATTGCCGCCCGTAAGGAAGGATGGAGCACTCTAAAGAATGAATGGCTTTGTCCCGTGTGCCTTGCGCGCAGGAAGCGGGCGTTGACTTGCCGTAGCTAAAGGGCACAGTAAATGAAAATCCCCCGCCTGAATAAACGGGCGGGGGATTGACTTTTGACGTGGTGAGCGTCTAAGGTAGCGATACGAAACGCAGGGACAGACTATAGCGGGTGGTGCCGGTAGTCAAGCTCGTTTCCCCGACAGAGGGCGAAATATGACAGACAATTTCCCAATTTTGTATCAAAACATTTTGTATGGGATAGCCAGCTTCTCGGATCAACGCGGCGCAAGCCTGTTGCAAGGACAGCTTAGATAGGCTATGTAACGAAAGCGGCGGCGGGGTTGTCTGACCCACGCCGCCTTGGAAGGCCAAACCTTTGGACGGGTTCGAATGGCCTTCAACGCAATGTATAGCCCTAGTGGCGCGTAATTGCAAGAACCTGTCCTGACTTTGGCGCTTCAAAGCAAGCGAAATTTGACAGGTTGGTGTGACCTCATCACATCTATTCACCGGGGCCTACCCCATCCCGCCTTGATCCGGTCCTAACTAGGCCAAGGCAGAAACGCGGCAAACAAACCCACCGTGACTGTGCATAAGCGCACATGATACGGGGGCCGGGCAACCGGGGCAGGTGTAACCCCTGCGGGCAGATGGCTGGCCCCCATTATCGGGCATCGCGTGGATACGGTGAAGGAAGGATAGGGCTGCCCTGTATAGCGGGGGCAGTAGCGGGGGCCGGGTATTGTCTAACGCTATGTGGTTGTAATAAAAGAGTTTACTAGACATTTGGATGATATTGTAGAACTGTAAATTGCGCGGCTAGGCTATGCAGGCCGAACGGATCGTTCACTCCCCGATCTTGCCGCGCGCAACAGGGGGTTTGCTTGGAGGGCAAGATGACATTAAAAGGATTTGCGGGAATTGGTCTTTTTAATCCAAAAGATCACGCAAATGTCGGCGGCACGTTACGTGCGGCAAGCATTTATGGCGCGGGATTCGTTGCGATTGAGGGTATTCGCGGCAAGGCGCTAAAACATGCAGCGGATACGACAGCAGCGTATAAGCATATGCCCGCATTTTTGGTGGATGATATTTTGTCTTTTAGACCTCATGATTGCCAGCTTGTGGTGGTTGATTTAATCAAAGGTGCGGTTCCTTTGCCAGACTTTACGCATCCAGAAAGGGCGATGTATCTTTTTGGTCCGGAGGATGGCACGTTAGGGAAACGGCATACCGACAATGCGCAGCATGTGGTTTTTATTCCGGCGTCACCGTGCATGAACCTTGCGGCAACTGTAAACGTTGTTTTGTATGATCGTATGGTTAAGCGCGGGGAATGGGAAAATGATTGAAACCCCCGCCGAAATTCTTGAACATTACGTCACACAGCAACAGGCACGCAGTTTCATTGCATGGCGTAAGGCCAAGAAAGCCCCACTGAATGAGGTTGCCGCCTTGCGTATCATCAAGACCCTTGCCGCCATCAAAGCGGCTGGGGGTGACCCATCCGATGCGCTGGCAATGGCGCAGGAACACGGCTGGCAGACCATCAAGCCGGAATGGTATTTCAAGATGGTTGCTATGGAAAAGGCCCCGGCCATTTCTCCATCAGTGCCGGATGACAAGCTACCAAGGTGGGCCGAAGCTATACGGTCAGGGCGTGATTACCTGTGCCGCAGCATACCAGCAAGCGCCGCGCGTGAGATGGTGCATCTCGGCATGGTCACAGCGGATCAGTGCAAGGCAGCGGGGGTGGTGCTGTGATAGCGATTGACGCCCCGCCCCACGGTATAAACGACCACACCGCAACAAAGGAACCGCAAAATGAACACTCCGGCTGAAATCGACAAAGACACACCCGCGGGTAAGTTCTGGAACAAACGCCCCAAGAAATATGCACGATTGACCGAATGGCTTGACGCGCACAAACTCTCATATGGCGTTGGCAACAAAGAGCGCGCTTGTGCGATTGCAGCATTCAACCTTGCCGTATCTGGCGTCGTCGATGACAAGCGACCTGGCTGCATGTCCAAAGTTTTGCACGCATGGGTCATAGCCATGCAAGACGCTGTGCCTGATGGATTGCGCAATGATGGCAGGTTGGCGGCATTGATCCCCTTGTTGGCTGGCACAAACGATGGGCGTGACAAGGTGAGGCTTGGCATCATCCTTGAACACATGTGGAGTGTGACCCTTCCTGCGATGCAGCCCGTTGCGGATAATGGCGGTTTTGGCACGGAATGGGCCTTGATGTGTAAAGACAAAACTGTCGATGCAGCCTATGCCGCCGCCGATGCCGCCGATGTTGTCAATGCCACATGTGCCACCTCTGCAGCCGATGCCGCCGCCGATGCCGCCGATGCCGCCGATGCCGCCGATGCATCCACCTATGCCGCCCCGTTTTTGCCGCCGCCCGTGCCGCCAACGCCGCCGCCGCCGATGATATTTGGCAACGGATAGACCCTTGGTCATTGCTGGAAAAAATCATCAACCCACAGGTGGCGGCATGAATTTTATTACCAAGCCCCGCGCCCCGCAGCCGTTGCCAAAACCCATCCCCACCGAAGACAAACGAAACGGCATGACCTACGAACAACTCACGGCCGTTGAAAGGCACCGCGCCGCAAGTCGTGATAACGGGCAACACAGTTACGGCAAAGAACGCATTGGCCACCCAAAAGACAAACCGGACGCGCTCACAGCGCAATTCAACGCGCTGCCAAGCGGGAAGATCAATTTTGCAGCCGCCGCAGAAGTGTGGGATAACATCAGCGACCATGCCATAAGGCAGCGCCTCGCCCGCATGGTGGCCAAGGGCTTGCTGACAGTGACCTTCCACAATAAGCGCAAGCGTGTGGTTTAAGCCATGATCCACAAAATGAAACACATGCGCCAAGGCACGTCACTGCATGCATACGGCCCTGGACAAAAGGCCCCCGCGACAACCGAAAGGCCCTCGCGGGGGTTCGCTAAAAAAGGCATAGCCCACCGCGCGGCTTAAGCGCGGGTTGCCAAGCCAAAAAGTGGCGCGGTTCCGGCACCGCAAACATTGGCAGCGCGGGGGGCGGGTTTAGACTTTCGGCCCGCCGCCCGCGCATTTTGTTGTTGACGTGCCCGGTCACATCGGTTACAAGGGGATAACGAAACGCAAGATGGAGTGAATGAGATGCTTAAGGCCACCAAAGAAATCCGCGAAGTCCTTGAGACATCAAGCGGCACTCCATTTTTTGCTGCAGAGTTTGTGGCGGCAATGGCCAAAGTCTCAAAAGACCATGCTGACGCAGCGGCTTCATATATTAAGCTTTTTGCGCTTCCTTTGAATTGTGGCCGCGTGGTTTTTGCAGCATGACCCCCCCTGCCGAACGCAAAGCAAACGAACGCCAGCGCAAGGTAAGCGCTGGCCTTGTTCGCCGGGAATATTGGGTTCCAAGCCATCTGGTAAATCAGGTCAACGCCGCTGTAGCCGCCGTGATTGCAAATGATGAAAAGGACGCAAAGCAATGACCCTAACGATTGAGAACGGCAAATATTACCGCACTCGCGATGGTCGCAAAGTGGGGCCGATGCAGTGACGCCTAGCGCAAAAGAGACTGGGCCAAGATTGGACCGCGGATGGCAGCGAATTTATGGACAATGGCTTTCCTAAAGGAGGACGATGTGGCGCGCAGTATGACACGCAGCAATTACGACCTCATCGCAGAATGGACCGACACCGACAAGGCAACCACACCCCGCAAGCCCAAGCGCAAATGGCACAAGACCGCAGACAAGCCACCGCCGGAAGATGTGCATCTACTTGGATGGTGGGCAGATTTCGTTCCGGCATTGGACTGCTTTATGAAAGAGCATGGCAATGCGTGGGTTGGCGGTCGAGAAACGACATTGCCAGACTATTGGCGCAAACTACCCAAGGGGCCAGAGACATGAGAACAGACCCTACAGAGGCAGAAATCAAAGCAATTTTGGATCTTTACACGCCGCGTCAAATCGCAATCGCATACATTCGGGCCGTGAAGCGTGAAAAAGAAAACAAACGGGCGATAAACCGGAGCAAGCGCAAAATAGCAGAAGCTGTGAGAAGTGAAGCTTTTTCTGGCATCTGGGATGGGCTTAGAGCGTATCAGCCATGATCCGCAAAGGCGACATATGGACCGCACCAGACGGCCAAACATGCGAATGGTTATATGATGTTTGCGCCGATGACTGGATAAGCACGCGCTTTATGAAGATTAACGGCCAAACGCCAGAGGCGGCGGGAAAATTCCCTAAATTCATTTTATACGATGGTCGGCAGTTAACGATTGACCCGCCCAAAGGCGTAACCGTCACCCGTCTTGATTGCGATGGCGTCATAAGGTAACATCACGCGCATGGCAAAACTCGGCAGAAAACCTTACCAATGGACAAGCGAAGTCGAGCAGGAAATCTTTGACCGGATTTCCAAAGGCGCGTCCGTGCGATCAATCCTGGTGGATGATTGGCTCCCATGTGCAAACGTGTTCTATGACAGGTTAGCGGTTGATCCTGACTTTACGAAGCGATACCTGCGCGCGCGCGAGGCCCAAGCTGACACAATCTTTGAGGAATGCTTGGCCATTGCCGACAGTCAAGAGGGCGATGTTGTCATGCGGGACGGCGTTGAAATGGTCAATCACGACAACATCGCCCGCGCTAAATTGCGGATTGATACGCGAATGCGAATGGCTGGAAAGCTGCGGCCTAAGGTGTATGGAGATAAGCTGGACCTTGATCACAAATCATCCGATGGCAGCATGACGCCTGTTTTTCAAACCGTGATTGACCGGCGGAAGGGTTGTTCCCTTTGCCTCCGGGTCTTGGGCTCCTTTTGGGTGTCGGTTTTTGGTTCTTGTGTTTTTTTGGTTCCTCCCTTTTTTTTAACTTAGGCCGAAAAATTGACCATTTATCAGCGCCGGGTGCGATGGTATCAGGCCCCGCTGTGGAACCATCTGACCACGGTTCAAGACTGCCGCGCCATTGAAATAGCGCATCGCCGTTGGGGCAAGGATGAGATTGTCTTAGGCGCGACCAATGAGCGGATGCACAAGCGCGTTGGCACATACTGGCATTGCCTGCCCGAATTTGCGCAAGCCCGCAAGGCGATCTGGGAAGCCGTTAACGCCCACACGGGCAAGCGGCGGATTGACGAGGCTTTTCCGCCTGAAACGCGGGAACGGACTCTCAATCAGGAAATGTTCATCGAATTGAAAAACGGCAGCACATGGCAGTGCATTGGTTCTGACCGATATGACGCCACGGTTGGCGCCGGGCCTGTATTCATTGCATATTCGGAATGGGCTTTGGCAAACCCTAGCGCGTGGGCCTATCACCGCCCTATGGTCGAGGAAAACGGCGGCGGCGCTGCATTCATCACCACACCACGGGGCCGGAACCACGCTCAATCGGTCTATTTGCGGTTCAAGGAAATGGCGCAAACAAACCCGCGCTATTTTGCCGAGATCAGCAGCATTGTTGACACTGAGGCACTGACCCCGGAGCAGCTTGACGAAACCCTTGCGGAATATATCGCGCTATACGGCGAGGACATAGGCCATGCTCAATTTGATCAGGAATACATGTGCAGCTTTAACGCGGCCATTCTTGGCGCGTTCTATGCCCGCGAAATGCTTGCGGTGCGCAATGAGGGGCGTATTGATCCAACGCTAGAGGCTTTGCCAAGCCTGCCAGTGCATCGCGCATGGGATATCGGCGTGCGGGATGATACTTCAATATGGTGGTTTCAGGTTGTCGCGGGGCAGGTTTACGTTCTGGACTGCTACAGCACAAACGGTGCGGGGGTTGATCATTACGCCGAAGTCATCGCGCAGCGCCGCGCGGAATATGGCTGGCAAGATGGCACGGATTTTGTGCCGCATGACGCGCGGGTGAAGGAATGGGGGACCGGGCGAACGCGCGTTGAAACCATGCAGGGGTTTGGGCTTAGGCCCGAGGTGGTTCCGCAGGCCGGGCTTTTGGACGGTATCAACGCGACCCGCCGCACGTTGCCGCGCTGCGTGTTTCACACCCGATGCGAGGAACAGGGTATATCGGCGCTAGAGCAATATCGGCGCGAATGGGATGACGAAAAGAAGGTTTTTAGGGCAAATCCGTTGCACAATTGGTCAAGCCATTTTTCAGACGCTTTCCGCTATATGGCAATGGCGTGGAAAACGATCAGGCCCGAGCGGATGGACTATTTGCCAAAAATACAAGGGACTGTTAATGTGTTCAAGGAAAAGCCCAAGGGAAGGTTGCGCGTATGACACTCAGCCACAAATGGCGCCGCAGACTTTTTGCGGGTTGCTTAGGGCCTGTTTTTTTGGCGATTGCATTGCGCCGCAAATTGATGCCGCGAAACTTTCACGGATGCCGTATGGTTTTGGGGCGATACCCAAAAGGATTTACCGCTTTTGCATCGCATGGTGTATTCATGGTGGATCATGCCGATGGATATTTACATGGATTATGTGATACATGGATTTTGGGCGCGGGGAAAAGGTGTATGAAAAATGGCCAATCAAGGCAAACAAAATGGCAGGGGAACAGCTTGGACGCTGGGCTGGTTTGCAAAACCAGTATCAACGGGTTCGATTCCCGCCTCTGCCTCCAAATACCCGCGCAAAAGCCGACTTTACCCCATTGGTCGTAGGATCGGCAGGTTTCTTTATGAAAAGGGGTCGCCGCTGCAATCGAACCTGTTTAGTGGAATTTATCAGGAAATGTATAGCTTGATAATGAGGCGGGACAGATACAAGCCGCCATCATACGAGCATCTTGAAAAACTTTTCCACGAAAAGCATAATGCGCTGATAAACGCGTTGACAGAGCGGTCCGACATGAAAGACAAGCTGATAGCAGCGCAAAAAAAGCTTTCGGCAATGAAGCGGGGCAAGCAAAATAATGAATGATGAAAATTCCACGGGGCAGGATTAAGGTATGACCGAAATTTCCAGAACCATAACCCGAAATGAGCAAAATGAAGTTGGCCCAGGCAATGAGCGAGGATATCGCGCAAGGGTGGGAACCATAGGCCCCGGCAAGTGGCGGCACGGCATAAATTGTGGTAGCCCCATAAAAGCATATTCAAAATCGCCCTTGTTTGCAACAGAAGCCGAAGCCCGTGAATGGGTTCCGCCGCCAGTTGGCGATGAAGTTTTGCCGTGGGAAGACGTATGATGGATGACGAAATCGCCCCGGGGCAGGATTAGGGTTCAAACGCATGGAAATTGAGCGTGTTTCCAAAATTGCAAAACTGCTTGCGCGCAGACTTGGCGTCAAGGCAGCCGTTTACGCATCAGGCAAGTCTTTTGATGTGATGGTAGAAGGTGAAGCCGGCGTTTACTGGATTAGAAACTCAACAAGGGATGTATTTGTAAATCCGTCGTTGGTTGCAAGAAATATACGGCACTACAT
The DNA here is from genome assembly GCA_034519315.1 of Cypionkella sp. Taxonomy (GTDB): domain Bacteria; phylum Pseudomonadota; class Alphaproteobacteria; order Rhodobacterales; family Rhodobacteraceae; genus Cypionkella. The sequence continues at coordinate 16,787 of JAXHON010000064.1, read as the reverse complement.
GAAAAAGGTTTTCGCACATGGATGACGAAATCGCCCCGGAGCGCGGTCAATCTGCATATTGGCTTGACGCGATCAGCGATGCGGAAACCAGTTTTCAGAACTGGCAAGATGCTTCGGACAATATCGACCGGGCATATGGCTCTCTTGAGGAACTGCGCAATCTGTCCCGTGATCAGGATTTTCAGTTGTTTTGGTCCAATATCCAAGTCATGGGGCCGTCGATATATGCCCGCGCGCCCGTGCCTGTCGTCACGCCGAAATTCAAGGACCGTCGCCCGCTCTATAGAACTGCGTCCCAGTTTCTGGAAAGATGCTGCAACATCAGCTTTGACCTTGCCGACATTGACCAATGCATGGTTGCCCTTCGTGATGATCTGGCGATTGTCGGTCGCGGTTCTCCGTGGGTGCGCTATGAAAGCACGGACGGCGATAAAGTCTGTTATGAGCATGTGGACCGCAAGGATTTCCTGCATGAGCCTGCCCGAAAATGGAGCGAGGTTGATTGGGTTGCGTATCGCGCATGGCTGACCAAAGATGAAATGAAGGCGCGCTTTAGGGATGCTGCTGCTGATGTTTCTTATGAGACACGAAGCGACGCAGACGATTACGGCACTGTTTCCAAAGTTGACAAGTGCGGGGTTTGGGAAATCTGGTGCAAGTCGCGGAACATTGTTGTTTGGGTGACAGAGGGCGCTGAAAGCACGCTTGATGAAAGTGAGCCGCATTTGAAGCTATCGGGATTTTTCCCGTGCCCAAAACCTGCTTACGCCACGGTTCAACGGCGCAGTTTGATCCCCGTCCCAGATATGCTGTTTTACAAGGATCAGCTAGAGGAGGTGGGGTCGCTAACCCGCCGCATTCATGCGCTGACAGATGCCTTGAAGGTCAGGGGTTTCTACAGCGGTTCCAGCGATCTTGGCGAGGCAATCGAGCGCGCAATCAATTTGGTTGATGACACGCAAATCCTTGTGCCTGTGCCAGCCATGGCTGCACTTATGCAAGGCAGTGGTGATCCTATAGTATGGCTTCCCTTGGAGATGGTGGCAAACACCATCACAGGGTTGATTGAGTTGCGCAGGCAGGTGATTGATGACGTTTATCAGATCATCGGGTTGTCGGACATCATGCGCGGGTCAACGGTGGCCAGCGAGACGCTCGGTGCGCAGCAGCTAAAGCAGCAGAATGGCAGCTATCGCGTCCGCGACAAACAAAACGAGTTGGTGCGGGTTGCGCGTGATTTGGTGCGAATTGGTGCCGAAATCATGTGTAGCGAGTTTTCGCGCAAGACGCTGGAAGAAATGGCGCAGATGGATTTGCCAACTGACGCGGAGCAAAAAGCCAAACTCAAGGATTACGAGGGCAAGGCAAAGGAAGAACTTGGCGCGCTGATGGAAAAGGCGCAAGGCATGGCTGAAGAGGCCATGCAATCAGGACAGCAGCCCGACCCGGAAGCCATGAAACAGGCCGAGGCCCAGTTTCAACAGGAGCAACAGGGCATTATCGGCAAATGGTCAAAGATGATTCAGGATTGCCGCGACGAGGTTACAATTGACCAGGTAATGGCATTTCTTGATGACCAAAAGATGCGCCCGTTCGCGTTGGACATTGAGACAGACAGCACGATTTATCCCGATGAAATGGCGGAAAAGCAAAGCCGCCAAGAATTTATGCAGGCTTTTGCCGGAACAATGGCGGCGTTGCAGCCAATGTTTTCGATGGGGCCGGAAGCGATCAGCGTAGCGGGTGGCGTGTTCAAGTTTGCGCTTGCGCCTTATCGTGTAGGCCGTGAATTGGAAGGGTTGATTGATGACTTTGTGGACCAAGGCCCGCAAATGGCTGAACGGATGCAAGCCCTGCAAACCGATGATAACGGGTCAGAGGAAATGGCCAAAGCAACGGCGATGATGGCCGAAGCCGAGCAGACAAAGGCACAAGCTGCGATGGCTAAGGTTGAGGCTGATACCACTCTGAAACAAGCCGAAAGTCAGCGCAAAATGACTGAATTGCAGGTGAAGGCGCAAAGAGACCAAGGCGAGTTGCAGTTGGCCAATGTAAAGCTGCAACAGGCAGCTTCAGATGGCAACGTCAAAGCGCAGGAGGCGCAAGGCCGGATCGACAAGATGAAGGCCGAAACCATGAAGCTGATGACTGAGGCGGGGATTATGCTTTCGGAGCAGCAGTTGAATGAGTTTACCAGCCTTGCGGACATTGAGTTGCGCACTGCAGGGCAGGCGCAATCTGCGGCGGCTGGCCCTGATGAGGGCGAAGGCAATCCCCCGGCCAAGGCTGCAACGACTGATGCGGTCATGGAAGGGCTAAACATGCTAGGGCAGATGATGGCCGCACAAGGTCAGGCGCTGGCACAGATTGCGGCTGTGTCCATTGCCCCGAAGGAAATTGTCCGTGGTGCTGATGGCCGCGCCGTTGGCGTTCGAGTAGTGCAATGAAACCAAAGGCGGTGAATTAACATGTCGGCAACTAATGCATTCGAGACTGCACTTTTGCAGCATATCTTTCAGAACGCGGACATCGCGCTAATCGGCGATGCGACGGGCCTGCGGGGATCAGTGGCGGCGGGCAGCTTGTTCGTTTCGCTTCACACGGCAGACCCCGGCGAGGCGGGAACGCAGGCCACGAGCGAAACGGCTTACACGGGCTATGCGCGGGCCGCTGTGGCGCGTTCCGGCGCCGGTTGGACGGTTGCGGCGGCAAACGTGTCTAACGCGGCTGTGGTGTCCTTCGGGCCATGCACGGCGGGAACGTCAACAATCACCCATTTCGGGATCGGCACGGCAGCGAGTGGCGCTGGTTCCCTTCTATTCAAGGGTGCGCTGGTTTCGTCTATTGCCGTGACTACAACTTCCAACGCCACGCAATCGTTTGCGATTGGCCAGATTGATGTGGATGTTGAATAATGGCTTTTGCATCGCTTGATGACCTCATTGCAGGCATGGCGTCGAATGGGTATCGACTGCCTATGGCGCGAACGTCGCTGTCTGGAGCATTGGCGGCGCTTGAAATGTCGCTTTGGCGCGGATCGGGCTTTCCGGTGCAGGGCGCGATTCCGGCTGCGGCGGCAATCTGCAACTCGGCCACGACGGGGGCTTTGCCTCTTGCGCCTAGGGCGGGCGCACAACAGCGGATTATATCCCAACTTTCGGTTCAAATGGCCGCAGTTGGGCACACGCTTATTGTGGAGGACAGGCTAGGCCACATGGGGGGTCTTGTCGGAAACGTCACCACGGCACAAACGGTCAACCTTGATATTCACACTAACATAGCGACCAACAACCTGGCAGAGCGGGTTGGCAACGCCAACTACAGCGAGATTGAGTGGTATCTTGACTGGTATAGCGCGACTGGGGCAACAGTTTCCACACCCACGGCACAGGTGACGTTTCATGACGGCACAACCGGCAATGTGAATATCTGGGGCGCGGCGGGGGCAACGGCGTTGCCCGCGTCTGTTGCCGCAAACCGCCGTTATAAGCTGGTCCCCACGAACGGCAAGTTCATCCGCTCGGTGCAAACGGTCACGCTTTCCGCATCGACGGCGACAGCAGGCAGCTTTGGCGTCACGGCGGTCAAGCGTCTTTGCCATCACGAATGCACAGTGGCGAACGCACTGCAAATCAGGGATTGGTCAATTCTGACTGCTCCAAAAGTGGCTGACAACGCCTGCGTGACACTCGGGCAAATGTGCATCACAACAACAACGGGCGCGACCACGGGCAGAATTAACCAAGCGGTGGCGTAATGCTTACGCATCGGCGCAAAATCGGGCCTAGGCCACCTGCGGGCGACCGTAATTGGTGGCATCCCGGTGTTGCGGGTGTGATCTATCGGGCAGAGTTTTTTGAAGCGGCTGCAGGTATTACAAATGCCGATTTGATTGGCACGACAACCTTAACATTTTCTACGGCGGGGATATTAGACGGGGCGGGTGGCATCGTCAATGCTGATTTGTCTGGGGCATCAACGCTGACGTTTGCAACAGTTGCGAACATGCGCGGTCAGGGGCAACTATCGGGGGCCTCAACGGTCATATTCAGCCCCGTCGGTTCGCTTGTCGCAAGCGGGCTTATTTCAGGAGTCTCAACGCTCGTATTCAGCCCTTTTGGTTCAATTGTTGCAGGCGGGCAAATATCAGGGGCGTCAACCCTTACTTTCGCAACGTCTGGCGCGCTTAACGGCGCAGCATTGAGTGGTGGAGCCGCATTCCCCGCCTTTACTGTATCGGGCGCGATGACCACTGGCGCAAGTGTATCGAGTGGTTCGTCAATATCGTTTGATGTTTACGGCATTCTAGCTGGCAATAGCATTGCACCGCCTGTGGTTGATCCGATCTATAGCGCCGCATGGATGCCAGTCCTGAAATTGGATCGTTTTGGCAGAGAGATATCAAAAAAGGCGCTGCAACGAAAGACGATAAAGGCCGTTCCTGTCGAGGCGCGCCGAGAAGTAAAAGCCGCAATTGAGCGCATTAAAGAAACACCAAGTGACACAGTTGATTTGGTTGCGTTGGATCAGATGATTGTGGACATGCGGGCCATATCTGACAGCCTTCCTGCTATTCAATCTGCACTTATTGCAGAATGGCAGGCATTGGCATATGATATTGCGGTAAGGGCAGAAGATGAGCGCGATGTTGAATTGCTGCTTTTAATGGCGTGAGGTCAAAATGACAATTCCAGTGGTTCAAGCGGCAAATGGTCAAGGTATTCCGGTGGTAAACACCCTGCTGGGTGCGCCCGCGATTGTCGCCACCAATGGGCTGGGCACGCCCATTGTTATTGTGCTTGCAAATGGAACGCCGATGAATGTGCAAGGTGCCGTATGAACGCTCAATACAGGCAAAATTTCAATCGCATTGATTGGTCTGTGCCTCTGCCAGCGCCAACGCGCGATTTGGGCAGGCCCGCAGCCTCCAATTTCCCATGCCCGCGCGTCATCACAGATACAATGGACCCCGTTCAGCATGTTGACGGGCGATATTACGAAAGCAAATCCGCGTTTCGGGCGGTGACAAAGCGCGAAGGCTATATCGAGGTGGGCAACGATCCCGCGCGATTGCGGAAACCGGAACCACCCAAAGCAGACCCCAAGAAACGGCGCGAGGCAGTGCAAAAGGCTGTTTCGCAGGTTTTGGGCAGCTAACGCACCCTTTTCAGCAAGGAAAACAAAATGACCGACGCGCTATCTAACGCACCCGAAGGCCCGCAGGCTGATACGCTGCAAGAGCAGGAAGCCGTTCAGAACCCGCAGACCAACCTTATCCCCGAGGATGACAACCATCTAGCGCCGAATACGCGGCGGTCTAACAGTGTCAACAAGGCGCTGGATGATGTGCTTGGCGCTGATGATGAGGCCCCCAAGCAAAAGCCTGCCCCGAAGGCCAAGCCTGAGGTGAAGGCGGAAATCAAAGCAGAGCCGCCCAAGTCAGATGATGAGGCCAAACCAGCCGATGAGCCGGAACCCGTCAAGCCGCGTGTGACCGCCTATAAGGAGCCGCCATCGGGCTTTGATCTTGCGGCTAAGGGCGAATGGGAAGCCGTGCCGGAAAGCGTCCGGGGGGCAATGCACCGTCGCGCGCAAGAGATGGAAGCCGGGATTGCCAAATACAAAACCGAAGCGCAGGAGTTTGAACCTGTGCGGCCCTATGCCGAAATGGCAAAGCAATCCGGGACAACTCTGGATCAGGCGCTTGCCCGCTATGTCGGGATGGAGCAGCAATTGCGCAAAGACCCGATTGCGGGCCTTGAGGCGGTTGTTGCCAATTTGGGGCTAAAGGGGCCGAACGGACAGCCTGCGACATTGCGCGATGTGGCGGCGCATATTCTTGGGCAAAAACCGGACCAATTGGCATCGCGGCAAGAGGCAACGATTAGCCAATTGTCGCGCCAATTGCAGGAAGTTACCCAAAAGCTGGGCGGGTTTCAGCAACATGTCGAAGGCCAGCAAATGCAGGCCAAGACGCAACAGGCGGAAAGTGAGTGGGGCGCATTTCAGCGGGAATATCCCCGCGCCGCTGAATTGGAAGCGCCAATTGCTGATTTCTTGACTAAATACCCGGCCCCCGCTAATATGCAGATTAAGGAGCGCCTTGCCGATGCTTATGCGTGGGCCGTGGCTAAATCCCCCGAAGGCGTTCATACCGCCGCGCTGCCGCTGGTTCAGACCCAGACCCCGGCATTGCCAAATCCGGCAGGCCAAAAGTCAATTAGCGGGGCGCCGGGCGGCAATGAGACCAGAACCCCAACCCGCAATCTCAATCGGTCTGCCGCTGTGGAAAAAGCTATGAGGGCGGTGGGCCTCTGATAAAAGGAAAAGCAAAATGGGTTCAGTTGTAACTGCCCGTGAATATCGCCAGATTCTTTCAGTTGCTGTCGCCGAACGGTCCAGCGGAATTGAAGATTTGGTATCGAACAGCAACCCGCTTTACAACATGATGAAGCGCAAGGGCAAAATGCGGGCTTTTTCCGGGCCGGAAGTTCGGCAAACCCTGCAAATCGACAAACAACAGGCGCAATGGGCGCGGGCATATGACTTTCTTGCAAACCCGCCGATTGAACTGTTTAATGACGCGGTGTTTTCGCCGAGCGCGATCTATGTCCCGATCAGCTTGACGGGGCAGGAAATCCGGGCAAACCAAGGCCGCAGCCAAGTGCATGATGTAATTGACAGCACGCTGGAAGCCGCCGAAATGGCGCTTGTGGACGCGTTCGAAGTCGCGTTGCAGGGCGATGGCACGGCAGATGGCGGCAAAGCCATCATCGGCATGGCCGGGGCGCTGCCTATCATCACGAACTCTGGCGTTTACGGCGGGATTGACCGGGCAACCGTTCCCCTGTGGCGCACGACCACGTTCGATGTCCAATCGGCGTTTCCGTTGATCGGCACGCAAGTCAATGCGACAACTATTCGCCCCCTTATGGCCCGGATCATGGCGCAGCGGTCACGGGCCAACCGCTCCGCAGACTTGTTTGTCATGTCTGAGGAGCATTATTTTGCATACGACGCGGCCACCATTGCAATCCAGCGCATCCAGCGCGAAGGTTCGCTGGGGCAGCTTGGGTTCAAGTCAATTGAGTATGTGGGTGGCGGAACGCGGGCGGAAATTGTTCTGGCATCGGGCTTGAACAACGCGATGCCACCTAACACGACCTACGGCATTGACTGTTCGTCGCTGTCCTTGCGGTATCGTGAAGGGTTTAACTTCGCCAAGCTGTTTGATGGTGACGGGCAAATGCCGATCAACCAGGATGCGATAGCGCAGTTCGTGGGCTGGGAAGGTGCAATGACCATGTCCAACCCGCTGTTCAACTGGCGGTTTTACGATTCAAACCCTGGTGCGTAACCTTGATGGGGGCGGCGTAACGTTGCCCCCGCTTTTTCAACATCCATGAAAAGGAAACATCATGGCAGATACTCCTTATAACATCACGCCTTCATTGGGCGCAAACTTCCGCGATCCTGAAACGGTTTACCATTGGGATTTGATCGCCCCGAGTTCGTCTGGCGCTTCCCCGCAGCTTGGCACGATGCTGCGAGGCAACGATGGTCGCGATTTCGTGCATGCCAAGGCAACGCCTGCGTTTGCGGCAAGCGCGCGGGCCGACCTTAATGAAACGACTTGGGCGCTGACGGCAAACGCTGCCGGTGCTTGGGTGCTGCCTGCCAACGTCGCCACTGCGGCTGGTGAAAACGTTTGGGTTCGGCGCTTTGTGATCTGATAACTGGCGGGGCTGTAATGGCCCCGCTTTTCACGCACCCTTTCAGACAGGAAAAAACCATGCAGAACAATGATGCACTTACCGTCCCTTTTTTCTATACCATTGCAAAACAAGATTTTGCGGCAAGCAAAGAGGCTGGCCGTCCGATCTACAAAGATGTCGAGGTTGTCGAGGTGCGGATTGCAGGCGACCGTAATTACACGCTTGTAGCCCCTGCGCATTCCATGTGGTTGCGCGTTGATGGCGAAGAACGGACATATGCGGATCGGTGGCCGGATGCGTATGCTCGGTTCAAGGCGGGGGCGGCGCAAATTGCAACGGGAACGCCGCTTTCCGAATTGCCGTTTTTGTCGGAAGCCAAGCGCGCGGAATTGCGCGGTGTGAAGGTTTACACCGCAGAGGCGTTGGCATCTCTTGATGGTAAAAACCTCACCGCTCTGGGCACAACCGGGCGTCAGATGAAAAACCAAGCGCAAGCCTATCTGGATGCGGCTGGGTCAACCGCAGGCACTGTCGCTCTTGCTGCTGAGGTGGAGGCGTTGCGCGCTGAATTGGCGGCGCTGCGCGACGTGTCTGATTTGTCAGGTCATTCCGATCAGGAAAAGGAATCGCTGAAAGAGCAGATTGAGGCCTTGACAGGACAACGCCCGCGCGGCAACCCTTCGGTGAAAACCCTGCAAGAAACGCTGGATGAATTGAAGCGAGCGGCAGCATGACCGTTCTTACCGCGATCAGGGCGGCAATCCTGCGCACCACAGGCGTTGTGGTGCAGCAGGCATTCGCATCGTCTGACCAGATTGCGGTGGAAATGACGGACCTTGCCAATGAGGTTGCAACGGATATCGCGCGGTCACATGACTGGCGCGGTATCACAAAGATTGCCCAAATAACCGGGACCGGGGCAATCGAATATGACCTTCCGTCTGACTACCATCGAATGGTGCTGGCGTCAGAAATTGATGATGCCGCATCGTGGTTTTGGGGCTATGAGCCGTTTCAAAGCGTGAATGATTTCATGCGGTTCAAATCGGGAACGTATTCGGTCATTTCGCCGGGCGGATGGATTATCCTTGGTGGCCAATTGCAATTCTACCCTGCACCGAATGGAGTAGCGCAGTTTCCATATGTCAGCACACAGTGGGCGCGCAGTTCCGGCGGCGTGGCCAAGTCCGCGTTTACGGCAGACGACGATGAATTTGTGCTTGATGAGCGGCTTCTGACACTTGGTCTGATTTGGCGATGGATGAGCCAAAAAAATCTGGATTACACAGAACACCTTGCAACGTATGAAATGGCGCTTGCGCAGACGCAGGCGCGGGATAAGGGCGCATATGTGCTGCGCACCCCCGTGCGGCGGTTTGGTGGTTTGGGAACAGCCTACAGCGGAAGGCCCATTGGATAATGCGCAGCCCCGCCGCAAAGCAACGCCCCCGCAGGTCGCAAATCGTTTCCTTCCCTGCCCCCACTGGTGGCCTTGTCAGTAACCGAAATCTTGCTATAGCGCGCCAAGATGGCTTGCCGCCGGGCGCGGCGGTTTTGGATAACTGGTTTCCTACGGCAACGGGTGTGGTTTTGCGGCGGGGTCGCGCACGCGCGGCGTCCATCGTTGTTGGCGATACGCCGAAGTCGATTTTCAGCTATGTTTCCGGCGCACAGAGCGAGTTGTTTGCGGCTGTCAGCACAGGCGTCCGGGACATCACTACAGTCGCCGCGCCAAATACGTTTTCAGGGCCGGACGTATTGACGGGAAAGACAAGTGGCAACTGGAATGTGGTGCAGTTTGCGACTGCCGGTGGTGAATTTCTTGTTGGGGTTAATGGCGCAGACACAGCCTTTCTCTATGATGGCGCGACATTTAACGCGACAACAATAACATTTCCCGGAACGGGACCGGGCGCGGGCCTGACAACGGCTGATCTTGTCTATGTTTGGGTGTATCGCCAACGTATCTGGTTCATCCAAAAGGAAAGCCTAAATGCCTGGTATTTGCCAGTTGATCAGGTAGGTGGGCAATTGACGTTGTGGCCTATGGGCGGGGTATTTGTTCGCGGCGGAGTGCTTCAATGGGGGCAGGCATGGTCGCTAAGTGATGGGGCTGCGGGTGGCCTGTCGGAACAATGCGTGTTTACGACCACGGAAGGCGAGGTTGCGGCGTATCAGGGGCTTTCGCCGGACGTTGATCAAGGCTGGACAAAGGCTGGCGTTTACCGCATTGGCAGGCCGCTTGGCGACAAAGCATTCATGCGCGCTGGGGGCGATCTGGTGATTGCAACTTCTGTGGGGTTTGTCAGCCTTGCGGCAGCGTCACAGAGAGATTATGCGGCGCTTGGGCAAAATGCAGTCAGCTATCCGATTGAGGACGATTGGGCGATTGCTGTGCAGGACAGGGGCCAGATTGATTGGCGCGTTGAGGTTTGGCCAGATCAGCAAATGGCGATGATTTCACCGCCCCCCATCATGGGCCAAGTGCCACTAATTTTTGTGGTGAACGTAAACACAGGCAAGTGGTGTCGGTTCAACAATTGGGATGTGCGATCCTTGGGCCTGTTCCGTGGCAGGATGTTTTTCGGCAGCGCTGATGGAACGGTGAAGGAGGCGGGTGTAACGGGGACTGATGAAGGCGCGCCATATATTGGTCGCGTCTTGCCGTTGTTTGATGACTTGGGCGCACCGGGAAGCCTAAAAGTTACCAAGATGGCCCGTGCTATTCTGCGATCTTCTTTTGCGGCAAACGCGCAGCTTTCGGGGCAATCAAACTTTAAGATTGATTTTCCGCCACCGCCCAGCTTAGGGACGTCGCCATCTGGAAGCGAATGGGGTGTTGGCATCTGGGGCGCATCACTGTGGGGCGCAAGCCGTGATGTTTCAGTTGCCGGGGATTGGGCGCCCGTTGGCGCATATGGCCATGATATTTCAATCGGTGTGCAAGTCACCAGCGGGTCAACAGCCCCGTTGACGCTGAACTGGTGCGCATTGATGTGACTTATGTTACGGCGGAACTTGTGACGTGATTGTCACCGATATTCGCGTTGCGCAGTTTGTAGAGGCATCGCTTGGGGAACCAATAATTCCGCCATTTACCTGCATGGGAATTGACCGTGATGGGGTAATTACGGGCGGCGTGGTGTTCAATGGCTTTGTAGGGGCGAGCATTGAAATGACAGTTGCGGGCGCGGGGTGGAACAGAACGTTTTTGAGATCAGTTTGGCGCTACGTTTTTGATCAATTGGGTTGCGAGCGGCTGGGAATTACGACCGAAAGTGAAATTGTAGCGAAATTGGCCGAAAGACTTGGCGCGGCGCGCGAGGGAAAGATGCGCAACTTTTACGGCAAAGATCGGGACGCAATTGTGTTGGGCATTATGCGGAAAGACCTGCGGTTGACCTGATCGCGGTTATGGCCTATTATATGCGTGCCAGCCTCTCAGACAGGCGTTTTCTGATCTGATTGAGGTATTTAAGTTGAAAACGCCCCGCGCCCCTGATCCCATAGTTACCGCCCAAGCCCAAAGCGGGCTTAACCGGGATACTGCAATCACTCAGATGCAGCTTAACGCGGTCAACACGGTAAATCCGTGGGGAACAACATCAACGGCGCAAACAGGGGAAAATAGTTTTGTCGATAGCCAAGGCCGCACTCAATACACGCCGCAATTCACGCAAACCACGACGCTTTCGCCAGAACAGCAACGGATATTTGACCAAAGCCAATCTGCTGAAGGCAACATGGCTGAAATTGCGAATGAGCAGTCTGCGTTTCTGAAAGACTACTTGAATAAGCCGTTTTCCTTTGAAAACTCAGATGCTGAACAATGGGCTTATGATTTGGCTTCACCGCGCATTTTGCAGCAACAGGGCCAGAATGAGGCAAGCCTTCGCACAATATTGGCAAACAAGGGGATTCGTGAAGGTTCGGCGTCTTGGGATGCGGAAATGGCGCGTCTGACGCAGGGCAACAATGATCAGTTGAACCAGCTTGCACTGACGGGACGCGGGCAGGCGTTTGGTGAGGCTATGGCGACACGCAATCAGCCGCTGAATGAAATCACGGCGCTTTTGTCGGGGTCACAGGTCAGCAACCCGGCCACCATGAGCGGTCCAACACCGCAGGCATCGGTGGCTGGTGTGGATTACACAGGTTTGGTGCGGGACAAATACCAAGCCGATGTGGCGCGGTCGCAAAATGCCATGGGCGGGCTTTTCGGGCTTGCGTCCTCTGGCATTGGCCTGTTTTCAGATCGACGGCTAAAGCGCAACATCAAGCGCATTGGCCGGACTGACGGCGGAACGCCACTCTACAGCTACACTTATGTTTGGGGCGGGCCTGTGCAGATTGGCGTCATGGCTGATGAAGTGCCAGATGCTGCATTCATGCACCCAAGCGGCTATCAAATGGTTGATTACGGGGCCGTCAAATGAGAGAGCCGTTTGTCTGGGGCCAAGGCGGCAAGGCAATGACGCCTGATGAGGTTGAGCGGCAACGCCAGCTTGTGGCGCTTGCGCAAGGCCGAATGGGTGACACATCGCCTGTGGGGCATTGGACGCAAGGCGCGGCGCGTGTTGTCGATGCTTTGGGCGGGGTGCTGCGTGAGAAGCGGACGGATCGCGCTGAGGCCGCAGGGCTGGCAGGCGCTGACGCTTACGTTCAGAACAACCCTGTGCTGTCCGCCTTGATTGGCGGTGGAGGTTCTGGCGTCTCTGCAATGCCCGCGCCGATGATGGCGCAACAGCCCGTTGACCCGAATGCGCAATTGGGCGCGGATGCTATGGCAGCGATTGGCCAACCTGCAAATACAGGTGGATATCGGGAAAGCCTGATTGGCACAGAAAGTGGCGGTAACTTTGGCGCGCGCAACAACGAAGTCGGCGCAGGCGGGCAACGTGGCCATTTTGGCCGGGTGCAGTTTGGCCATGCGCGGCTGCGGGACGCCATGAACGCAGGGGTTATTCCGCAAGGGACAACGCCCGAAGCCTTTATGGCGTCACCTGAATTGCAGATAGCGGCGGAAAACTGGCATTTTAGTGACCTTGAGAGGCAACTCGCGCCATATGTTGGAACTGTCGTAAACGGTCAGGCGCTGGATATGGGCGCGCTTGTTGCCATGGGCCATCTTGGCGGGGCTAACGGCGCAAGGCGCTATGTCGAAAGCGGCGGCTCTTACAACCCGTCTGACAGCTTTGGCACAAGCCTTTCAGAATATGCGCAAACCCATGGTGGCACGGGCGGCGGTATGTCATCTTCCGGTCAATCCATGCCCGTCACTGGTGGTGGCGGTGATGTTATTGCGGCCTTGACGGGCGCAATGGCTGATCCTTGGGTGGCGCAGAAATACGGGCCCGTCATCGAAAGCCTTTTGGGCCAGCAGATGGATCGTCAGGATCAGCAATTCAGCGCGCAACTCGCACAGCAAGACCCGTTGTATCAGGCGCAGTTGCAAACGGCACAACTTGAATTGGAGGGGCTGCGCAATCCGCCGCCCCCGCCGCCACCGGGCGCGCCTGAAACGCAAAAGATATTTGATCCTGCGACAGGTCAAGAACAAATTGTGCAATGGAATGGGGCCGAATGGGTTCCGTTGGGTGGCGTTGCAGCGCCAAGCGGACCGCTTGTTGAAAACAACATTGGGGCTGATACTGGCCAATATCTTTACGGTTCAGCCGCTGGGTTGCCCGCTGGCTGGCGGCTGGATGTTGCAACAGGGCAGGCATCTGAAATCCCGAATGGACCTGCGGCCCAAGAGGCGGCGGCATCGGCGGCGGCGGCGGCAAACGCCGCCGGTTCGGATATTGTGGCCACTGACACAATTACAACGGCGGCAAATCGCGCACGCGAAGCGGCAACGCAAAGACAGGCCGGGGGCTTGGCGCGGGGCTTATGGCTTCCATTAACCCATACTCTGACAGTGCAGAAGTTGAACGGCAGATTGATGTTTTGCGAGCAAATGCGGCAACTACTACGCTTCAAGCTATGCGCGCCGCATCCCCTACGGGCGCAACAGGCTTTGGCGCACTGACAGGCCCAGAATTGAAGGTCATTCAGGACAAGGCGGGCGCGCTTAACCAAAACAGCCCTAACTTCCTGCGTGATCTTGAAGATTACGAACATACCCTGTTGCGTGTGATCCACGGGCCAGAAGCAGGGGATAGGATTTTTGAACAAACACGGAATCTTGCATCGCGGGAAGGAATTAGCGAAACGACAGCGCCGCCCGCAAGCGATGTTCCGACTTACAATCCTGAAACGGGGCGGTGGGAATGAGCGGCTTTAAAGAAGTCACCTTGCCGGATGGTCGGATTGTTAGGTTCCCACAGGGCATGACGCGGGAAGAAATGGCAATTGCCCTAAACTCTCTTTCTGCGCAGGCATCAACGCCTGCGGAAAAACCAGACCCTAGAGATATTTATGACATTGCCAATAACTCGCATCGTATGAGCGGACGGGCTTTCGCAACAGGTGTCGCTGATGGATCGGCCTTTGGCTTCGGTGACAATCTCGGCGCTGTTGCAGCGGGGGTTGACAGCGCCATTCGGGGCAACGGGTTTTCCGACGGCTATTCGGGTTCTTTGCAGATGGCGCGCCAAGAGGAGTTGTATGACAACTACGCGAACCCAGGATCGCGCTTGTCTGGCAATATTGCTGGCGCAACCTTGCCCGCGTTGGCATCAGCGCCTCTTGCCATGGGGAAAACGGTTTTAGGCACCATGGGGCGCGGCGCAGCCATCGGCGCGACCGAGGGCGCAATGCAAGGCGCAGGCGCGTCTAACGGGCAGAATACAACGGCGCAAACCATTCGTGGCGCGCTTATAGGTGGCATGATCGGGGGTGCCGCCCCGGCTATAGTAGGGGCAGTAGGGGCGGCGAAGCGTGGCATTACAGACTTGGGCACAGGAATTTTCAACGTTGCGAATCAAGGCAAGGCAAATCGCGCTATTGCGCGGGCTTTCCAAGGAAGCGGGCGAACGCAATCTGAGATTGACGACGCTCTGAATTGGGCGCGCAACAACGGCCTTCCAGAATATCGCATGATGGATGCTTTGGGGGTTGCTGGTCAGCGTCAGGCATCTGGTATCGCGCGCGCGGGTGGTGATGCTGGGGCAGAAATTGCAAGGTTTTTAGAGCAACGGCAGTTGGGGCAAGGTGATCGCATTGGCGGCTTTGTCGAAGATGCGTTTGGCGTGCGCGGCACAACGGCGGCGCAAACGACTGATGCGCTTACGGCGGCGCGCAGCGCAGCGGCGGACACGGCCTACACAGCCGCACGAGGGAATGCCGCGCCGGTTGATGTAACGGGGGCTTTGGGGGTAATTGACGCCCGCAGCGCTGGCATGCAGGGCGGCGGTATTGTGGGGGACGGCATTGATGCGCGGCTTGCGGGATACCGTGCCCGCCTCGCGGGTAATGGCGCTGGCCTTGGGCCAGATGTGACTGGCGCGCAATTAAGTGATTTTAACCGTGTTTTAGGCCTCAAGCAATCCATCCAAGACGACATCGGCGCTGCGGTGCGTGCTGGTAGAGATTATGAAGCCCGCGAACTGGGGAAGCTGGTAACAGAACTTGACGCCGCCCTTGAGGCTTCAAGCGATATGTATCGCGCAGCGAACGACGGCTTTCGCCAAGCGTCGCAAGTAATTGGCGCGGTAGACGAGGGCGCTTCTATGGCTATGCGCGGGCGGGCAGCGGATACTGTTCCGCGCTTTGGGTCAATGACAACTGAGCAACAGGCCGCTGCGCGGGTTGGATATGGCGATCGGTTGCTTGAACGCCTTGAAGCCGTAACGGCACCAACAGCAAATCGGGCTGGACCGTTGCGCAGTGAAAAGCGCGTGACAGAGGCGGCGGCAATGGCAATTGATCCGCAAACGTATGCGCAACGGCTTGGCTTTGAAAACGATATGTGGGCTACACAAAACCGCGTGATGGGCGGGTCAAGAACTGCCGACAATCTTGCCGACCAAAGCGCAATTGACGGCTTGGCTGGTGGGGCCTTGGGGGTTGCGCGGTCAGCGGGCAATTTGCAATTTGGCGACATGGCGGCCCGCGTGGCCGGAATGATTGAGCCTTTAGCGCGCGGGCAAACTGAAAGCACGCGATCACTGATTGCAAAGGCGCTTATGTCTAATGATCCAGTTGCGGCACTGGCCCCCGCGCTGCGTCAAGATATGAGCGCGGCTGCCAAAGCGGCGCGTGGTTGAGGCGCTGCTGCGGCAGCCAATGCGAGAAATAGGAATGCAACCTTAATGCAAAAAGTAGAAACCAAATGCAGCAAGTGATGGCGCGGCAATTAACCCTGCATATACCCACAATGGCAATTGATCGTCTTTTGCCCCAGCTTTTTGCAGTTGACTTGCCTTCATAGCCGCCATGAAAAACGCAAACGATAAGAAGTTAGCCAAGATAACAGATGCAACAATCGGCAAGGCGCTAAAAGTATCCATCTGCTAAATATATGCCTTCGACCCGATAACGTAAAGGACGCAGTTATGCCCCGATCTAGCGGAATATACACTTTGCCACCATCTTACTTTGCGGTGACTGGCACGACAATTGAACCCGTGCAGCATAATGCACCGTTTGAGGATGTTTCGCAGGCATTGACTGATAGCGTCCCTCGTGACGGGTCTGCCCCTATGACGGGCAATTTCCCAATGGGGGCCAATCGGATCACCGGGCTTGCGGCGGGTGTGGCAGGCTCTGACGCCGCGCGCATGGATCAGCGTGTATTTTCGGCATGGCTCGATTCGGTTTCCGCGCTGTCTCTGGGGGTGGACGAATATGTTTACGCCAGCGGCGCAAACGTGGCGGCTACGGCTGTTGCAACTGCTTATGGCCGATCTTTGCTTGCAGGCGCAGATGCAAGCGCGGTGAGAGTATTGCTGAGCGCGCAGGCCGCGGATCAAGACCTGACTGACATTGCCGCCCTTGCGCCCGCCCAAGGCAGCATTGTGGCGCGGGGCGCGACTGCGTGGCAGGGGCTGACGCCCACAACGGCGGGTCAGGTTCTGACGTTTGACGGCACAGATGCTGTGTGGGGCGTGCCAACATCGGGCATCAATC
>JAXHON010000035.1:0-81598 GCA_034519315.1 Cypionkella sp. | reverse complement strand
TGCCCGTCTTGGAAAAAATGGCCGAGATTGGCCTGCCTTTATGTATCCATGGCGAGGTCACAGACCCCGAGGTAGATATTTTCGACCGCGAAGCGGTGTTTATCGACACGGTGCTAGACCCTTTGCGCCGCCGTTTGCCGCAATTGCGCGTGGTGATGGAACATATCACCACATCTCAGGGCGTCGATTACGCGCGGGCGGGCGGGGACAATCTGGCCGCGACGATCACCACGCATCACCTGATCATCAACCGCAACCATATCTTGGTGGGCGGCATCAAACCGCATTACTACTGCTTGCCTGTGGCCAAACGTGAAAGCCACCGCTTGGCGCTGCGCGCAGCCGCCACCAGCGGCGAGGCGCGGTTTTTCCTTGGCACTGATAGTGCCCCTCATATTGATGCCTTAAAGGAACACGCTTGCGGCTGTGCGGGCTGCTTTACCGCGACCAACACCATGCCCCTTTTGGCCCATGTGTTTGAAGAAATCGGCGCACTGGACAGGCTGGCAGGCTTTGCCGCCCGCCATGGCGCGGCGTTCTACGGATTGCCCGTTTCCGACAAAACGCTAACCCTTACCAAATCCGCCACCCCGACGGTCTGGCCTGATAAGCTGGACACAGGCGCTGGCCCCGTCACCATCTTTAACCCTGGCTTTCCTGTCTATTGGCAAGTCACCTCTTGATTTCATTTTGGTTCAAATACCTCCGCCGGAGGCTCCTGTGGTTGGGCTGGGTGCCTGCGGCGCAGGTATTTGGGCCAAAATGAAAGCGTGAAAGGCATATTATGATCCCCACATCTTTTCCCCCCGCCGATGAGATTGCCCGCCTGACCGCGCGCGCGCTGCTGGAAATCAAAGCGGTGCATTTCAACGCGCAAACGCCCTTCACGCTGGCCTCTGGCCTGCCCAGCCCCACCTATATTGATTGCCGAAAGCTGATCTCTTACCCGCGCATCCGTGCGACCCTGATGGATTTTCTGTGCGTCACCGTTATGCGGAACGCAGGGTTCGAGGCCTTTGACAATATCGCGGGCGGCGAGACGGCGGGTATTCCCTTTGCTGCGCTGGTGGCCGAACGTTTGGCCTTGCCGATGACTTATGTGCGCAAGAAACCCAAAGGTTACGGGCGCAATGCCCGCATCGAGGGCGCGATGAGCGAGGGGCAGCGCGTGCTACTCGTCGAGGATTTGACCACAGACGGCGGATCGAAACTGTCCTTTGTCGATGCCATCCGCGAAACGGGGGCCACTTGCGCGCATACGGCCGTGATTTTTTATTACGGCATTTTTCCCGAAACCACCCAGCGTTTGGCCGATCATGGCGTCGCTCTGCACCATCTTTGCACATGGTGGGATGTTCTGGCCGAGGCCCGCGCGCAAGGCGTCTTTGACGCGGCCACTTTGGCGGAAGTTGAGGCGTTTTTGATGAACCCGCGCGCATGGCAAGAGGCGCGATCGAAATAGCGCGATTTCTTGGGGATGGGTCTGTGTATCTTTTGGGGATAAGCAGAGCGCGAATCTGAACGGCTTTCGCACGGCCTCTATATCTGGTAGAATAGCACCAAGAACCTGCAAAATCTTGGGCGAGCCTAGGGCCTATGTCCAATATGTCGCCTGCCTGCCCCCTGAGTTATCCCGATTGCGAAACGGCAGTTACATGGATACGCACTGCCCTGTGATACCAAATGTAACATACCAAAACACGAGGATGCGATGAACGAAGTTGCCACATTGCGCCCCATGTTGCCCGCGCCAACAGGGGCCGAGCTTGACGTTTTGCCGCAAAATATCGAGGCCGAGCAGCAGCTTTTGGGCGCGATTTTTGACCAACAACGACGTTTATGACCGCATTTCTTCGCTTGTGAAGCCCGAACATTTCTTTGACCCCGTGCATCAGCGCATCTTTGAACGCGCCGCTGCCCGCATCCAAAAGAACGCGCTGGCCAGCCCCGTCACCCTAAAACCCTTTTTCGAGGATGACGAGGGGCTAAAGGAGCTTGGCGGGCCGTCCTATCTGGTGCGCCTTGCGGGGGCGGCGATTTCGGCCTTTGCCGCGCGCGATTATGCGCAGATGATTTATGATTTGGCCGTGCGGCGCGAATTGATTGGGCTGGGGCGTGATATTGCCGCCAAGGCCGCCAAGGTCGAAGTGGACAGCGAACCCAAAGAGCAGATCATCGAGGCCGAGCAGCGCCTCTATAAGCTGGGCGAGCAGGGCGTGGCCGAGCGCGGCTTTCAATCCTTTCTCAAGGCTGTCACGGCAGCGGTTGATGTGGCCAATGCCGCCTATCAGCGCGATGGCGGCCTTGCGGGCATATCCACGGGTTTGGTCGATTTGGACAAGAAACTGGGCGGGCTGCACCCATCGGACTTGCTGATTTTGGCGGGCCGCCCGTCGATGGGGAAAACCTCGCTGGCGACCAATATCGCCTTTAATATCGCCAAGGTGCACAAGCGCGGCCGCCTGCCCGATGGCGGCGAAGGCAGCGTTGAAGGCGGGGTTGTGGGCTTCTTTAGCCTAGAGATGAGCGCCGAGCAGCTGGCGGCGCGGATCCTGTCCGAGGCGGCCGAAATCCCGTCTGAACAGATCCGGCGCGGCGATATGACCGAAGAGGAATTTCGCCGCTTTGTCGAGGCGGCCAAGGCGCTGGAAACCTGCCCCCTGTTTATCGACGATACCCCTGCCCTGCCGATGTCCCAAGTGGCGGCGCGGGCGCGGCGGCTGAAACGCACGCATGGGCTGGATGTGCTGATCATCGACTATTTGCAGCTGCTCAAAGGCAGCAGCAAGGAAAACCGCGTGCAAGAGGTGTCGGAAATCACCCAAGGGTTAAAGGCGATTGCCAAAGAGTTGAACATTCCCGTTATCGCCCTATCCCAGCTGTCGCGCCAAGTGGAAAGTCGCGAGGATAAACGCCCGCAGCTGTCCGACCTGCGCGAATCAGGCTCGATCGAGCAGGACGCGGACGTTGTGATGTTCGTTTACCGCGACGAATATTACAAAGAGCGCGAAAAGCCAGGCGATCACGAGTTGGACAAAATGGCGCAGTGGCAGTCGGTTATGGAACAGGTGCATGGCAAGGCCGAGGTTATCATCGGCAAGCAGCGCCACGGGCCAATTGGGTCGGTGGAACTGGCGTTTGAAGGGCAGTTCACACGCTTTTCCAACCTTGCCAAACCTTGGCAGGGCGGCGGCGAGGGGTATTAGATGCGGTCTTATCATTTCACCCATGCCATCACGCGCCTGCCTGCGCCCAGTATTTTGGACGGTCTGCGCGCGGTGGACACGGGTGCGCCCGATTTGGCCCGCATGTTGCAGCACCACGCCGATTATGCGCCCGCGCTGGCCGAAAGGCCGGGCCAAGGTTATTCAACCGCCCGCCTTTCGCGCGCCATCAGGCTGACGTTGTCAGGTCTGGCTGTGCCTGCCAGAGGCGGTGATCATGCAATCCAGGCGCGCCAGGCTGTTTTCGGACAGGCCAGGCGAAATGGCCCCGCATTTGGCCGCTTTATACCCCGATTTGCGCGCGATTTCTGGCGCGGATAGCTATATCGAGGCGGGCGATATTTTGATGTGCGAGACCGAGGTATTGGTGGGCCGCTCTGCCCGTACCAATGCGGCAGGGATCGCGGAATTAGCTGGTAATTTTTAGCCCAGTTCGGTATCAAAACCCGCGAAGTTTTACCCCAGCGGGCGTTTTGCATTTCAAAACCGATTGCAGCCTGATGGACGAAGAAACCATCCTTGCCACCCCGCGCCTTGCTGCATCGGGCTGTTTGCGACGCCTTCTTGTTGCGGGTCGACAGGCGCGGGCGGGGAAACCAGCGGCCTGACGACAGTTCAACAATCTGGTGCTGATAACGGCAGGTTTGCGCCAGCGCGCGCAGTGCCGCTACTGGGCGAGCCGGTTTGCCGTGCTGCAAAACCGGATATTGCTGGAAATCCGCCTGTCTTCGATTCTTTCTGCTTTGTCAGAAAACGCCATATCTGCGCCTTTCTTCTTCATTGCCGCCTCCGAGAACAAGGGGGCAAAAGCAAAGGTTTCTCCAGCGGACGCAGCGCCCCGAAGGCAACCTTTCAATATCGCCGCCGTTGAGCGCAAGGCGTGGTCAGCGCAGGATGAGCGCTGCTGCTGCCTGGCCAAGTTTGCCGTGCCGCCGAGATATCGCCCAGATTACTGAAAATTTGCTGGCCTTCTCGCCTGACCATGCTGTCCGGCGACGAAGGCATAAAGCCCCAAAATCCGGCGTGACGCCGTCGAGCGCAGCACGCGCGTCGATGCGGTGAACAATTTGTTCAACAGGATGCCCGGCTGAATTCTGAGCGCTCATGCCGTTCTGCGCCGCTGAAGATGGAATGCCTGCGGTAACGGATACTGATAATAATTTCGCGCGGATAGTGACGCAATCCACAGGCGTTGTGACGCCCCATACGGTGATTTTGCCGGTCACCTCGGCATCCGTAGCGCGAACACGATAACCTGCTAATCGAACATGGGCCAGTTGTCGAGCGCGATGCGCATTGCGGCGGAATCCCCTGACCAGAATGGTTATCAGCGCCTGCCCATCGTGCAATCTGACCAGCAAAATCTCCAGCGCGTTTTCTTCGTTGCTTCGCTTGTTCATTCCAGCGCACCAGCGCATTCACCGCCTGGCGACCTTCAACCAACGGCATCTGCGCAGCTCGCCATCTGCTGACCCGCGCGCCAGGCGTCGCGGGTCATCCGGCTATCCGGCTGGCTTCGTTGTCGTCTGCCCTTGGTGATCCATGCCCTTGGCGGTTCGGTGACCATGATGGCGATATAGCGGGGAAGGTATCGTTTGGCGCGGTGTCGACCTGCATACCATTACCTGTTCTGCCGCGCTGGCACCGGCAAAGTGTTGCGCAGTGCGGATGATCAGGTGGTCGAGGTGTTGGAAAGCATCGCCCTAAACCCCGATCTACGTCCGATTTTGCGCGACCATGACCCGATTCGCCAAATGGTCTATCAAAACAAGGGCCGCCGCGCGCGCGCGTTGTTTGACCGCACGAACCTGCCCGCAGCGCCATGGCCAGGCCGTCTTTAAGGTATACTCATAAAACGCAGGCGTCCAGCAGCGCGCTGAAGAACAGGACCCACAGCACGGGCACCATCGACGCCTTCAGGCCGGTAAGATGGTCAGGCAATGTCGGTCTGGACATTTTCATTAACGGAAAGTGCCGGCTTCGACGGCACAACGCCTCACCTGCGATCACCCATAGCGATATCGACGGCAGGCCGATAGACACGAATACCGAAACGCCTTGCGGTGAAGAACATATGCTGCGCCAGCGCACGCCTGCGGTAAACCGTAGCGGCAGAAATGGCCGTAGCCCCGCCCGAAAAACTTTAACCCGCCTGCGAAGGCAGCCTTCAGCGGATAAATAAACCCAAAGGGTCGCGCCTGCGCCTCACCGGGCCTCGGTGCGCTAGAGTGGGCGATTTTCCACGCCAGCCAAACCACATAAAGGGCGGCGGCGATTTTCTGCGGTGACGGCAGCTGACCACGCACCAGATCGTAATGGGCCAGTTCGTCAGGAAGAATCAGGATCGCCATGCCCAGACCTATGCCCAGCATATGCGGCACCGTGCGCCGAAATCCGAAATTCGCCCCTTTAGAGGCCAAAAAGCGTTGTTGTATGTTGCGGCCCCGGCGTCACCGAAATTAACCACGGCAAAAGTAGGAAACAGCAGCGCTGGTCAAAGAATATCTCCCATCGCTTAAATATTGCATGCCGGATTTATTCAGCGGCGGGTGCGTGCCAGGTGACGAATATTCCGACATAATTTGCAAGAAATGATGAAAATAGATGACATAGACCGCCGAATATTGCGCGAGCTGCGGCGCGACGCCCGCCAGCCCAATTTGCATTTGGCCGAAAAAGTGGGCCTGTCGCCCAGTGCCTGCCTGCGCCGCGTGCAAGAATTGGAACGCAGCGGCGTGATCAAGGGCTACCGCGCCCACCTCGACCCTGCCAAACTGGGGCTTAGCGGCGGCTTTATCATGCTGCCGTACGTAACCGCGGCGGCTGACGCTGTGCACAATACAAAGCCGCGCAAGAGGCGTTTGAGCGCGCTATGGCCCGCGCAAGCGCCGTGGTCGAATGCCACAATATCACGGGAACGGTGGAATATCTGCTGCGTGTCGAAACCGCCGATCTGGCCGACTATAAACACTTCCATACTGAAATTCTGGGCGTGCTGCCCCAAGTGAACGCGATCACCTCTTTTGTCGCCGATCGGTGCATGCCCGGGTTTAACGCACGCGCCTAAGCACCCGCAAAACTCCCCTGCTGCGCGCCCTTGTCCTGTTAACCTGCCCCCAATCTAAAGGAGGCCATAATGACACAGCAATTCGACACCCTTGCCATCCACGCAGGCACCGCGCCAGACCCAGCCACAGGCAGCGCGACGAAGATAAACATCTACTAAACCACCGCCTTTGTCTTTCGCGATGCCGGATCGCATGCGACGCAAAGTTGTTCAATATTACCGCAGAGAAGATGGTGACCTATAGCGTCTATTCGCGCCTGACCAACCCCACCATTTCCGCTTTGGCCAGCCGCGTTTGCGCGTAGCCTCTGAAGGTATGGGCGGGCGATATCGCCCGTCATCTGAATCGGGCCATGCGGCGCAGATTATGGCGCTGTTCCCGCTCATGGCACCTGGGCGCAATATCGTGGCCTCGACACGGCTTTACGGCGGCACGATCCAGCAGTTTTCCAACACCATCCGCAAATTCGGCTGGTCGGCCAAATTTGTCGACTTTGACGATCCAAAGGCGATCGAGGCGGCGATCGACGGCGACACCCGCGCGATTTTCTGCGAAACCATCTGCAACCCTGGCGGGGCGATTTCGGACTTGGATCCCATCGCTGGGTGATTTTGGCGGATCAGGCGGGTCTGCCGGCAGATCGTGGATAACACCACCGCCACGCCATACTCGTGCCGCCCAATATGAACACCATGGGCCACGCTGCCGTCTAGTGGGCGACGAAATACCTAACTGGCAATGGCACGGTGACGGGCGGCGTTGTGGTGGACAGCGGAAAATTCAACTGGTTCTGGCAGCTGATAATAGAACCTCTCAGCCCATACGCGCCCGAACCTGTCTATCACGGAGCGGGACGTTTCACTCCAGCGATTGGGCGGCATGCCTTTTACCTCTGTATCGATCGCCATTGGCGCCTGCGTGATTTGGGCATGACGATGAACCCGCAAGGCGCACATTACACGCGGACGGGGATTGAAACCCTGTTCTGTTGCTGGAATGGTCATGGCTGCTGCCTCGTGGAGAACGCGCTAAAAGGTGGCCCAATGGCCAGAGCCACGATCCCTGCGCGCAGGTGCCAGAAAGGTGGGCTATGCGGGGCTGGCCAGCAGTCCCTACCACCATTTGGCGGCCAAAATCACACCAAACGGCGCGGGCGCGCTGTTCACGGTGGCCGTCAAAGGCGGCTATGACGCCTGCGTCAAACTGGTGGATAGTGTCAAACTGTTCAGCCATGTCGCCAACCTTGGCGACACACGCAGCCTGATCATTCACCCCGCCAGCACCACGCACCGCCAATTGTCCGAGGATGCCCAAGTGGCGGCAGGGGCCGCGCCCAATGTGATCCGCCTGTCCATCGGGATCGAAGATGTCCGCGACATCATCGCCGATCTGGATCAGGCGCTGAACGCAGCCATAAAGTAGCTATATCGGGGCGGCACTTGCCGCCCCCATCTTGCTGGCCCAATAGTCTATTGCGCGATTTCAAAAGTGATCGTCACTTGAACCGACATGCCAATCTCGCCCCCCGCCACGGGAACGCCGCTATCTTCCATCGCGGCCTTCATCATCGGCATTGGGCTGACGTAACCGCCATTTTCGCTGATCGAGACGATCTTTCCCAGACCTGCGCCCGCTGCGCCAAGCATCTCATTGGCTTTGGCGACCGCATCTTGAACCGTTCAGTTTACGCGCTTCGCTTTGGGCGGGTTTTGGGTTGGAATTTTCAAAATTCAGACCATTCAGCGTATTCGCCCCGTCTTGCACGGCGGCGTCCAAAACCCCGCCCAAAATCGCCAAATCGCGCACGCGCGCGGTCAGCATATTTGTGGCGGTGTAGCCTTGGATTTCGGCGCTTTGCATACCTTCGGTTTGCACCCAATTGGGGTGCAATTGCAGGCTCGATGTTTGCAGATCGCGCGCCTCTATGCCCGCTGCGGTGAGACGATCCATCACACCCCGCATCGACGCAGTATTGGCCTCTAATGCCTGCGCAGCGGTTTGCGCGACATTTGTCACGCCCAACGAAACACTGGCCATATCAGGCGCGCTGGCCACCACCCCTTCGCCCGTAACAGTGATTTGGCCCACGCGCGGCGGGGCCGCATCCTGCGCGAGCGCGCCGCCTGCCCCTGTGGCCAATGCCAACACCAAAGCACCTGTTTTCAAAAACAATCGCATTCCACTCTCCCTATCTCGTCGCACAATTAGTGACTGCGCCCAATATAGCCGCTAATTGTTGGGTTTTGCTTGCCCTTTTTGTTTCTTTAGGCGAAAAGCTGCTATAAACTAAATTGACGCAGACGCAGTGGTTTTCCCCTTAACCTGCGCTGTGATAGGCAGGCGCAATGAAACCAGATTTTGCCCTTGATTTTCGCGACAATCAGATCGCCCTTCTGCATCGGCAAGAGGGGGGATGGGCTGCCATTGGCCGTGTGGCCATGGACGACCCCGATCTTGACGCAGCCATGTCATATCTGCGTGCAACCGCACTGGGCCTTTCGCCGCGCGGCATCTCGACCAAGCTGATCTTGCCCAATAACGCGATTTTATACACCACTTTGCCTGATTTGCCCTATGACGCGGCAAAACGCTCTGCGCAGATTGCGGCTGATCTGACGGGGCGCACCCCCTATGCTGTGGCCGATTTGGTTTGGGATTGGACGGATGCGGGCGCATCTGCCGAGGTGGCCGTGATCGCCCGCGAAACCTTGGACGAGGCCGAGGCCTTTGCCGCGCAGCACCGCTTTAACCCAATTTCTTTTGCCGCCATCCCCAATTCGGGCAACTTTGAAGGCGAGGTTTGGTTTGGGGCCAGCGCCTTGTCGCAAACATTGCTGGCGCAGGGTGAAGTGGTTCAGCGCGATGAGGTTTTTGCCTTTGCGCCCCCTGTCGAAGACGCCCCAAAAGCGGCGCTCAGTGCCAGCGACTTTGAAATGGGCGATGACGAAAACGGCAGCCCCGTTGACGCTGCGGATGCGGACGCCCCCCCGCCACGCGATGAAACAGACGTTGCGCAAGATACGGGCGATCAAGTCCCCGTTGCGCAGAACATGGGCGCGCAAGACTTGGGCGCGCATGACACGGCTGAAATTGCCGAAATAGAGGATGGCACCGCAAGCACGCAGCAATCGCCCGATTTGGCCGCAGATTTGGCTGAAGCAGACCTTGGCGCGGATGGGCCAGTTGTGGATGACGGGCGCGAGGTTTGGCAAGATTTCGGTGCCAGCAATGACAGCGCACCGCAGATACAGGCCGAGCCTGCGCAAAGCGACATTCTGGCCGCACAGGACACCGATCCGCCGCCAGCCCCCGCCAGCTTTGACGCCGCAATGGCCGAATTGCCCGAGGAAAACGACAATCAAGGCATCGCGGATCCCGAAGAAGCGCCGATGGCCGAAGATGTCCCCCTTATGGATGCGCCGGGCGAGGAGCTACAGGCGGCAGACCTTACAGCCCAGAAGTGGAGCAATTAGATCCAACCGTCGATGAAACTGCGAATGAACTGGGCAGCACCCCGACGCCTGAACTTGGCGAAAAGCGGCCCAGCAAAGCCGAGCAAATGATTGCGGCCTTCAGCGCGCGCCGCGCGGCAGCCATGGCACAAGTCGAGGCCATCAACGGCGTACGCGTTGGGCAATCTCCAGAGGCGTCTGCCGCCCCAGCGATCGAAGTGATTGATGTGGCGCTTGCCGATGACGCCGATATGGGCCCGATCAAAGCGCCGATCCAAGATCCATTGATTGCAAACGCAGAAACATCAGCGCCCGCGCCCAAATTGGGCGGCGCAAGCGCGAGCGCCGGCAAGGCCCGCAGAATCGTCCACCAGTCACAGGCCTGAAACGAGGATTAAATACTCATCACCGCCAGACGTACTGCGCCCTGACGACGCGTTTACCAGCCCACCGAAGGCGGGATCAGCAAAACGTGCAATCCGGGCATGGGATGGGTTTGACGGCGGCGTCATCTGTTCTGCCGGTATGCGCGGCGCCGCTGTCCACCTATGTACTTGAAACGGTTAATGCATTTTTTGAACGCAGCACCCAGATCGTTTCTGTCGAGCCCATAGCCCAACCTACCCGATCCCGATAGTCGTTGCGCCGCCGTCTTTCTCGGCATTTTTCGCCTGCGGGTGTACGTACGGTCGCCAAGCTGCGCTTTGGTGCCGCCGCAGCCACGCGCAGATGGCCCTGAACTTTTGGCCAGTGTTCAGGCGGGTGTGGATGCCCCCGTAGCTGCAACATTGCCCAAGGCGGCCCCGCTAGATCTACCAGCCGCGCAGCGACCAGGCGCCGGGTTTGCCGCCTCTGTTGCCCCTGCTGCCCCAACGTCAGCAGAGCCTGCACTTGCAGACCAAGTGCAACCTGTGGCCGTGGTCACAGGTCGCCCTGCCCTGACACCCGCGCCCCGCCCTGCCGCCATTTTGGCCGCCGCAGCCGTGGCCGCGCCCGTTGAAATCGCCGCCAAAACCGCAGCCAAAACCTCCGACGCAAGCAGCGTTTTTGCCGATCCCGCCTTGGCCAATGCCCGCCCTTTGCCGCGCCCACGTAGCAATGCGCAGCCAGCCGAAAATGCGGTTGCGGCAACCTTTGCCGATCCCGCTTTGGCCAATGCCCGCCCTTTGCCGCGCCCCGCTGGGATTTTGGCAGCAGGGCGCGAGGCGCGTCTCGCCTCTGCGCCAGCATCCTTGCTGACCAGCGCCGAGATTTCCGCTGCCGAAAATGCACTGACCGCGCCTGCCCCCACCGCCGCAGCCAGCCCGCTGGCCTTAAGCGTCAGCCGCATTCCCGCAGCAAGACCAAAAGGTTTGAAGGCCGCCTTTGAGGCGTCGCGCGATGCGCAAATTGTTACCGCCGCGGCGGCAAGTGCCGCGCCTGAACCCGCAACACAACAGCCGCCCGAAGTGGCCGCCAGCAACAACAACGCCCCCGCCGCAGTGGAAGCCGACAGCGAACCCGAAGTGACCTCTGCGGCAGGCAGGGCGGGATCGCGCAGCGTTGTGGCGAAACAGGCGACCATTAAGAACGCCATAAATTTGAACAACGTGAATTTGGTTGGCGTCTTTGGCAGTCAGTCAAACCGCTACGCCCTGATCCGCCAACCCTCTGGCACGTTCAAAAAGTTGAAAGTGGGGGATCGCTTTGACGGCGGCAAGGTGGCGGCAATCACCGAAAGCGAAGTGCGCTATGCCAAAGGCGGCGAGATGCTGGCATTAACGATGCCAAAAACCTAAAGCTGGCCGCTATTTGATCTAAAACGCAATCGGCCCTACTTGAACGCAGCGCGTGCGCCTGTCAGCATAGGGAAAAATCTATAGGGTTCATGGATGGAAAGCCTGTTGCTGCAAGCGTCTATCTACCTTGGAGCGGCGGTTATCGTCGTGCCATTGGCGCTGCGCTATGGGCTTGGTTCCGTCCTTGGCTATATCGTCGCGGGTATCTTGATGGCGCCGATTCTGCGCCAAATTGGGGCCGATGCGGGCGAGGTGCAGCACATAGCCGAATTTGGCGTTGTGCTGATGCTGTTTCTGATTGGTCTGGAACTGGAACCCGAAACTTTGTGGAAGATGCGCGGCAAGCTGCTGGGCATGGGCGGGGCGCAGATTTTAGCCACAACTTTGGCCGTCAGCTATGCCCTGTGGGGGCTGGGGGTCATCTGGTCATCTGCGGTGGTGTTGGGGCTGCTTATGTCACTCTCATCGACGGCGATTGTGTTGCAAAGCCTTAGCGAAAAGAACCTGATGCGGACGGCGGGGGGGCGGTCGGCCTTTTCGGTGCTATTGACCCAAGATATCGCCCTTATCCCAATTCTTGCGCTTGTGCCACTGATGGCGCTGCCCGCGATACAAGGCCCGCAAGCGCAGCAGTTTGGCATCACAAACGCCGACGCGGGCGAACTTGACAGCGCCGGCAGCGCCGCGCCGTTGATCAGCCTTGTGCAGTCCTTGCCCGATTGGGCAGCGGCAGCGCTGACTTTGGCCATCGTGGCGGGGATTGTGCTGGCAGGGCATTATCTGTCGCGCCCGATCTTTCGCTATGTCCATGCGGCCAAACTTCCTGAAATGTCGACATTCATCTCGCTTTTGATGGTGCTTGGGATTGCGTTTTTGATGATATTGGTGGGCCTATCCCCTGCCCTTGGCACCTTTGTTGCGGGGGTGGTTCTGGCCAACTCGGAATTTCGCCACCAGCTAGAGGCAGACCTGCGCCCGTTTAAGGGCCTGCTGATGGGCCTGTTTTTCATGACCGTGGGGGTGGGGATTGATTTTGACATTCTGTTTCACCAACCCTTTACGGTTTTAGGCCTGACTTTGGGGCTGATCGCCCTAAAGGCCGTCATTTTGCTGATCATTGCATTGGTGGCGCGGTTGCGCGGGCAAGACCGCTGGCTATTCACCCTGTCTTTGGCGCAGGGTGGCGAGTTTGGCTTTGTTATCATTGCATTTGCGCGCAGCGAAGGTTCCATTTCGCTGGCCCATGGGAAAATGGCCCTGCTGGTGATCAGCCTGTCCATGCTGCTGACACCGTTTTTATTCATTGCCTATGACTATTTGGCCAAGCGGATAAAAAGCGTCAAGCCCAGCCTCGCCGCTGACGAGATCAACGAACAAGGTGCCGTGATTATCGCGGGGATCGGTCGCTTTGGCCAAGTGGTCAACCGTTTGGTGCGCGGGTCGGGCCTGTCTACGGTGGTTTTGGACAATGATATGGCCACGGTGGATGCCATGCGCCGCTTTGATATCAAAGGATTTTATGGCGATCCATCGCGCCCCGAACTTTTAGAGGCCGCAGGTCTGGCCACGGCCCAAGTGGTGGTGGTCGCCGTCGACGACCGCGATGTTGCGCTGAATATCGTGCGCTTTGTGCGCGGTAGACGCAGCGACATTCATATCGTCGCCCGCGCGCGTGACCGCGTACATGTCTATGAATTGTTTCAAGCAGGCGCGAATGACATCGTGCGCGAAACCTTTGACAGCTCGGTTCGGGCCGGACGCTATGTTCTTGAAAATATGGGATTTTCAGAATACGAGGCCTCTAAGGCGTCGCAAACCTTTGCCCGTGTCGACCGCGCCGCGATGCGCGATTTGGCCCAGCTTTGGGTGCCAGGCCAGCCGTCGCATTTGAACGAGGCCTATATTTTGCGTGCCCGCGAATTGGAAAAAGACATCGCCAGCGCCTTGACGAACGAATTGCACGAATTGCGCATCCTGCCCGACGAAACTGACAGCGCCGAGACCAAAGACGAAAATGTCGTGCCTGCATTCTCTATCGCCGAAGGCGATGAAGCGGCCAGCGAACGCGATGACACCGCAGGTGACGCTTCACCAGAAGCCCCCTCCAAGGCATAAAAAGGCGGCACTAAAGCCGCCCTTTTTTTCAAATTTCATCGCCGTTTTTATGCACGCGCGGCCTACCAAAACCTCGCCCACTTTTTTCTGCGCGCCCGCTTCATCCGTGCCCGCAACTGCGGCCACTTCGCGCGTTAGACGGTCCAGCGCCGCCTCATAGAGTTGGCGTTCGGAATAACTTTGCTCGCGCTGATCATCGCTGCGATGCAGATCGCGCACGACCTCGGCAATGGCCATCAAATCACCCGAGTTGATCTTTTGCTCGTATTCTTGCGCGCGGCGCGACCACATTGCGCGCTTGACGCGCGCCTTGCCCTTTAGCGTGTCCAGCGCCTTGTTGATCAAATCGGGCGTGGACAAGCCGCGCATGCCAATTTCGGTGGCCTTATGGGTGGGCACGCGCAGGGTCATCTTATCCTTTTCAAAGGAAATGACGAATAATTCCAGATGGATACCCGCAATTTCCTGCTCTTCGATCGAGATGATCTTACCCACGCCATGCGCGGGATAGACCACAAACTCGTTGGGGCGGAAATCGGGCTTTTTCGATTTGGTCATAAGGCACCTTGCGTTAGGCCCAATTGCAAAACAAAACCAGCCCCCAAGTCAAACTTAGGGCCAAAAGGCAGTATTTGTTTCACAAAAACGAGCTTTGGGCGAGCAGCACCAAAGCAGGTGGCGGGCGAATAATCTTTTTGTAAGAAAACAATATCACAATTTTGCTGCATTTCCAACTGCAACAGCGCGCCATATCTGGCCATTGCAGGGCATTGCGAAGGCAAATCTAGCGGATTTTTGCGAAAAGACGAAAAAACGTGCGAATCGGGACGAATCATCGCCCCAATCGCGGATCACCCGCCAAGGCCGGCGTTTTGCGAAAAATACTTCTCGCGCTTGCCTGTTTCGCCGTCGCGTTCAGTCGCTTCGGGCAAGGGGTCTTTTTTCGTGACAATTACCGGCCACATTTCGGAATATTTGCGATTGAACGCCACCCACTCATCCATGCCCGAATCGGTATCAGGGCGGATCGCATCGGCGGGACATTCAGGCTCGCAGACGCCGCAATCGATGCATTCATCGGGATGGATGACCAGCATGTTTTCGCCCTCATAGAAACAATCCACGGGGCAAACTTCCACGCAGTCGGTGTATTTGCAGGCAATGCAGTTGTCGATCACGGCATAGGTCATGGGAGAGTGTCCTTTGGTCTTGCGCGCCAGTCCTAGCCAAGGATGGCGGATCATTCAAGTTAGATCAGTAGGATTTGCAGCGCTTTGATCAAGGTCAAGATAGAGCATCTCTGCGCCGCGCTGGCAGGGCCGCGCCGCTGCGAGATGTCCGAAACATGGATCAGCCGCACCCGCCCGCCTTGCACGAAATGTCAGCACATCCCCCGCCCCCACCCCATGCGCAGGTTTGGCGCAGGGCTGGCCGTTTAGGCGCAAATGCCCCTCTTCGATCAAAGCGCTGGCCAGTTCTCTTGATTTGAAGAACCGCGCTGCGAATAGCCATTTGTCGAGGCGCAGCTTAGGGTTTGCGGGGGCCGCAATGGATGCTTTTGTCTTTCCACTGGGCCCCGCCAAATCTGCCCCTAAAGTTTGCTTTTCAAGGCCATCAGGGCTGCAAAGGGATTGTCGGGGTCGATGGGTTTTTCGGGGCGCGATTCAAAGGATTTGGGTTTGAAATCATCCCGCTTTGATGTGCTGCGATCACCGCCCTTACGCTCGCTGCCGTCTTTGCGGCTGGGGCGATCACCGCCTTTGCGCTCGCCTTCATTGCGATTGCCTTTGAACGGGCCGCGATCTTGACGTGGCGCGCCCTCACTGCCATCGGCGGGTTTTGCGCGCGCCTCTGCCCCTTTGCGGCGATCACCGCGCGGCTGGGCTGCCTCGCCGCTGCGGTTGGCGCGCAGGGCGTTCAAAGCGGGGCTTGGGCGCCCAAGTATAGGTGTAGAACGCCTCCATCTCGGGGGCGGCGTCTTGCGCGGCGTCTTGGGCGCGTTCTACCACATCTGGTTGAACGAAAACCGTTTCCTCTTCGGTGATCGGGTTCATGCGCGGGGTATCATCCACCAGCACAGGGGCGGCCTTGACTTTGGCGCGCTCGCCCTTGGTGGCTTTATAGCCCAATCCGCCCATCAAATCGGCAAATTGTTCGGCCCCAAGACCCGTGATTGACAGCATTTCAGGCGTGGCTTCAAACCCTGCCTTGCTATCCAGCCCGCGCAAAATATCGGCCAAACGTTCCAGCATGTCGATGCGCAGCGCCCGCGCGCCAGCGGGATGAT
This sequence comes from Cypionkella sp., assembly GCA_034519315.1. GTDB lineage: Bacteria > Pseudomonadota > Alphaproteobacteria > Rhodobacterales > Rhodobacteraceae > Cypionkella. The sequence continues at coordinate 65,674 of JAXHON010000035.1, read as the reverse complement.
ACCCCGCCAAAGTGTAGTGGCTGCGCGGCACGGCGGGCAGGTTGGGGATCGTCACCAACCCTGGTGGCGGGCTTTCGGGGAAATCTTCCAGCCCGTTCCACAGCGACCACAGCACAAGGCGCAGGCGCGTGGGGGCGGGTTTCAAAAGTGCGGGCATAAAGACGGTATATTGACCAAAGCGCAGCCCATGCTTGCGCAGCACAGCGCGGGCGGGTTGATCCAGTTCCTTAACCTCGGCGGCGACAGCCTCACGCGCGATCACGCCCATCGCCTCGCTCATGCGAAAGGCAAAGCCGCGCGCAAGGCCAGCCAGCGTCTCGTCACGGCCCATCGCCAGCATCGGCTCAAAGCCTGCTGAAATCTTGCGGTCGATGAAATGTTGCAGGCGGCGTGTGACCTTTTCGGTGATCTCTGGCCCTGCCTCTTCATCAACAAAGGCCTGCACGGTTGGGCGTTGCGGCTCGGCACCTTTGACCAGCTTGCCGACAGCAGAATTGCCCCACATCAGCCCGCCTTGGGTGGTGAAATCCATTTCGGTATCTGGCGCGTTGTAAAAGCGATCCGCGCGCAGGTGCAATTCAGGGCGCAGCGCAGCCATCGCCGCAGTGCGCAGCGTATCACGCGCCACGCCCTCGCCGCCCGCGTCCTGCGCAAACCGAAACCCATCCAAACGGCCAGCAAATTCGCCTTCTACCGTCACTTCGCCTTTGTCATTCACCTCGGCCACGAGGGTCTCCTTTTGTTTTAATCGCCGCAACAAATGGCTGGTGCGCCGATCTACGAATCTTTGCGCCAAAGCGCTGTGCAGCGCGTCTGACAAACGATCCTCTACAGCACGCGTCTGCGCGCGCCAATAGTCCGCGTTTTGCACCCAATTTTCGGCCTGCGCAACATATGTCCACGTGCGGATATAGGCCAGCCGTTTTGACAGCGCGTCAATGTCGCCATGGGTTTTGTCGATGCGGGCAATCGCCTTTTCCATCCAGTCGTGCGGGATACGCGTGGCGGCAAGGCCGCGCCCCGTCAAAAAACCGAAAATCATCGCCAGCAGGGCGGCATGTTCGGTTTCGGATTGATTGCGAAAATCGGGAATGCGGCAAACATCCCACAGCAGTTTCAGGCGCGCAATCGAGGTAAGTTTTTCCGCCACTTCGGGCAGATTGGACAGAATTTTCAGCGCCACCACATCATCAGCATCGCGCGCGCGCGTCAGCCACGGGTCAGAGGTTGGGGCCTCGAGGGAACGGATCAGTCGATCTACGCTGGAAAAATCCAAATCATGGTTGCGCCAATACAGTTTGCGCACGGGGTCAAAGCGGTGGACCTCGATCGCCTCGACCACTTCGGGCGCGATGGGGCGCACATCCCCCGTCACGCCAAAGGTGCCGTTTTGCACATGCCGCCCCGCCCGCCCCGCAATTTGCGCCAGCTCTTGCGGGAATAACCCGCGCATGCGCCGCCCGTCAAACTTGCCCGTGGCGGCAAAGGCAATATGGGTGATGTCCAAATTCAGCCCCATGCCGATGGCATCTGTTGCAACCAGATAATCCACTTCGCCGTTTTGATACATCGCCACTTGGGCGTTGCGGGTGCGCGGGGATAGCGCGCCCATCACCACGGCGCAGCCGCCCTTGGTGCGGCGCAGCACTTCGGCGATGGCATAGACGGCATCCACGGAAAAGCACACAATCGCACTGCGTTCGGGCAGGCGGGACAGGTTTTTGCCCCCCGTATAGGAAAGCGCGGACATGCGCGCGCGCCGCAGCAGCTCGACGCGCGGGATCAGCCCAAGGATGGCCCCGCGCATCGTATCCGACCCAAGGAACAGCGTTTCCGCAAGACCCCTTGCCCGCAGCAAGCGGTCGGTAAACACATGGCCGCGATCAGGGTCGGCGCAAAGCTGGATCTCATCGACGCAGACAAAATCCGCGCCAATGTCCAGCGGCATCGCCTCGGTTGTGGCGACGAAATACTGCGCGCGGGGGGGGATGATCTTTTCCTCCCCCGTGATCAGCGCCACAACGGACGGGCCGCGTAGGGCGACGATCTTGTCATAAACTTCGCGCGCCAGCAGCCGCAGCGGCAGCCCGATGACCCCCGTGCGGTGGCCCAGCATCCGCTCGATCGCGTAATGCGTTTTGCCCGTGTTGGTTGGCCCCAGCATGGCCGTCACCCGCGCGGGCGCATTTGCAGATTTCGCACACATGGGCCTGATCTTGCCGCCGCTACAATTCTTGGCCTTGGGCATCGGTGGTTAGGCGATCTATCGCCTCATCCACGCCCGTTGCAAAGGGGTTAACCGCTTGCGCGGCCTTATAGGCCTCTAGCGCCTTGTCGGGCGCGCCAAGGGATTCGAAAATCGACCCCAGCCCCGACAAAGCGCCAAAATGGCGCGGGTTCAGGGTAAGTGTCTTGGCAATATCTGCGACCGAAGGGCCAAACTCCCCCAACTGGTAATAGGCCGTGGCCCGCGCGTTCCAGCCTTCGGCAAAATCGGGGGCATGATCAACAAGCGCGGTCAAATGCGCCACCGCCAGCGCCGCATCCCCCGCGGCCATTGCCTTGCGCCCACGTTCCAGCAGCAAATCCATGGCATCAGACCCTGATTTCGACCATTCGATCCAAATTTCGGCCTCGATGTCCTTGGCCTCTTCGGCATTGGCCGTTTTCAGGCGGGAAAACAGCGCGTCCAGATCGGCAGTTTGCGCCATAGCTGGCGTGCATGCGAAAAAAATCACCGCAAGTGCCGTAACGAAAGGGTTGAGGTTGGGTTTGCGCAGTTTCATAGTTGCAAGCGTAACGCAATGCGCGCAAATTTCCAGTGGGCGCGTCACCTTGTGCGGAAAATTGATGCGCCAGCCAGTGAAGGATGAAAAATGTCGGATGTGATTGCCAAAGCGGTAGAGGCCTTGTCGAAGAAAATGAGCGGCGGCTTTGATGGTATTGCGAAATTCGTGGTTCTGGACGAAGGCGCGATTATGATGGATGCCAGCGGCGTGCGCGCGGGTGATGAAGAGGCGGATGTGACGCTGACCGCCGATGCAGACGTTTTTGCGGCGATTCTGGCGGGCGAGATGGGGGCCACGGGGGCCTATATGTCGGGCAAGCTAAAGATCGACGGATCCTTGCCCACCGCGATGCGCCTTGGCACCGCGCTGGCATGACACCAGCCCCGTTTTTCAGCGATGTGGCAAGCGGCCCCGAGGGTGGCTTTGCGGTTTGGGCCAAGGCCCCTGATGGCGTGCGCCTGCGCCTTGGTATTTGGCCACGCGCAGGGGCAAAGGGCACGGTGTTTTTGCTACCCGGGCGCACCGAATATATCGAGAAATACGGGGTGGCGGCGGGGGATTTGGCCCAGCGCGGCTATAGCGTGATTTCTATCGACTTTCGCGGCCAAGGTCTGGCTGACCGCGCCACCGATGACCCGATGACGGGCCATGTCGAAAGTTTTGATGAATATCAACGCGATATGGAAACGATGCTGGACACAGCCCAGCGCCATAATCTGCCGCAGCCTTATTTCATCCTGTCCCATTCGATGGGCGGGTGCATTGCGCTGCGCACACTGATGGGCGCGCACCCATTTCGCGCGGCGGCTTTTTCCGCGCCGATGTGGGGCATTGCGCTGTCGTCATGGATGCGGCCCGTAGCGGGGGTGATCACGGCGGTTTCCTCGCTGTTCGGCCTTAGCCACCTGTATGCACCAGGCACGGGGGCAAAGACTTATGTCACGGATGCGCAGTTCATGGGCAATGTGCTGACCACCGATCCCGATATGTGGAAATATATGAAACGGCAGGCCGAAGCGCATCCTGAATTGTCTCTGGGCGGCCCGTCGCTGGCATGGGGGCGCGCGGCGCTGCTGGAATGCCATGCGCTGTCCTTGATGACCTCGCCCGCCCTGCCCGCCTATACGGCCCTTGGCACGGCGGAAAAGGTTGTGGACCCAATGCCCGTTCATGCGCGCATGGCGATCTGGGCGGGGTCAAAGCTAGACCTGTTCACAGGGGCCGAGCATGAAATCATGATGGAAGGGCCAGACGCCCGCGCGCGGTTTTTTGACAGTGCCTGCGCGCTGTTTGCCGCGCAAGATGAAACGGTCTAGCCGCTAAACCCGTATCTGCGCAAAGCCTTCGCGCAGCGCGCGGCTCCAGCCTTCGGACATGGCGCGAAAGGCTTCGTCCCCCGCCTCGATGCGGCGCATGCGCGATATACGCAGCGCGTCTTTCTCGATGATGCACAGATCCAGCGGCATGCCCACCGAAAGGTTGGATCGCAGCGTCGAATCCATCGACAAAAGCACCGCCTTTTCCGCATCCGCCAGCGAGGTTGCAGGTTGCACCACGCGGTCAAGGATGGGCTTGCCGTATTTATGCTCGCCGATTTGCAAAAACGGCGTGTCTTCGGTCGCCTCGATGAAATTACCTTCGGGATAGATCAAAAACAGCCGCATCTCGCCGCCCTTGCGCTGGGCGGCGACCAGCATCGTGGCGCTGGCCCCCTGTTTCATCGTCGCCAATTTCTCGTCGATTTCCATCCGCACCGCGCAAAGCGTTGATCCAATGATCGAGGCCACCTTTAGCATGGTCGGCGCCCGCATGATCGAAGTGTCCTCGCCCGCCTCTGGGTCGTCGATCGCCTCGCGCAGGCGGGCGATGGTGGTTTGCGTGACCGACAGGCTGCCTGCGGTGGCGATGACAATGACCCGCTCGCCCGGGTCTTCAAAGGTGAACATCTTGCGGTAGGTGGCGATATTATCCAGCCCCGCATTTGTGCGGGTATCGGACAGCATCACCATGCCTTCGTTCAACAACAGTCCCACGCAATAGGTCAATTTCGCACTCCGCCAGCCCAGCGCCCCTAGGCTATTGCTCTTGTGCGGCAATCGCAACGGTTACGGTCAAATTTTCTGCAGCAGCCCCGCTGCGCCCCACCGCGCGCGAGACGCCGCGAATGGGGGCGGCGTCTTGCGCATCAAAGCCCGACCCAAGGCGGATATAGCGATCGTCAGGGCAGCAGTGATTGGCAGGGTCAAACCCCACCCAGCCCAGACCTGCGATATGAATTTCCGCCCAAGCATGGGCAGCCTCATGCGCCGCGCCGTCCTTGGACGAATGCAAATAGCCTGACACATAGCGCGCAGGCTGGCCCGCATGGCGCGCCGCCGACACCAGCACCTGCGCATGATCTTGGCACACGCCCGCCCCCTGCGCGAGGGCCTGCGCCGCCGTTGTCGCAGCATGGGTGCTGCCCGGCGCATAGGTTATCGCTTGCGACACTGCCAGCGCCAGCGCATGCGCCCCGCCCAGCGCATCTTGCGGCGTATAAGCGCGCGATAAATCCATAATCGCAGCATCTGGCGCAGTCGCCGCTGTTTGCCGCAGATAGGCCAAGGGGGGCACCATCTCGCGGTGGCCTTTCAAAACCCCCGCCAAATCGGTGGTCTCTACGCGCCCCTGCACATGCACGGTGATTTCATCCGCAGGGCCAGCAACCGACCAGCCTTGCACATAATCCCCCGCCCCATCGCGAAAGCCCCCGCCCATAACACCGCCCGAAACAGTCACGGCCCAATCCAGCACCTTTTGCCCATCATAGCGCGAGGGGGTCAAACGGTGGCTTTGCACCACCCCGCGCACGGGGCGGTCGTAATGATAGCGGGTGATGTGATCGACCGTCAGCAGCATCACTGAATATCCCCCGACAAATAGCTGTCATGAATAACGCGGCCCAAATTGCCCGTTTGCTCAATGTAGCGGGTTAAAAATTCGTGCAGGCCCTCGTCGAAAATGCGGTCGGTGGATTGGCTTTCCAGTTCCGCAAGCAGCCGCGCCACCGCCGCCGTTGCGGGTGTCTCGCGCCCATATAGCTTGGCCAGCCGTTGCGCGTGGTTGTTCATCCCCGCCACGCAAGTGATCAGACTGCGCGGGCATTGCGGGTTCAAAATCAGAAAATGCGCGATCTTGGCAGATGTGATTTCGCCGCCATAGGCCCAATGAAAGGCGCGATTGGCCGACATCGCGCGCAGCAGCATGCCCCATTGATCATTGTCCAGACCCGACCCCACGTAATCTGCGCGCGGCAGCAGCACATAGTATTTCACATCCATCAGCCGCGCCGTGCTATCGCCGCGTTCCAGATAATAGCCGATGTTCAGAAAATTATAGCCATCATTGCGCAAAAGCGTGGCATCAATCGCCCCGCGCAGCATCGCCGCTTGCCGCATGACCCAATCGGTCAAATGCGACAGATCATGCCCTTTGCGCGCGGCCTCGATGCTGCGCAATTCCTGAAAGGCAGAGTTCAGCGCGTCCCAAACTTGGGTGGTCAGCGCGGTGCGGATAATCCGCCCGTTTTCCCGCGCATTGGTGATACAAGAGGCGATGGAATTTGGGTTATCACGATCAAAAAACAAATAGTTTTCAATGTTCTTCTGGTCGGGCGATCCGTATTTCGCACTATAGCCCGCAAGGTTGCCGCTGGCGCGCAAAAGGCTATCCCAATCGCTGCGAAACCCTTGGGCAGTGGGCAGCAAGGACATGCGCGCCCCCACTTCCAACAGGCGGGCATTGGTTTCGGCCCGCTCCATGTTGCGGGCGATCCAGTAAAGATTGTCGGCGGTTCTGCTTAGCATCTAATCCACCAACACCCATGTATCCTTGACCCCGCCGCCTTGGGAGGAGTTCACCACCAGCGAGCCTTCGCGCAGCGCCACCCGCGTCAGGCCCCCCGGCACCAGGTCGATCTTTTCCCCCACAAGGCAATAGGGCCGCAAATCCACATGGCGCGGCGCAATTCCCTCGTCGACAAAGGTGGGGGTGGTGGACAGCGCCAGCGTGGGCTGGGCGATATAGTTGGACGGATTGGCCAGAATGCGGGCGCGGAAATCTTCGACCTCGGCCTTTGTGGACTTTGGCCCCACCAACATGCCATAGCCGCCCGATCCATGCACCTCTTTCACCACCAATTCGGCCAAATTTTCGGTGACATATTTCAAATCATCCGCCGCTGCGCATTTCCACGTTGGCACATTGTTCAAAATCGGCTCTTCACCCAAGTAGAATTGCACCATTTCGGGCACATAGGTGTAAATCGCCTTGTCATCCGCCACCCCTGCGCCGGGGGCGGAACAGATCGACACCCCGCCCGAGCGGTAGACATCCATCAGCCCCGCCACCCCCAACATGGACGAAGGGTTAAAGCACAACGGGTCTAAAAATTCATCATCAATGCGGCGGTAGATCACATCCACGCGGCGCGGCCCTTCGGTGGTGCGCATATAGCAAAACTCGCCGTCAACGAACAAATCTTGCCCTTCGACCAGTTCGACCCCCATCAAATCGGCCAGAAACGAATGTTCATAATAGGCGCTGTTGAAATGGCCAGGCGTCAAGATCACCACCGTCGGCGCGCCATTGCATTTGGCGGGCGCAACAGATGCCAGCGTGCGGCGCAGCTTTTCGGGGTAGCTGTCCACGGGTTCAATACGGTTTTCGCGAAACAGGTCTGGAAACATCCGCATCATCATCTCGCGCGATTCCAACATATAGGACACGCCCGAAGGGGTGCGGCAATTGTCTTCCAACACATAGAAATCCGACGCCCCCGTGCGCACAATATCCACGCCCACGATATGCGAATAAACCCCCTTGGGCGGCACAAAGCCCACAGCGGCCTTTTCATAGGCGGCATTTTGATAGACCAGTTCGGCAGGAATGCGCCCCGCGCGCACAATCTCGCCGCGCCCGTATACATCGACCAAAAACGCATTCAGCGCGCGGGCGCGTTGTTTGATGCCGCGCTCCAATTTGGCCCATTCGCCGCCTGTAAAGACACGCGGAAACATGTCAAAGGGAATAAGGCGGTCGGGATCGCCCCCCTCGCCATAGACGGCAAAGGTGATGCCGATGCGGCGAAACAGCGCCTCGGCCTCGGCCTGTTTGGCGGCGCGCATCTCCGCGGGCATGGCATCGGCCCATGGCTGCAACCCAGAATATGGCGCGCGCGCCGCGCTCCCTTCGAACATTTCGTTGAAATAGCTGGTCACATCCCACCGCCTTTCACGCTGCATGGTCAGTAAAGGGGGGATACGCGCCGCCTACAAGGATTTTTCACCCGATTTAGCAGCATTTAAGCAATTTTGCGAAAAATTTGTGCAGCCCTCTTGCCTTGCGGCCCCGCGCTTGGCGGCCTAAGTATGAGCAAATCAAACAAAGGTCATCGCCATGAAGCCCCTTTTTCACTTTGCAAAAACCCCCGTTTTTGACGCCAGTATTGGCGCTGGCGGCAATTTTGGCGATTTGCCAGACTGGGATTTGACCGATCTTTACACAGACGAAAATGCCCCCGAACTTATCCGCGATTTGGCATGGCTACCGCAGGCAGGCGCAGATTTCGCCGCCAAATATCAGGGCAAATTGGCAGCTTTATCGGCAGATGACCTGCTGACTTGCGTGCAAGACTACGAGGCGATTGACATCATCGCAGGCCGTCTTGGGTCTTTTGCGGGACTGCGCTATTACCAAAACACCATGGATTCAGGCCGCGCCAAATTCATGGCCGATACCCAAGATCATATCACAAATGCCACCACAGCTTTGGTGTTTTTCAGTCTAGAATTCAACCGCTTGGACGATGATCATCTGGCCAACCTGCTGGCCCAAAACGCCGATCTCGCCCGCTACAAACCCGTCTTTGACCGTATGCGCGCCATGCGCCCGCACCAGTTGTCGGACGAGATGGAAACCTATCTGCATGATGCCTCGGTCGTTGGTGCCTCGGCGTGGAACAAGCTGTTTGACGAAACCATGGCGGGGTTGATGTTTGACGTCGGCGGCGACGAGCTGAACCTAGAAGCGACGCTGAACCTGCTAACCGACCCCGACCGCAACCAGCGCGAGGCGGCAGCCCGCGCGCTGGCGGCAGTCTTTGACAAACATATCAAACTCTTCGCCCGCGTGCACAACACTTTGGCCAAGGAAAAGGAAATCGACGACCGCTGGCGCAAAATGCCCAGCCCCCAGCACGCGCGCCATCTGTCCAACCATGTCGAACCCGACGTGGTCGAGGCGCTGCGCAATGCTGTGGTCGCCGCCTACCCCAAACTCTCGCACCGCTACTACCGGCTCAAGGCCAAATGGATGGGGCTAGAGCGCCTGCAAGTCTGGGATCGCAACGCGCCACTTCCGACCGAAACCCCGCGCCTTGTGCATTGGGACGAGGCGACGGATATGGTTCTATCCGCCTACGGCGCGTTCGATGCCCGCATGGCCGATCTGGCGCGGCCCTTTTTCACCAAGGGCTGGATTGATGCAGGGGTTAAGGCGGGCAAAGCGCCTGGCGCATTTGCCCACCCCACCGTGACCACCGTGCATCCTTACGTGATGCTGAACTACCTTGGCAAACCGCGCGATGTGATGACGCTGGCGCATGAGTTGGGTCACGGCGTGCATCAAGTGCTGGCGGCGGGTCAAGGGGAACTTCTTTCCTCCACCCCGCTGACGCTGGCCGAAACAGCTTCGGTTTTTGGCGAAATGCTGACCTTCCGCCGCCTGTTGGACGGGGCCAAAACAAAAGCCGAGCGTAAAACCCTGCTGGCGGGCAAGGTCGAGGATATGATCAACACCGTCGTGCGCCAAATCGCATTTTATGATTTCGAGTGCAAACTGCACGCCGCGCGCCGCGAGGGAGAGCTGACCCCCGACGATATCAACGCGCTATGGATGTCGGTTCAGGCGCAGTCTTTGGGCGATGCCTTTGATTTCATGGACGGGTATGAGACCTTTTGGGCCTATATCCCGCATTTCGTCCACTCGCCGTTTTATGTCTATGCCTATGCCTTTGGCGACGGCCTTGTGAACGCGCTCTACGCCGCCTACGAGGGCGGGCTGCCCGATTTCCAAGAGAAATACTTCTCTATGCTGCGCGCGGGCGGTTCGATGCACCACCGCGACCTGCTGGCCCCCTTTGGGCTGGACGCCTCTGATCCCAAATTCTGGGACAAGGGCCTGTCGATGATATCGGCCATGATCGACGAGCTAGAGGCGATGGAAGATTAACCTTCTGCCCGCTTCCTTGCTCTTTAAATATCCCACGGGGGTGTGAAACCCCCGCCTTTTCGCCGCAGGGCTGGTTTACGTCAGCGGGCCCAGCGGCCAAGGTTTGTCATCGCTTTTGCCTGTTTGAAATTTGGCGGCAACAAGCAACCACTTGCCAACCGTCTCGCCAAAGTCTGCGATCTGCGCATTGGGTTTTTTGGCATCAATCAGCAACATGATGAATTGCACAGCGGCCAGCAAAAACAGCACCGATTGCGCCGCGCCAATCAAAAACGCCGTAATAATCATGTATAGACCGCGCATCCAAACGGATTTGCGGGGGGACGCGTCTTGGGTTGGACTTGCGTCATTCACTTCGGTGGTCATTCTGGCCTCCTTCTTTGCCTGAATGACAGATGGGTAATCCTGCGGGCCAATCAAGAGATCAGCTCACCCCAAATTGAAATCGGCGCATTTCGGCCCAAGTTTTTCCCCCCCCCCCCCCCCCCCCCTGTCCCCCCCCCCCCCCCCCCCCCCCCCCCCCCCCCCCCCCCCCCCCCCCCCCCCCCCCCCCCCCCCCCCCCCCCCCCCCCCCCCCCCCCCCCCCCCCCCCCCCCCCCCCCCCCCCCCCCCCCCCCCCCCCCCCCCCCCCCCCCCCCCCCCCCCCCCCCCCCCCCCCCCCCCCCCCCCCCCCCCCCCCCCCCCCCCCCCCCCCCCCCCCCCCCCCCCCCCCCCCCCCCCCCCCCCCCCCCCCCCCCCCCGGACTAAAGCGAAATCTCCACCGCCACGGAATAAACCGCATCCATCATCGCTTGGGTGCCTTGCACAAACTCTAGACTTGGAAAATAGGCCGCGCCCGTGCGCGCAGCATGGGCAAAGGCCTCGACTTGCAGCACATATTGATTGGCTGTTGGGAACCGCTCGCGCACCACCGCATTGCCCGCCTTGTGCAACTCTGCTTGCGCCAGATCGTTCACATTGGCGTTGAACGGCCCGCCGTCCAGACGGATCATGCCGCGATCGCCCTGAAACACAACCGTTTGGCGGTTATACAGCCGCATCGAGGTCATCGACCCATAGGTGAAGCGCCCATGCGGCCCCTGCATTATGCCCGCCACTTGGGCAAAGCTGTCGATGCCGCCCTCGCGAATAATCCGCGCGGACAGATCCACAGGTTCAGAAGATGTCACAAACCGCGCCGAACCAAAGGTATAGACCCCAATATCGCGCAGAGACCCCGCCGCCCGTTTCGGGCCGATTGCGGATATTAGCGCCGTCGGTCAAGCAAAAGGAAAACGCCGCATCAACGTGGCGCAGCGTGCCAATCTCGCCCGCCTCCAGCCATTCTTTGGCGCGCGACCATTGCGGGTGATGCACAATCATATAGGCCTCGGCGGCCAGCTTGCCCGCCGCATCGCGCGCTGCGATAATCTGGTCAATTTCCCCCGCCGCCATCGCAATCGGCTTTTCTGTCAAAACATGCTTGCCCGCCGCGAGCGCCTTCAGCGTCCATTCCACATGCAAATGATTGGGCAAAGGGATATAGACCGCCTCGACCATCGGGTCGGCCAGTAGTGCCTCGTAGGTAGAATGCACCTTAAGCGCAGGGTTAAAGGCGGCAAATCGCGCAGCTTTTTCTGCGCCAGAGGTGGCCAGCGCATAAAATTCTGCGCCCTTGGCCGCGTGAATGGCAGGGGCCATATGCCCCAGCGCAAAATTCGCCGCCCCCAAAATTCCAAAACGCATAGCTTGCATGACGCCCCCCTTAATCCAATCCCAACCAGCCTAAGCGGTTTTCGCGCGTATAAAAACGTCTGCCTGCTTGCCTGCTCAAGAATATTCTGGGGTGAGACGCGGCGAGTGGCAAAGCCCCTAAATGCTGCGACGTTTGCGCGGGCGCAGTCCCACCAATAACAGCAGCAAATAGGCCCCATCCAACGCAACCAAAGTCACCCAAGGATAGGTCCACAGCGCCGCCACCAGCAGCACAAAGCCCAGCACAATGTAATTGGCGACATCGGCGCGAAAGGCGATTTTCTTGAAACTGGGGGTCGGGAAACGCCCCACCATCAGCGCGCCGACAAATGCCATCCACAGCGCAATCGCCCATGTCCATTGCGGCACATCGCTGTGTATCGCCTTTGCCAGAAAAATCGGCAGCAGCACCAGCATTGCCCCCGCAGGCGAGGGCACGCCGCGAAACGATCCCAAATCGGCATCGGGCGCGCGCGATCCCACGTTGAACCGCGCCAGCCGCAACAGGCGGGCGACTGGTATAGACCAGCGCGGCAATCCACCCTTCGCTGCGCATATCTTGCAGCGCCCACAAATACAGCACCAGCGCGGGGGCGACGCCAAAATTCACAAAATCGCAAAGGCTGTCCAGTTCCGCCCCGATCTCGCTTTCGCTTTTCAAAATTCGGGCCAGCCGCCCATCCAAACCGTCCAGCACGGCCGCCGCAATGATCAGCCCCACCGCCATGCCAAAGCGCCCCTCCGTCGCAAATCGCACCGCCGTCAGTCCCGCGCACAGCGCGACCACCGTCACGAAATTGGGCAGCAAATTGATCACATTCATCTTGCTGCGTTGTGGCGTTGTTTCAGGTTTGGGCGGGCGCGCCATGGCCTATTCCATCACGGCGCTGCGCGCGAGCGAGGTGCTGCCCAAATCGGCCATCACCGTCTCGCCTGCCACCATCGTCTGGCCAAGGCACACCAGCGGCTCTACCCCATCGGGCAGGTAAACATCTAGGCGCGAGCCAAAGCGGATCAGGCCAAAACGCTCGCCCGTGCGCAGGCTTTGCCCTTCGCTGACAAAGGGCACGATGCGGCGCGCAACCAGGCCCGCGATCTGCACCACCACCAGCTTTGCGCCGCCATCAATTTCAAATAGCAGCGAATTGCGCTCGTTATCCTCGGATGCTTTGTCCAGCGAGGCGTTTAGAAATTTGCCGGGGCGATAGGCCATTTTCAGCAGCTTGCCCGCGATAGGCGCGCGGTTCACATGGCAGTTGAACACCGACATAAACACCGACACACGCAGCAAGGGCGCATCGGATAGGCCCAACTCGGCTGGGGGAACCGCGCGTTCGATCAGCGAAATCACCCCATCCGCAGGCGAGACGATCAGACCGCGCGCATCGGGCACAGCGCGCTTTGGATCGCGGAAAAAGTAATAGGTCCAAACCGTTAGCCCCGCCGCAATCCAACCCAGCGGGTCCCAAATGGCAAAGGCGACAAGGGTGATACCCGCCGCAATGGCGACGAATTTATACCCTTCGCGGTGCATGGGTTTAACGAAAGTGTCGAGCATGTTCATGGGGCTATCCTGTAGCAAGGGCCAATTTGGCCCTTGCATACCCGTTCGTCCCAATAGGTGCAACCAAAGCCCGCATATTAGGCGGGCACAACCATGCCCTTGGTCTTGGCCAAATCGCGCATCCGTTCTTGCAGCTTTTCAAAGGCGCGCACCTCGATCTGACGGATCCTTTCGCGTGAGACGCCATAGCTTTCGGACAATTCCTCTAGCGTGATAGGCGTTTCCGACAGGCGGCGTTTGGCCAGAACATCGCGCTCGCGCGCGTTCAGCACGGACATCGCCTCGCCCAGCAGGGCATAGCGGGTTTCGTATTCGTCGCGCGCCTCGTAATCGGCGGCTTGGTCGCTGTCTTCGTCCTCCAGCCAGTCTTGCCATTGGGTCGTGCCGCCCTCGTCCGCGCCCACAGTGACGTTCAGGCTGGCATCCCCGCCTGATAGGCGGCGGTTCATTTCCACCACTTCAGTCTGCGTCACGTTCAACTCGGTTGCGATGCGGGCCACGTTTTCGGGGCGCAAATCGCCCTCTTCCAACGCGCCAACTTTGGCCTTGGCTTTGCGCAAGTTGAAAAACAGCTTTTTCTGCGCAGATGTCGTGCCCATTTTGACCAAAGACCACGAGCGCAAGATATATTCCTGGATGCTGGCGCGGATCCACCACATCGCATAGGTCGCAAGGCGAAAGCCCTTTTCGGGGTCAAAGCGTTTGACCGCCTGCATCAGGCCGACATTCGCCTCGGAAATCACCTCCGCTTGCGGCAGGCCATAGCCGCGATAGCCCATCGCGATTTTCGCCGCCAATCGCAGATGCGATGTCACCATTTTATGCGCGGCGGCGCTGTCTTGGTGATCGACCCAGCGCTTGGCCAGCATATATTCCTGTTCGGGTTCCAACATCGGAAATTTGCGAATTTCCTGCATGTAGCGCGTTAGCCCCTGTTCGGGACTTGGCGCGGGTAGGTTCTTGTAGGTGCTCATTCAGACGCTCCTGTTGATTGCGGTGCGACGACGCCCCCGCTATGCCGTAAACCTAAACACTCCACCCCCGCCTTCAAGGGTATCATGCATAAAATCACTAACGTTTGATTAAACGCCCTCCGTCGCCCCGCCCGACAAATCGGCCAATAGGGCGGCAATATCGGCGGGAAGCGGGCTTTGAAATTCCATCCGCTCGCCCGTGGCGGGGTGGTCAAATCCTAGACTGGCCGCATGCAAGGCTTGGCGGGGAAAGGCATTTGCCCCCTCGGCCCCCGCGCCGTAAGCCTTTGGCGAAAATTTGCGCGACCCGCCGTAGGTTTGATCGCCAATCAACCCATGCCCCGCATAGGACAAATGGACACGGATTTGATGGGTTCGCCCCGTCTCTAGCCAGCACTCCACCAGCGCAGCCGCCGGCCCATATTGCGCGATAACCCGTGTGCGCGTGACCGCATGGCGGCCCGAATGCCAGATAACGGCCTGCCTTTGGCGGTCGGTTTTGTGCCGCGCCAGTTGCGTCGCGATTTTGAGCACGCCCGACCCTTCGAAGGTCACCCCTTGCAACCCGCGAATGCGCGGATCATAGGCCGAGGGCGCGCCGTGCACCACCGCCAGATAACGCCGCGTGACCGAATGATCGGCAAATTGGTCTGACAGCGCATGATGCGCGCGGTCGGTCTTGGCCACGACCAAAAGCCCCGTCGTATCCTTATCAATTCGGTGGACAATCCCCGGCCTGCGCGCGCCGCCAATCCCCGCCAAAGTGTCGCCGCAGTGATGCAGCAGCGCGTTCACCAGCGTTCCATTGCGCGAGCCTGGCGCGGGATGCACCACCATGCCAGCAGGCTTGTCGATCACGATCAAATCCCCGTCCTCGTAGACCACCGACAGGGGAATATCCTCGGGCAGGGTGTCCAAATCCTCGGGCGGGGCTAGGCGCAGGGTGAACACATCCCCCGCCGCCACCCGCGCCTTGGCATCCGTCACGGGCACGCCGCCGCGCCAAACATCGCCCGCCGCAATCATTTTCATCAAACGCGAGCGCGACAGCGCCGCCCCCTCTGGCACTGCGCACGCAAGCGCCTTATCAAGGCGCGGGGCGGCGTGATCTATGGTCACGGTCATATCGCCCTGCAACGCGGGTTCTGGGGCGTCATCTTCCAGATCATCGTCCAGATCGTCATCAAAGGGGCTTGGCATGACAGATACTCCGACCCAAGACGGCGCGTTACCCGCCAGCTTGCGCTTTTTGAAAGGATTGGTGATCACACTGATGATCACCATGATTTTGGGTGTCATAACGGTGGTTTGGCTGCTTGTCACCCGTATGCCCGATGGGCGCGCGCAAATCCCCGCTTTGCCGCCCAATATTGTGCTGCCCGCAGGAACGCAGGCGCAGGCCGTCACCTTTGGCAAAGGGTTTAGCGCCGTCGTCACCGATGACAATCATTTGCTGATTTTTGACGCCAAAGGCGACCTTGTCCACCAACAAGACCTTGCAGGTCTGGCGGCGTCCCAGTGATCGGCACCTAAAACCGCGCTACGCACATATGTCCCAAACCCCTGATGCCGCGCATTAAATCCGCGGCGTGCAAAATTAATCGGAAATTTCGGATGTAGGCATAAGTGGTCTATACAATGGGGTTGCACAGCCGCGTTAATCTTGTAGTGCACGGGAGCGATTAAAATCTGTTATTAAAATGTCACAAAACATTCACACCGACACAGGAAAGCCCGTTGCTGGCCAGCCCGTTGCTAGCAAGCCCGTCCCAAATCCGCAATTCGCGGCGCTGTGTTGGCGTTTGCGGCGCGGGCGTGTCGAGGTGCTATTGATCACCTCGCGCGAGACGGGGCGCTGGGTCATTCCCAAAGGCTGGCCGATGAACGGGCGCGCCCCGCACGAGACCGCTGAAATCGAAGCGTGGCAAGAAGCGGGCGTTAAAGGCGAAATCAGCCCAGAAATGCTGGGCGTTTTTCATTATGACAAACTATACCCTGCCAAACCTGCCACGCATTGCCAAGTGTCGGTCTTTGCCTTGCGCACCGCGCGGCTGGAACCGAAATTCCCAGAAAAGACCGAGCGGCGGCGCAAATGGTTTTCTCCCAAAAAGGCGTCAAAATCGGTCGCCGAGGCAGAACTTGCAAAGCTGATCCTTGCGGCGGCCAAGCAGTTGAAAAAACTGTAACTGGGGCTTGCGGCAGGGCTTAATTGCCATAGATTAGGACGAATTTTGGGGCATTTGATGATTTGCTTTTCCCTTTTATGCAGCAAGGATCACAGCTTTGACAGCTGGTTTGCCAAGTCGCAAGATTTCGACGCGCTGGTATTGGGCGCGCATTTATGCTGCCCGATTTGCGGCGACAGCGCTATTCGCAAAGGCTTGATGGCCCCTGCCCTTTCCAACAGCGCCGCGCCCGAACGTGCAAACTCAGCCGCCGCCGCACCGCCAAGTTTAGCCCCAAAATCAAAGGCTGAACTTGCTGTGAACCAGATGCGCGCGCATCTAGAAGCGAATTCAGACTATGTCGGCATGAATTTCGCCGCCGAGGCCCGCGCCATGCATGAGGGTGAGACCCCCGCCCGCCCGATCTATGGCGAGGCCAAAGTGGAAGATGCGCGCGCGCTGCTGCAAGACGGCATTCCCGTGGCGCCCCTGCCCTTTTTGCCGCGCGCCAAGGTGAATTGATCAGCGGCAGTTTTGCGCGCTGGCCCAAGCCTCGGGCGCAAAAGGGCCCAAATCCACCGCAGGCGCGCCGATTTTTGCCGCCATCATGCGCTGCCAGTCTGCCGACATCAGCAATAGATCGCCGCCGCAGGGCCGCGCCACGCTGCGGATGATTTCATCGCCAATGCGGTGGTTGGTCAGGCCAGTCTGGCGGTCAATCTCGCGCAAGCGCCCCCCCTGCACGCGCACAAACACCAATTCACGCGCCAAATGGGGGCGGTCAACATAAGCAATTTCAACGCGCCCATCGCCGTCGAAATCCCCCACCCCCGCCACCGCCAGCCAGCGGTGATGCCTGCCGATATGGGGCGTTGCAGCGATCTCGCGCAGATCGGGCAGGGAAAGAACGACAAGCCGCGCGCCAAGATTGGGGCGCGTATGCACCACAATCGCCTCTGGCGCGCCATCGCCCGTCACATCGACCATGCGCGGGGCAGTATCCTCAAAGAACCCATCCGCAAAGGCAAAGCTGCGCCCTTGATAGGTGAGCGCACGCCATTCGGGCAAATCGCCCAAAATGGCATGGTCATAACCCGTAGGCCCACCGGTATCCGTGTAACACAGCGGCCCATCACAGACCGTTTTGGCCCCCGCCGCGCTGGCCATCAGCATCAGCGCAGCGACCAGCCTTCGCATCAGATTTGCTTTTCAGGCATATAGACACGCAGACCGTCCAGCGCATCGCTGACCTTGATCTGGCAGGTCAAGCGCGAGCGGTTCGCGTCAGGCTGATAGGCGAAATCCAGCATATCCTCTTCCATCGCGTCCTTTTTGGGCAGGCGAGCCACCCATGCCTCATCGACATAGACATGGCAAGTAGAGCAGGCGCATGCCCCGCCGCAATCGGCTTCGATCCCGCGCACGCCGTTATCACGCGCGCCCTCCATCACGGTCATGCCGTTTGCCACGTTGATCGTGTTTTCCTTGCCGCCAAATTCTACATAGGTAATTTTCGCCATGGGATGTCCTTTTGGATTTGCATATAGATATGCCAGCGCGCCGCGATTTGCCAGATGCCTTGCGCCCCTGTGACGGGAATTTACCGCAATCGCCTTGCATCACGGCACAAATGTTCTATATTTGTTCGCATGAGTCTTTCCGCCCCGCCCAATTGGATGGCCCAAACGCCGCCGCCCAACACATGGCCGCGCCCGCCCGCAGCCCTGCCCGCCGCGCGGCTAAATGAACCAAGCGTGGGCGCGCGGGTCTGCGTGGCGGGGCTGGTTCTGGTGCGCCAACGCCCTGGCACGGCCAAGGGGGTTATTTTCCTCACACTAGAGGATGAGACAGGCACAGCCAATGTCGTCGTTTGGGCCAAGACCTATGAAAAATTTCGCCGCGCGGTGATTGCGGGGCGGCTTTTGCGCGTGACAGGGCGGCTGCAACGCGAGTGTAACGTCGTGCATATCGTGGCCGAACAGATCGAGGATATATCCCACATGCTGGACCGTTTGCTGCAAACGGGCTTTGCCCCCGATGGGGTGCGCGCGGGCGATCAGCCCTAGGCGATGCGAAAGGCTGGCTTTGGGGATGATTTTGGGCTATACAGCACCAAACACCCCCGCAGGGCGGCAGACGGGGAGGGGGCAGACGGGCAGCACATGACACAGCACCACCCATTCCCGCGCAATGCGCTGGCCGCCTTGGCCCTTTGCGCGCTGGTGGCCTGCCAAAACGGCGCTGTGCAAGGCGCAGGCCCCGCCAGCATCGACGGGGATATTGCGGTGCTGCGCCTGCCCGAAGGGGCCAGCCCGCCCGCCAAGGCGGGGCAATGCTGGGCCTCTGACACCGCACCCGCCGTGATTGAAACCACCACTCAGCAGGTGCAACTGCGCCCCGAAAGGCGCAATAGCGCAGGCCAAATCATCCAATCCGCCCAGTTTCAAACCCACACCGCGCAGCGCATGGTCAATGACCGCGCGACGATCTGGTTCGCCGCCCCCTGCCCCGACGAAATTACCGTGGGTTTCGTCGCCAGCCTGCAGCGCGCGCTTAAGGCGCGGGGGCGGTTCTTTGAACCCGTGACAGGCGCGTGGGACGCCCCCACGCTAGAGGCATTGCGCAAATTCCAGCGCGAGCGGGGACTGGATTCCGCCGCCATCTCGCTGGCAGCGGCGCAAGAATTGGGCCTTGCCGCAGCGCCTATCGCCCCATAGAAAAAGGGCGGCAGGTTGCCCCGCCGCCCAACTTACATCATCCAAGCGGCTGTTATTCAACCGCCAGCGCCACAAAGCGCGGATTGCCCTCGCGGCGGATCAGCATCAAGATTGATTTGCGGCCTTCGTCTTTGGCAGCATCAACGCGCGCCTGCAACTCTTTGATCGTGCTTACCTTTTGTTGACCCGCCTCGACAATCACATCGCCTGCCGCCAGCCCTTTGACCCCCGCATCGGATGCTGCATCCACATCCATCACCACCAGCCCCGTGCTGCCTGCAGGCAGGTTCAGGCTTTTGGCAATTTCGGCCGTCAATGGCTCGCACCGTCAGGCCCAAAAGCTGGGCCTCTTTGGGGGCATCGGGTGCATCATTGTCCTGTGCGCTTGCGGGTTTTGCTGTGGCTTCGGCCTCTTCGCGGCGGCCCAGCTTGACGGGGATGGTCAACTCATCCCCCTCGCGCAACACCAGAACGGGAACCGCCTCTCCAATCGCGCTATCGGCCACCGTGCGCGTCAAATCGCGGGTGTCGGTGATCTCGTTGCCGTCGAACGTCACGATCACATCACCCGCCAGCAGCCCCGCATCGCGCGCAGGGCCTTCGGGCACATCGGTGATCAGCGCCCCCGCCGTCACCTTTAGGCCCATCGCCTCGGCCACATCGGGGGTGACGTCTTGGATTTTCACCCCCAGCCAGCCGCGCCGTGTTTCGCCAAATTCGCGCAGTTGATCGACCACCTTGGTCACCACATTGGACGCCATCGAAAAGCCAATCCCGATTGATCCGCCCGAGGGCGACAGAATGGCGGTGTTCACCCCAATCACATCGCCCTCTAGGTTGAAGAGCGGGCCGCCCGAATTGCCTTTGTTGATCGCGGCATCGGTTTGCAAAAAGTCGTCATATGTGCCCGACAATTCGCGCCCCCGCGCCGAGACGATCCCAGCGGAGACAGAAAATCCCTGACCCAGCGGGTTGCCCATCGCCATCACCCAATCGCCAACGCGCATATCGTCGCTATTGCCAAAGGCGACAAACGGCAGATCATCCGCCGCAACCTTTAGCACGGCAATATCTGTTTTGGGATCCGTGCCCACCAGCTTGGCATCCAGACGTTTGCCATCAAAAAATTCGATGCTGATCTCATCCGCGCCCTCGATGACGTGGTTGTTGGTGACGATATACCCATCCTCGGAAATCACGAACCCCGAACCCAGCGCCTCGGACCTTTGTGGGCGATTGCCTTGGCCTTGGCCATTGCGATCCATGAAATCCTTAAAGAAATCTTCGAACGGGCTGCCTTCGGGCACCATTGGCGCATCAGATGTTGAGGTGGCCACAATGGATGAGGTTGTGATATTCACCACGGATGGGCTGACCTGTTCGGCCAGCTCGGCAAAGCTGTCAGGCGCGCCCAGCGCGCGGACGGGCAAGGCAGGCATCACGGCCAAAGCCATCGCAAGGCCAAGTCCCATCAGGGCCGCCGTTGCGCGGCGTGGCTGAGGCCGCGCCAAGGACATTGCATAGGAATTGTGGGGCATGGCATGTCTCCTTTTTCAGATGAAAACGCCAACGATTGGCGGCCAATGTAGGCATAATCTGTGCGTGGGCGGCGCTTGCAACAAGGGCCATTTCACCACGTTCAAACCTTTGTGAGAATTGGGCACGAAGGCGTGAAAAGCAAAGCCGCGATGAACGCGGCTTTGCCAAAGGGTTTAGTTTGCAGGGGCGCGTCCATTGGGATTGTTCAGATAGTCAAAGAATGCGCTATCAGGTTGCATGACAATCGACGAATTCCCAGATTGCAGCGCCCTTTCATAGGACGTCAGCGAGCGCGTAAAGCTAAAGAATTCAGGATCTTGGCCAAAAGCCTGCGCATAGATGCCGTTGCGGGCGGCGTCGGCCTCGCCTCGGATCACCTCGGCATCGCGCCGCGCTTCGGATGTCACCTCGATCACGGTGCGGTCAGCGGCGGCGCGCACGCCCTGCGCGGCCTCGTTTCCGCGCGCAATCTCATCGGTCGCCTCGCGCTGACGTTCGGCGCGCATACGGGCAAAGGTGGCGTCAAGGTTTTGCTTGGGCAAATCGGTGCGCGTCAGGCGCACGTCGATCACATCCACGCCAAGGGCCAGCGCCTTGGCCCGCGCATTGTCGCGGATTTGGTTCATCAGCATGGTGCGGTCTTCCGACAGCACATTGCGCGACGGAACCGAGCCCAAAAACGGTGCGGATTTCGGCGTTTATGATCTGGTCAAGGCTGACGCGGGCTGCAGATCTTGCCACCCGCGCCCACGGCACGGCGGAATTTTTCCAAATCCACAATGCGCCAGCGCGCAAAGGCATCGACCACAAGACGGCGATCATCCAGCGGCGTCACCTCTAGCGGGCGCGTGGGCAGACCAAGGATGCGATCCTCATAGCGGATCACCTCTTGGATGAAGGGGATTTTGAACCCAAGGCCGGGTTGATCCACAACTTGTTTGACTTGACCAAATTGCAACACCAGCGCCTTTTGACGTTCGTCCACGATGAACAAGGACGAGGACACAAGGCCGATGATCAACGCCGCTGCGGGCAGAATGAATGCGCTGCGCATCAGTTGCTTCCTCCTACGGTTGCGGCGGCACCTTTGGCCATGCCGCCCAGTTCATTCAGCGGCAAGAACGGCACCACGCCCTGCCCGCCTTCGCCAGAGGAGACGCCGTCAAGGATAACCTTATTCATGCCGCCCAAAACACGCTCCATCGTTTCAAGATACATCTGCTGGCGCGTCACATCTGGGGCCTTTTTGTATTCTTCAAACACCGCAAGGAAACGGCTGGCCTCGCCCTCGGCATTGTTGACCACCTGCGCGCGGTAGCCTTCGGCCTCCTCGCGCAGCTGCGCCGCTTGGCCGCGTGCGCCTGCGGTGACGCGGTTGGCATAGGCATCGGCCTCTTTTTCCAGACGGTCGCGCTCTTGCTGGGCGGCTTGCACTTCGCGGAAGGCGTCGATCACTTCGGACGGCGGGTCGGCGCGGTCAAAGTTGACGCGGATCACCGAAATGCCCGAATTATAGCTGTCCAATGTGCCCTGCACCGCCTCTTGCAAATCGGCGGCAATCACACCGCGATCGCGGTTCAAAACGGGGGCAAGCTCGCTGCGGGCAATAATGTCGCGCATGGCAGATTCGGATACCGCGCGGATGGTGTCTTCGGGATCGGCCAAGTTAAACAGATACTTGGACGGATCATTGATGTTCCACACCACTTCGAATTGAATATCGACGATGTTCTGATCGCGCGTCAGCATCAGCCCATTGTCCATCTCGCCTTGGCTGCCAGACCCGATGATCGTGCCGCGCTGGCGGGTGGTTTGAACGATTTCCGCCGTGACCAGCGGCCATGGGGCAAAGTTCAATCCTTCCACGCCCATGCCGCTAAATTTGCCCAAGAATAATTCGACGCTGCTTTCTTCGGGTTTGACTGTATAGAACGACATCAAGCCCCAGACCGCCACTGCGGCAAGACCGCCAAGGACAAGGCCCGTTTTGGTGACAGCTGGCCCGCCATCGCCGCCCGAACCGCCGCCACTTTGGCGATTGCCGCCGCCGCGCCCGCCCATCAGCACGCGCAGTTGTTCCTGCCCGCGCCGCATCAACTCGTCGATTTCGGGCATTTGCGGGCCGTCACTCGGCCTGCGTGGGGGTGGACGGTTGCCACTGTTGCCGCGCGGGTCATCCCCGCCGCCGTTTCCACTGCCATTTCCGCCCCAAGGGCCGCCACTGCCTGCCATGAAATTCCCTCTTTTGCTGATGGCCCGCATTGCGGGCGCTTGTGACTTAATTTGGGGGGCACTCAGCGCAAATCAAGCGCCTGCACGGATAAACTTAGGTCAAATCGTCACGCCCCGCCCACGATGCGGATCGGTTTGCGCATTGTCACCAATTCCTCGGCGGCGGTGGGATGCACGGCCACGGTGGCATCGAAATCTTCTTTCGTTGCGCCCATCTTGATCGCAATCGCGGCCAGCTGGATCATTTCCGCCGCGCCATCGCCGACGATATGGCAGCCCAGCACGCGGCGGGTGTCAACATCGACCAGCAGTTTCATCAGCATTTTGTCATTGCGCCCCGCAAACAGCGTTTTCATCGGGCGGAAGGTGGCGGCGTAAACCTCGGTCTTGCCGCGCAGGGCGGCATCTTCCTCGGTTATGCCGACAGTTGCCAGCTCTGGCGTGGTGAATACGGCACTGGCGACCATAGAATGATCAGCCTTGGTTCGGCACGCCGCGAAAGACAGTATCGGCAAAGGCATGGCCCTCGCGAATGGCAACGGGGGTTAGGTTGATGCGATCTGTCACATCGCCCACGGCAAAGATCGAGGGCACGGCGGTTTGGCTATAGGCATCCACAATGATCTGCCCTCGCGCGCCGATTTGCACACCCAAACTCTCCAACCCCAGCCCCGCCGTATTGGGGTTGCGCCCCGTGGCATACATCACCAAATCCGCGTCTATCGCCCCGCCCTTGGACAGCTGCGCCGAAATGCCCCCCGCGATCTGCGTCAACGCCGCCACATCGGTGTTCAGCCGCAGATCAATCCCGCGCGCCGCAAGTGCGCTCGCCACATGGCCCCGCGCCTCGTTGTCAAAGCCGCGCAGGATTTGATCCCCGCGATAGACAAGCGTCACCGCCACGCCCAAGCCCGCCAGCAAAGACGCAAATTCGCAGGCGATAAAACCGCCCCCAATGATCAGCGCGCGCTGGGGCAGTTGCGGCAAATGAAACATCTCATTGGAGGTCACAGCCAGCTCTGCCCCCGCGATGTCTGGCACGAAAGGCCGCCCGCCCGTGGCGATTAGGATATGCTTGGCGCTGATGCGCCGCCCATCGGCCAGCGTCACCTCATGTGCGCCCGAAACGGTGGCGCGGGTGTCAAACACCTGCACCCCTGCATTGGCCAGCGTGCCGCGATAGGCGGTTTCAAGGCGCGTCAGCTCCGCCTCTAGTTGGGCGCGAAAACGCGGCCAATCAAACGCGCCCGCCGTCACCTCCCAGCCATAGGCGCGGGCATCTTCGATTTGGGCGGGAAAGCCGCCCGCAAAAACCATCAGCTTTTTGGGCACGCAGCCGCGTATCACGCAGGTGCCGCCCATGCGCGATTCTTCGGCCAGACCCACGCGCGCGCCGCCCTCAGCCGCCGCTATCCGCGCCGCCCGCACCCCGCCCGATCCGCCGCCAACAACAAACAAATCAAAATCGAAGGCGGCCGTCATAGGATCAGTCATCCAAATTGCTAAAAATATTGTCGAGGGGCGAGAATTGGATGCGGTCATCCGTTTCCGCGCCCGAGTTGATGTCGCGCACCGTCACGCGCCCATCGCCATGCCCCAGAACCAAAATATCGCAAATGTCGATGAAAAGCCCGTTTTCCACAACGCCCGGAATTTGGTTCAAGATCAGGGCCATCTGACGCGGGTTGCCGATGCGCTTCATGTGTAGATCAAGGATATAGTTCGACTCGTCCGTCATCAGTGGACGATCCCCGTTCATCCGCACCGAGACATCGCGCGACAGAACATCCAAGGATTCCAGCGTTTCCTCGACCAGCGCCTTGGTGGTTTGCCAGCCAAAAGGAATAACCTCGATCGGCAGCGGGAACGATCCCAGTTGCTGCACCTCTTTGGCGGCATCGGCGATCACGATCATCTGATCAGACGCCGTCGCCACGATCTTTTCTTGCAAAAGCGCCGCCCCGCCACCCTTGATCAGGGCAAGATTCTGATCCACCTCATCCGCGCCGTCGATGGTCAGATCCAGCCATTTCGCCTCATCAAGCGAGACAATCTTGATCCCCACCGCGCGGGCCAGTTCCGCCGTGCGGGTCGATGTCGGCACGCCCACAATTTGCAAGCCTTCGTCGCGCACCCTTTCCCCAAGACAGCGCACCATCCACGCCGCCGTTGAGCCTGTGCCAAGCCCCACTTTCATGCCGTTTTCAACAAAATCGACAGCGCGTTTTGCGGCCACGAATTTGGCCTTATCAATGGGGGATAGTTCGGCTGCCATGGGGTCACCTTTGCACAATTTGCACTTGTATAATCAAAGGCGCGCGCAGGGGCTAGGCTGAAATTTGCCCGCCTTTGCCTGAAGGCTGAGATGCGCGCAATCGGCGCTATGGCCGCATTCATGCAAATCATGTCGCATTTTGGCCCAATCTGATTATGATCTGCGCCATAGTAAGGAAACTTTGACCGCAGGCCAGTGATGTATCTATTGCACTACGCCCCTGACAATGCCTCGCTGATTGTGCGCTTGGCCTTGCTGGAATTGGGCCTGCCGTTTGAAACGCGGCTGGTTGACCGCGCGCTAAAGGCGCAAAGCAGCGACGCCTACCGCGCGATTGCGCCCACGGGGCTGATCCCAGCGCTGGAAACCAAAGATGGCGTGATGTTCGAGACGGGGGCCATTTTGCTGTATCTGGCCGATAGCCACCCCGCGCCACCCCGCCAGATCTTTGTGCAGCAGGGCGAGAGTGCGCGCGGCGATGGGCTGAAGTGGCTGTTTTTTATCGCCAATTCCCTTCATGCCGATTGCCGTATGCATTTCTATCCCGCCAAATATGCTGGCCGCGATCCTGCGCCGCCTGCCTTTACCGCCGCCACAAAGGCCCGACTGGGTGGGCATTTTGATCTGTTGGAACAGGCCGCAACCAACGCGCCCAACCTGTTTTGGGACAATGGCCCCACAATCTTGTCCCTTTACGCAGGCGTCATCGCCCGCTGGCTGCGCCTGTATCCCCTCGCCCAAGACCCATGGTTCGATTTGGCGCGCTGGCCACACCTGCATGCTTTGGCTGCCCAAACCCAAATCCGACCCTCGGCCCGCAAGGCGGCCCGCGCCGAAGGTCTGGGCGAGGATATTTTCACCGCGCCCCAGCACCCCACCCCGCCCGAAGGCAGCGCCATTGTAGGCGTCAAAGGAGCCCCATGTTTCTATCCGTCTTTGATATGTTCAAAATCGGCGTCGGCCCGTCATCGTCGCATACAATGGGGCCGATGGTGGCGGGGGCGCGGTTTTTGGACAGGTTGCGCGCCCTGCCCTTTGCCGCCCACGGATTGCGCGCCAGCCTGCACGGCAGTTTGGCCTTTACGGGCAAGGGCCACGCGACCGACCGCGCCACCATCCTTGGGCTGGCGGGGTTTGACCCTGCCACCTATGATGCGCAAAAGGCCGAGGCCGCGCTCGCGCAAATCACCGCTGATAAAACCATCACGCCGCAGGGCCTTGGCCCGCTGCACTTTGACCCCGCGCGCGATTTGATCTTTGACTACGGCCCCGCGCTGGCGGGCCATGCCAATGGGATGATCCTGTCGGCGCTGGACGCGCAGGGCGATGTGATTTTCACCCAAACCTATTACTCCATCGGCGGCGGCTTTGTGTTGACCGAAGAGGAAGCCGCAGAGGCGAAATCCGCCAAATCCGCAGCCCGCGCCAATGTGCCCTACCCATTTGAAACCGCCGCCGAAATGCTGGATATGGCCGCCAAATCTGGCAAATCCATCGCCGCAATGAAGCGTGAGAATGAGCTGCGTTTTCGCAGCGTGACCGCGCTGGACGCAGGCATCGCGCAGATTTGGGCCGCGATGAATGACTGCATCACCCGCGGGATGGACGGCGCGGGTATTTTGCCGGGCGGGCTGAACGTGCGGCGGCGCGCGCGCGGCATCCATCAGGCCCTGCTGGCCGAGGCGGGGCTGAACATGACCGCCCCCCATACGATCAACGATTGGATGAGCCTTTACGCCATGGCCGTGAACGAGGAAAACGCAGCGGGCGGGCAAGTGGTGACCGCCCCCACCAACGGCGCGGCGGGCGTGGTGCCTGCGGTGCTGCGCTATTATCTTGACCATGTGCCCACCGCCTCGCCTTCGCATATCGACGATTACCTGCTAACCGCCGCCGCCATCGGCGGGCTGGTCAAACACAATGCCAGCATTTCAGGGGCCGAGTGCGGCTGTCAGGCCGAGGTGGGCAGCGCCGCCGCCATGGCCGCAGCGGGCCTATGCGCCGTGATGGGCGGCACGCCCAAGCAGGTCGAAAACGCCGCCGAGATTGCGCTGGAACACCATCTGGGCATGACCTGCGATCCCGTCAAAGGTCTGGTGCAAGTGCCCTGCATCGAGCGCAACGGTCTTGGCGCGATCAAGGCCGTCTCTGCCGCCAGCCTTGCCCTGCGCGGCGATGGCGATCATCTGGTCAGTTTGGATGTCTGTATCGAGACCATGCGCCAAACGGGCAGCGATATGCACGAGAAATACAAAGAAACATCCTTGGGCGGCTTGGCGGTGAATGTGCCAAATTGCTAAGGCGCGGGCTGCGCCTTTCGCCTCATCCGCGCGCAAGGCGCAATTGGGCGCGCAAACCGCCCAGCCGCGCGCTATCGCCCAAGGTCAACTCGCCGCCATGGCTGCGCGCCACGTCCGAGGCAATGGCAAGGCCAAGGCCCACCCCGCCGCCTTGATTGGGATTGCGCGCCGCGTCCAGCCGCGCAAAAGGCTCGGTCGCCTGCAAGCGTTTGTCTTCGGGTATGCCCGGCCCGTCATCTTCGATGACATAGACGATTTCAGTGCCGCGCAGAATCATCGAGACATCAATGCGTGTGCCAAACCGCTGGGCATTTCCAATCAGGTTTTCCAAGGCGCGGGCGACAGCTTCGGGGCGCATGATCACGGGCGGGCAAGCATCCACGTGATGCAGGCTTGTCGGCGGCGCGTCCGCAGTTGCGCCCCGCGTCACTTTGGCGACGACATTGCGCAAAACGTCGGCGGGGTCGGCGGGAACGGACTCTTCCATGGCGTCGCCGCGCGCAAAGGCCAAAAACTCTTCTAGCAGACGCTCCATATCGGCAATATCGGCCAATAGCGCGCGGGTGTCATCGTCTTCGGGCAGCAGCGCGATCCCCAGTTTCAGCCGCGTCAAAGGGCTGCGCAGGTCGTGACTAACCCCCGATAGCATTAAAGTGCGGCTTTCGATCTGCCGCTCGATCCGCGCGCGCATGGCTAAAAATGCAAGGCCCGCTGCGCGCACCTCGGTTGACCCGCGCGGCGCATAAGGCACGTGCTGTCCGCGCCCAAATGCCGCCGCCGCCGCCGCCATGCGGGTGATCGGCGTCAGTTGATTTCGCATAAACATAAATGAAATCAGAGTCATAATAATGCCCGCAAAGACCATCAGCACCAAAAGCTGGTGCGGATTAGAGGCAGAAAAACGCCCGCGCGGAATGTCGAATTTTAGCGCCGCATCGCCTTGCGCCACGAAAAACTGCACCAGCGCGGGATTGCTGCGCAGATCAACGGCCAAAACGCCGTCCAAATTGCGCCGCAAAGTGCGGACAATGGCATCCCCTGCCAAATCGACAAACGGCAGCAGATCAGCCGCTGGCAAATCCTGCACTGCGATCTCGCTGTAGGTGATGCCCAGACTCTTTGCCAAGTCCTGCGCCATAGCTGCCATTTCGCTGTTTTGGCCATTTGAACCCAGCAAGGGCAACAGCACCTTGACATCGCGCGTCACCGCCGTGGTCAGCTGCACCGTGACATTTTCATAATGGCGCTGGATGAACGCGACCGAAACCAGCAGCTGCACCGCAATCACAGGCACAAGCAAAATCAGGGCCGCGCGGCCAAATAAGGATTTAGGCAAATAAGGCTTGAGGCTCAGGTGCATCGTGGCAAGATAGCCGCGAAACCATCTGCGGAACAAGCCCAATGCACAGCCCATCAGCCGTCAAAATTGCAAACAATGTTCTGCGGCTGCGGGCGCTAAACCCCTCCGCCCTGACGGGAACGGGCACCAACAGCTACATCATCTTGGGTGATCAGGGGGCGGTCTTGGTGGACGCAGGCCCCAAGTTGCCCAGCCATATCCATGGCATTTCGGCAAACCTTGGCGGCGTGCCATTGCAGGCCATCTTGATCACGCATGCCCATCTGGACCACTCGGGCGCAGCGATAGAACTGGCGCAGCAAACGGGCGCGCAGATTTATTCATTCGGCGCTGCGGGCGGTCTGCAAGAGGGCGGGCTTGGCGGTGTTGATCATTTGCACATACCCGATCAGGTGCTTGCCGACGGCGCGCAGCTGAACACTGGCGGGCCTAGACATCACAGCCATTCACACCCCCGGCCATATGCAGGGGCACTTTGTGCTTTGGCTACCGCGATATGCTGTTTTCGGGCGATCATGTGATGGGCTGGGCCACCAGCACCGTCACCCCGCCGCAAGGCGATATGGCCGCCTACCGCGCCTCTTTACGCAAATTGCAAGGCCTGCCCTATACCCGCTATCTGCCCGGACACGGTGAAGTGATCGAAGACCCCGCAGCGCGGTTGAACGATCTGATCGAGCATCGCAATCAGCGCGAGGCGCAGATTTTGGCCGCCCTAGCCTTTGGCCCTGCCAATGCGCAAACCATCGCGGCACAACTTTACACGAATATCCCCCAGCTTGCTGCCAGCTGCGGCGCAAAATGTGCTTGCGCATTTGATCGAACTGGCGGCCACGCGGCGCGTTCTCGGCAAACCGAACGCGGACGCACAAGCGATTTTCGCCCTTGCCTAAAGCCACCCCCAGAAAACCCAAGAATTTGCGCCTTGCCCCCTTGCCGTGCGAAATCCCTGTTGCTATACGCCCCCCTACCGTTCCGACGTAGCTCAGAGGTAGAGCAGTTGACTGTTAATCAATTGGTCGTAGGTTCGATCCCTACCGTCGGAGCCAATTTCCCTCATCGCTGAACAAGGCCAAAGGTTGCGCTTTTCATTTGTGCATCAGCGGCCTAAATCAGCGACATGGAAAATACATTACACATTATCGGCGGCGGCATGGCAGGGTCCGAGGCCGCTTGGCAGGCGGCGCAGATGGGCGTGCGCGTGGTGATCCACGAGATGCGGCCCAAAGTTGGCACCTTTGCCCACAGAACAGGCGATTTTGCCGAAATGGTCTGTTCCAACTCTTTTCGATCTGATGATGACGAGCAAAACGCCGTGGGGCTGCTGCACTGGGAAATGCGCGCGGCAAACGGGCTGATTATGAAGGCCGCCACCCAGCACCGCCTGCCTGCGGGCGGGGCGCTGGCGGTGGACCGCGACCCATTTGCCCAGACCGTCACGGCGCGGCTGATGGCCCATCCGATGATCAGCGCCAGCTATGATGAAATCACGCAGCTGCCCGATCAGGGCCATTGGATCATCGCCACGGGGCCGCTAACCTCGGGGGCGCTGGCGCAGTCGATCCGCGCGCATACGGGGGCCGAGGCCTTGGCATTTTTCGACGCCATCGCCCCTATTGTCTATGCTGATTCTGTCGATATGACAAAGGCTTGGATGCAGTCACGCTATGACAAAGGCGAGACGGCGGACGAGCAGACCGCCTATATGAACTGCCCCCTGACCCGCCCTGAATACGAGGCGTTTATCGACGCGCTGCTGGCCGCCGAAAAGACAGAATTTCACGAAGGCGAAACGGCGGGCTATTTTGATGGATGCCTGCCGATCGAGGTGATGGCTGAACGCGGGCGCGAAACCTTGCGCTTTGGGCCGATGAAACCCGTGGGCCTGACCAACCCGCATTCGCCCGAAAAACCCTATGCTGTGGTGCAACTGCGGCGCGATAACAAACTGGGCACGCTGTATAATATCGTCGGCTTTCAGACCAAAATGAAATACGGCGCGCAGACGGAGGTTTTGCGCATGATCCCCGCGCTGGCGGGCGCGCAATTCGCGCGGCTGGGCGGCATTCATCGC
The DNA here is from genome assembly GCA_034519315.1 of Cypionkella sp. GTDB lineage: Bacteria > Pseudomonadota > Alphaproteobacteria > Rhodobacterales > Rhodobacteraceae > Cypionkella. The sequence continues at coordinate 34,682 of JAXHON010000035.1, read as the reverse complement.
AACACTTTCATCAACTCTCCCACCTTGCTGGACGATCAAATGCGGCTGAAATCGCGCCCCAATATCCGCTTTGCGGGCCAGATCACGGGGGTAGAGGGCTATGTGGAATCCGCCGCGATGGGCCTTGTCGCGGGGCGGATGGCGGCGGCGCAATTGCAAGGCCGCCACCTGCCCCCGCCCCCGCCCGATACCGCCATGGGCGCGCTGATCACCCATATCACGGGCGGGGCGGATGCAAAAACCTTTCAGCCGATGAACGTGAACTTTGGCCTCTTTCCCCCCGTCGATGCGCGCGGCGGGCGGCGCGGGCGCAAGGACCGCTATAAGGCCTATACCGACCGCGCCAAGGCGGCCTTTACCCAATGGATTTCGTAACCCGCTTTGCCCCCAGCCCCACGGGCCCGCTGCATTTGGGTCATGCCTACTCAGCGCTGTTGGCCCATGACATAGCGCGCGCGCGGGGTGGCACGTTCCTGCTGAGGATCGAGGATATCGACGCCGCCCGCTGCCGCCCCGCATGGGAGGCGCAGATTTACGATGATTTGCAATGGCTTGGGATCACGTGGGACGGCGAGGTGATGCGCCAAAGCGCCCGCCTACCCGCCTATGAAACGGCCTTGCAAACCCTGTGGGACAAGGGCCTGCTCTACCGGTGCACCTGCACGCGGCGAGATATTGAAGCGGCGATGTCCGCCCCGCAAGAGGGCGCTTTGGGGCCAGATGGCCCGGTTTATCCTGGCACCTGCCGCTGCCATCCTACGGGCGCGCGCCCACAAAACGCGGCGCTGCGGCTGAATATGCGGCCAGGTCACACAAGACACGATTTTCACCGAAACGGGCGCAGGGTTGGCGGGGCAGATCAAAACCTTTGCCGCAGACTACACCCAAACCATCGGCGATGTGGTGCTGGCGCGGCGCGAAATGGGCACCTCTTACCACCTATCCGTGGTGCTGGACGATGCCGCCCAAGGCGTCACCCATGTGCTGCGCGGCGCGGATTTGTTTGACGCCACCCGCATTCACGTTCTGCTACAAGCCGCTTTGAACCTGCCCACGCCGATCTACCACCACCACCGCCTGATCCGCGATGAGAACGGCAAGCGGCTGGCCAAGCGCGACGATGCCCGCGCGTTGTCGAAATACCGCAGCGAAGGCGCCACCCCAGCAGATATTCGGCGCATGGTCGGGCTATAGGGGCCGCGCCAACTCCACCTCTGCCCCATCGCGGACAGCGGTGTAAAAACACGACTGGCGGTTTGTATGGCAGGCAGGGCCAGTTTGATCGACCAGCGCCAGCAAACAATCGCGGTCGCAGTCCACGCGCAAATCAACCAGTTTTTGCACATGGCCCGAGGTGTCCCCCTTGACCCAAAACGCCGCGCGCGAGCGTGACCAATAGGTCACGCGCCCCGTTTCCAGCGTTTGCGCCACGGCCTGCGCATTCATCCACGCCAGCATCAGCACCTCGCCCGTGGCGTGATCTTGCGCAATGCAGGGGATCAGCCCATGCGCGTCATAGGTCAGGCTGGCGGGGTCAAACATGATCACTCCTTGGCGGCGGCGCATTTACGGCATATCTTACTGTCAGCCAAAGGAAAAGCGATGTCTGACAGCGATTTGATTTCCCTCTACTCCGCGCGGATTTTGGAACTGACCACCCAAATCCCGCAATTTACACCGGCTGGTGCGGCGCGAGCGCCAGGGTCTGCACGCTCGCCTCATTGCGGATCGACCGTTTCGGTTGAGGTGATACTGGCAAATGACCGCATCACCGATTTTGCACAATCCGTAAAAACCTGCGCTTTGGGGCAGGCATCAGCCGCCATTTTCGGCGCGGGCGTGATTGGACAAAGTGTTGAGGCTATCGCCACCTTGCGCAGCCAAGTGGCGCAGATGCTGGCCGCAGATGGCCCCGCCCCCGCCGCCCCCTTTGCAGATTACGAAGTGCTGCGCGCCGCGCGCGGCTACAAAAACCGCCACGCCTCGATCCTACTTTGCATCGACGCTACGTTGAACGCCGCCCGCGCCTAAAAAAACCGCCGCACATCCAGAGGGATGGCGGCGGAAGTGGCATTCTTGACCGTAAGGGCGCAGACGGGACAGACGGCGCGCGATCAGCAGAACGCAGGCAAAGAGGACGAGCAGTCAGAACGGGCCAGAAAACCCAAGGCCCGCAAAAAGCAGGACAAACAGCGACGCGGCCCCCATCAAATCTTCGATCAAAGCGGCGTGGCGATACTTTGCAGCAGTTTTGATTTTGGATTTCATAGCGGCCTCCGATGTTTGTTGCCGTATTGTTCTCATATCATTAACCATTCGTCAAGAACTTTTTAAGAACATTTGTGAACAAAGTGGAACGTCGATCGTTCGGGCGAGGCTAACCCACGGAAATCAAACGAATCGCGCGGTCTTGATCCAGCAGCCACAGCAGCGCGCGGGCGGCCATTCCGCGCGGGCTGGTCAGATCGGGGTCAACCGCCAGCAGCGCGCGCGCATCCGATTGCGCCACCGCCATCAGCGCGCCCTGCGTTTCCAAATCAGCCACGCGAAAGCGCGGCAGGCCCGATTGCGCTGTGCCAATCAAATCGCCCGCCCCGCGCATGGCCAGATCTTCTTCGGAAATTTTGAACCCATCCTCGGTTTCGCGAATTACCTTTAGGCGGCGCGCCGCCGTCTCGGACAAAGGGGCCTGATACAGCAGCAGGCAGGTCGATTGCGCATGGCCCCGCCCCACGCGGCCCCGCAATTGGTGCAGCTGCGCAAGGCCAAAGGTCTCTGCCCGCTCGATCACCATAATCGTCGCATTGGGCACGTTCACGCCCACTTCGATCACCGTTGTGGCGACCAAAACCGCCGTTTCCCCCGCCACAAACCGCGCCATGGCGGCGTCCTTTTCGGCGGGGGGCATCTGGCCATGCACCAGCCCGACCTTATCCCCGAACTGCGCCCGCAGCGCCGCAAAGCGCACCTCCGCCGAGGCCAGATCGACCACTTCGGATTCGTCCACCAGCGGGCAAACCCAATAGGTCTGCCGCCCCTCGCCAATCGCACGGGACAGGTGCGCCGTCACCTCATCCAGCCGATTTGTGGGGATCAGCGCAGTCTTGATCGGCTTTCGCCCCGCTGGTTTTTCATCCAAAACCGACACATCCATATCGCCGTAGCTTGCCAGCGCAAGGCTGCGCGGGATGGGCGTGGCCGTCATAACCAAAACATCCGCCGCCGCGCCTTTGGCCCCCAGCTCCATCCGCTGCGCCACGCCAAAGCGGTGCTGCTCGTCCACCACGGCCAATCGAAGATCATGAAATTCCACATCTTTTTGGAAAATAGCATGGGTTCCGACCAAAATATCAATGCTGCCATCGGCCAGCGCGCGCAGCTTTTCCGCGCGCTCGCCTCCCTTGTCGCGGCCCGTCAGAACCGCCAGCCGAATGCCCGCCGCTGCCGCCAAGGGGGCCAGCCCTTCGGCGTGTTGGCGGGCCAAAATTTCGGTGGGTGCCATCAGCGCGCCCTGCCCGCCCGCCTCCACCGCGATCAGCAGCGCCATAAAGGCGACCAGCGTTTTGCCCGCCCCCACATCGCCTTGCAACAGGCGGTTCATCCGCTGCGCGCTGGCCAAATCGGCGGCAATCTCCGCCACGGCGCGGGTCTGCGCGCCCGTCGGCACATAGGGCAGGCTGGCCAAAACGCGCGCTTGCAGCGCACCCGTGCCAACGCTAGAGCGCCCTTTTCCCCGCCGCATTTTCGACCGCGCCATCGCCAAGGTGACCTGATGGGCGAACATCTCGTCATAAGCAAGGCGCGCGCGGGCGGGATGGGCAGGGTGCAGCGCCTCGGGGCTGCTTGGCGCATGGGCCGCGCGCAAGGCGTCCTGCCAATCGGGCCAGCCTTCGCGCGATTTCTGCGCAGCGTCGATCCATTCGGGCAGATCAGGCGCGCGCGCCAGCGCCGAAGCGGCCGCTTTGCCAATTTGCTTTTGCGTAACCCCTGCCGTCAGCGGATAAACGGGTTCAAAGGCCGCAAGTTGCCCCGCCTCTTCAAGGCGCAAAACATGGTCGGGGTGGGGCATCTGCGCGATGCTGTCGAAAATTTCCACCTTGCCCGACACCAGCCGCCGCTGCCCTGTCGGCAGCAACCGCTGCAAACTATCGCCGCGCGCATGGAAATAAACCAGCTGAAATTCCAGCGCCGAATCGCGCACCATGATGCGGTAAGGCCCCTTGCCACGGGGCGGAAAATGGCTGCCAACCGTCACCTCGACCGTCACCACAGCGGGCGGCACCACATCGCGGACAGTGTTTTTGCGCGTGCGATCCACCCCCGATACGGGCAGCAAATACAGCAAATCCTTGGGCCGCAGCACGCCCAAACCCGCAAGTGCCTGCGCGGTTTTGGGGCCAACGCCGCCCAGCGTCTCCAAATCGGCGAACAGCGGGAATAGGATTTCGGGGCGGCTCATGATGAGGGGGCTATCAGCGTCAGCCACGCCTCTTCATCTAAAACCTGAACCCCGTGCTTTTCTGCCTCTTTCAGTTTCGATCCCGCCCCTGGTCCTGCGACCAAAATATCGGTCTTGGCCGAAACCGATCCCGCCACTTTCGCGCCCAATCGTTCCGCCTGTGCCTTGGCCTCGGCACGCGAGAGTTTCTCCAAAGTGCCAGTGAAAACAACGGTTTTGCCCGCCACGGGGCTGCCTTGTGTGGCGCGGGCGGGGGGCGGCTGGATGTCAAGCTGGGCAATCAGCGCGTCAATCGCCGCGCGTTCGGTGGGGTTTTGGAAGGTCTCTAACAGCGAATTTGCCAACACGGCCCCCACCCCATCAATCGCTGTCAGCGCGCGCCATTCGGGGTTTTCGCCGCGCAAATCCGCATCACGCGCAATGGCATCCAGCGCGGCCGCCAGCGCGGACCAACTGCCATAGTGATGCGCCAAAACGCTGCCCGCCACTTCGCCGACATGGCGAATGCCAAGGGCAAAGATCAGCCGATCCAGACCAATGCCGCGCCGCGCATCTATAGCGGCAAAAAGTTTTGCTGCCGAAACCTCGCCAAATCCATCACGATTTTTCAATTTTTGCAGGGGGTTAGCACCGTCACGCTGCGCGAGGGTAAAAATATCAGCGGGGGTTTTGATCGGCAGCACTGCGTCGTTGTAAAACATCTCGATCTGCTTGGCGCCCAGGCCTTCGATGTCAAAGGCCCCGCGCGCGACGAAATGTTTCAACCTCTCTACCGCCTGCGCGGGGCAAATCAGCCCTCCGCTGCAGCGGCGCACCGAATCGCCAGGCCATCGGTGGGCGGGGCTGCCGCATTCGGGGCAGGTTTCGCAAGGCGTGTAGGGAAGGGACGCCTTGGGCCTGCGCGCCAGATCGACATCGTTGATTTTCGGGATCACATCGCCCGCGCGGTAGACCTGCACCCAATCACCCACCCGCAAATCGCGCCCCTCGCGGATGGGCGCGCCGCGCGAATCCCGCCCTGCGATGTAATCCTCGTTGTGCAGCGTCGCGTTCGAGACGACGACCCCGCCCACCGTGACCGGGGTCAGCCGCGCGACAGGTGATAGCGCACCCGTGCGGCCCACTTGAATATCTATGGCCTCCAGATGCGTCCATGCCAGCTGGGCGGGGAATTTATGCGCAATCGCCCAGCGCGGGGTTGTCGCGCGAAAGCCAAGCCGCGTCTGCAGCGCCAGATCATTCACTTTGTAGACGACGCCGTCGATGTCATAGCCCAGATCCGCGCGCAGCTGTTCGATCTGCGCGTAATGGGCCAGCAAATCCGTGGCATTTTGGCATAGTTTGGTCAATGGATTGGTGGCAAATCCAAAGTCGGCCAGCCGCGCGATGGCCCCAAACTGCGTATCGGCCAAAGGTGCGGACATCGCCCCCAAGGCATAGGCGAAAAACCGTAAAGGGCGCGCGGCGGTGATGTTCGCATCTAGCTGGCGCAAAGACCCTGCGGCGGCATTGCGTGGGTTGGCAAAGGTTTTTTCGCCCACCTGCGCCTGACGCGCATTCAAAGCTGCAAAATCAGCGTGCGACATGTAGACTTCGCCTCGCACCTCGATCAAATCAGGGGCGCTGGCGGGCAGGGTTTGCGCAATATCGGCGATATGGGCGACATTCGCCGTGACATTTTCCCCCACTGCCCCGTCGCCGCGCGTGGCCGCTGTGACGAGACGGCGGTTTTCATAGCGCAATGACAAGGACAGCCCGTCAATCTTTGGTTCGGCGGTAAATGCCAACGGACCATCAAAATTCAAAAAGCTGCGAATGCGGGATTCGAATTCGTCGACATCTTCGGCAGCAAACGCGTTCTCGAGTGATAACATCGCCACGGCATGGGTGACTTTGCCAAATCCATCAGCAGGGGCCGCACCCACCTTTTGGCTGGGACTGGCCGCAGACCGCAGATCGGCAAACTGCGCCTCAATTGTCAAAAGCCGCTGTTTTAGGCCGTCATATTCGGCGTCCGAGATGTCAGGGGCGTCATCACGGTGATAGGCGGTATTTGCGGCATCAATCCTGCGCGCAGCGCCTCCAGTCTCTGCGCGGGCCTGATTTTCGGTCAATTTGCGAATGTCGATGTCTTGCACATTCTTTTCACGCCCCCTCCTCCTGCCGCGCCAACTTAGGCGGCGCAGGGGATGAGGTAAAGTGCGCAGCCAAAAAGTTCAGGCGCTGGCCGCCAGTCGCGGGGCATCGCCCACCACAGGTTCGCGCAGAACATAGCCGCGCCCCCAGACGGTTTCGATATAGTTTTGCCCGCCCGTCGCCTCGGCCAATTTCTTGCGCAGCTTGCAAATGAACACGTCGATAATCTTCAGTTCTGGCTCGTCCATCCCGCCATAAAGATGGTTCAAAAACATCTCTTTCGTCAGCGTGGTGCCTTTGCGCAGCGACAAAAGTTCCAGCATTTGATATTCTTTGCCCGTCAAATGCACCGCCGCACCGCCAACATCTACCGTCTTGGCATCGAGGTTTACATTCACGTCGCCCGTGCGGATCACGGATTGGCTATGGCCTTTGGAACGGCGAATGATGGCGTGAATACGCGCCACCAATTCTTCGCGGTGAAAGGGTTTGGTCAGATAATCATCTGCGCCAAAGCCAAAACTTTTGATCTTGTTGTCGGTATCATCTGCGCCCGTCAAGATAAGGATCGGCGTCTCAATTCGGGCCTGCCGCAATAGGCGCAGCACTTCGTGCCCGCTCATATCGGGTAGATTAAGATCCAACAAAATCAGATCGTAATCATAAAGTTTCGCCAGATCTATCCCATCTTCGCCCATATCGGTGCAAAAAACGTTCAAATTGGCATGAGTCAACATCAGCTCGATGCTGCGCGATGTGGTTGGGTCGTCTTCTACCAATAAAATACGCACGTCGGATTCTCCGTCTATGACCATCTTCGTTAACATCATTGCCGCGAATTAGTTAACTGCTGGTTACCTTGGCAGAGCTATTGTCAAAAACAATCTAAAGTTGTCGATATTTTTGAATTGTCGTCACCCGCAGGGCCTTTTCGCCATGGGTTTCGATCGCCGAAACCCACAGTTCAAACTCTTCCGCCGACAGCGCATAGCGCTCTATCGCCTCTGATTCGCTCAACAGTCCATATTTCACCGCCTTGACCACAATTGCCTTGCGCGACGCGACCCAGCGCCGCGTATCAGGCGGGGGCAAATCGGCACGGGTTAGAATAGTTCCATCAGGCAAGGCCACCTGCCGTGGCCCGTCAACTTTTTTCAGATACATCGGGTCATCCTCGTTCATTGCGCTAACAATGCCGCGCGCGCCTTAATCAAGCGTGAACACAGGGGTTGAGAGTATGTAGCATTTTCCTATATTGCCGATGGATTGCCACAATTTGCCCCTGATATTGGAAACCTCATGCGCGACGTCCCCCTCAACTCGCTTGGATTTGCCAAGCCGCCGCATGAAACGCGTGTGGTTGTGGCCATGTCTGGCGGGGTCGACAGCTCGGTTGTGGCAGCCCAACTGGCCGCACAGGGCTACGATGTTGTGGGGGTCACGCTGCAACTTTACGACCATGGCGCCGCACTGGCGAAAAAAGGCGCTTGCTGCGCTGGGCGCGATATTGCCGACGCCGCCCGCGTGGCCGAACGCATGGGGTTTCCCCATTATGTGCTGGATTATGAGAACACCTTCCGCGAAGCGGTGATCGAAGAATTTGCAGATGCCTATCTGGCAGGGGCCACCCCCGTGCCCTGCATTCGGTGCAATGAGCGCGTGAAGTTCAAAGATTTACTTCGCACGGCCAAGGACTTAGATGCAGATTGCATGGCCACAGGCCACTATATCCAACGCAAAATGGGCGCCGTGCCCGAACTGCACCGCGCCGCCGATCCGGCCCGCGATCAAAGCTATTTTCTGTTCTCCACCACCGCCGAGCAGCTGGATTTTTTACGCTTTCCCTTGGGGCATTTGATGTCAAAATCCGAAACCCGCGCGCTGGCCCAGCACTATGGTCTGCCCGTGGCGGACAAACCTGACAGCATGGATATCTGCTTTGTCCCGAATGGCAACTATGCCGCGGTGATCGAAAAACTGCGCCCTGGCAGTGCCGAGCCTGGCGATATTGTCAATGAGGCGGGCCGCGTTTTGGGCCAACATAACGGCGTCATTCACTATACAATCGGTCAGCGCAAAGGCATTGGCATAGGCGGCATGGCGGATCCGCTTTACGTGGTCAAACTCAATCCAGAGCTGCGCCAAGTTGTGGTTGGCCCCAAAGACTCACTTTCGATCCGCACCATCCCTTTGCGCGAGATCAACTGGCTGGGCGATGCGCCTTTCACATCGCGCCCCGAATGGTCGATCGAAGTGAAAGTGCGCTCGACCCGCCCCCCGCGCGCGGCCCTATTGCGCCCCATTTCTGAAACCGAAGCGACGGTCGAGTTGATGACCCCAGAAGATGGCGTCTCTGCTGGTCAAGCCTGCGTCTTTTATCAAGAAGACAGTAGCCGCGTCTTGGGCGGCGGATGGATATGGCGCGGCAAGAGGCGCGCCCAGAATACCCCCGGCACCTTTCTGCCCGCTTCCTTGCTCTGAAAATATCCTCGGGGGTGAGACGCGGCACGCGTCGAGGGGGCGCGAGCGCCCCCTGTCAGCCGCGCCGCCCGCGACGTTCTCTTTTTGGCTCGCCCGATGTGTCCCCTGTGCCATCCGAAGCAGACGAGAATGCGCCCAGCTTGGCGGCAATCTCGTCCAATCCAGGCGGGGCGCCTTTGGGTGTTTCTTCCAGCGCGCGGCGCATGGCGCGCAAATGATCGGGCATGGTTCCGCAGCAGCCGCCGATGATCCGCGCGCCCGCATCGCGCGCCAGCACCGCGTATTCGCCCATCAACTCGGGCGTGCCATCGTAATGGATATGGCCGTCGTGATATTTCGGAATGCCCGCATTGCCCTTGGCAATCACAGGGCGCTGCGTGCCAGCGGTGACAAACCCCATCACGGTGCGCAACAAATCGGACGCTCCAACCCCGCAATTTGCCCCAAAAGCCAGCGGCGGAAAGGCCAGCTTTTCCACCATTTCCGTCATCGTGGCCGATGTCACGCCCATCATCGTGCGCCCTGCGGTGTCAAAGCTCATTGTGCCGCACCATGGCATGCCTGCCAGTTTAGCGGCCTCGGCGGCGGCGGCGTACTCTTCAGAGGCGGAAATGGTTTCCACCCACAAGACATCTGCCCCGCCCTCTTTCAGCCCCTCGGCTTGTTCGTGAAACATCTCGACGGCGATGGCGTGGGTCAGCGTGCCCATCGGCTCGAAAATCTCGCCCGTGGGGCCAACTGATCCCGCAACCACCACCACGCGCCCAGCGCTATCGGCAATCTCGCGGCCAATTGCGGCCCCGACACGGTTCAATTCGCGCACGCGACCCTGCGCGCCGTGCAACTTAAGACGGCTGGCGTTACCGCCAAAAGTGTTAGTCAAGAAAGATGTCAGACCCCGCATCCACCGCGCCTTTGTACAGCGTGCGGATGTTTTGCGGCTGATCGACATTCCAAAGTTCGGGAGGCTCGCCCGACGACAGGCCCATATTGAACAAATTGGTTCCCGTAGCCCCATCCGCCAACAGCCAATCGCGGCTGACAAGCAGTTTGGAAAGTGCGTCTTGCGGCATGGTCTTGGGCCCCTTTGCTGGCGAAACTTATGCCCTTCCTTGCCAGATACCCGCGCGCAGGGCAAACCGATTATGCGCGCAAGGCGCAGGTTTCGCAGCGGTCTTTGCGCAGGGGGCACCTCTCACGACGGCCCGCCAAATCGAAGCCGCCGCAACCACAAGCGCCGCCATATGCGGCGCGCACAGATACCGCGGTTGCCAATCGGGGGCAAAGGCGTCCTTGAATCGGCGCAGCCCGCGCCCAGCGTCCAATCCCAAAATTCGCGCCAGCGCGGCGGCAAGACGGCCATGGTGCGCCCCAAACGCCGCCTCTGGCACAGCCGCCAGCGATAGGCGGGAAATACCGCAACGCTGCGCGTCCATAATGGCCAGATGCACCAGCGCATGCATGGCCCCATCGGGTAGGTCTGCCCCGTGGCGCATCAAATCCAATGTCCACTCTTGCGCCGGCCCGCCCAGCCCCAGACCGCTGTGCAGCGTGACAAAGCCTGCAAGCCTGCCGTGAATACGCGCCACATAGATCCGTTGCTGCGCGATGTAGTCAGGGTCAAACTGCCCCATGGAAAAGCCGCGCTCGCCGCCGTGCGCGCGCGCCCATTCGGCACAAAGGGCGGCCATTTCCGCCAGCGGCAGCGCAGAGTTTTGCGCCAACTGGACACGCACACCTGCCGTCTCGGCGCGGCGCAATTTGCGGCGCAGCCCCGCGCGCGCGGGGGCGGCCAGATCATACTCTCGCAAGTCAATCACGCCTTCGCGCGAAATGCGTGCGCAGCGCCAGCCCTTTGCGCGCGCCGCCGCCGCCATGCCCGCGCCAACCTTGTACAGCGCAGGCCATGTCCCCGACGCTTGCGCCGCTGCCTCTAGCAGTGTCACAGCCGATCTGCGCGGACCAAGCTTTGGTGCGCAGATCGGGTCCAATAGTCCTACCGTAACATGTCCGCGCACCGAAATCATCTGCGCCAGCGGCGCACCCGCGCCCACACATCGCGCCAAAATCTGATGCTGACCCTGCGCCATCAGCCCGATTTCCGCCGGCACTGCGGCCCCGCGCAAATCCTGCGCATTGGCAAATGCGCCCAATGTATCAAATCGCTGCGTATCAAATCGCTGCGCACGCGCCACGATGAGCTGCGCGCGTGACGCGCATCATAAGCGGCCCCCAAAAGCGCGGGCAAAACGAAATAGACCAGTCGCCACGCAATCACCGCCGCCAATATGGGCGCGTTGGACTGGGGCGGCAACAACGCCAGCAGCGCCAATTCAAACGCGCCAATCCCCCCCGGTGTGCCAGACACCAGCCCCGCCCCATAGGCCAGCAAAAAGGCAGGCAGCAAGGTGGCAAAGGGCAAGGCCATTGATGGTGGCAGCAACACATATAGCGCCGACGCAGCGGCCAATGTATCCAGCGCGCACAGCCCTAGCACGCCCGACATTGTCATCAAATTGGGCCAGCGAAATGGCGCATTGGGGCGCAAGACCGCCAGCGCTGCACCTGCCGCCGCCAGCCCCAAAACGCCAAACGCTGGCCATGCATAATGCGCAGGGCCAACCAGCAAAATGACACCAGCGACAATCGCCCAGCCCGCCAAAAAGGACAGCGCCACCGCAAGTGTCAGACGCGAAACCTGCCAAAGCGATTGTTCGGGCAGCATCCGCCAGCGCAAAATCGCCCCCGTCACCATACCCATTCCCAACACTTGGCTGACAGCAATCGCGCTGATGCCAGCCGCGCGCGCACGGCTTGGGGCCACACCCGTTTCAAAATGGCGATGCAGCAGCGCATCATATCGGCCGACGGCCCAAAAGGCGATGGCGGTCAGCGCCGCCGCCGCTGCCCAAGCATGCGGGGCTGTCCCCGCGATCGCTGCGGCCACGGCGGCAAAATCCAAATCGGCCACCCGCTGCGACAACAGCCACAAAAGCAGCCCGCCCAGTGCCAAGGTCAAACCCGCGCGTGGCAATTGCCCGCTCAGCGATACCGCGCCCAAAGACGCAACATCGCCCGCATGATCATCCAGCGCAACAACGGCGTCCAACACGCGCCGACGCCGCCACGGCCCAAAACCACCCATACCCATTATCTCAGCGCCCCCGCTTGTTTGCCCGCCTTCGCCAGCGAACAAAGAGAACAGCCCGTTAAGCGCTAAAATTTGAACGATTTCTTTGCCTCTGACTGCGCGCGGGAAAATTCCCTTGACCCCGCGCGCGCAGCGGTGAAAACGGGGGGCATGGGAACGGGAATTTTGACAATTGACCTAGAGGCCATCGCGGCCAACTGGCGCAGCTTGGATCGCGCCTCGGCATCTGGCGTGCAAACGGCGGCTGTGGTCAAGGCCGATGCCTATGGCTGCGGTGTGGGGCGCGTGGCGCGCGCGCTGGCAGGCGCGGGCGCGCGCCGCTTTTTTGTTGCCACCGCCGAGGAAGGTGCGATTTTGCGTCAAACGCTGGGCCCTGGCCCGCAGGTCAACATCCTGTCGGGCCATATGGCGGGCGATACCGAGATGATCGGTGATCTGGATTTGACCCCCATGCTGAACTCTATCGACCAAATCACCCGCCATTTGGAATCGCTTCCGGGCGCGGGTTTTGGCATCCAGCTGGACACGGGCATGAATCGCCTTGGCATGAAAGAGCCCGAATGGGAGGCCGTCGCCCCCTTTGTTTTGGACGCAGGGCCCGAGCTGATCATGTCCCACCTTGCCTGCGCGGACGAGCCTGAGAACCCAATGAACCATGGCCAGCTGATCCTATTCCAAGCGATGACGACAGGCACGGGCGTGCCGCGCAGCTTGGCCGCCACGGGCGGGATTTTGCTGGGGCCGAAATATCACTTTGACCTGACGCGCCCCGGCGTGGGCCTATATGGCGGCGCGCCCTTTACCGCTGCCACCCCTGCGGTGCGCCTGTCATTGCCTGTGATCCAAACCCATATGGTCAATGCGGGCGAAACCGTGGGCTATGCCCAAGGTTGGACGGCAGACCTGCCTTCCGTCACCGCCACTGTGTCGGGCGGCTATGCCGACGGACTGCTGCGCAGCCTATCGGGGCGCGCAACGCTGTGGGATGGCGACACCCCTTGCCCGCTGATTGGCCGCGTTTCCATGGATTTGATCACCGTTGATATCACCCATCTGGCCCAAATCCCCTCGCATTTAGACATCATCTGCCCGCATCAGGGCGTGGATCAACTGGCGGAAGTGGCGGGCACCATTGGCTATGAAATCCTAACCTCTTTAGGCCCCCGCTATCAGCGCCGCTATGTGATGGGGGGGCTTTAGCATGGCGGCCCTCACCGCCAGCCTAGCCGCCTTGGGCCGCCCCGTTTTGGCCGCCCTTGCTGCGCTGGGCCGCATCGCCCTTTACGCCGCGCAAACCTGCGCCGCCATTGCCCGCGCGCCGTTCTACTTGCGCGAATTTTTGCACGCCCTTTTGAACGTGGGCTGGCTGTCGCTGCCCGTGGTGGGGCTGACGGCCATCTTCACAGGCGGGGCGCTGGCCTTGCAAATCTATGCGGGCGGGCAACGCTTTTCCGCCGAGGCGGTGGTGCCCCAGATCGTGGCCATCGGCATGGTGCGCGAACTTGGCCCCGTGCTGGTGGGGCTGATGATCGCCGCGCGCGTGACGTCTAGTATCGCCGCCGAGATTGCCACGATGAAAGTGACCGAGCAGCTAGACGCCCTTGTCACCCTATCCACCAACCCGATGCAATACCTCACCGTGCCGCGCGTGCTGGCGGGGTTTTTGTGCGTGCCTTTGCTGGTGGGCATTGGCGATATTATCGGCATCATGGGCGGTTTTTTGGTGGCCACGGGGCAGCTGGGCTTTAACCCTGCGTCTTACATCAAAAACACTGTCGAGTTTTTGCAGATGCCCGATGTTGTATCATCCTTGATCAAAGGTGCGGTGTTTGGCTTTATCGCCACGCTGATTGGCTGTTATTACGGCATGAATTCAGGGCGCGGCGCGCAGGGTGTGGGCGGGGCGACCAAGGGCGCGGTGGCCAGCGCATCCATCCTGATCTTGGCGGCGAACTTCATCCTGACATCGGTGTTGTTCGCATCATGATCACCCTGTCAAACGTTCACAAAACATTCGGCACCAACGCGGTTCTGCGCGGGGTCGATTTAACCATTGATCGCGGCACCTCGATGGTGGTGATCGGCGGGTCTGGCACGGGCAAATCGGTGCTGCTGAAATCCATCCTTGGGCTGGTGCGCCCCGATAGCGGCGTGATCGCGCTGGACGGTGTGGACGTTTTGAAAACCGAGCGCGAGGCGTTTCTGGCCCGTTTCGGCATGCTCTTCCAAGGCGGCGCGCTGTTTGACAGCCTGAAGGTCTGGGAAAATGTCGCCTTTCGCCTTATGCGCGGCCCCCTTGCCCGCCCGCGCGAGGAGGCCCGCACGATTGCCATCGAAAAGCTGCGCCGCGTCGGGCTGAAACCCGCTGTCGCCGACCAACTGCCCGCCGAGCTGTCGGGCGGGATGCAAAAGCGCGTGGGCCTTGCGCGCGCCATCGCAGCCGAGCCTGAGATCATCTTTTTTGATGAACCCACCACGGGCCTTGATCCGATCATGTCGGGCGTGATCAACGCCCTGATCCGCGAGATTGTGGTGGAAATGGGGGCGACGGCAATGACCATCACGCATGATATGTCATCGGTGCGCGCCATTGCCGATAACGTCGCCATGCTGCATGGCGGGGTTATTCAATGGACGGGCCCCGTGGCAGATATGGACAGCTGCGCCGATCCTTATGTAAGCCAATTCATCCATGGCCGCAGCGAAGGGCCGATTGAATCGGTGCGCTGATGCGCAGCCCCAGCTTTCACCGCGCCATCATCCTTGCCTTGCTGATCGCCTTTCCCATCGCTTGGGCCGCGCCCCTGATGCGGGCGGCCATCTTGCCTATTTTTGGGATGCAGGAAATCTCGATCCTGTCGGGTCTGATAGAGCTTTGGCAATCTGACATCTGGCTGGCGGCCATCGTCACCCTATTTGCCATCATCGCGCCCTATGCCAAACTGGCGGCGATGCTGGCGCAAACCTATCAGCGCCTTCCCGCAAGCGCCGCTCCTGCCCTGCATTTGGCCAGCAAACTTGCCATGGCTGACATCTTCCTGATTGCCCTTTATATCGTCATCGCCAAGGGGGCAGGCCATGTCACGGTGCGCCCCGCTTGGGGCCTATATCTGTTTACCGTCTGCATTTTGGCATCCTTGGCGCTGTCCGCGCGAAAACCCCGCCCTTGATCCGCGCCCCGTTTCAGGGCATCACCGCGACATGAGCAAAAACAGCCCCAATTTCACCTGCACCGTCTGCGGCGCGGCGCATCGCAAATGGATCGGTAAATGCGAAGGCTGCGGCGCGTGGAACACGCTGGTCGAGGAGGCCCCGTTATCGGCTGGCCCGAAAGCCTTGGGCGGTAAGGGCCGCGCCATCCACCTTACCGACCTTGCCACGCAGGCCGATGCGCCGCCGCGTGTGTCCTCTGGCATTGCCGAACTAGACCGCGTCTTGGGCGGCGGGCTGGTGCCAGCCTCTGCCATCCTTGTCGGCGGCGATCCGGGGATTGGCAAATCCACCCTTTTGTTGCAGGCCGCCGCCAGTTTCGCGCGCCCCAATTCGTCACGCCAAGGGGTGAAAGCGATGTATATCTCGGGCGAGGAGGCCGCCGCCCAAGTGCAAATGCGCGCGCAGCGATTGGGCCTGACCGCCGCCCCCGTTGCATTGGGCGCAGAGACCAATCTGCGCGATATTCTAACCACCCTCGACGTCGAGCGCCCCCAGCTTGCCATCATCGATTCCATCCAAACCATGTGGCTGGACACGGTGGACAGCGCGCCTGGCTCGGTGTCCCAAGTGCGCGCCGCAGCGCACGAACTTGTCACCTTTGCCAAACGGCGCGGCGTGGCGGTGATTTTGGTGGGCCACGTCACCAAAGACGGGCAAATTGCAGGCCCCCGCGTGGTGGAACATATGGTTGACACCGTCCTTTATTTCGAAGGCGAGCGCGGCCATCAATTTCGCATCCTGCGCGCGGTGAAAAACCGCTTTGGCCCCGCCGATGAAATAGGCGTGTTTGAAATGACAGGGGATGGTCTGGCCGAAGTGGCCAATCCATCCGCCCTTTTCCTATCCGAACGCGGCCAACCCACCGCAGGCTCGGCCGTTTTTGCTGGCATCGAGGGCACCCGCCCCGTCTTGACCGAAATTCAGGCCCTTGTCGCGCCCTCTCCCCTTGGCACCCCGCGCCGCACGGTGGTGGGTCTGGATTCTGGACGGCTCTCGACGATTCTGGCCGTGCTAGAGGCGCGCTGCGGCATTCCCTTTGCGGGGCTGGACGTGTTTCTAAATGTCGCAGGCGGGATGCGGGTGACGGAACCCGCCGCAGATTTGGCCGTGGCCGCGGCCATTCTATCCGCGCGCGAAGATGTGGCGCTGCCGCCAGAATCTGTGCTGTTTGGCGAAATCTCTTTGTCTGGCGCACTGCGCCCCGTGGGTCAGACCGAAAACCGCTTGAAAGAAGCGGCAAAATTGGGTTTTACCCAAGCCATCGCACCAAAGGGGTCGAAACTGGGATCGCAAGGTGCTATGGCGGTGCGGCAAATGTCCGATCTAACGGCATTTGTGGGCGAGATGTTTGGGGCAGGCTAGGGGCAACGCGCCCCAGCCAAGGAGATGTCAATGGACGGATTTACAATTGTCGATGCAGGCGTGGCCGCTGTCATTGTGCTATCGGCGCTGCTGGCCTATTCACGCGGGCTGGTGCGCGAGGGTATGGCGATTTTAGGCTGGGTTGGGGCCGCGATATTGGCCTTTGCCTTTGCAGGACTGGCGCAACCCTTGGTGCGCGAAATTCCCGTTGTGGGCGATTTTTTGGGCGAAAGCTGCGAATTGTCGATCATCGCGGCCTTTGCCGCCGTTTTCGCCGTTGGCCTGATCTTGGCGGCTGTTTTCACGCCGCTGCTGTCATCTTTCATCCAACGCTCGGCCCTTGGCGGGCTTGATCAGGGGCTTGGCTTTTTGTTCGGCGCGCTGCGCGGCATCCTTTTGGTGGGTGTGGCGCTGCTGGTCTATGACCGCGTGATGCCAGACGGTTCTGCCGCGATGATCGACGAATCGCGCAGCGCCAAAATCTTTGCAGCCTTTCAAGGCAATCTGGACGAGGCCGTTCCAAACGAGGCCCCAGGCTGGCTGGTATCGCGCTATGCCGAACTGACGGCATCTTGCGGCGCGCCCATCACCTCGCCTGCCGTTTCAAACTAATCTGCGGGGGGCCACGGCCCCCTTTTTGACGAGCGTCCAGCATATCGGAGATCCCATGCGCCCTTTCCTGTCTCATCCATTCGACGATGATAAGCTGAAAGAGGAATGCGGTATTTTCGGCGTGATTGGCATCAAAGATGCGTCTAATTTCGTCGCCCTTGGCCTGCACGCGCTGCAACATCGCGGGCAAGAGGCGGGCGGCATTGTCAGCTATGATCCTGAAACGGGCTTTAATTCCGCCCGCCGCTTTGGCTATGTGCGCGATAATTTCACCAAAGCCGATGTGATGGACACGCTGCCGGGGCAACTGGCCATCGGCCATGTGCGCTATTCCACCGCAGGGTCAAAGGGGGCTACCGCCATCCGCGATGTGCAGCCATTCTTTGGCGAATTTTCCATGGGCGGGGCGGCGATTGCCCATAACGGCAACCTCACCAACGCCGCCGCCCTGCGCCGCGAATTGATCGAGAGGGGGTCAATCTTTCAATCCTCATCCGACAGCGAATGCATCATCCATCTGATGGCGCGCTCGATCCAATCGAATATCTCCGAACGCATCAAAGACGCGCTGCGCCGCTGCGAAGGGGCGTTTTCCGTGGTCGCGATGACGCGCACCAAGCTGATCGGCGTGCGCGACCCGCTGGGTGTGCGCCCGCTGGTTTTGGGCCGCATTGGCGATAGTGCTTGGGCGCTGTCGTCCGAAACTTGCGGGCTGGATATCATCGGCGCGGAATTCGTACGCGAGATTGAGCCGGGCGAAATGGTGGTGATCGAAGATGGCAAAGTCTCCTCGACCCGCCCCTTCACCCCTGCCAAATCGCGCTTTTGCATCTTTGAGCATGTCTATTTCAGCCGCCCCGACAGCATCCTTGGCGGGCGATCTGTCTATGAAACCCGCCGCCAAATTGGGGTAGAGCTGGCCATTGAGGCCCCAGTTGACGCCGATCTGGTCTGCCCCGTGCCCGACAGTGGCACCCCCGCCGCCATCGGCTATTCCCAGCAATCGGGCATCCCCTATGCGATGGGCATCATCCGCAACCAATATATGGGCCGCACCTTTATCGAACCCACCGAGCAAATCCGCAACATGGGCGTGCGCCTGAAACTGAACGTCAACCGCGCCCTGATCAAGGGCAAGCGGGTGATCTTGGTGGATGATAGCGTGGTGCGCGGCACCACCTCGCGCAAGATCAAAGATATGATTTTGGACGCAGGCGCAGCAGAGGTGCACTTTCGCATCGCCTCGCCGCCCACCGCTTGGCCCTGCTTTTATGGCGTTGATACGCCCGAACGCAGCAAACTGCTGGCGGCGTCTATGACCGAGGAAGAAATGCGCGATTGGATCGGGGTGGATAGCCTGAAATTCATCTCGCTGGACGGACTTTACCGCGCGGCAGGCGAGGCAGGCGGGCGCAACGCCGCCGCCCCGCAATATTGCGATGCCTGTTTTTCAGGCCAATATCCTGTCTCACCCTCGGATAAAATTGCCGAAGGGTTTGAAATGTCTTGTAGAGTGAATCTGCGCGCTCCGCGGTCGACCGCACCTTTTCGCAGCGCAATCCCAGAGCCCAGCTACACCGACAGCGCGAACGCGCCATCATTGACTGCTACGGCGGTCCGAGATCGCCGCCAAATCCTGGGGTGCGAAGCCCTGTGTAGACCCCGGCAATGTAGGGCTGGCACTTTGGCCATCTGCGCGGCATCAAGCCCGCCCGCCGCTGCCGCCGCGCGCCATCCCGATACGGCCTCATCCAAATAGCCGCGCCCCTCGCGCTGGCCTCGTAATAACTAATTTGCTGGCCTGGCGGCGCTTAAGGGCGTCCAGATAATCGACAAAGTTGCGACACAAGTTCCCAGCCATCGCCATAGTAGGGCCCTTTCTGCACCAAACGCCGCTGGGCAAATCCAGCCTGCACGCCGTGATTCCTTCAAGGCTGGTACGGCAGCTTTATCACCTTGCCTTTTGCCCGTCTCCCCCAAAGGTTATATCAAGTCTTCGGCAGCCACTATAGCCGCTCGTGGTAATCCGCGCCAGACGGCGCTTTGGCTCGCAAACGGTGATCTAGATTTTCCGCTAAGCCTGCAATTGCGATCTCTGCGCCTTTGGCCATTTTTCCAGACACGGGACGCATCCACTACTGACATTTCAGGTTCCCCAACGCGCCCCAAACATCAAACTGAACATGCACGCGTCCAGCATTGAAAAAGCGACGTCATAAAGATCGTCGCGGCCTTTCGCTTGCGCGGGCAGGCTGCCCTTTTTCACCATCGAGAATTTCCGCTGCATCGCACATGTCCTTGCTCGTTATTGGGGAAGGCCCCCCTTATCATCCACTTTATGGCAGCCCTTTCGATAATTTCCCACGTCACAGCTTATGCCGAATGTCTCGGGCCGCTGCGTGGCGCGTTGCAGTAAAGCCGCGCAGCCCTCTTGCCGTTTGTCCCTGTCTAAAATATCCCAAGTCTCACATCTGGCGCGGCATTTTTTGAAAGGACATTCCATGACCAACGCGCATATGCCCTGATCTTTGTTTATCGCGCCAGCGCTTGGCGCGGCAATGGCGTTTGAAGGCGCTGCGCGGTCAGGCATGTGGTTGCCGTGGCACTGCTCGCAGTCAGCCTGAATTGACGACCGCATAAATCGCATCGGAAATTTGCCCGGTGCGGGCGCGTTGACGCTGGCCCCGATGGACATCACCGACGATGGCGCGATGCTGGCATGGGCGCCTGGAGCATCCACTCGGCATCGCTGGGGCGCAGCGCATCTGTGTGGCGCGCGTGTGGCGTGGTGCATCGCCCCGCTATCCCCCGCAGGCTCGCTGGACGCAAAAGATTGGGACAAATCCATCGCCACCAATATCCGCGCCACAGGCAGCCTGATCCCGATGGTCGATTTGCTTTTGCCAAGCGGCGGTCAGGCACAGCGCTGTTTGTTGACGATCCGCGCGGGGGCGAGAAATTCTTTGCCGCTTATGGGGCCAGCAAATCGGCGCAAATCGCGCTGGCGCGGTCTTGGGCGGCGGAAACAATGCGCACAGGCCCGCGCGTGATGATCGACACGCCAGCGCCCATGGCCACCGCCACCCGCGCGCGGTTCTTTCCGGGCGAGGATCGCCGCAAACTCGCCGACCCCAAGGCCGAGGCTGCCCGCATCATCGCCGCCCTTTAACGCGGCGCGGATTAGCCCTCTAGCGCGCCCGAAATCGCCGCCCATAAAGGCTCCAGCGGCTCGATGCCGACCGACAGGCGCACAAATCCCAATGGCACCGCCTCGCCCCAACGCGCGCGCCGCTCGCCCGAGGTATGCACCCCGCCAAAGCTGGTCGCCTGCGCCACCATCGGACAGCGCGCAAGGAACCCTTCCGCGCTGGCCTCATCTGGGAATGTCATCCCGATTAAAAAGCCAAACCCCGCCATCTGCCGCGCAGCCAACGCATGGTCTGGATCATCAGGCAGCCCCAAATAGCGCAGCGAAACCAACGCTTTGTGCCCTTGCAGCCGCCGCGCAATCTCGCCTGCGTTGGCGCACATGCGGGCCAGTCGAACCTCCAAGGTCTCCAGCCCGCGATGCACCAGCCATGCGTCGAACGGGCTGGGAATGGCCCCCGACATGCGCCGCCAATCGCCCACGCGCGTCATCAGGGCCGCGTTCCCGCCCCGCCACATGGCCAAACAGCACATCGCCATGCCCTGCAGGGGCCTTGGTATCGGCCGCCACCACCAAATCCGCCCCCAAATCCAGCGGGCGCTGCATCAGCGGGGTCATCGTGGTGTTGTCCACAATCACCTTGGCCCCCGCCGCATGGGCGCGCGCGGCCACATCGGCAATATCAATCACATCCAAGAACGGGTTGGTTGGGCTTTCAACATACACCACCGATGCCCCCGAAAAATCAGCTTGCGCAAATTGCGATGCCGAAAGATACACCAGCTCTGCGCCAAAGGGTGCCACAAAGGCATCGGAAAACGCGCGCGTGCCGTAATAACCATCGCTGGGTAATATCACCCGCCCAAGCGGTGCCGCGCAGGCCATCAGCGCCGCAGAAATCGCCGCCATGCCCGATGGAAAGGCCAACGCGGGGGCGTCCTCCAAAATAGATAGCTGCGCCTCAACGCTATCCCAGCTGGGATTGCCCGACCGCGTGTAAGTATGCCCACCCGCCTGCACCTGCGGCAGGTGAAAGGCGCTGGTCATCACAATCGGGGCCGCAATCGGATCGCCCTGCGCCAGCCCCACTTTGCGGTGATGCAGCATCTTTGCTACGCGCTGCTCGTCATCCTTGCGCATCGCGCGCCCTTTCACTTTGGCCCAAATACCTTTGCGGCCGCGCCGCTAAACCAGCTTGGCAGGAAATCCGTCTGCGCGCAAATCGGTATCCAGCAAATCCTCCAGCAGCTTGGCAATCATCGGCGATTGCGCATCCCCGCCATAGGCGGCTTTGGCGGCGATATAGGTCTGATTGGTGATGGAGGCCAAATCCAAAGGCACGCCAAATTCGCGCCCAAAGCCCAGCGCAAAGCCCAAATCCTTCAGCGCCAAATCAATGTTAAACGCAATATCATAGCTGCCGTTCAAAATCAGCGCGCCTTCGGTTTCATGCACAAAGCTATTGCCCGAACTGGCCGCAATCGCGTGCCAAGCCTGCGCCAAATCCAATCCGCCCCGTTTGGCCAGCATCAGCGCCTCGGACGTGGCTTTTAGGTGAATAAAGGCCAGCATATTTGTGATGACTTTGATGATCGAAGACGACCCCAGCGGCCCGATATGGAAAATCTTATCCCCCATCGCCGCCATCGCGCCGTGGTGCAGATCAAACAGCGCCTTTGATCCGCCCGCCAGCATGGTGATCTTGCCCTGCGCCGCCAAATGCACCCCGCCTGTGACAGGCAATTCCATCATCTCATGCCCCGCATCCGCCGCGATTTTGGCAAAGGCCAAAACCTCATCGCGCCCCAAAGTGGACATCTCCACCCACGAGGCTGCCATCCTTCATATGCGGCAAGATGCTGCGCAGCACGGATTCGGACACGCGCGGACTGGGAAGACAAGTGATCACATGATCCACCGCCCCCGCCAGTTCCTCGGCACTTGCGGCAAGCCTTGCCCCCGCCGCCACCAAGGGCGCGGCCAGCGCGGGGTTCAAATCATAGACCGTCACCGCAAAGCCCGCGCGCAGCAAACACCCCGCGCAAGCCGCCCCCAGATTGCCAAGACCGATATAGCCGTAATGGATGCTCATGCCTCCTCTCCCCAGCCGACAATCGCCTTGACCTCGCAAAAATCATGGATGCCGTAAGCCCCGTATTCGCGCCCGTTACCCGATTGCTTATACCCGCCAAAAGGCGCGTGAATATCCCATGCAGGATAGTTGATATTCACCGTCCCCGCCCGCAGCCGCCGCGCCACGGCTCGCGCCTCATCAACTGGCCCGCTGATATAGGCCGCAAGCCCATATTCGGTGTCATTGCCCACCCGCACCGCCTCGTCCACGCTGTCATAGGGGATCAGCACCAGCACGGGGCCAAAGATTTCCTCGCGCGCGATGGTCATGTCATTGGTCACATCGGCAAAAACCGTGGGGCGCACGAACCAGCCGCGATTGACGCCCTCGGGCCGGCCAATGCCGCCTGTGACCAAGGTGGCCCCTTCGGCAATGCCCGCCTCGATCAGGCGCTGCACCTTTTCGAATTGCATCTTTGAGACCAGCGGCCCCATGGTCACCGCCTCATTCGATGGATCGCCCACAACCACAGCCTGCGCTGCTGCCTTGGCCGCCGCCACGGCAATGTCGCGCGCACGGGGGTATAAACATCCGCGTGGCCGCATCACAAGACTGGCCCGTATTGCTCATCATCGCAGTGGTGCCATCCGCCACCGCCTGCGCAATGTCTGCACTTGGCAGAATAATATTGGGCGACTTGCCGCCCAATTCTTGCGCCACACGCTTGACCGTTGCCGCCGCCGACTGCGCCACCATGATCCCCGCCCGTGTGCTGCCCGTAAACGACACCATATCCACATCAGGGTGCGAGGACATGCGCGCGCCGACCTCTGGCCCCGTTCCATTGACCAAATTGAACACCCCCGCTGGCACCCCCGCCTCGTGGCAAATCTCGGCAAAAATCGCCCCCGATAGCGGCGCAATTTCCGATGGTTTCAGCACCATCGTGCAGCCCGCAATCAGCGCAGGGGCCACTTTGCACACGATCTGGTTCAGCGGCCAATTCCACGGCGTGATCAGCGCGCAAACACCAATCCCTTCATAGATTATGCGGCTTGTGCCTTGGGTCTTTTCCCAAACCATCGCCTCGGCGGCCTCGATCGTCGCCTCCAGATGCACCTGCCCCGCCCAGACCTGCGCCTCGCGCGCCCAAGTGATCGGCGCGCCCATTTCCACTGATACCGCCTGCGCCAAATCCTCTAGCCGCGTGTTATAGACCTTCAGCACGCG
Source organism: Cypionkella sp. (assembly GCA_034519315.1). Lineage (GTDB taxonomy): Bacteria > Pseudomonadota > Alphaproteobacteria > Rhodobacterales > Rhodobacteraceae > Cypionkella. Next base: position 10,816 of record JAXHON010000035.1, on the reverse strand, counting down.
CCGCAGCAGGGCAATCCGCTCGGCCACTGGGCGCGTGGTAAAATCGTCAAAAGCCGCCCGCGCCGCCGCCACAGCCGCATCGACATCGGCGGCATTGCCCAGCGCCACCTGCGCCACAATTTCCTCGGTTGCAGGGTTTTCAACACCCGCCAGCGTTTGCGATATTGGGGCCACCCACGCGCCATTGATATAGAACCGATTGATATGTTTAGAAATCATGGCACGCCCTATGAAAAGTAGATGTTGTATTTGGCCCGAATAGCGGCATCAATCGCGGGGTCAATCACATTGCCCGCCGCCGCCAGAATGGCATTCTTGCGCGCAATCGCGGTATCAAGCAAGAGCGGCTTGCCCGCCTCGTTCCATTCTTTGGGCGACATGCGGTTGGCCACTTTTGGGTAAATATATTCGGTCTGCATCAGTTTCAGCGTCTGATCGCTGCCCAAATAATGCCCCGCCCCGCCAAGGCAGACCTCTTTCATCGCATCGATACTGGTGGTGTCAGGCGTCACATCAATGCCGCGCACCAACCGCATCGCTTGGCCCAGCAAATCATCGCCCAGCACCAGACTTTCCAAACAGAACCCCAGCAGGGACGCATGCATCCCCACCGCCTCATAGCACATATTCAGCCCCGACAGGCCCGCAAGGGAATTGGTAATCCCCTGCTCCCATCCCGCCTGCATATCGGGCAGTTTGCTGTCCGATATGCCGCTGGCCGCACCGCCCGGCAGATCATAAAAGCGGTGCATCTGCGCGCAGCCCGCTGTCAGCAGCGCCTGCTCGGCAGAGCCGCCCGACATCGCCCCCGTGCGAAGGTCGGACACGAACGGCCATGTTCCAAAAATGCAAGGCGCGCCTTTCACGATGGCATTGGCATAGACCACACCCGCAAGGCACTCCGCCATCGCCTGCACAATCGTCAGCGCAATCGGCGCAGGGCTGGTCGCCCCCGCCTGCCCCGCCGACAGCAGCAGCATCGGCATGCCGCGCCGAATGCAATCCTCCATCGTGATGCAGCTTTCTTCGGCAAACTTCATCGGCGGCACCACAAAGCAATTGGAATTGCTGACAAAAGGCCGCTCGCGCCATTTATCCTCGCCGCCCGCCACCATGTAGATCATGTCAAAACAATCGGCCACATGGGATGGGTCGCTAAAGGACGTGCCCACATGTTTGCTCGTGCCAGCCAAGCAACCATAAAGCGTGTTCAAATCCATCTCGCGGTTGTCAGGCACATCGCGGCACACCATCGTGCGCTGATAAAAGTGGATATTGTCCAAATTATCCACCAGCCGCGCGGCGTCATACAGATCTTGCGCCGTGCTTTCGCGGTAGTCCAGCGTGACGGGATCAACGATATGCACCGCCGCCCCCGCCGTGCCAAAATGCACGCGGCTGCCCGACAGATGCAGATCATGTTTTGGGTCGCGCGCGTGCAGCGTAATGCCGCGCGCCGCCACCGCCAGCATATCCTCGACCAATGCGCGCGGAAAGCGAATGCGCCCATCGTCCCCTTGAATGGCCCCAGCCCCTGTCAGCAGCTCCACCCCCGATGGCGGGGCCTGAGATAGGCCAATCTGCTCCAGCGCGTCCAGCGCCGCCGCGTGGATTTGCGCCATCCCCGCCTCGGTCAGCGGGCGGTATTGCCCCCCTGCCATACCCGCGCGCACAGGGCGCATATCTTCGGCCAAAGGGGCCGCCCGCAAGGCCACCCGCGCGCCCCGCCCCCCCGATCTGCGCGCCCGCGCAGGGGCACAGTCCTCGGCCATCATCGCATCAATCTCGTTCATCTTGTCGCCTTTCATTTTGGCTCAAATACCTCGGGGAAGCACGTTTGCTTGAAAACGGGCGTGGGGCAGAGCCCCATCCCGCCCTCTCAGCCGCGCACCCTTTCAGATTTCGGATCATACATCGGCGCCAGCGAGGCCACCGCCTCGTGCCGCACGCCCGCCACTTCAATCTCGTATCGGCTGCCCAGAACATCCGCCTCGGATTGCCCAATGCAGGGCACATAGCCCATGCCAATCGCCCCGCCCAAGAAATGCCCATAGGCCCCGCTGGTCACAGGCCCCACAATCACCCCGTCCCGCACAATCGCCTCATTATGGAACAGCAGCGGCTGCGGGTCTTTCAGGCGAAACTGCACCATCCGCCGCGCCAGCCCCGCCGCGCGCTTAGCCTCTACCGCCGCTTGGCCTAAGTAGCCCGTTTTCTTGCGAGACACGGTGAACCCTAGCCCCGCCTCCAGCACATGATCCTCGTCTGTGATGTCATGCCCCCAGTGGCGATAGGCCTTTTCGATGCGGCAGCTGTCCAAGGCATGCAGCCCGCACAGCTTCAGCCCAAACTCCGCCCCCGCCTCCTCCAGCGCCTCAAACACATGCGCGGTCTGATCGGAGCTGGCATAAATCTCCCAGCCAAGCTCGCCCACGTAGGTCACGCGGTGCGCCCGCGCCAGCCCCATGCCAATTTCAATTTCCCGCGCCGTGCCAAAGGGATGCGCGTCATTGGAAAAGTCATTGGGCGAGACTTTCGCCATCACCTCGCGCGCGCGCGGCCCCATCACGCACAAAACGGATTCCGCCGCCGTCATATCGGTGATGACCGCAAAATCACCCCCCAAATTCGCGCGCAGCCACGCCAAATTGCGCTGCAAGGTGGCCCCCGGCACCACCAGCAGATAGGCGGTTTCCGACAGACGCGTCACCGTCAAATCCGCCTCGATCCCGCCGCGCGCATTTAGCATCATCGTATAAACAATCCGCCCCTCGGCCACATCCATCTGGGCGCTGCAAACACGGTTCAAAAACGCGCAGGCATCGCGCCCTTCCACGCGGATTTTCCCAAAGCTGGTCATGTCAAACAGACCAACCCCCTCGCGCACGGCCATATGTTCGGCGCGCGAATTTTCAAACCAATTCTGCCGCGTCCAAGAATAGTCATATCCCCGCGCCTGCCCCTCATTCGCAAACCAATTGGCGCGCTCCCATCCCGCCACTTCGCCAAAGACCGCGCCGCGCGCCGCCAAATGGTCATGCAACACAGAACGGCGCACCCCGCGAGAGGTCTCCATCTGGCGATAAGGAAAATGGTCGGCATAAAGCAGGCCCAAAGTCTCGCTCACCCTTTCCTTCAAATACCGCCGATTGCGCTGGAACGGCTGGGCGCGGCGAATATCCACCTCCCACAGATCAAACGGCGGCTGCCCTTCGGTGATCCAATGCGCCAGCGCCATCCCCGCCCCGCCCGATCCTGCGATGCCAACCGAGTTATAGCCCGCCGCAATCCAATAGCCCCCCAGCTCTGGCGCCTCGCCAAGATAATAGCGATCATCGGGGGTGAAACTTTCAGGCCCGTTGAAAAACGTATGGATGCCCGCCGTTTGGAACAGCGGCAGCCGCTCTGCCGCCATTTCCAATATGGGGGCAAAATGATCCCAGTCTTCGGGCAAAGTGTCGAACATGAAATCCTCGCGGATGCCGTCCATCCCCCAAGGCTTGGCTTTGGGCTCGAACGCCCCCACCATCATCTTGCCCGCATCCGATTTGTAATAGGCGCATTCGTCAGGCACGCGCAAAACGGGCATATGGCCAAGGCCCGCGACAGGTTCGGTGATCAGATAAAAATGCTCGCACGCATGCAGCGGCAGCGTCACCTTGGATTGCGCCGCAAGTTCGCGCCCCCACATCCCCGCGCAGTTCACCACAACATCCGCTGCGATATGCCCCGCCGCCCCATCCGCTGCGATATAATCGACGCCTGTAACGCGGCCATCTTTTTGCGTCACGCCCGTAACTTTGGTATGCTCAAATATCTGCGCGCCCGCCATCCGCGCGCCTTTGGCCAGCGCCATAGCGATATTGGCAGGGTCGCATTGGCCGTCCAGCGGCAAATGCACCGCGCCCACAACCCCATCAATATTCAAATGCGGATACATCGCCTTCGCCTCATTGGGCGAGATTTCCTGCACATCCACATCAAAAATCCGCGCAACTGTCGCTTGGCGCAACAGCTCCTCGCGCCGATGCTGCGTCAGCGCGACCGAGATGCTGCCCACCTGCCGCATCCCCGTCTCGATCCCCGTCTCGGCGGCCAATTTCACATATAAATCCGCCGAATACTTCGCCAGCCGCGTCATATTGGCCGACCCGCGCAGCTGCCCAATCAGCCCCGCCGCGTGCCATGTCGTCCCGCTGGTCAATTGCTTGCGCTCCAGTAGCACGATATCGCGCCACCCCATCTTGGCCAAATGATAGGCCACCGACGCGCCCGAAACGCCCCCCCCAATAATCACCGCTTGTGCGTGGCTTGGTATCTGCGCCATTTTCGCCTTCTCTTTTTCCCAAATATCCCACGGGGGTAGCCGCTGCTGGCAGCGGCGCGGGGGTGTGAAACCCCCGCCTACCCCCTTAACCGCGCATTCGTGCTGTCCCACAAAGGCGCGTCTTCTTGTACCACAGCAGGGTAACGCCGCCCAAAAATCTCAACTTCCAAGGCCTGCCCCGCCATGTTCACATCCGATCGCAGCATCCCCAGCGCAATCGATGCCCCCACGCGGTGGCCAAAGTAGCCGCTGGTCGTCTCGCCCACGATCTGGTCCCCCGCCCAAATATTGGACATATAGGGCGCGTCATAATCGGGGCTGTCTATGATCAGGGTTGCAAAAGACTTTGCCACCCCGCGCTGTTTTTCGGCCAACAGCGCCGCGCGCCCGCGAAACTCAGGTTTGGCCCAATCGACAAACCGCTCCAGCCCCCCTTGCAGCACGGTGTAATCAGTGGACAAATCGCCCTTCCACGCGCGATAGCCCTTTTCAATGCGCAGCGCGTTCAGCGCAAACATCCCAAAGGGCCGCAGCCCCAAGGGTGCGCCCGCCGCCGTCACCGCGTCCCAAACCGCAGGCGTATCGGCAGTGCGCGAATGGATTTCCCAGCCAAGTTCCCCCGCAAAGGACACCCGCATTAAAAACACCTCGCGCCCCGCAACCTGCGCGTTCTGCCACGTCAGCCAACCTTTGGACAAATCCGCATCCGACACGCCCGCCAAAATTTCGCGCGATTTCGGCCCTGTCAAAATCTGCGTGGACCATTGTGCCGAGCGATCCACCAGCGTCAGCCCAGCGCCCAAATGTTTCGACAGCCAGTCAAAATCATGGGCCTGCGCCGTGGCCGCCGTGATCAGCAGCATCTCATCCGCCCCCAGCCGTGCCACCGACATCTCGGTCACAATCCGCCCGCCCTCATCCGCGAAATAGGCAAGCCCTACGCGGCCAATTGAAGGCAATTTCCCCGTGATCTGGCGGCTAAGCCAATCCGCCGCCCCCGCACCCGACAGGTGAAAGCGCGAAAATCCAGGCAAGTCCAAAATTCCCGCCGCGTCCCGCACCGCCTCGCACTCGGCCTTTACCGCCGCAAACCACGGGCCTTTGCGCGCCCATGTGCGCTGCGCCTCCTCACTGGTGTCATCCCCCGCCCGCGCATACCACAGCGCGCGCTCCCACCCGTTATAGGGGCCAAACTGCGCACCCAAGGCTGCCGTGCGATCATGCACCGCCGACAGCTTTTTGCCGCGCCCCTCTGGCCATGCGTGATGGGGAAAATGGATCGCATATTCGTGGCCATAGACTTCCAGCCCCTTGGCCACGCAATAGGCCTCGTCCTCGAACCCCGTGAAACGGCGCGGATCGCATGACCACATGTCCCATTCGGTCGCACCTTGCGTCACCCATTCCGCCAGCACCTTGCCCGCCCCGCCCGCTTGGCAAATGCCAAAGGTGAAAACGCAGGCCTCGAACGCATTCGGCACGCCCGGCATTGGCCCAATCAGCGGGTTGCCATCGGGCGTATAGGGGATGGGGCCGTTGATCACGCGCGCCAAAGGCGCCTTTTCCAAAAGCGGCACGCGCGCCATGGCATCGGTGATATACCATTCCAGCCGCTCCAAATCATCGGGGAAAAGCTGAAAGCTGAAATCTTGCGGGAAAGGATCGCTGTCATCAACCCAATGCGCGCGGCCCTTGCGCTCGTAGGGGCCAAGGTTAAAGCCGTTCTTTTCTTGGCGCAGATAGTAACTGCTGTCCACATCGCGCAGCAGCGGCAGCTTTTTGCCCACCTCCTTTGTGCGCGCCTCGATCTCGGGCACGGTGTCAAAGACCAAATATTGATGCGACATCACCATCATCGGCAAATCGCGGCCAAACATGCGGCCCACTTCGCGCGCGTAATAGCCCGCCGCGTTGACCACGATATCGCAAGTGATCTGCCCCTTGGGCGTGTCCAGCACCCATTTATCCCCCACCCGCGCGGCCCCCGTCACGGGGCAAAACCGCTCGATATGCGCGCCCAAATTGCGCGCGCCTTTGGCCAGCGCTTGGGTCAGCTGGGCGGGGTCAATGTCGCCGTCATAGGGATCATACAGCGCGCCCAAAAGATCATGCGTTTCCAAAAACGGATAAATCGCCTTGATCTCATCAGGTTGCAGCAGGCGCAAATCCATCCCCTGATAGCGCCCCATCCCCACCACGCGGGCAAACTCGGCCATCCTCTCGGGCGTGTGGGCCAGCCGCACCGATCCCGTGACGTTGTAATTCATCGGATAATCCACCGCCTCGCCAAGGCCGCGATAAAGCTGCGCCGAATAGCGCTGCATATTCATGATCGACCAACTGGATGAGAATGTCGGCACATTGCCCGCCGCGTGCCAGGTTGACCCCGCCGTCAATTCGTTCTTTTCCAGCAAAACGCAGTTTTCCACGCCCGCCTTTGCCAGATGATACAGGCACGAGGCCCCAACCGCCCCGCCGCCAATGACCACCACCCGCGCCTTGCTTGGAAAATCTGCCATCTGCTTGCCCTTTGGCCCAAAAACTCTGTGCCAACATCGCGCGCCACAATGGCGCTTTCAATCGGTGTTCTTTGCGGCTAATGATCGAAAAATCCGATCAGAAAGCCGCCGATGAACACCGAATTGATCGACACGTTTTTGGACCTTGTCGAAACGCGCAGCTTTCATCGCAGCGCCGAACGCCTTGGCGCGGCGCAAAGCACGATTTCCGCGCGGCTGGTCACGCTGGAAGACATCGTTGGCGCGCGCCTGTTCACCCGCTCGCGCGCGGGGGCAGATTTAACGACCGAAGGGCTGAAGTTTGAGTCCCACGCCCGCGCGCTGCGCCATGCTTGGCGCGAGGCGCAGCGCGCTGTCGCCGCCAGCGGAACCAAGGCGCTAACCCTGCGCATTGGCATCCAGCACGATCTGGCCACGGGCGCACGCGGCCAACAAATCGGCACATGGATCGCGGCCTTTCGCCGCGCCTTGCCCGATTGCGCCTTTTATATCGAACCCGACTATTCGGCGCAGATGTGCCATGATATCGCGCGCGGCAGTTTGGATTTCGCCGTGATCTACACACCGCAAAGCCATGCCGATCTGCATTTGGCGACCGTGGGCGAGGTGCGCTATCGCCTTGTCGCATCAACGGGGGACAAGCGGCGCGAATTGGCCGCCGACACCTATATCCGCGCCGCCTTTTCCCCCGCTTTTGACGCGGCTCACAGCGCGGCCTTGCCTGAAATGGTGGGGGCTGCGCTGGCATCGGGGCAGAATGCGGCGATGGAGGGGATGCTGATTGCGATGGGCGGGGCAGGGTTTGTATCCGAGGACAGCGCCCGCGCCATGGTGGCCGCGCACGGCTTTGCCTATGTGCGCGATGTGGCCCCCATCACCCAGCCCGTTTTCGGAGTGATGAACCTGCGCCATCGCACATCGGGCATGCACAAACGCCTCACGCAGATCGTGCAGCGCGAATTGGCCGCCGTGCGGGCCTAGACGGCTATTTTTTGCCCCATCAGTCCAACAAGACGCCCACAACCACCATCATCAAGCCTAGGCCCGACAACGCCAAGGCGCCCACGTTCCAAACCAGCGCCCGCTGCATCGCCGCGCGCAGACCCGTGTCATCAAGCCCAGATTTGCGCGCGCGAATGACCAGCAAGGCGGAATAAATCAGCCCCGCCATCCCCAAAACTGTGATCGCCGCGCCCACCCAAATCACATAGTCCATCATAGTCTAGGCCCCTTATTTCTTGCGCCCTTCGCCTAGCCTGCCCGCAAAGTTCTGGCAAGACGTGCCTTTCCCTTGATCATAGCAAATCGCGGGTTTAGGAAGTGGCCACGCGCATAAAAACAGGATGACCGCCATGAACACCTCGCCCGATAGCTACAACGTCGCCGCTGATGAATTGCGCCAATTCATCGAACGGATCGAGCATTTGGACGCAGAAAAGCGCGACCTTGCCGAGCAGCAAAAAGAGGTGATGGCCGAGGCGAAGGGCCGCGGTTACGACACCAAAGTGATGCGCAAAGTCATCGCCCTGCGTAAACGCAAACCCGACGAGATCGCCGAAGAAGAGGCGATTATGGACATGTATAAATCCGCGCTGGGTATGAGCTGACAGGCCCAAAGGGGGGGCTCGCCCCCCCTCCTCGCGCTGCGCGCGCGCCCCCCGAGGATATTTGGGAAGAAAAGAAACGGGGGGCGTTTTGGACAGCATGAGCGGTCGCTCGATTGACGTATTAGGAGGTTGGCATGATACCTGTGCGGGGCTATGCGGGGGCGGTTGTGGGGGTTTTGGGGCTGGGGCGGTCGGGCCTTGCCACGGCGCGCGCGCTGATCGCGGGCGGGGCCGAGGTGCGCGCTTGGGATGACAGCGGTGAGGCGCGCGCTGCGGCGCAGGCCGAAGGATTGACCTGCACGGATTTAAACCGCGCGGCACCTTTGCAAGGGATGGCGGCGCTGATCACCTCGCCCGGTATTGCGCATCTTTACCCAGCGCCCAATAAGATCATCGCCGCGGCGCTGGCCGCGGGCATCCCCGTGGATAATGACATCGGCCTGTTTTTCCGCAGCTTTGGCAGCGAGGACTGGGACGATTTCGACATCCCCCCGCGCGTGGTTTGCGTCACGGGCAGCAACGGCAAATCCACCACCACCGCCTTGATCCACCATATACTGTCCGAGGCGGGCCGCCCTACCCAAATGGCGGGCAATATCGGGCGCGGGGTTCTGGACATTGATCCGCCCCAAGACGGCGAAGTGATTGTGCTGGAACTGTCGTCCTATCAAACCGAACTGGCCCGCGCCCTGACCCCCGATGTGGCGGTGTTCACGAACCTATCCCCAGACCATCTGGACAGGCACGGTGGCATGGGCGGATATTTCGCCGCCAAGCGGCGGCTGTTCACCGAAGGCGGGCCAGACCGCGCCGTGATTGGCGTGGACGAAATTGAGGGTCAGTTTTTGGCAGGCGCCCTAAGCGCGGGGGCGCAAGACGACCGCGTGATCCGCATCTCCTCGGGCCAGAAACTGGACGAATTTGCATGGAGCGTTTTCGCCCGTAAAGGCTTTTTGGCCGAATGGCGGCGCGGCAAGCAGATGGCCTCGATTGATTTGCGCGCCATTTCGGGCCTGCCGGCGCCCGTAACCACCAAAACGCCTGCGCCGCCTGAGCCGCCTCCCGCACGCTTGGCCTCGTCCCCGCGCGGATGAGGCGGCGCTGCGACAGCTTTGCAACCATGCCCCACCCGCAGCCAAGCTCTTGGCGCGAGCACCGGTGGCGTGCGGTTTGTCAATGACAGCAAGGCAACCAATGTCGATAGCGCCGCCAAGGCGCTTGCGGCCTTTGCGCGCATCCGCTGGATCGCGGGGGGCATGGGCAAAGACGGCGGCATCGGCGCGCTGGAAGCCGCATCTGGGCGCGGTCGCGTCAAAGCCTATCTGATCGGCCAATGGGCGCGCGATTTTGCACTGCAGTTGGGCGAGATGCCGCTAAGAAATCTGCGAGACGATGGAGCGCGCGGTGGCGCGTGCCGCCGCCGAGGCCGAGGCGGGTGACGTGGTGCTGCTGGCCCTGCCGCCGCAAGCTTTGTCCAATACCCCAATTTTGAAAAACGAGGCGAGTAGCCCGCACGGTCAAGCTGCTGCTTTGCGCGAGTCTGCAGCAATCATTTGAAGAAAAATGGTGCCCCCATACGGACTTGAACTGCCGCACCCCCTGATTACAAATCCGCGTCGCAATTTAACTGAGCTATAGGGTCACATGCGCGCCTGGATAGCGGCTTCGGGCGGTGGTTTGTGGTGATCTTTGATGCGCCCGAATGGCGATTATTCACGCAAGGATCGCTTTCAGCAGCAGGCGCTGCCGTCAGCCCCAGGTCCATCACGATCAGGGCATGTTGGGGCGGCCTCACCCAGATGTTCCCGCGAAGCCAGCTCGTAGACGCGTTTGTACAGTCTGCTGAAATTGAATATCGCGCAGCATCAGCGTGGCGGGCATCCCCTTGACGCAATCGACAAAAATCACCAACAGCGCCGCCGCGATCGACCCGCGCACGATCGGCATATGCACTGATGTCAGCGCCCTGACAGGGGCTGCGCACCAAACCTCGTACAGCATGGGGCAGGTTAGGCGACAGCCGACCAAAGGCGCTGTCCACTGCGCCTTGGGCAATACCGAAAAATCGCAAAGCATAGGCCAAGATGATCGCAGCCGAGGTGCCGGTGATCAAAAGCCCCGGATCAAACCCCGTGGCGGCAAAGTACCGTATCGGCCTGTAACTGGCCATAGCGCCGCAAGCGGGATCAATAGCCCCAGCGCCTGCGACAGCGCCCGGGTGGCAGGCGTAGCCCAGTGCCGTGACGGGCGGGCGCACCGCGCGCAGCACCCCGCTACGCCCCATCCCGGCCCCCAAACACCAAAACCACCGCCGCCGCCACCGTGGATCAGCGAGCAATACGTAACTGAAATCAGCGTATACC
>JAXHON010000063.1:0-25441 GCA_034519315.1 Cypionkella sp. | reverse complement strand
GGAAAAACCGCAGCAGGTTTCCCCTGCTGCGGTTCAGGCCTTTGTTGGGCTGGCGTTCGCCGCCGCCAAGGCTGTGGACATAGGTGGCCACGGCGCGGATTTCGTCCTCGGACAATTTGCCACGCCCAAGGCGGCATCACGCCGAACCGCGCGTTGGTGACGGTGTAATTGATCGTCTCACGCGCGCCGCCATAAAGCCAGATTGCGTCCACCAGATTGGGTGCGCCTTGGGCACGGTCCCCTGTGCCGTCTTCCATATGGCAGGCGGCGCAGTTTTCGGCAAAGACGGTGGCCCCCGCCGAGGCCAAGCGCGGCGTCATGCTCTTGACCCGAGATTTGCAGGACATATTCCACAACTTCGCCGATTTGCGCCGCCTCTAGCAATCCATCCGCGCCGAATTTCGGCATTTCGGAATAGCGGGCATCGGCATCGGTTTCGTTGCGGATACCGTGCGAGATGGTGGTGTGGATCGCCTCCATATCGCCGCCCCACAGCCAATCATTGTCCAAAAGGTTCGGATAGCCCTTGCCCCCCGCCGCGCCCGAGCCGTGGCATTGCGCGCAGTTGTTTTTGAACACCGAGGCCCCTGCGGGCATGGCATAGGATTTAAGCGCATCATCGGCGGGAATATGCGGCCAAAGGTCTGGCCGAAACGAGGGCCGCCTTGATCTCGGCGTTGGCCAGCATCAAAGCGGGTCGATTTCCGCCGCCACCGCCTTGCGCGTTCCTGCGGCCCCAGCAGCCCCTGCGTGGCACCCGAAATCAGCGGCCATGCAGGATAGGACGATGGTATAGCCGATGCCCCAGACGATGCAGGCATAGATAGGACACAAACCCACCAACGTGGCATAGGGTTGTCCAGCTCTTCGATGCCGTCCCAGACTGTGGCCTGTGGTGGCAACTTCGGGCTTTGTGCCGCGCCTGTGTCGCGCGTGACTTGCTTGGCGCACATCTTACGCCTCCTTATCTTGGCGCCATCACGGGCGCGGGTTTGTCTTCGTTGCGAAAAACCGAACGGGCGATGTCGTTATGCACGGCGCGCGACCCTGGGCGCCAAGCCCACAGGCACCACACCCATAAAGAACGCAAACAACGCCAGCAGCGCCCAGCTATCGGCAAATTCGCGCATCAGGCTGTAGGTATCCATGACTGTGCCCCCTAACGCGTTGGGTCGGGTTCGAAGGTGGAAAAGTCCACCATTGTGCCCAAGCACCTGACAGATAGGCCACCAGCGCATCCATTTCGGTCAGCTGTGGCTGGCCGTCATAGTTGGAAATGGTGACCTTGCCATAGCGTTCTTCCAGCCCCGAAGTATCGGCATTCGGATCGCCCTGCGCGGCGAAATCGGCTACGGCATTTTCGATCATCTCGCTGGTGTAGGGCACGCCCACCAGCGCATGGGTCGACATGATCTGCGCGATATGTTTGCCATCGACATCGGCCCGCAAAAGGTAGCTGTATTTCGGCATCACCGATTCAGGCACCACCGATTGCGGATTGGTCAGATGGTCAACGTGCCACGCATCGGAATAGCGCCCGCCCACGCGGGCCAAATCTGGCCCTGTGCGTTTGCTGCCCCATTGAAAGGGGCGGTCATACATCGATTCCGCCGCAAGGCTGTAGTGGCCATAGCGTTCGACCTCGTCGCGCATGGGGCGGATCATCTGGCTGTGGCAGACATAGCAGCCCTCGCGGATATAGATATCGCGCCCCGCCAGTTCCAAGGGCGTGTAGGGGCGCACCCCTTCGACCTTTTCGATGGTGTTCTCGATGTAGAAGAGGGGCGCGATTTCCACGATCCCGCCGATGGCAGAGGTGGTTCGGTTGATTTGAAGAGCTATCGCTGAAAGTTGGTGACGGGGAGATTGGGTGGCATATCAAGGCGTTGTTCACGCGCCGCAGTTCTCGCAGAGAAAAGGATATGCCACATGACGAAGGATACGATTGTTACGTTTCGGGCACCAGACGGATTTTCACCGGGCCCGCTGACGGATTTACTGCGCCAAGGTGCGCGTGACTTGATTGCGCAGGCGGTCGAGGCAGAACTCAATTTGTCTCTCGCGGCCCACGCGGGTGAGACGGATGCGTTTGGCCGCCAGCGGTTGGTTCGGCACGGCCATCTTCCCGAGAGAGAGGTTCAGACTGGGATCGGCGCGGTGGCGGTGAAAGTACCGCGTGTGCGGGATCGTGCGCCAGATGGCGATGTGCTGAAGTTCACATCGACGATTTTGCCGCCCTATCTTCGGCGGGCAAAGTCGATCGAGGAATTGCTGCCATGGCTTTACCTGAAGGGCATTTCAAGTGGTGATTTCTCTGAGGCTTTGGCGGCGCTGCTCGGCCCCGACGCGCCCGGCCTTTCGGCCAGCACGATCACCCGGCTAAAGGCGGATTGGTGGGAGGAATATGAACGATGGTCGAGGCGTGACCTGTCTAGCGAAGTCTTATGTCTACCTTTGGGCCGACGGGGTCTACTTCACCCCACGCATGGACGAGGATCGCCAATGTATGTTGGTGATTATCGGCGCTGACGAATGGGGCAACAAGGATGTTCTGGGCCTGATAGACGGCTTTCGCGAAAGCACGCAAAGCTGGCGCGAATTGCTTTTGGACCTCAAACGCCGAGGCCTGGAGGCCGCCCCAAAACTGGCCGTTGGTGACGGCGCGATGGGGTTCTGGGCCGCCCTACACGAGGTTTACGGCAAAACCCAAGTCCAGCGCTGCTGGGTGCATAAAACGGCGAATGTCCTGAACGCGCTGCCCAAATCCGTCCAGCCAAAGGCCAAGGCGCACCTCAATGAAATCTGCCCTCTCGGGCATGCAAGCATGCCCTGCCGGGTAACAGATGGCCGAGACAAGGGCCGCCGCCAATGCCGCCTTTGACTTCTTCATTGAAGCTTACGGTGTGAAATATGACCGCGCGGTAAAATGCCTGACAAAAGATCGGAATGATCTGCTGGCGTTCTACGACTTCCCAGCCGAACATTGGAAGCACATCAGAACGACAAACCCGATTGAGCGCACCTTTGCCACCGTTCGGCACCGAACCACCAAAACCAAAGGCTGCCTCAGCCGCCAGACGGCGCTCGCGATGACTTTCCGGTTGATGCTCTCGGCAAAGCAAAAATGGCGCAAACTCGACGGCCAAAATCGCCTGCCGGAAATCATCGAAGGGGTTGAATTCCGCGACGGGATCAAGCAACAAATCAAAGCCGCCTGATCATGCCGTCACCAACTTTCGGGCATAGCTCGCGATTTTTTCAGTGACGCCGATGGCAACGGGCGGCGAGTTTTCGGTGGAAATCGATCCAAATGAGATTGACGCCCCCGCCTGCGCGCGCTGGCCGATTTGGGGATGAACCGTGTCTCGATCGGCGTGCAAGATTTCGACCCCGAAGTGCAGGCCGCCATTGGCCGCACTCAGCCCTTTTACCTGACGCGCCAAGTGGCCGATATGATCCGCGAGGTGGGCATCACCGCGCTGAATGTGGATATTCTGTTCGGCCTGCCGCACCAGACCGAGGCGCGGATGGCCGAGATCGGTGATGCAGCTGATCTCGCTACAGCCCAGCCGTGTGGCGCTATATGGCTATGCCCATGTGCCATGGATGAGCCGCCGCCAGCAGATGATCCCGTCGGACGCCATGCCCACCCCCGAAGAGCGGCTGCGCCTGTTTGTAATCGCCTCGGATATGCTGGTTAAGGCGGGCTATCAGGCAATTGGGATCGACCATTTTGCCCTGCCCAGCGATGGGCTGGCCGTGGCGGCGAATGCGGGCCAGCTGCGCCGCAATTTCCAAGGCTACACGGATGATACAGCCGAGGTGCTGATTGGCATTGGGGCATCGTCCATCTCGCGCTTTGCGCAAGGTTATGCGCAAAATGCCTCGCGCACGGCGGATTATGCCAAGGCGATCGGCGCGGGGCAGTTTTCGGTGCATCGCGGCCACTGCTTTTCGCCCGACGACCGCCTTCGCGGCGCGATGATCGAGCAATTGATGTGCGAATTTCGCATCGACCGCGCCCGAATTGTGCAGCGTTTGGGCTATGCGCCCCCAGCTTTGGACGCGCTGTTGCACCAAACCCATAGCGCCTTTCACCGCGTGACCAGCCTAGATGATGCGGGGCTGAAAGTGTCCGCCAAGGCCGCGCCGCTGATACGGCTGATTGCCCGCGCATTAGATGCCTATGATATGGGCAAGGGCCAACATTGTGCCGCGATCTGACCAAAAACAGGGCGGCGCGGGTATAATTGCGCGTCCTTTCCTTGACATATCTTGCTTTATGAATATATCTTGCCTTGAAGCAACCAAGCGAGGCTATGATGACACTGCCCCATCCCGTCGATTTGGCCATGAAACCCGAAGTGACCGCCTTTTTCGACGTAGCCACCAACACCGTGTCCTATGTCGTGCGCGACCCTGCCAGCACAACTTGCGCGATTGTCGATAGTGTGATGGATATTGACTATGCAGCGGGGCGGATCACCTATGATTCCGCCGATCAAATCATTGATTTTGTGCAGAAAAATGGTTTGAAAGTTGAATGGCTGATCGAAACCCATGTCCACGCCGACCATCTGTCGGGCGCGCCCTATCTTCAGTCCAAACTGGGCGGCAAAATTGGCATTGGGGCCAATATCACCGTGGTGCAAGACACCTTTGGCAAAGTGTTCAACGAGGGCACGGAATTTGCCCGCGATGGCAGCCAGTTTGACCGCCTGTTTCACGATGGCGACAGCTACTTCATTGGCGGGATGCAAGTTTTCGCCATGCACACGCCGGGCCATACCCCTGCCTGCATGACGCATGTGATTGGCGATGCGGCGTTTGTGGGTGACACGCTGTTCATGCCCGATGGCGGATCGGCGCGTGCCGATTTTCCAGGCGGGGATGCGCGCACGCTATACCGCTCGATCCAGCGGGTTCTGTCGATGCCAAATGAAACGCGCCTGTTCATGTGCCATGATTACGGCCCAAATGGCCGCGATATTGCCTGGGAAACGACAGTGGGCGAGCAGCGCGCGCATAATATCCACGTCAAAGACGGCATTTCAGAAGATGAATTTGTGCAAACCCGCGAGGCGCGTGACGCCACGCTGGACATGCCAAAGCTGATTATCCCGTCCTTGCAGGTGAATATGAAAGCGGGCGAATTGCCTAGCCCTGATGCCAGCGGCACACGGTTTTTGAAAGTGCCGCTGAACCTTTTGTAGCCAATATCCTTGCCCGCCATGCGGCAAAATTGGCGCTTGTTTGCGGGGCAAATCAACTCTGACTTGATTTTAGCGGCGGCTTTGGCACTATCGGGCTGGGGACGAATCCCCAAAATACCCAAGGCAATCTCGCCTAGGGGCCAAGATAGGAGAAGCGGCATGCCAAGTGGCACCGTAAAATGGTTCAATCAAACAAAAGGTTACGGGTTCATCGCCCCTGACGAAGGCGGCGCGGATGTGTTTGTTCACATTTCGGCAGTTCAAGCGGCGGGTATGCGCGGTTTGAACGAGAATCAGAAAATGTCGTATGAAATGGAAACGGGCCGCAACGGCAAACAGTCGGCCACGAACCTAAAAGCGCTGTAGTCCAAAGCCGTTTTCGCGTTTTTGGAGCGCCCTTTAATTTAAGGGGCGAGTTTGTTGTTGCTCAATGCGCCCGCGTCAGCCCAAGGGCCGAATGCACATCTGCACCCCATCCCAAATACCACGCATCCCCCGCCCGAATGACGGGGCGCTTCATCACCGATGGCTGCGCGGCTATCTGCGCCTCGGGTTCTGAGGCGCGCAGGAAGTCGGAAAAGCTGCGGTACGTGGTGGATTGGGTGTTCACCGCGCGCGGACCAAATTCGGCGACGATCTGGTCAATCTCGCCCGCAGATAGCGGCTGGGCGCGAATATCGCGGAAGGTGACGCTAAAGCCCGCTGCGCCCAATTCCTTGACGGCCTTTTTGCAGGTATCGCACGTAGAAATGCCGTATAAATCCAATGCTTTGGTCATTGCGCCGCCCCAAAAATCGCCCGCGTGATGGCAACACCGCCCCATGCGGACACAGCTGTTAGCACCGTGCCCCATGCCACATCGGACATCACCATACTGATATGCCAATCTTTCATAATGGCATAGCTGGTGAATTCATAGGTGCCATAGGCCATCGCCCCGATGATGGCAGCGGGCAGCACCACCGCCGAGCCCGTTTTCAGCGCGGGCCAAGAGACAAGGTATATCAGCCCCGCGATATAGGCCAAATAGAACAGGGCGGCAGGGCCGATACGGATGTTTTCGGCCAGCATCGCGCCGATATGGCGCTGAAACAGCGGCTGCATGTGGAAATTCAGCATGATCGCGTCAAGGCCCAGAAAAATAACCGTTGTGGCGATATAAAGCGTGGCAAGTTGCATGGCTGTCTCCCTTTGGTCAGCAGCTAGGGCGCGGGGGGCGTAAGTCCAGCTTTAGCGGCGGATGAGTTCGCGCAAGGTGGCGCGGGGCGGGGCATCGCGCAGCGGCAGGCGCAGGGTTTCGCGCCACTGGTTTTCGTCAAAATCGGGAAAGAATGTATCGGCCCCGTCCACTGTCACGTCCATTTCGGTGATCAGCAGGCGGTCTGCTAGGGGCAGCAGGGCGGCATAAATCCCCGCCCCGCCGATGCCATAAAGGCGGGCATTAGGCAGGGCGCGGGCATGGGCCATGGCGGCGTCAAAGGGCAAAAACACGGCCCCATCCGCCGCCATCGGCCGCGATGTGACCACGATGTTCTGCCTGCGCGGCAGGGGACGAAAGGGCAGGCTGTCCCAAGTCTTGCGCCCCATTATGATCACCCCGCCCGTGGTCTCGCGCGAAAACAGCGCCAAATCTTCGGGGGCATGCCACGGGATTTGGCCGTCCTTGCCAATCGCCCCCTTTGCCGCGCGTGCCACGATTAAGGTCAGCATCGCCCCCCCTACACGGCCACAGGCGCGCGGATGGCGGGGTCTGGATCATAGCCGTCAAAGGTGAAATCGTCGAATTTGAAGGCAAACAGATCATCGACGCGGCGGTTGATCACCAGCTGCGGCAGGGCTTTTGGCGCGCGGGACAGTTGCAGGGCCACCTGCGCGCGGTGGTTGCTGTAGATATGCGCATCCCCGATGGAATGCACGAAATCCCCCGCCTCATAGCCCGTCACATGGGCCAGCATATGCAGCAGCAGCGCATAAGAGGCGATGTTAAAGGGCACGCCCAAAAACATATCGGCGCTGCGCTGATACAGTTGCAAATGCAGCTTGCCGCCAAGGATGCGCACTTGCCACATCGTATGGCACGGCGGCAGGGCCATTTGGTCAACCTCGCCGGGGTTCCAGGCCGAAACGATCATGCGGCGGCTGCCCGGCTGTGTGCGAATCAGGTGCAAAAGATCGGCGATCTGATCGCGCGCGCCTGCGCGATACAGCGCCCGCCCGTCTTTGTCGGCGCCCAAAGGTTGCAAGGTTGCGAATTTGCGCCATTGGTGGCCATAAACGGGGCCTAAATCGCCGTTCGCATCGGCCCATTCATCCCAGATCGACACGCCATTTTCTTGCAAATAGCGCACGTTGGTATCACCCGCTAGAAACCACAATAGCTCGTGCACAATGGATTTCAGGTGCAATTTCTTGGTTGTCACCAGCGGAAAACCATCCGCCATGGGATAGCGCATCTGCATGCCAAAGACCGAATGCGTGCCCGTGCCTGTGCGGTCATCCGACGGTGTGCCATGGGCCAAAATATGCGCAAGCGCGTCGTGATATTGCTGCATCTATGCCCCCACTTTTGCGCGAACACTACATATAGAAATTGCAAAAGCAAAGCTATCCCTGACGCTTTGCGCCACTTTTCTGAATTGAAAACATCTGGACTCATATCTTTTGTGGTTGTTGATCGCCCAGTCAATAAGATTTGTTGACAGAGTGCGATTGTGGGGGGATTAACTTGGGGTGAAATGATGTGCTGTCGGCGCTGTCACATAGCTGTGGCATTAGGCTGCTAGCGTCTCATTCGCGCCGTGGGGCCGCCCAAAGACCCCATAACCTCTGCCTAAGGGCGGATTATCAGGGAGACGACCGTGACCAAATCCACCATGAATCGCCGCAGCTTTATGAAGACCTCTGCCATTGGCGCAGGGGCATTCGCGGCCCCCGCATTGATCTCGTCCAAGGCGCTGGCGTCTTCGGGCGAATTGACCGTTGTTGGTTGGGCGGGGTATCCTGCGCTGACCGAAAAAGCGATACCTGCCTTTACGGCGGCGACAGGCATCACCGTAAATTTCAAAGAGCTGCCCGACCAAGACACGATGTTTGCCGAGGCAAAGATGGCGCCCTAGAGGCTGGTGGCGTTGATTTGTATGAACCCACGATCGAGCGTGTGGGCGCGTGGAATTCGAACGGGCTGCTTGGGGCCTATGACGAAAGCAAACTGGCGATGGACAATTACCTGCCAGGCATCGCCGACGGTGCTGCGGGCGAGCGGTCGCGCATTGACGGGCAGCTTTTGTATGTGCCATCAAATTGGGGCACCGAGGCGATGGTGGTAAACTCTGCCGATGCCAAACTATCCACGCCGCCGTCGCTGGGTGATTTGTTCAGCGCCGACAACCAAGTGACGCTGCGCCCGCATTCGGCGCTGGCCGCGATGGGCCGTTGGCTGGATGCCACGGGCAAACTGCCGCGTCCATGGATGGACGGCTACACGGACATGGGCGCGATGGCCGAGTTGTGGGACATCGCCTTGGCCGAGGCGATCAAGGCCAAGGGCAATGTCGTGCAGTGGTGGTCGGGCGAAAACGAGGCGAACGCTGGCTTTACCGCCAATGGCGCAACGGCTGGCCTGTGCTGGGATTCGACGGGCTTTAACCTGCGCAAGGATGGGTATGCCTATGTCGCCCCCGTTGAAGGCGCATTTGCATGGCACCAAGGCTTTGTGAAAATGAAAAATGCGGCCAATGACGAACAGGCGCATGAATTCGTCAAATGGATTTCCACCGCAGAAGGTGCCTCCCTTTGGGCTGGTGGCTTCTCGTCCAACCCTGTGGGCAAAGGCGCGTCCGATCTGCTGGATCCAGAGGTTTCGGCCTATTACAACGGCACCTTCAACGACGAGGCTTTGGCCAAATTGTGGTGGTGGCCAAACCAGTCGGCAGAATTCTTGGCCAAGCGCGCCGAATACGCCGACAAATACAAAGCGGCCTAATCAGGACGCTTACAGGAACGCTGGGCCGCATTGGCCCAGCGTTTTTTGCACCAAAACATGCCGCAAATGGGCCAATCCCAACAGCGGAGCCAGTCAAGCCGCGGCACAGTGGCGGGCCAGTAATATCAGGGATAGATGTATGAGCGCGGGAATTGATTTGGATGATGTTTGTTGCGATTTTGGCAGTTTTCGCGCGGTAGATCACGCCAATGTATCCATCCAGCCGGGCGAGTTTTTCTCGTTCCTTGGGCCATCGGGCTGCGGCAAGACCACGATCTTGCGGATGATTTCGGGGTTTATTGAACCCACCCAAGGCCAGATCAAAATTGGCGGCCAAGATATGCGCGGCCAGCGGCCAAACCAGCGGCCAACGGCGCTGATCTTCCAGAATCTGGCGCTGTTTCCACTGATGCCGATTTGGGAAAATATCAGCTTCGGGCTGGAAGTGCGCGGCGTGGATAAGGCCACCCGCCGCAAAAAGGCCGAGGAACTTTTGGAACTTGTCGATCTAAAGGGCGCGGCGGATAAGATGGTGTCCCAACTGTCGGGCGGGCAAAAGCAGCGGGTGGCGATTGCCCGCGCGCTGGCGGTGGAACCATCTGTGATGCTGCTGGACGAGCCGCTGTCGGCGCTGGATTTGAAGCTGCGCCAGCATATGCGCGCCGAGCTGCGCGCCATCCAAAAGCGCACGGGCGTGACCTTTATCTACATCACCCACGACCAAGGCGAGGCGCTGGCCATGTCCGACCGCATCGGCGTGATGAGCCAAGGGCGCATCCAACAAATCGCGGGTCCGCGCGAGATTTACAACGCGCCAGTCAACGGCTTTGTTGCGGGCTTTGTGGGCGAGAATAACATTTTCGACGGCGCAATCGGCGCGGTGGCGGATGGGATGGCGGCATTTTTCCACCCCCCGAGGGCGATTTGCGCGCACGCGTTGCCGCCGACGTGGCGCGGCAAAACCTACGCCTTTATGTGCGCCCCGAACACACGCTGTCTATCGGCGAAAAAGGCCAAGGAAAACGCGATTGCCGTGACGGTCAGCGAGGTATCGTTCGAAGGGGCGTTTATTTCTGTTCTGGCCCATAGCGAGGATGGTAAGCTGATTACTGCCGAAATCCGCAACGACGGTGCGGCCACTGTGCCTGACATTGGGGCCAAGCTGTTTGCCAGCTTTTGACGCAGCCCGCGCGGCGCTGCTGCCCGACGCCAATGTGCGGGGCTAGGCCATGAATGACCTCATCCGCCGCTACGGCACCTCGATCACCGCGCTGATGTGCCTGCTGGTGGCATTTTGGCTGGTGATGTTGGTGATTGTGCCCAATATCACCCTGTTTGAACAAAGCTTCCGCCCCTATCTACCCGTGATCGATATTGGCGGGCCGAAGGGATTTTTACAGTCTGGGCAATTATGCCAAAGTGTTCGACGGCATCGATCGACACAAGCGTTGTTGGGCATTCCAATAAACATCCCAGTCCATGTGATGACCTTTGGCCTGACGATCTGGTATTCGATCGTTGTCACGGTGGCCTGTTTTGTGCTGGCCTATCCTTTGGCGTTTTTCATGGCGAAAATTGCCAATCCCAAATCGCTGCCCACGCTGCTGTTGCTGCTATTCATCCCGCTGTGGGTGTCCGAAGTGCTGCGCGCTTTTGCGTGGTGGATTATATTGGCACTTAAGGGCCCGCTGAACGCGCTGCTGCTGGCTATTGGGGCAATTGAAAAGCCCGTCCGCTGGATTGTGGACTATGACGGAGTGGTGATTGGCCTAACCTATACCTATGTTTTGTTTATGCTATTCCCAATTTACAACGCCATCGCCTCGCTGGACACCAACCAGATCGAGGCGGCGGATGACCTGGGCGCGCCGTGGTGGAAAATCCACCTCCGCATCGTTTTGCCCCATGCCAAACCCGGTATCGCCTCGGGCGCGGTGATGGTGTTTATGCTGTCGGCAGGCTCCTTGCTGGTGCCCTCGATCCTTGGGTCAACCACATCGCAGTGGTTCACCCAGACGATTGACCAATGGTTCAAAGATGCACTGGATTGGAACACAGCCTCGGCCTATGCGTTCATCCTTTTGCTATTGTGCACGGTGTTTGTGTCCATCGCGCTAAAGGTGTTCAACGTCAAACTATCCGACATCGCGAAATAGGGGGCGGCTATGCATAAATTGCGGATGACTTTGGCGCGCGCCTATATGGGGCTGTTTTTGGTGTTCATGCTGGCCCCTTTGGTGGTGATGTCGGGGGCGGCGTTTAACGACAACCGCTTGCCGTCTATCGTGCCGTGGAAAGGGTGGACAACCCATTGGTTCGAAGCAATGATTTCCGATCAGCGCATGATGGTGGCCTTTGGCAATACGCTGCTGGTCGCGATTGCGGTGGCCATTTTGGCGGTGATCGTGGGCACGGCATCGGCCATTTTGATCAACTCGATCTCGGGCCGCGCGCGCACGGTTTTGTATGGCATGATGATTTCGACAATCCTGATCCCCGGCGTTGTGATCGGCATTTCCACGATGATCCTATGGACGAAAATGGGCGGGCTGCTGTTTGAACCGGGGCAAAAGCTGTGGCCCTTTGTGCCAGGGCTGCATTTGTCGGTGCTGGGGCAGGTCAGCTATATCGCCGCCATGGTGATGCTGCTGGTGCTGGCGCGTCTGCAAAGTTTCGATGCAGGTCTGGAAGAGGCGGCGCTGGATTTGGGCGCAAGCCATGGCCAAGTCTTGCGCCGCATCCTGCTGCCCTATCTATACCCCGCGATTGGCGCAGGCGGGGCGGTGGCGTTTTCCAATCCATTGAAAACTATAACGTCACCCAGTTCACGCGTGGCGGGATGGACACGCTGACGGTCTACGTCTTTTCGATGGTGCGTTCGGGCGTGACGCCTGCGATCAACGCGCTGGCGTTCTTGCTGATTTTGGTCACGCTGGTTCTGGCCCTGATCTACGAGATGGGCCGCCGCCGCCGCGCGCGTATCGAGGCGCAGCGCGAGGCCGAAGCCCGCCGCGCCGCCGCGTTGGAAGAGGCGATTTAGGGGGGACACCCAGCCCCCCCTTTTTAGAAAAACGCCTGAAGCCCCGTAATCGCACGGCCCAAGATCAGCCCATGCACATCATAGGTGCCTTCATAGGTGTTGACGGTTTCAAGGTTGACCATGTGGCGCATAACCTGAAATTCTTCGGCAATTCCGTTGCCGCCATGCATGTCGCGGGCGTGGCGGGCGGCGTCCAGCGCGCGGCCGCAGTTGTTGCGTTTCAGGATCGACACCATTTCGGGCGCGGCTTGGGCTGCGTCCATCAACCGCCCCAGTTGCAGCGCGCCTTGCAGGCCCAGCGCAATATCGGTCATCATATTGGCCAATTTGGTCTGGTATAGTTGCGTTTGCGCCAGCGGCTTGCCAAACTGATGCCGATCCAGCCCATATTGCCGCGCGGCATGTAGGCAAAACTCTGCCGCCCCCATCACCCCCCAAGCAATGCCATAGCGCGCGCGGTTTAGGCAGCCAAACGGGCCTTTCAGCCCCTCGGCATAGGGCAGCAGCGCATCCTCGCCCACCTCGACATTCTCCATCACCACCTCGCCCGTGACCGAGGCGCGCAAGGACAGCTTTCCCGAAACCTTTGGCGCAGACAGGCCCGCCATGCCCTTTTCCAACACAAAGCCGCGAATTTTGCCGCCGTGCGCATCAGATTTGGCCCAAATGATGAAGACATCGGCAAAAGGCGCGTTGGAAATCCACATTTTGCTGCCGTTCAACACATAGCCACCCGCGGTTTTGCGCGCGGTGGTTTTCATCCCCGCAGGATCTGACCCCGCATCGGGCTCGGTCAGGCCAAAGCAGCCAATCCATTCGCCGCTGGCCAGTTTGGGCAGGTATTTGCGCCGCTGCTCTTCGCTGCCAAAGGCGTAGATCGGATACATCACCAAGGACGACTGCACCGACAGCATGCTGCGATAGCCGCTGTCCACGCGCTCCACCTCGCGGGCGATCAGGCCGTAGGCGACATAAGATGCGCCCAGCCCGCCGTATTCTTCGGGGATGGTCGCGCCCAAAAGGCCCATCGCGCCCATTTCGCGGAAAATCTCGGGGGCGCTGGCCTCTTCGCGGTAGGCGGCAATCACGCGGGGCTGCAATTTCTCTTGTGCAAAGGCGCGGGCGGCGCCTTGCAACATGCGCTCTTCCTCGGTCAACTGATCGTTCAGGCGAAAGGGATCGGCCCAATCAAAAGGGCCAAGTTCGGGGGCATCTTTGGGGCTCAGCGCGGGGCGGGCGGGCATGTGCATTCTCCTGATTTGCGCGCAGTATTGCAAAAGGCGCGAGATTTGCCTAACGAAAGATCATCGACTATCCATTAGGAAAACTCATATGTATGGGGCGCGCCGCCATTTGCCATCCCTGCCCAGCCTTCTGGCCCTAGAGGCAGTGGACAGGCTGGGGTCTGCCTCGGCTGCGGCCAATGAATTGGCCTTGACCCAAGGCGCGATTTCGCGCCAGTTGCAGGTGCTAGAGGCGCAAATGGGGGCGGCGCTATTTCAGCGGATCGGCGGGCGGCTGGTGATCACCTCCGCCGCACGCGATTATGCCGCCAGCGCCCGCCAAGCATTGCAAGCGCTGGACAGTGCAGGGCGACAATTGCGCGCTAACCCTATGGGAAGCAGTCTAAATATGGCGATCCTGCCCGCCTTTGGCGCATATTGGCTGGCCCCTAGATTGGCTGCGTTCAAATCCTTGCACCCCGATATCTCGCTAAACCTGACCACCCGCCTGCGCCCCTTTGATATGGGCAGCAAAGGGTTTGATTGCGCCATACATTACGGGCGCGAGGATTGGGTAGGGGCCGATCATCTGCCCCTGCTGGACGAGGCGCTGATCGCCGTAGCCGCCCCCAGCCTGATCACGGCCCCGCTGGCGCGGGCGGATGACATTCTATCATACCCATTGATGCAACTGGACAGCCGCACGGGCGATTGGGGCCGCTGGCTGGCACATTTTGGCGCAGCCAATCAGCGCCCCGCCGCAATGATGTTTGACCAGTTTTCCACCATGGCCACCGCCGCAACCCACGGTCTTGGCGCGGCCTTGCTGCCCACGTTCATCGCAAAGGACCTGCTGGATACGGGCCGCCTGATCGCCGCCCATGGCCCCGCCATCCCCGCATCGGGGCGCTATTATCTGGTTTGGCCAAAGGGCGCCCCCGCCCGCGCGCCCTTTGCCGCCTTTCAAAGTTGGATCGCACGCGCCGCCGAGTAACCCGATTGCGCCTTTCACTTTGGCGAAAATACCTCGGGGGTGAGCGAAGCGAGGGGGCTGGCCCCCTCTTGCGCTGCAATCCTTGCGCTGCCAGATTGCGCAAAAAGGTGTCGCATGGCGAAACATCAGCCCAAAACCATTGGCGAGGTGTCATTCTGGTATGCCGA
Source organism: Cypionkella sp. (assembly GCA_034519315.1). Classification (GTDB taxonomy): domain Bacteria; phylum Pseudomonadota; class Alphaproteobacteria; order Rhodobacterales; family Rhodobacteraceae; genus Cypionkella. The sequence continues at coordinate 10,822 of JAXHON010000063.1, read as the reverse complement.
TATGGGCCTGCCGCAAACCCGCCGCCCTGCGCTGGCCGCCGATACAGCGGCCGATGTCGCCATCATCGGCGCGGGCTATACGGGGCTGTGGGCGGCCTATTACCTGAAACGCGCGCAGCCTGATTTGGATGTGGTGATCATCGACAAACATTTCGCAGGCTATGGCGCGTCGGGGCGCAATGGCGGCTGGTGTATGGGGGCCTTTGCGTGGAATCACGACCGCTATGCCAAAGACACATCGCGCGCGGCGGTGCTGGACATGGTCGCCGCACTGGAGGGCACCGTGGCGGAGATCACCCGTATCTGCGCCGATTTGGGCATTGATGCCGACATTCACCCCACTCAAGAGGTGATGGTGGCCACGAGCCCCGCGCAGCTGGCGCGCATGCGCGGCGAAATTGCCCACCGCCACCATTGGGGCGAGGGGCACCGCCTGCGCGAGCTGACCGCCGCCGAACTGGCGCAGCGCATATCTATCCCAAACGTTCTGGGCGCGATGGCGGTATCGGGCGTGGCCCGCATCCAGCCCGCCAAATTGGTGCGCGGTTTGGCCGTCGCAGTCGAAACCATGGGCGTGCGCATCTATGAGGACACCGCCGCCCTGTCCTACGCCAAGGGGCAGATCATCACACCAGCGGCCCGCATCTGCGCGCCCGTCATCTTGCGCTGCACCGAAGGCTTCACCGCCACACTCAAAGGGCATCGGCGCGATTGGTTGCCGCTCAATTCCGCGCAGATCGCAACCGCCCCCTTGCCGCCCGAAGTTTGGGCGCAAATTGGGTGGGAGGGGGGCGAATTGATCGGCGATATGGACAATGCCTATTGCTACTGCCAGCGCACGCGCGATGGGCGCATCACCGTGGGGGCGCGGGGCGTTCCGTATAGATTCGGATCGAAAATCGACAAAGACGGCGCGCCAGACGCCGAAACCATCCGCCGCCTGACGACAATTTTGCACCGCCATTTCCCCGCGGCCAAGGACTACCCGATTGATCACGCGTGGTGCGGGGTGCTGGGCGTGCCGCGCGATTGGTGCGCGACGGTGGGGCTAGACCCTAGCACGGGCCTTGGCTGGGCGGGCGGTTATGTTGGGGTTGGGGTATCTACTGCCAATTTGGCGGGGCAAACTTTGGCCGATTTGGCCCAAGTGCAGCTGGGTCTTGCCGCAGCCGACAAAGCTGACCGCCCTGCCATGGGTAAACCGCCGCCCCCGCAAGTGGGAGAGAGAGCCTTTTCGCTATCTGGGCGTGCATCTGATGTATCGCCTTTTTGCATGGGCCGATGCGCGCGAAGCGCGCCTTGGCATCGCGCCCTCGCGCCTTGCCCGACTTGGCAACTGGCTGACAGGTCGGGCCTAAAATATCATGGGCGGCAGGGCGCGCGATTGGGGCTATGGCCGCCCGCTATGGCCCGTGATCTGGCACGGCTTGCACCACGGCGCGGTGGGGGCGGGTGACGTCGCGCAAGGTGATGTCGATGGTTTCCAGATCCATCGCAATCGCCCCGCCCCCCGCCGCCAGCGGCAGGGTCAGCGTGCCGCCCAGATCGTCCTTGGCCGCGAAAGCCAGCGCCAGCAGCACGCGCACCGCCGATTTATCGCCCGCGTCATAGCCGTTGCTGCGCAGCGCGGTCACATTGTCAATCACCAGCAGGGATTTTACCCGCTCATAGGGGCGGCCAGTGGCCTCGGCCGCCGCGCGATCTTCCCAGCGAAAGCGGGTCAGCAGCAGGGCAAAGCGGCGGCGCGGGGCAAAGAATGTGGCATCCGCCCCCGTGAACACGGCGTCTTGCGCCAGTGCCGAAAGGGCGGGAATATCGCCCGCGTCCTGCGCCAACAGCCGCAGGGGCGTATCAGGGCCGCGCGGGGCGGCATCCTGAAATCGCGCGTCACTCATGCGCGGATCCGTTCGATCTGCGCGCCCAAAGCCCGCAGCTTTTCCTCTACCCTCTCATAGCCGCGATCAAGGTGATAGACGCGTGAGACAACCGTTTCCCCTGTCGCGGCAAGGCCCGCCAAGATCAGGCTCACCGAGGCGCGCAGATCGGTCGCCATCACCCGCGCGCCGCGCAATTTATCCACGCCCGTCACAGTGGCCGTGCCGCCATGCACGTCGATTTTCGCGCCCATACGCAAAAGTTCGGGCGCGTGCATAAAGCGGTTTTCAAAAATGGTTTCTTCCAGCACTGAGGTGCCGCTGGCGGTGCAAAGCGCGGCCATCATCTGCGCCTGCAAATCGGTGGGAAAACCGGGGAAGGGTTCGGTGCGCACATTGACGGCGCGCATATCGCCTGCGCGCGAAACCTTAATCCCCGCAGCGGTTTCGCTGACAGACAGCCCCGCCTCTGCCAGTTTTTCGGCAAAGGCGGCGACAAGGGCGATCTTGCCACCCAGACATTCCACCTCGCCGCCCGTAAAAGCGGGGATCAGCATATAGGTGCCCAGCTCGATACGGTCTGTCACCACAGGGTGCGTCGCCCCGCCAAGCGTTTCGACGCCCTGAATGGTGATGGTGGATGTTCCCTCGCCCTCGATCTGCGCGCCCATGCGGCGCAGGCACTGGGCCAGATCAACAATTTCAGGCTCGCGCGCGGCGTTTTTCAGCACCACCGTGCCGCGTGCCAGCGTCGCCGCCATCAGTGCATTTTCGGTGGCCCCGACCGACACGAAGGGGAATTCATAGCTGGCCCCCTTTAGCCGCCCGCCTGTGGCCTTGGCATGAACATAGCCGCCCTGCAAATCCATCTCGGCGCCCATCGCCTCTAGTGCCTTTAGGTGCAAATCCACGGGGCGCGCGCCAATCGCGCAGCCGCCGGGCAGCGAGACAACGGCATGACCATCGCGCGCCAGCATCGGCCCCAGCACCAGAATAGAGGCACGCATTTTGCGCACGATGTCATAATCGGCCTTGTGGTTGGTGATCGCGGCCGATGACATCGCCAACACTTTGCCATCTTGCAAGCTGGCGACTTCGCTGCCCAAAGACTGCAATAGCTGCGTCATCGTCGCAATATCCGACAGGCGCGGCGCGTTGGTCAGCGTCAGGGGCTGATCGGTCAGCAAGGTTGCAGGCATCAGCGTCAGGGCCGCATTCTTGGCCCCCGCAATCGCAATCTGCCCGTTCAGCGGCCCATTGCCGCGCACCAAAATCTGATCCATGTCGCCCTGCCCTTATTCCTGTTCGCCCTGCGCGCCGTCATCGCCCGCGCCTTGCGTATCCATCGCCGCACGGCCCCGCACTTGCGCCTTGCGGCGTGCCATATTGGCCTTTAGCTCGGCGCGGCGGCGCGCCTCGCGCTCGGCTCGCTGGCGTGCCTGCTGTGCTTTGTGATCGCCTGCTTCCTTCATCGCGCTTTCCTAACGCATAGGACGGGCAGCGTCCAGCGGGGGCGGCGGGCGCGCAGCGACCCAGCAGGGTTCGCGCAGGTTTTGGACGCGAAATACCATCCTTGGCGCACATCATCGCAGATCAAACGGGCAGCCGCCCCTATTTGCGCGAAAAGCTGGCCAAGATGGATGCCGCCCGAAGGACGCCCTGTCAATATTCGATGCCTTGACCCGCGCAAATAGCCCTTGCGCCCCGCTGCGTTAGCGTCTAATCAGCCGCCACACCGCGCGATGCGCGCCAGATGCTGCAGTAGCTCAGTGGTAGAGCACACCCTTGGTAAGGGTGAGGTCGAGAGTTCAATCCTCTCTTGCAGCACCATTTTCACCCAAAATTAACCTTGTGCATGTCTCGCGCTCTTGGCGCAGTAGCGCCTTATTTGTATGGGCGCGATTTGTTTTTTCTGGTTTTCCCTTGCCTACCGTGGGTTGAAAGATTAAATAACTGGCATGGTTTTGGTGGGTTAAATGGATGATCAGCGCGCGTGCGGCATCGCAGATTTGGGCAGTTGCGGGCGCATTGGCGGCGGCCCCTGTTTTGGCCAGCGCGCCCGAACCCATCTCCGTCATCTGCACGGCGGATGGCCGCGCCAGCGAGGCTAAGGTTGATCGGCATTTGGTGGCAGAGCTGTGCGATGCGGCGCAGGTTGCCTTGCGCGCGCTGCCCCACTCAGCCGACTCTGCTCCCGCGCTGCGCCTGTTGGTGACGGCAGCCAATGATCGCGGCGTCGGCCTGACGGGCACTTGGGTTTTTGCAGATGGGCGCGAGGTTGCCGCCCTGCCCGTCACCACCAGCTTTTTCGACAAGAACGGCACCCCCGCCCTGCGCGCCAAAGCCATTGCGCAGTTTTTCAAGGTAAATCCCATCCCGACCGCCCCATAGTCCCCACCCAACCAAAGGCCACGCTTATGTGTTTCATCTGTGCCCAGCGCGACCCGTCAAATGCCCTTGCAGGGGTGGCCATGCACGCCAGCGGCGGCACGCCTTCGCTGATCACGGATGATCCGATTTGGGCGGGTTTGGGTGTGGTAAGCGAGGGCGCCGATGCCGCAGACAATACCAACACCACCTATAGCCTAGAGGTGGGGCAATCGGCCACTGGCAGTATTTCCAGCGCCTTAGACCAAGATTGGTTCGCCATAGATTTGGTAGCGGGGCAATCCTATGATTTTCGCCTGCTGGGGTTTGGCAACGCCTATTTGGGTGACCCGTATTTGTGGGTGATGGACGCATCGGGCACTCAGGTGGCGGAAAAAGACGATGGATTTACATCATTCTCAGGCACCCACGAATGGGATTCGGCCCTTGAATTCACAGCGACCTATACAGGAACGTATTACTTGCAGGCGGCGGGTTTTTCCAGCGCAACAGGCGACTATCTGCTGTCTGCGACGCCCCTTGATCCAGCCGGTTTCGTTCTGACAGTTGACGAAATCGCTTGGCAATTGATCAACAACGGCGCCGCGTTTTTCAACTCTGATGAGGCCGTAGCGTTTGATATTGGCATGGACAACAGCCTAAGCGTTGATCTGTCGGGGCTGACTGCCGAAGGGCAAACGCTGGCCACTGCCGCGTTGGATATTTGGGCGGCCTATTTGGGGATTACGTTCACCCCAGTCCTGGGCGGCGCTGAGATTACCTTTGATGATGACGACGAGGGCGCCTTTGCCTCAACCACAACTGGCGGGGGCAACATTGTTTCTGCCGAAGTGAATGTGGGGCTGGATTGGTTGGAGGATGGCACCGCGCTAAACGACTATCCATTTGAAACCTACCTGCACGAGATTGGCCATGCTTTGGGCCTAGCACATGCGGGCAATTACAATGGCGATGCAATCTATGGGACGGACAATTACTATTTGAACGATTCGCTGGCTTGGACGATCATGTCCTATATGCAGGCCCAGAATGATGATGGCGATGGTGGCAACCTGAGCGATTGGAACACCTATGTCGATGCCTCGTTCCAAGATATGTATAGCCCGATGATCGCAGACATTATCGCCATGCAGTATCTGTATGGCGTCTCAAACAGCACTTTTACGGGCGATACGACCTATGGGTTTGACGGCACAACGGGGATAGAGGCGCTGGATGATGCCGCGACCACCTCGGGCGCGCTGATGGCGATGACGATCCTTGACACAGGCGGAAATGACACGCTGGATTTCAGCCAAACCGCAGCGCATCAAGTCATCTCGCTGGCCGCGGAATCGCTGTCTTCGGTGCTGGGCGGGCGGCATAATGTGGGCATCGCGCGCGGCGTGGTGATTGAAAACGCCATATCGGGCAGCGGCAATGATGTGCTGATTGGCAATGCGGCCAGCAATCAACTGATGGGCGGCAGCGGCGATGACAGTCTATACGGCGGCGCAGGGGATACGCTGTATGGCGGCGCAGGTAACGATGTCTTTATCTTGGATGCGGGCACAGTTACGATCGACGATCAGGACGGCGAGAACGAGGTTCGCGTCAGTGCAGCGATTGATCTAACCTTGGCCGACCTTTTGGACATTCGGCACGCTACCTTGTTGGGCACGGCCAACCTTGGCCTGACAGGCGATGAGGCGGGCAATATCCTACGCGGAAATAGCGGCCAGAACCTCATAACGGCGGACATTGGCAACGACACGATCTATGCTGGCGGCGGAAATGACACCCTGTATGGCGGCGCAGGGGACGACGTTTATTACATCGACGGCATGCAAGACGTCGTGGATGACGCAGACGGCTATGACGTGGTTTTCAGTGATGCAACTGTCAATCTTTCCACGATCCAAAACACTGCGCTGCGCATTTCTGGGGTGGAAAAAGTGCAGCTATTGGGAACTGCCAACCTCAATCTTTTTGGCGATACGGCGGCCAACCACCTTGTCGGAAATGCCGGTAACAACAGTATTTCAGGCGGGGCGGGCAATGACACGCTGCAAGGCGGGTCGGGCAATGATATTTATGAAATCGACACCCTAAATGATGTGATCATCGAAACCAGCGGGCGCGACGAGGTGCGCGGCGCGTTGTCGATGAACCTAATCGATGCTCGGTTTGCCGGAATAGAAGATGCATGGCTGAACGGCACGGCAGGCTATGCGCTGACAGGCGATGCCGTGGCCAACCGTCTGAATGGCAATAGCGGCGGCAACACCATCAAGGGTGATGCGGGCAATGACACTGTAAACGGCTATGCGGGCAATGATCTGCTGTATGGCGGCAGCAGTTCGGACAAGCTGTATGGCGGGACAAATAACGACTCGTTGGATGGGGGCAGCAGCGCGGACAGCCTTTATGGCGGCGATCAGAATGACGTTTTGTATGGCGGTAGCAGCGGCGATAAGCTGTATGGCGGCAGCGGCAAGGATAGGCTGCAAGGCGGCACGTCCAAGGATTACCTCTACGGCGGCGCAGATGCCGATACGTTTGATTTCAACGCCATGTCCGAAATGACCACATCCGCTTAGCACCACGGACATCATCTACGATTTCAAGCGCGGCAGCGATAAGATTGATCTGTCCACCATCGACGCGAGCACCAAGATCAGCGGCAACGGCGGAATTTACCTTCGACGGCAAAACCGCGCATGGCACATCGACGCAGGGGGATGTTATTACAAACAGGTCAACAATTCGGGCACCTCGAACGACTACACCCTGATCTACATCGACAACGATGCCGACAAATCCAGCGAGGCGGTGATCAAGGTGATGGGGCTGCATAGCTTCACGCAGCAGCGATTTTATCCCTGTAGCGCGGCAAAACCAACGGGCAGCATCACGCGTGCGGATGATGGGCGGGGCGCGGCCTGCCTGTTGCCCTAGGGTTTGCCCGCGTCTTGCCGCAAAACAATTGCGCGGGCGGGGATTTTTTGGTAGGCAGTTGTATGTTGATCAGATGAAGGTGCCGCAGATGCCCGCAGTGATTGAACTTTCCAGCCTGACTGGAACAAACGGCTTTCAAATCAATGGCGAGGCGGCGTTTGACTACAGCGGCCGCTCCGTATCCTCTGCGGGGGATGTAAACGGCGATGGGTTTGATGATCTGATCATCGGGGCACCTGGGGCCGATCCGACTCCTACGATTCTCGGCGCGTCTTATGTGAAAAGTGTTTGGCGCGGCATCGGGGTTTAGCTCCGATCTGAACCTATCCGCGCTGAACGGCAGCAATGGCTTTAAAATCTATGGCGTGGCGGCGTTTGACTGCAGCGGCCGTTCCGTATCCAGCGCGGGGGATGTGAACGGCGATGGGTTTGATGATCTGATCATCGGGGCAAATGGGGCCGATCCGAATGCCCTCAGCTATTCTGGCGCGTCCTATGTGGTGTTTGGCGCGGCATCGGGCCCAGCGAACGGTCTGAACCTATCCGCGCTGGACGGCAGCAATGGCTTTAAAATCAATGGTGAGGCGGCGTATGACCGCAGCGGCACTTCCCGGGTCCTCTGCAGGGGATGTGAACGGCGATGGGTTTGATGATCTGATCATCGGGGCATGGGCGGCCGATCCGCCTTCCCTACAATTCTGGCGCATCTTACGTGGTGTTTGGCGCGGCATCGAGCTTTGGGCCCAATCTGAACCTATCCACGCTGAACGGCAGCAATGGATTTCAAATCAATGGTGAAGCGGCGTATGACTACAGCGGCCGTTCCGTATCCTCTGCGGGGGATGTGAACGGCGATGGGTTTGATGATCTGATCATCGGGGCCTTTGGGGCCGATCCGAATGGCGGCGTTTCTGGCGCGTCTTATGTGGTGTTTGGCGCGGCATCGGGCTTTGGGTCCAATCTGAACCTATCCACGCTGAACGGCAGCAATGGCTTTCAAATCAATGGCGAGGCGGCGTATGACCGCAGCGGCCGTTCCGTATCCTCTGCGGGGGATGTGAACGGCGATGGGTTTGATGATCTGATCATCGGGGCATATGGGGCCGATCCGAATGGCGGCGATTCTGGCGCATCTTATGTGGTGTTCGGCGCGGCATCGGGCTTTTGCGGCCAATCTGAACCTATCCACGCTGAACGGCAGCAACGGATTTCAAATCAATGGCGAGGCGGCGTATGACGTCAGCGGCCGTTCCGTATCCTCTGCGGGGGATGTGAACGGCGATGGGTTTGATGATCTGATCATCGGGGCAAAAGGGGCCGATCCGAATGGCAGCGATTCTGGCGCGTCTTATGTGGTGTTTGGCGCGGCATCGGGCTTTGCGGCCAATATCAGCCTATCCAACCTGAACGGCAGCAACGGATTTCAAATCAATGGCGAGGCGGCGTTTGACCGAAGCGGCTATTCCGTATCCTCTGCGGGGGATGTGAACGGCGATGGGTTTGATGATCTGATCATCGGGGCACCTTATGCCGATCCGAATGCCCTCAGCTATTCTGGCGCGTCTTATGTGGTGTTTGGTTTTGCCACGGGCACGCTGAACCGCACGGGCACCGAGGCGCGCGACGTGCTGTCGGGCGGCGACTTTGATGATACATTTGCAGGCCAAGGTGGCAATGACGTCATCCGCGCAGGCGGCGGCGATGACACGCTGTCGGGCGGGTCGGGGGACGATAGCCTGAACGGCGGCGATGGCAGCGATGATCTGACGGGCGGGTCGGGCATGGACACGTTGGATGGCGGCGCGGGGCCAGATGTTATGATCGGAGGTTCTGGTAACGATACCTATATCACCGATGGTATTGATACCCTGACCGAACGTGCCAACAGTGGCACAGACACCGTGCAAAGCTCGGGCAGCTTTACCCTTGCGGAGAATTTTGAAAACCTAACCCTGACGGGCACCAGCAGTATCAAGGGCACGGGCAATGCGGCGGCGAATGTGCTGACGGGGAATGCGGGCAGCAACAGCCTGAACGGAGCGTCGGGCAGTGACATGCTGTATGGCGGCTTGGGCAAAGACGTGATTGTGGGCGGCACGTCTCAGGACTACCTCTACGGCGGCGCAGATGCCGATACGTTTGATTTCAACGCCATGTCCGAAATGACCACCTCTTCCAGCACCACTGATGTGATCTACGATTTCACACACGGCAGCGATAAGATTGATCTGTCCACCATCGACGCCAGCACCAAGATCAGCGGCAATGGCAAATTTACCTTCGACGGCAAAACCGCGCATGGCACCTCGACGCAGGGGGATGTCTATTACAAACAGGTCAATAATTCAGGCACTTCGAACGATTACACCCTGATCTACATCGACAACGACGCCGACAAATCCAGCGAGGCGGTGATCAAGGTGATGGGGCTGCACAGCTTTACCAGCAGCGATTTTATTCTTTAATCCGCGATGGATATAATGCGGTTGATCTCTGGCCCCTTTAGTCCAATGGCTGAAGGGCAGCGGATTCCGGGCAGGTGGATCACGTCGAATAGCTCGTCCACCACGCCCTCGATGCGCACCCAGTCCACCGCCGCGCCGCTGATCAGATCGACCACAAGCAGGCCGCAGCGCGCCTCGGCGTCATGGGCTTGCAATGCCTCGTCCAGTGGCAGGCCCGAAAAGGTGCGGTTCTCGCGCGGGCGCGACAGGCCAATGATCGCGTAATTGCCCGCAAAGGTAAGCCCCCGCGCATAGCCTGGGCAAAAGGTGACGGGGGTAAACGCGCCCGTGCCCTCGTCGATATAGCCAAAGCTGCCCGCCCCCGAATTCAGCACCCAAAGTCGGCCCTGATACAGGCGCGGCGAATGGGGCATCGACAGACCTTGGGCCACCACCTCGCCGCTGGCCACATCCAGAACAATGCCCCCGCCCACACGTCGATCGCGCCAGCCATCCGTGACGTCCGAGCGCGAGACGCAACTGACATAGCGCGCCGCGCCGTCTTGCACCGCCATACCGTTCAAATGGCAGCGATCCTCGGGCGCAAGCTGCGAGATGAAGTCGGGCCGCCACAGCGGGCGAAAGCTGTGACCATCGGCCACCGTGGCGATGCAATTGAACAGCGTATTGGCAAACAAAGGCCGCCCATCCGCGCCGATACCAATATCGTGAATATCTATATCGCCCGTAATCCATGTTTGGTGCGGGGCAAAAGTTGCATCATAAACCGCACTTTGCGCCCCGCTGTCCAGCCGATCAAAGCGGAAAAGCTGCACCTGCGTGGCTTCAGATAAAGGCTGCGCGCATCGGGGGCAATCGCCAGACCCATCGCGCGCGGAAAGCTGCGTTCAAACACGGACAGCGTGCCATCGGGCCGCACACCCAGAAAAAACACCTTGCCCGCTTGATAGGTTGTAAAGGCCAGCGATCCCCCCGTGGCCGCCAGCCAACTGGTAAAGCCGCGCGATGAGGTCAGGGCAAATTTTTCGGTCATGATAGGCCTTTGATCAATGCACCCAAATCATGCCCCATTCGCCGCCCTGCTGCAAGTAAAGCGCCTGACGGCGCGCGCCGACACATCCAGCGCGGCGGCGATCAAGGTGATGGGGCTGCATAGAT
>JAXHON010000054.1:0-19607 GCA_034519315.1 Cypionkella sp. | reverse complement strand
GTACACCAGGGCGACCGCGTCGACAGCCGACGCAGCGGGCCCGACATCGATTCGCCGCCGCGCCGCCGCCCACTGCGTCAGGTGCACGTGAGAGTCCACGAACCCGGGCAACGCAACCCCGCCCCCACCGTCGAGCACCTCGTCGCCCGGTGCGCGCCGGGTGCCTGCAGGGGTGATCGACGCGATGACCGAGCCTGCGAGTTCGATGTCGAAGAATACGCCGGAACGATCCAGTGCGACATTGGCGATTATCACTCCTGGGCGGCCGTCTACCTGTGGCACTGCGACCGGGACGGCAACTACTCGCTCTACTCCACGGGATCACCGAGGAGAACTACCTGCGCGGGATCCAGGAGGCCGACGACAGCGGCACGGTCACCTTCACGAGCATCTTCCCGGCCTGCTACCTCGGCCGCTGGCCGCACATCCGCCTACGAGGTCTACTCCTCGCTGGCGAACGCGACGAGCGGTTCCGGGCCGATCGTCAAGACCTCCCAGCTCGCGTTCACGGAGGACGCCGTCGACACGGTCTACGAGACCGCCGACGGCTACACCCAGAGCGTCTCCAACCTCACCGCGGTCACCCTCGCCACCGACAACGTGTTCAGCGAAGACAGCGCCACGCGCACCAAGATGGCCACCGTCACCGGCAGCGTCGCGGACGGCTACACCGACGCGCTCACCCTCACGGTCGGCCACCGCCACCGAGACCGGCGGCGGCGGCACCACCGACCGAGTGTGTGTTTTCCCTTTTGCGGCAAAGATAGCGCGATAGGTGTAGCGGGTTGATGCGTCTGCAACCTAAACCGCTTTGCTGCGGCGAAACGGCCAGCGCAGGGCGGCAAGCAGGGCGTTTAGGCTGAATAGCCCCGCAAGGAACCCCATGGCGGCGGCGATAAAACCATCCACTGTGACGGGCACGGCAGGGCGAAAATCGGCCCAAGTGGCGGATAGGGTTTCGCTGTCGCGGAAACGGTGCGGCAGGGCCATCCGCTCTAGCGGCCCCGCCGCGCGCAGCAGGGCAAGGTCGGCGGTGACTTTGTCCAAACGCCCAAAAGCGCGGCTCATATCCGCGCGGTGGGCATCTTGAAACGTGCTGCCCCTGATCTGATCCAGCGCCGCATCCCGCGTCAGCCCCGCGCGGGTGGCCGAGGCATCAAAGTCGCGGGCGATCTGCGAAAGCGCATCAAACTGCCCGCCAAGCCGCTGCAGGTATTGCTGCGAAAATTCGGGGAATTGGCTGGCGGTTATGCCAGAGGCGAGGGAAGCAGCGAAGATCAGTTTTTGCAGCATGGGTGCCTCGCATGGGTTTGGGGCAGTATCGCAAGGATCAGGGGGGATGGCTACCAACGAGATCGCTTGAAAGGATCATTGGTTTCCGGAGATGGCTGAGAACAGGTAGGTATCGTCCCAAGCCGCTAATTTTCGTCGATTTTTCAGGCTGATCTTGCTGGTGGTGTTCTTGAAGATATTGAGGGCGGTATGGCGGATCAGGGCCATGTTGGCGGGGCCGTGGTTGGTCCGCAGGCGCATCAGGTCGTCGTGGAAGACCACATCCATGACCCAATGCAGGCGGTTCTCGACGCCCCAATGGGCGCGGGTGGCTTGGAGATGCGAGGCCGGCGGACAACGGCGCCGATGACAAGAAGTAAGCGCCGCGCGACGCCAGTCTGGCCTTTGTTCTCGGTGGTCGCCTCGACCATTCCGATGGCAGCAAGGCCCGGGAAGCGGTAGGAGGCTTAACTCTGCGCGGTCTGGCCGCAGCCAGTCCACGTCGTAGCTTACCCACGCGCGGCGGGTCTCGATACGCCCGTGGTCGGCATCGGTAGTCTCATAGCAGGCCAGACCGGTGGCACGGGTCGAAAAAAATCGCGACCTCTGCGTGCAGGGATTTCTGGTTGCCTTTCAGCGCCAACAGGTAATCCGCGCCGCGCCGCAGAATGGTGTCGGCGATGCCGTGCTGACAGCCCGTTCGGCGCCGCGCTCGAACCGGTGGCGCGCACCGCCTCACCTCGATGGTCACCAGCGCCGCGCAGCTCCAGACGTTCCAACAGGCGGGGTATAGCACTGATTTCATTTTCTTTGTGGCGCAACGTTCCTGTCCCAAAACCAGCCGCTGCCGTGCCGCCCAGGCCGAGACCAGATGCAGCGCGCGGCCATCGGCCCCATGCGCGCGGCGCGAAGTCTTGCCGTCTATCGCCACGATATCGGCGTCATCCTCACGCAGGCTGGCCACCCAGTTTGTGAAGCATTCGGCGAACAGTTCGTTCGGTAGCGCGTTCATCACATCGTTGAGGGTGTCATGCGACGGCACCCCATGTTTGAGTGGCAAGAACCGCCGCAGCCAGTCAAGCTTGCGCCTGCCCCAGAGCGAGATCTCGACAAAATCATCCGCTCCCGCCATCACCCCGCCGAGCACGATCAGCAGGATTTCATCAAGCGGATAGAGCGTCTTCCAGCTCTGGCGGGGGTCCTCTAGGGCGGCAAAGTGGTCAATTCAGATTGGGCGTGGTCATGGCGATCTCCAAAGCTTCGTTCGGATATAGAGAAAATCACATATCGACACCCGCAGGAATCCCCTACGGCTTCCAGCGATTGCCGTGGGGATGGCTAGGGTGGTTGACTGCCATATGAACGATGTTAGGATCGCCCGCAGCATTTAGGGGGACAAGGGTGTTTGCACTTTATTCACAGACTTGGGCGCTGTTTCGCCGTGGGATCATTGCCTTTTCAATCATTGCCATTTTTCTGGGCGTGAGTGGCCATTTCTGGACGGATTCAAGTGGCGGTGTGGGAACGGCAATAGCGCAACTGATACTAGTCTTCTGGGTGCACCGCTATTTCCTAAGGGGCGAGTTTGTTTTTGGCAAAGATCAAATATTCGCGCGAAACGAAGCGCTTGATAAAAAAGGCATTTTTAAGTTCATAATGATTGCCATGGTGCTGATCATTGGGCCAATGGCCGCTGCGATGATCGTTGCCTTTAGCTATATGCAGCCAGATAGCCCTGAGGACATGTTTCTAGGGATTTTGGTGATTGTTTTTACGCCCGTTTATTGGGTCGCGATGGGGCTGTTTGGCACGCTGCTGCCCGCGATCGCAGACCGTGATGCGCGGTACACCTTAAGAGCTGGGATGAAAAAGTTCCCCGTGATGATGCTGCGTTTATTTCTGGGGCCAGGGTTGTCACTTATCGTGACGCTAGGCGTTGTCAGCGGCGTTAGCGTTTTACTGTTGGGCGTCATGCAAATTGAAAACGTAGCCTTGCAGGTCATTTTGTCAATTATCGCCTCACTGGTGGGCATATTCAATGCCGCGCTGGGTGCGGCGGTGCTTTGCTCGGTTTACCGCATGGTTGTGCCTGCGGCAGAGCCAACAGCGGCGGAATAAAAAGGGGGCGCAATCAGCGCCCCCTTTTATTCTTGGCTGCAATCGGTTACCGATGCGCGCCTATAAATCTCCACCACCTTTGCCACCGCCGCCTCTGGCGTCATCTCCACGCTTTCGCCCGTGCGGCGCGAGGTCAGTTCCACCACGCCATTCGCGAGGCCCCTCGGCCCAACCGTGATCCGCCACGGCAGGCCGATCAGGTCCATCGTGGCAAACTTGGCCCCCGCGCGCTCGTCGCGGTCATCATACAGCGGGTCCAGCCCTGCGGCGATCAGCGCCTTGTACAGGCCCGCGCAGGCGGCATCCGCTGCCGCATCGCCCTGTTTCAGGTTCACGATACCCACATGGAACGGCGTCACGCCTTCGGGCCAGATGATGCCCTTGTCATCATGGTTGGCCTCGATCAGCGCGCCCAGCAGGCGCGACACGCCAATGCCATGGCTGCCCATTTCGACCGGCACGCGGCTGCCATCGGCGGTGACAACCGTGGCGCCCATGGATTCGGAATACTTGGTGCCGAAATAGAAGATCTGCCCCACCTCGATGCCGCGCGCCGACCTTGCGGCGCTCTTCGGGGATGGCGTTGAACAGCGCCTCGTCATGGGTCTCATCGGTGCGGGCGTAAAGCGTGGTGAACTCTTCGCAGATCGCCGCCACCGCCGCGCGGTCGTCATAATCCACCTCGCGCGCGCCCAGTTTCAGATCCGGCACGCGGTCGTCATAGAACACTTCGCTCTCGCCCGTTTGGGCCAGCACAAGAAATTCATGGGTGTTGTCCCCGCCAATGGGGCCGCTGGCCGCGCGCATCGGAATGGCCGTCAGCCCCATGCGTTCATAGGTGCGCAGATAGCTGACCATATGGCGGTTATAGGCGTGCAGCGCCGCATCCTTGTCGAGGTCGAAGTTATAGCCGTCCTTCATCAGGAATTCGCGCCCCCGCATCACGCCAAAGCGCGGGCGCACCTCGTCGCGGAATTTCCACTGGATGTGATACAGCGTCAGCGGCAAGTCTTTGTAGCTGGACACATGCGCGCGGAAGATGTCGGTGATCATCTCCTCATTCGTGGGGCCATACAGCATTTCGCGTTTCTGCCGGTCGGTGATGCGCAGCATTTCTTGGCCGTAATCGTCATAGCGCCCGGATTCGCGCCACAGATCGGCGGGTTGCAGCGTGGGCATCAGCAGCGGGATATGCCCCGCGCGGACCTGTTCTTCGTGCACAATCTGCTGAATGCGGTTCAACACCCGCAACCCCAGCGGCAGCCACGAATAAATCCCCGCCGCCTGCTGTTTGATCATGCCCGCGCGCAGCATATAGCGGTGCGAGACAATCTGCGCCTCGGCAGGGTTTTCTTTCAGAACGGGCAGGAAATAGCGGGACAAACGCATGAGGCGGCCTTTGAAGTTAGGGTTTGCCCGTTGTTAGCGGGGAATGGGGGCGGATGGCAAGGCTTGCGTGAGGGGTGGGAAGGGGGGATAGTGGGGGCATAAAAAAGGTGTGAGGATCAAAGCCGACGCTGCAACACGCCTACTGCCAAGATTTCTGAAAGCTGGACACGCTGGCGCGCTTGGCTTTGATGTGGGGGCTAGGTGCTCTAATCCGTTTGAGAAGCTGCAGGAATTGACCAAGCGAACTGGCAGCGTCTGCGCGGCCTGTTGATGCAATCGCCCTGTGGGCGTTTCGTTCTGTTGATCACTGCTGTTCGTGCTCTGGCTGGTCATGGCGCTGGCTGTTGCTGGTGCTTACCGTTTTGTTGCACGCATCGGCAGCGGGTCCCAGGCCACGGCCTTGGCGGCAGGCGGCGCTGATCGTCGCCATCCTTGGTGCGCCGTTTTTGATTTGGTCTACGGTGATCAAACACCAAACCCTGCGCTACCAAAAAGAGGGGCATATCACCGACCGTATTTCCAAAGCAGTCGAGCAGTTGGGGGCGGAAAAGACGGTCAAGAAAGACGAACAAACGGTTGAATCCAGCGAACCCAATATCGAAGTGCGCATTGGCGGTATCTTGTCGCTGGAACGCATCGCGCAGGACAGCACGGCGCATGACAATGGCCGCGATCATGTGCGGGTGATGGAAATTCTCTGCGCCTATATCCGCGAAAACGCGCCTGCATCGGGGGCGAAGGATCACGATTTTGGCGAATGGGAGCCGTTGAAGGATAACCCAACAGACAAAGAGCGCGCGGCGCATGTGGCGGCGCGAGAGGAAAGGTTTGGTGACGCTTCCACTGTTCGATCAAAGGTCAGTTACGTGAATGGGCGAACAAACTGCCAGACCCCCGCGCCGATATTGCCATTGCCCTGCGGGTGATTGGGCGGCGCGACGCGCAGCAGCGTTTGGTCGAGGCGCGCTGGGGCAAGGATGCAGGCGCGGCGGATGAATGGGTATTCGAAACCCCTTGCCCGATGCTGCCTGATGAAACCACCCCGCAGATTTTGGCTGACTACCCCGCCAAACTGAAGGCTTGGAAAGAAAAGATCGGCGGCTACAAAGGCTATCGCCTAGACCTGCGCGGGACAAACCTGCAACGCGCCGACCTGTCCGATTTGGCCCTATCTGGCGCAAAACTGCAAAGCGCGCGGATGGAGGGGGCAAACCTGACGCTGGCGCGGATGGAGGGGGCAAACCTGCGCGAGGCGCGGATGGAGGGGGCAAACCTGAGCGCAGGCGCGGATGGAGGGGGCAGACCTGTGGCAGGCGCGGATGGAGGGGGCAGACCTGCGCGCTGGCGCGGATGGAGGGGGCAAACCTGTGGCAGGCGCGGATGGAGGGGGCAGACCTGAGCGCGGCGCGGATGGAGGGGGGCAGACCTGCGCGACGCGCGGATGGAGGGGGCAGACCTGATCCTTGGCGCGGATGGAGGGGGCAGACCTGACCTTGGCGCGGATGGAGGGGGCAGACCTGCGCGGGGCGCGGATGGAGGGGGCAGACCTGCGCGAGGCGCGGATGGAGGGGGCAAACCTGTGCGGGGCGCGGATGGAGGGGGGGCAGACCTGAGCGAGGCGCGGATGGAGGGGCAGACCTGACGCGGTTGGCGCGGATGGATAAACGCACCGTGCTGACGGACGCAATAGGTTTCAAAAGCATCCGTCAGCACGGTGGATTATTCAGACGGTGCCAATTTCGATGGCTCAAGTCAAATCAATGTTTGGTGATGCCAGCGTCACCTTGCCAAATGGCGTGACGCCAGATCACCCAGACTGGCCCGCCCATTGGCCAAAGTTTGATCTTGGGCATGACTTCGACAACGAATACCAAAAATACCTCTCCAACCCCGCCGCCTATACCCCGCCCCCAAAACCCTAACCCGTTGCGTGGGGGGCGGATCGTGCCTATATCCATCCATAGATGCACAGGAGTATCCCAATGGCGTGGCCCGTAAAGACCCAAGCGCAGGTTTGGATTGCGATTTTGGTGGTGGTGTTTGCGCTGCTGTATGTCCTTGGCGGGGTGATTTTGCCCTTCCTTGTGGGCGGGGCGCTCGCCTATTTTCTCGACCCCGTGGCCGACCGCCTTGAACGCGCGGGGCTGTCGCGCGTGGCCGCCACGGCGGTGATCACGCTGGCGGCGGTGCTGGCGGTGGTGCTGCTGCTGCTGGCCGTGGTGCCTGTGCTGATCCAGCAAACCACGGGGCTGGTGCAATCGGCCCCCGATATTGCGCAGCGTCTGCAATCCTTTCTGCTAACCCAGTTTCCCGAACTGGCGGACAGCACCTCGACCATCCGCCAGTCGCTGGCAGAACTGGGGGCCACGATCCAATCCAAAGGGGGCGAGCTGGTGCAGGGGCTGGTCTCATCCGCCCTCGGTCTTGTCTCGGTGATTGTGTTCATCGTGGTTGTGCCTGTTGTCACCTTTTACATGCTGATGGATTGGGACCATATGGTTGCCCGCATCGACCATATGTTGCCGCGCGATCATGCCCCCACCATTCGCCGCTTGCGCAAACGAGATTGACGCGGCTCTGGCGGCCTTCGTGCGCGGGCAGCTGTCGGTTTGCGCGCTGCTGGGGGTGTTTTACGCGGGCGCGCTGATGCTGGCGGGGCTGCAATTTGGCCTTGTGGTAGGGGCCATTGCAGGGGCGATTACGTTCATTCCCTATGTCGGCAGCTTGGTGGGCGGCAGCCTAGCGATTGGGCTGGCGCTGTTTCAATTCTGGGGCGATCCTTTGTCGATTTTGCTGATCGCGGGCATTTTCGCCATCGGCCAATTTGTCGAAGGCAATATCCTAACGCCAAAGCTGGTTGGCAATTCCATCGGCCTGCATCCCGTTTGGCTGATCTTTGCCCTGTCGGCCTTTGGCAGTCTGTTCGGATTTGTCGGTATGCTTGTGGCCGTGCCTGTGGCGGCGGCGATTGGCGTATTCACCCGCTTTGGGATTGAACAATACCAAGCCAGTCTGCTGTATAAGGGCATTGCGGGCCGCGCGGGCGAAGAAGACATTGGCGCATGAGCGGGCGCGGGCAACTCGCCTTTGATCTGGGCGGGCAGGGCGGCTTTGCGCGGGATGATTTCTTTCCCTCGGCGTCGAACCGCGCCGCGCTGGCGGCGATGGACGGCTGGCAGGGCTGGCCTGCGGGGCGGATGATGGTGATCGGCCCGCATGGCGCGGGCAAGACGCATTTGGCGCATATTTGGGCGGCGCAGTCGGGGGCGCAAGTCCTGAACGCCGCCGAACTGCCTGATGCCGATCTGGCGCAGCTGGCGGCGGGCGGGTCGGTCGCGGTGGATGATGCACAAGATTTGCCCCCTGCAGGCGAGGCGGCGCTGTTTCATCTGCACAACCTTTTGTCCAATGCGGGGCATTTGCTGATTTGCGCGCGCACCCCGCCGCGCGATTGGGGGCTGGCCTTGCCCGATCTGCTGAGCCGCATGCAGGCCATGCCCATCACCCAACTGGCCAGCCCAGACGAGACGTTGATTGCCGCCGTTCTGGTCAAGCTGTTCGCAGATCGCCAAATCACCGTGCCGCCCAATCTGATCGCCTACCTTGCCCCAAGGATCGAGCGCAGCATTGGCGCGGCCCGCGATATTGTGGCCCAGCTGGACGCCGCAGCTTTGGCGCAGGGGCGGGCGGTGACGCGGGCGCTGGCTGCCGAATTGCTGGACAACAGGCCCGATGCCTGACAGGCTGTCATCCTAGCGTTACATTCGCAGCATAGTGCCAAACCCATGACCCAAGCCGATTTTTTGCACGCCGATTTCCCCGCCCCCATCGCCGCCGATGGCATCGAGATGTCTGGCCCCAGCCGTTTCTTCAACCGCGAACTTAGCTGGCTCGCGTTTAATTGGCGCGTCTTGGAAGAGGCGTCAAACCCCGCCGTGCCGCTGTTGGAACGGTTGCGGTTTTTGTCGATTTCCGCCACCAATCTGGACGAATTTTTCACCGTCCGCGTGGCGGGTCTGCGCGCACAGGTGCGCGCCAATAACCAAACCCTTTCCGAAGACGGGCGCACGCCCGCCGAACAGCTGGCGCAAATCCAAACCAACGCGCGCCGATTGATGCACACCCAGCAAGCCGTGTTCAACAAATTGCGCAAACCGATCGAGGCCGAGGGCATCACCATCTGCACCCGCAGCAAATTGAACCAGCGCGATTGCAAGTATTTGGAACAGCATTTTCTGGCCAATGTCTTTCCTGTCCTGTCCCCGTTGGCGATTGACCCTGCCCACCCGTTTCCGTTCATCCCCAACACTGGCTTTTCGCTGGCGCTGGAATTGGAACGGGTCAGCGACCAGCGCACGCTAAAGGCGCTGCTGCCGATCCCGCAGCAAATCGCCCGTTTTGTGCCACTGCCCCCCCGCGATGGCGAGTTGCGGTTTTTGCCGCTGGAAGAATTGCTGCTGATCCATTTGGACATGCTGTTTCCAGGCTATACCGACCGTGGCCACTGCCTGTTTCGCGTGCTGCGCGACAGCGACCTCGAGGTAGAGGACGAGGCCGAAGATTTGGTGCGCGAGTTCGAGTCGGCGCTGAAACGGCGGCGGCGAGGCGAGGTGATCCGCCTGAAAATCTCTGCAGGCGCGCCGCCCGAATTGCGCGATATGATTATGGAGGAGCTGGCCGTTTCTCCAGACGAGGTGGTGGATGTGCGCGGCCTTTTGGGCGTGGCTGATCTAAAGGAACTGGTGCTCTCCTCGCGCCCCGATCTTTTGTGGCCCGCCTTCACCCCGCGCGTGCCCGAACGAATCGAAGACCATGACGGCGATATGTTTGCCGCGATCAAGCACAAAGATATGCTGCTGCACCACCCCTACGAATCCTTTGATATGGTGATCCGTTTTCTGGAACAGGCCGCGCGTGACCCCAATGTTTTGGCGATCAAACAAACGCTGTATCGCACATCTTGGGACAGCCCCATCGTCGCCGCCCTGTGCGAGGCGGCCGAGGCGGGCAAATCTGTCACCGCTTTGGTCGAATTGAAAGCCCGCTTTGACGAGGCCGCCAACATCCGCCAATCGCGGCGGCTGGAACGGGCGGGCGCGCATGTGGTTTACGGCTTTATTCATTACAAAACCCACGCCAAAATCAGCACTGTGGTGCGCCGCGAAGGCGATAGCCTTGTCACCTATACCCATTACGGCACGGGCAATTACCACCCGATCACGGCCAAAGTTTACACAGATTTGTCGTTCTTCACCTGCGATGCGGCGCTGGGGCGCGATGCCACGCGGGTGTTCAATTACCTGTCGGGCTATGTGCAACCGCAAGGGCTGGAAAATCTAGCGATTGCGCCGATTACCCTTAAGCCGCGCCTTCTGGAATTGATCACCGCCGAGGCCGCCCATGCCCGCGCGGGGCGGCCCGCTATGATATGGGCCAAGGTCAATTCGCTGATTGATCCCGACGTGATCGATGCGCTTTATGCCGCCAGCGGCGCGGGGGTGAAGATCAGCCTTGTCGTGCGCGGCATTTGTGGCTTGCGTCCGGGGATCAAGGGGCTATCGGAAAATATCCGCGTGAAATCGGTGGTGGGCCGCTATTTGGAACATTCGCGCATTGTCTGCTTTGGCAATGGTGGCGGGCTGCCATCGGACGGGGCGCGGGTGTTCATCTCGTCGGCCGATTGGATGGGGCGCAATTTGATGCGGCGGGTCGAAACCTTGGTTGAAATCAATAACCCTACGGTAAAAGACCAGATCACGCGGCAAATCATGGCCGCAAACCTTGCAGACGAGGCGCAAAGCTGGCTATTGTCGGGCGACGGTAGCTATAAGCGAAACCTCTTCCCCGAAGATGGGCACGCCTTTAATTGCCACCGTTTCTTTATGGAAACGCCATCCCTATCGGGCCGTGGCACCGCAGGCGGAGACGATGCGCAAGTTCTGGCATAAACTACTTCTGTCCAGCGTCGGGAAAAGCGGCCCCTTTGGCGAAGATCTGTTTGCCGATCCCAGCGAGCGCGCAGTGCGCAAAGTGGGGGTTGTGGATGTCGGGTCAAACTCTGTCCGCATGGTGGTGTTTGACGGGGCCGCGCGCAGCCCTGCCTATTTCTTTAATGAAAAGGTCATGTGCGGGCTGGGCAAAGGGCTGGCCGAAACGGGCGCGCTGAACCCCAAAGGGCGGATGCGGGCGCTGGCCGCGCTGCGCCGCTTTTCGGTGCTGGCGCGCGGCATGGGCATTGAAACCCTGACCGTGGTGGGCACGGCGGCGGTGCGCGAGGCCACCGACGGGCCTGAATTTCACGAACAGGTTTTGCGTGAGACGGGGCTGAAAATTCTGATCGTGGACGGCGATGAAGAGGCGCGCCTGTCGGCCCAAGGCGTGCTGCTGGGCTGGCCCGAAGCGGCAGGCATCGTCTGCGACATCGGCGGCAACTCGATGGAGCTGGCGCGCATCGGCGATGGGAATGTGGGGGCGCGTCTGTCTACCCCGCTTGGCCCCTTTCGCCTGCTGCAAACCGCGCCAACGGCCAAGGGGCGCGCATCCCATATCGCCCGCGAAATCGCCGCCGCTGTGGACAAGATGCAAACAAACGGCGAGCGGATTTATCTGGTCGGCGGGTCTTGGCGCGTCATCGCCCGTCTGGATATGGAGCGGCGCAATTATCCGCTGACCGTTTTGCACGAATACCGCATGCAACCCGCCGATCTGCTGGAAACCTTGGATTGGATCGCCAAATCTGATCTGAACGCCCTGCGTGCCAAAACGGGCACCTCTGCCGAACGGATGGAAATTGTCCCCGTCGCCAGCGAAGTTTTGCGTGCGTTGATCCTTGCCGCGAGCCCCAGCGAGATTGACGTTTCCGCCTATGGCATCCGCGAGGGGCTTTTGTATGAACAAATGCCCCAAGGCCTGCGCGCGCGCGATCCCCTGCTAGAGGCGGCGCGGATGGCGGAAAAGACATCTTCGCGCATCCCAGGGTTTGGCAAAAGGCTGTATGAATTTCTGCTGCCTCTGTTTGGCGATTTGGCCAAAGATCGGCTGCGCCTGATCAAGGCGGCCTGCCTTTTGCACGACACATCATGGCGCACCCATCCCGATTTTCGCGCCGAAGCCTGCTTTGACGCCGCCACCCGCGCCAATTTGGGCGGGCTGGATCACCCTGGGCGGATATTTCTGGGGCTGGCATTGGTGCATCGCTATAAGAACAGCCGTTCAGGATCGCGGCTGGAACCGATGTGCGCCCTGCTGACTCCTGCGGAAATTCAACTGGCTGAAGTGCTGGGCAAGGCCATGCGCTTTGGCGCGATGTTTGCCGTGCGCGACCCCGCCACGGTGTGCCAGTTGTCGTATGACAGGGTTGGAACGGTGCTGCGCGTGGCGTTGAACGACGAAGGGCGCGCCCTGCTGGGCGAGGTGGCGCTGGCGCGGCTGAACTCGCTGGCATCGGCGCTGGGGGCGCAAACGGAATTTGGCGATCTGAAATAGGCCCCAAAAACGGATCCTGACAATGCGCCTTTGATGGTCTAAACTGCCGATATGTCACTTTGGACTCGTATCTCGCAGGCGCTGGCCGCCCTTGCCAATGGCGAAGGCCTCGGCGCGGTTTTTGACCGTTTGCGCGCCGTGCCAAATGCCGAAAATTCGGTGGGCTTTACCATTGCCATTCTGGCGCTGGCGGCGAAAATGGCCAAGGCCGATGGCACCGTAACCCGCGACGAGGTCAGCGCATTTCGCAGCATTTTCACCCTACCAGCCGAGGAAGAGGAAAATGCGGCGCGGGTTTTTAACCTTGCACGCCAAGATGTTGCGGGGTTCGATAGCTATGCGCGCAAAGTGGCCGCGCTGTTCAATCCCGCAGGCCAAACCCTGTGCGCGGATGATCACAATATCCTGATCGACATTCTAGAGGCGCTGTTTGCCATCGCCATGGCCGACGGGGCCTACCATCCGCGCGAAGATGCGTTTCTGGCCCAAGTTGCGCAGATTTTTGGGCTGGACGCGCGCTGTTTTGGCGCGGTGCGCGCGCGCTATGTGATGGGTGCCCCGCGCGATCCCTTTGCGGTGTTGGGGGCCGCGCCAGGCGCCAGTCTCGACGATTTGCGCGCGGCTTGGAAGGCGGCGGTCAAGGCCAATCATCCCGATGGGATGATCGCGCGCGGCGTCCCGCCCGAGGCAGTGCAACTGGCCGCCCGCCGCCTTGTCGCCATCAATGCCGCGTGGCGCGAGGTGCAATCCTTGCGGGCCAGCGCATGACGATGCCGCAAGATCGCGCGCTGCGCATCGCCACCTATAATGTGGAATGGTTCACCGAGTTGTTTGATGACGCGGGCGGGTTTCTGAACGATAATTCCCCTTCTGTGCGCCACCAAACCAGCAAAGCCCAGCAATTTGCCGCGATTGGCGCGGTAGTGCAGGCGCTGGATGCCGATGCGCTGCTGATTGTCGAAGGGCCAGACCATAGCGAGACGCGATCTGCCCCCGCCGCATTAGAAAATTTCGCGCGCCATTTTGACCTGCGCGCGCGCCGCGCGCTGGTTGGTTTTCCCTCGCATACGCGCCAAGAAATCGCGCTGCTATATGATCCTGATCTGATGACAGCGCAGCACGCCCCCATGGGGCAGGCCGATAGTGCCGCCGCCGCCCCGCGCTTTGATTTCGCCTATTCCTATGATCTGGACGGGGACGCAGACGTTGAAAACATAGGGTTTTCCAAACCTCCCCTTGAGGCTGTTTTGACACTGGCCAATGGGCAGACCCTGCGCCTGATTGGCGTTCACACCAAATCCAAGGCACCGCGCCACACGCGCGGCCCAGCGGAATTTGTCGCTCAATCCATCCAAAACCGCCGCAAACAACTGGCCGAATGTTTCTGGATCAGGGGCCGCGTGGACGAGGTCTTGGCCCAAAACACCCCGCTGATCGTGCTGGGCGATTTCAACGATGGGCCAGGTTTGGACGAATATGAACAGATGTTCGGCTATTCCAGCGTCGAGGTGGTGATGGGCCAAACTGCGCCAGATAGGCCGCAGCTTTTCGACCCGCACGCGCATAAATCGGCGCGGTTGGGCGATAAAATGCCCGTCACGTCGCGCTTTTACCTGCCCGACGAGGCAGGGTATTTCGAGGCGCTTTTGGATTTCATCATGGTCTCGCCCGACCTTGCCGCCGCCGCGCCAAAGTGGCGTATCTGGCACCCGCTGCACGCGCCCGAAATCACCGCAAGGCCTGATTTGGTGGCGGCATTGCTGGCGGCGTCCGATCACTTCCCCGTCAGCATCGACATAAACCTGCCGCTGCCGCGCGCGCGCGCTTGACCCTGCCCTGCGCATGGGCAATCAAGGCGCAAAGGAACGCCGCTGTGATGGAACCGCCCCAACCAACCCGCCCTTTCTCGCACGTCGAACGCATGATCGCGTGGCGCTATTTGCGTGCGCGGCGGGCCGAGGGCGGGGTTTCGGTGATGACGTGGATTTCGCTGATCGGCATCACGCTGGCGGTGTTCGCGCTGATTGCCACCATGGCGGTGCGGGCGGGCTTTCGCGCCGAACTTGTCGATACGATCTTGGGCGCGAATGCCCATGTCACCGTTTACACGGCAGGGCGCGCAGATGAATCTGGGCGCATTATTAAGGGCTTTGCCGATTATGACGCGGTGGCGGGCCGCGTGGCCACCATCGACGGCGTGACCCGCGCCGCGCCCTTGGTCAAGGGGCAGGTGATGGTGACGGCAGGGCAGGGGGCCACGGGGGCAGAGGTTTACGGCATCCGCGCCGCCGATTTGGCCAGCCTGCCGCGCGTGGCGAATGGGCCGCAAGCCGAGGGCGACCTTTCCCGCTTTGACCAAGGCATCGCCGTGGGGTCGGGTATCGCGCGGCAAATGGGCATCATAGCGGGGGATCGCCTGCGCCTGATCGCGCCGACGGGGGTGAAAACCGCGATGGGCACATCGCCGCGCGTCAACGCCTATGAAGTTGTCTATATCTTCACCACGGGCGGCTATGCCATTGATAACAGCCGCATTTATATGCCGCTGGATCAGGCGCAATCCTACTTCAACCGCGAAGGTTTCGCCGATGAGATCGAGGTTTTGGTGGGCAATCCCGAAACCGTTGACACATTCGCCCCCGCGCTGATGCAAGCAGGCGGGCAGGGCGCGCTTTTGTGGACATGGCGCGACAGCGCGGGCAGCTATCTGCGGGCCCTGACGATCGAGGATAACGTGATGTTCGTGATCATGACCATTCTGGTGCTGATCGCCACGCTGAACATCGTCTCGGGGCTGATTATGCTGGTGAAAAACAAGGGCCGCGATATTGGCATTTTGCGCACCATGGGCCTGACCGAAGGCGCGGTGCTGCGCATCTTTTTCATGTGCGGGGCGTTTACGGGGGTGATTGGCACGGCGGCGGGGGTTGCCCTTGGCGTGCTATTCGCGGCCTATATCGACCAGATCATGGCCTTTGTGAACCTGATCTCGGGCGGCGAGGTGTGGGATCCGTCCATTCGCGGCATCTATGCGCTGCCTGCCAAATTGCAGGCGGGGGATGTGATTTCAGCCGTGGCGCTGTCGCTGGGCCTGTCGTTTATCGTCACTATTTTCCCCGCCCGCCGCGCCGCGCGGATGAACCCTGTCGAGGCGCTGCGCTATGAATGACCCTATCTTAGAATTGCGCGGCGTAACCAAGGCCTACAAGCGCGGCACGGCCGCCGAGGTGGCTGTTCTGCACGGCATTGATCTGACTATCGCGCGCGGCGAAGTGGTGGCGCTGGTTGCCCCATCGGGCGCGGGCAAATCGACCTTGCTGCATATCGCGGGGCTGCTGGATACGCCAGGCAGCGGCCAAGTGCGGCTGGCTGGGCGCGATATGGGCGGGCTGAATGACCGCGCCCGCACCATGGCGCGGCGGCGCGATTTGGGCTTTGTCTATCAATTCCACCACCTTTTGCCCGAATTTTCCGCGCTGGAAAACGTCACCATCCCGCAGCTTGCGGCAGGGGTGCCTGCGCGCGCCGCGCGGGCGCGGGCGATGGACTTGCTGGCCACTGTGGGCCTGACCGCGCGGGCCGATCATCGCCCCGCCGCCCTGTCGGGGGGCGAGCAGCAAAGGGTGGCCTTTTGCCGCGCGCTGGCCAATGGCCCGCGCCTTTTGCTGGCGGATGAACCCACGGGCAACCTAGACCCCGCCACGTCGGATGTGGTGTTTGACGCGCTGATGGGGCTGGTGCGGGCCACGGGCCTATCGGCGCTGATTGCCACGCATAACATGGGGCTGGCGGCCAAAATGGATCGCACGTTGCATCTGAATGCGGGGCTGATCAGCTAGGATCATCGGGCCGGCGCAGGGTTAGACCGCCGCGGATTTCTGCATAATCTTGATAGCCCAGCCGCGCCATTTGCCCAAAAATTGCGGGCGAAAACCGACCCTGATCATCCATGCACGCGGGGTCGATATGCACGCCCACCACGGTGCCAATCACCAGAAAATCATCCGCCCCTTGCAGGGGGACGATCTGCGTCATCTGGCATTCCAGCGTGGCAGGGCTGGCGGCCACGCGGGGGCAGTTGATCATCTGACATTCGGCGCGCGCCACGCCTGCGCGGGCAAACTCATCCACGCCATGCGGAAATTTGGCCGAAGTGGCATTCATTGCCTCTAGCTGCGCACGGGCCACCAAATTCACTGCAAAAACACCTGTTTGCTGAACATTTCGGATCGTGTCCTTCATCCCGCCCGCAAAGATCACTTGCGGCGGCGCGTAAGCCACGGCGTTGAAAAACGAATAGGGGGCCAGATTGTCGCCCCTCTCGGCGCGGGTGGAAATCCACCCAATCGGGCGCGGGGCAACGATGGCGGAAAACGGGTTATGCGGCAGGCCGTGGCCGTCTTTGGGCTGATAAAACATCGGCAAACACTCCTGCGCAGCGCCATATAGGTTTGAACGGATAAAGGGGGCATGCTAGGGCAATTTGCAAGTGATTCCCCCCGTTTTGAATAGGCCCGCCCCTTGTATAAATTATCCGAGGAAACCGAAGCCGACTGGTGGGAAGTCGAGGCGCTGTATGACCATTGCTTTGCCCCATCGCGCACGGCGCTGTCATCCTACCGCCTGCGCGACGGCGTGCCCACTGTGGCCGCCCTGTGCCTGATTTTGCGCGACGAAGACGGCATCTTGGCCGCTGCAATCCGCTATTGGCCCGCCGAGATTTTGGCCAAAAACGGGGCCGAGGATGTGCTGCTGCTGGGCCCCATCGCCGTTCACCCTACGCGGCAGGGCGAGGGCTTGGGCGGCCTTTTGATCAACGAAAGTCTGGCCGAGGCGCGCCGCCTTGGGTGGGAAAGGGTTCTGCTGGTGGGCGACGCCCCCTATTACGGGCGCTTTGGTTTTGTCAAACTGGACGGGGTCGAAATGCCGCCCCCAACGAACCCTGACCGTATCTTAGGGACTGGCGCTGAAGGCGGGCGCTTGGGATGGGATTTCGGGGCACGTCGCGCGCGCCAGCGGATCGAATTAAACAAATTACAACCATAGGATCGGCAAAACGCGCCTTTTGCTTTTACCATGCCGCAGCGTTTTTCTTGCACTGGGCGCGATTGGGTGTTTTGATCAAGGCAATAGGAAAAAGTTAGCCGCCGCGCCGCCAGCAACAAGGTTACCAGTCATGGACAAAATCGACGCCACTATTGGAAAAAGCATTCGCCATTATCGCTGGCTGCAAGGTATCTCGCAGCTAGAATTGGCGACAACCATCGGAATCACCGAGGCGCAGCTGCGCAGCCACGAGGCGGGCAAAAGCCGCGTCTCCGCCGCGCGTTTGATGGCGATTGCGGGGCAGCTTGGGGTAGAGGTGTCGGCATTTTTCCAACGCAAAACAGAAATGGCGCCGCCGCTCGCCGCCAGCGAAACAGCGCGCCCATCCGCCGCCAGTGACGCCGTGCAGAATGGCAAATATCTGGCGGCACTGATGACGCATTTCCAACGCCTGAGCGACACACAAAAACAGGCGGTTCTGCATCTGGTGATGTCCATTTCCAAAGAGGGGGGCGGAGCCGTCGCAACCGCCGCGTGATGCGCGGCAATTGATGTCATCCGAGGGAGAAGGATTATTGATCAAAGGGGGCGCGATGGACCTTATTGATCTGGGCGCGGCTGGCGCGAAACAGCAAGATTTTGACGGTTTCTTGGATGAAGTCCGCAAGCGCTTTGGTTTTGATCACGCCGCCTATGCTGGCAGTAACCCCATTGCAGGCACAATCCACGCCTATGTCACCTACCCCGATCAGTGGAAACAGTTGTATCTAGACCAAAACCTGCATCTATATGACCCCACCTTGGCCATTGCCGCACGCAGCATTGCCCCCGTCGATTGGCGCAGGCTAGAGCGCACGCAAAACTATGACCGTGTCTTTCGCTCGGCCGCCGATTTCGGCATTCGCCCGCAGGGCCTGACCATTCCTGTGCGCGGCCCCTATGGCGATATTGGTATGCTAAGTGTGACGCGAAATTGCTCGTATGAGGAATGGGATAAGTTCATTCCGAAGACGATGTCAGATTTGCAATCGGTCGGCGGTTAATTTGCACGATGGGGGCGATGCGCAGCCATACGCTGACGCGCACCCTGCGCGCGCCCAATCTTTCGCAACGCGAAGTCGAGATTTTGCAGTGGATTGCGGCGGGCAAAACCCAGCAGGATGTGGGCGATATTCTAAACATTTCGCATCGCACTGTCGAAGTGCATCTGCGATCTGGCCGCGAAAAGCTGTTTGCGCTGACAACGCCGCAGGCCGTGGCGCGGGCCATCGCGATGGGGCTGATCTACCCGTTGTAACCCGCCCCGCCACAACCACTACGGGATTCCCCGCATAGGATAATCCGCCATCCGTTGTTATCCTTGGCTATCGTTACAGCAATGGAGGAACAACGATGATCATTGTAATCGATGCCCTCAACCAAGATCGTTTTGCCGATTTGTTGGATGAGATGTTCCAGTTGCGTGCCCGCGTGTTTGGGGATCGCTTGGGCTGGGAAGTGCATATTGAAAACGGACGTGAATTTGATCAGTTTGATGATTTGAATCCAGCTTACGTTGTGGGTTTGGATGAACAGGGGCATGTCGTGGCCTGCGCGCGGTTTTTGCAAACCACGGGGCCGCATATGTTGTCGGATGTGTTCCACGCTATCTTGGATGGGCAGCCCCCCCTGCGCAGTGCCAGCATCTGGGAATCGACGCGGTTTTGCGTGGATACGCAGCGCCTTTCCGCCAGCGACAAGGTTGGGGCCGTGTCGCGCATGACGTCGGAAATTATGGTGGCCATGCTGGAATATGCTAAGGCCAGCGGTATATCCGATATTATCATTTTTTTTTTTCGGTGATTGACCCGATCATGAACCGCGTCCTGAAACGATCAAACTGCGCGCCCTATGATTATTTGGGCAAAGTGACGCCCATGGGCAAAGTGTCTGCCATGGCTGCGCTGCTGGATTGCACCGATGCGCGCATTCACGGGGCTTCGTGATTTCGCGGGCATAACGGGCGAGTTGATTCTTGACCGATGATGCAGCCCGCGCTTTGGTGGATGCACGGCCAAAGGCACCGCAACCTGCTGCCAAAGCCACACCCAACCAAGATGACATCGTTGCCTATTGCCGCGCCCAAATCGCACAAGCGCAATCCGAAGAAGAACGTCGGGCCGCGCAAAGGCTGGTGTCCCATCTGATAGAACAGGGCCTGCATCCCGCGACCTAAGCCGTGGCTTGGTCACGCCTTCAGCGCCGCGATCCGCACGGCGCTGAAGGGCAATACCATAGGAAAAATCGCTGCTGGAAAA
>JAXHON010000062.1:0-25145 GCA_034519315.1 Cypionkella sp. | reverse complement strand
CAGGCGCGGACGAGACACGATAGCGCTGCACGGCAAAGATGTTTTTCGCCATCGCTGGTCTAGCCCGCTAGAGCTAAGCCGTATTCAAGGCCCTATTGATCACAAAGCGGGCCGCGCATTTTACGGCGGAGTGGCGGGGCCAGTCTTTGGGCATCTGATCACGCAATCCTTGGGGCGGCTTTGGGCTGCGCCACCTGATGTTCCCATTTTGTTTATCTCGGTCAATCCAGCCTTTGTCGAATTGCCAAAGTATTTTATAACTTTGATCCGAAAACTTGGGCTAAATAACCCAATCGAGCTGATCACCAATCATTGCCGCGTTGATGAGCTGATCGTCGCAGAGGATCGTTTTAATTTAGAACGGCCCGTGCGCATATCGCCAGATTATTCCGACTGGTTATTGCAAATTCGCAAAGATGTCCCCTTACAAGAAGATCTGTTTCTATATGTCAGCCGCGCCCAGCTTGGCCCCACCTCGGGCCAGTATTTGCAAGAGATCGCCTTGGAGGACGCCCTGCGCGCGCAGGGTTACACCGTTATCTATCCCGAAAGTCTGCCGATTGAACAGCAGATTGACCTATATCTGCGTGCCAAGCGGTTGATTTTTGCGGATGGATCGGCCGTGCATCTATGGTCGTTATTTGCCAGTGCGCAGCAAATAGCCGCCGTGATTTGCCGCCGCGCGCCACATGTCAAAATGAACAGATTGCTGGCGGCCTTTGAAAGGGCCAATCCGATTTTCTTTGATTGCCGCCTTGCCGAGTTTTCGGGAAATAAGCGCGGCGCGAACAGCAGCGTGGCGCTTTTGGATATGGATCAGGTGTGGCGACGGCTGCGGCGGCGTGGGTTTCACAGCAAAAGGCATTTGTATTTCCCCCTGCGCGCGTCCGTCATGGATTGGCTTGCAACATTGCAAGAGGGGGCAGACCCAAACCGCGCCCCGCCTTTTGAATTAGATCAAACCAGCCGCGACTTATTGGCGATCAGACCCGCCGTGACCTTTAGTATCCCAAAGCGGTTAGTCCAGCCGCCCCCATAAATCGTAATCCCCTGCCTCATCCATTTCGACATGAAACAATATCCCCTGCGCGTCAGGTCTTCGAATTCCTCATCAATAAACAGATTGCCGTCAATTTCGGGCGCATCCCACATGGTGCGGCAGGTGGCACCTTCGCCATCGACTTCATCAACGATCACTTCCGTCACACGACCGACTTTTTCTTGCAGCTTTTCTTCCGATATCGCCTGCGATACTTCCATAAAGCGATCCCAACGATCCTGCTTCACGTCCTCGGCGATCTGATCGGGCAGATCATTGGCGCGCGCACCCGCGACATTTTCATATTTGAAGCATCCCACCCGGTCGAGCCGCGCAACGCGCATCCAATCGAGCAGCATGTTGAAACTCGGCCTCGGTTTCACCGGGGAACCCCACGATAAAGGTCGAGCGCACCGCGAGGTCGGGGCAGATGTTGCGCCATGCTGCCAGCCGGTCGAGGGTTTTTTCCTGATCGGCGGGGCGGCGCATCCGGCGCAGCACATCGGGGCTGGCATGTTGGAACGGGATGTCGAGATAGGGCAGGATATGCCCCTGCGCCATCAGCGGAATCACCTCATCGACATGCGGATAGGGATAGACGTAGTGGAGCCGCACCCAAGCGCCCAGCTCGCCCAGCTCGCGCCACAGGTCGGTGAAATGCGTGCGCCATTCGCGGTCGCGCCAGGTCTCGGGCGCATAGCGGCGGTCCTTGCCATAGGCCGAGGTATCCTGGCTGATCACCAGCAGTTCCTTGACGCCCGAATCGGCCAGCCGCTCGGCCTCGCGCAGCACCGCATGCACCGGGCGCGAGGTCAGCGGCCCGCGCATGCTCGGGATAATGCAAAAGCTGCATTTATGATCGCAGCCCTCGGAAATTTTCAGATAGGCATAATGCCGGGGGGTCAGCCGCACCCCCGCCGCCGGAATCAGATCGATAAACGGATCCGGCGAGGGCGGCACTGCCTGATGCACGGCATCAAGCACCGCCTCGTATTGATGCGCGCCGGTCACGGCCAGAATGCCGCGGATGCGTCTCGCGGATATAGCTTTGCATCCTCGCCAAGGCAGCCGGTAACGATGACACGACCATTTTCGCGCAGCGCCTCGCCGATGGCCTCAAGGCTTTCGGTCTTGGCGCTGTCCAAAAACCCGCAAGTGTTGACGATGACCGCATCGGCACCCTGATATTCGGGCGAGATCGCATAGCCCTCGGCGCGCAGGCGCGTCAGGATACGCTCGCTATCGACCAGCGCCTTTGGGCAGCCGAGGCTGACCATGCCGATCGTGGGCTGGCCGTCGCGCGGGGTGTCGCCCAGTCGTGGCGCGGGGGCAATATCGGGGCGCAGGCTGGGGGGGTTCTGGGTCATGCGCGCGGGTATAGCCGATTGGCGGGGCAGGGGGAAGATGGGCCGATATTGACGCCTGTGACGGGGGCGAGGACACCTTAGGCGCCAGTTAGAGGCACCTGCTCTGGGGCCTAGCGCACAACCAGCGGGCCCCCATGTTGCAAAAGCGTGTTGCAAAAGCGTGCCCCAAAAGGGGCGGCATCTGGCGCGGCTAAGCGCCCAAATACCCGAAATCGGGCATAATCTCTTCGATCCCTATCACTTTGCCCGTGTCTGCGGTCATGCCTGTCAGGGACAGCATGGCATAGCCATGCACCAGCGACCACAGCATCAATTCGGTGCGGCGTGGCGATCAGGCGCGTCCGATTTGTCCCAGTCCAGCCCCCGCGCAATGCCTGCCAGCACGCTATAGCTGTCGCGGGCGGCCGCCATCAAATCGGGGTCGTCAAAAGCGCATTGCGTGGGCGAGAACATCAGTTGAAACAAATGCGGATGGGTGATGGCAAAGCGCAAATAGCCCTGCATCGCCGCGATTTGCCGCGCTTTGGGGTCGTCCCCGACAACGCCTTGGCGCATAAAAGCTGCGTGGCGGTGAAACCCTTCGGTCGCGATAGCTGTAAGCAGCCCTTTGAGGGATCCGAAATGGTTTTTCGGCGCGGTATGGCTGACGCCGACATGGGCCGCGATGGCGCGCAAGGACAGGTGTTCCAGCCCGCGCGAGTCGAGAATTTCGATACCAGCGGCGATCAGCGCCTCTTTCAATCCGCCGTGGTGGTAGGGTTTTTTCAAAGTCATGTTTCCATTGTAAATATTTTACTGGACATTGCAAGCGATGATGTTATTACATATTTCCACTGGAAACATAGGAGGCGCGGATGAGTGCAGAAGATCTGTTTGGGCTGGCCAGCGCGGCGGTTTTGCCAGGGTGGCTGATATTGATGTTGGCCCCGCGTGGCAAATGGCGCTGGCTTGACCGTATTCCCGCGCTGGTTATCCCCTTTGGCCTGTCGGCGCTGTATACGGGGTTGATCTTGGCGCATTTCAGCGCGGCGGGCGGCGGCTTTGGCAGCATCGCGCAGGTGCGGGCGCTGTTTGCATCCGACTGGGGCTTGCTGGCGGGATGGGTGCATTATCTGGCCTTTGATCTGATGATCGGGGCTTTGATGGCCACGCAGATGGACAGGGTGGGGCTGGCGCGCATATCCCAAGCACCGCTGCTGGCGCTGATTTTTCTATTCGGCCCCTTGGGGGTGTTTTTGATCTGGGCCGCGCAGGGCGCACTGCGCATGATGGGCAAGGGGGATGCAGCATGAACACTGTGGCCAAGCAATATTGGGCGCTGACGGGGTTTGCCATGGCCATGATGGCGGCGGGGCTGATTTGGGCGGCGTTTGAGGCGCGCCAATTTCAAGAGACGCTGGTTTGGATCAAACCTTTCAAATTCGCGCTGTCCTTTGTGGTGTTGTTTGCCACGCTGGCATGGGTGACGGCGCGCCTAAGTGCGGCTGCCCAAAGCGCCCGCGCCCTGAAGTGGACAGTTGCAATCATGGCAGCGGCCTTTTGGTTTGAGATGATTTATATCGCCGCGCAAGCTGCGCAGGGGTTAGGCTCGCATTACAATCTGGGCGATTGGTATCACCAGATCATGTATGGCCTTATGGGGCTGGGCGCGGTCTCGTTGGTGGTTGGCACAGCTTTGGTCGGCTGGGTGGCACTGCGCGATACGGATGCGCGTTTGGGCAGTGATCTGCGCTTTGGCGTGGGGGTGGGGTTTATCTTGTCATGTGTGCTGACGCTCATCACCGCGGGCGCGCTGTCCAGCATGGCGGGGCATTTTGTCGGCACGCCGCCTGCGGGCGCGGCGGTGATCCCGCTGTTTGGCTGGTCTGCCGCCGTGGGCGATCTGCGCCCCGCGCATTTTCTGGCGCTGCACGCGATGCAGGCCATTCCGCTGCTGGCATGGATCGTGCAGGGCCGCAGCATGGCGCGAGGGTGGATTATCGGCGGGGCGGCGGCCTATACGGCCTTGACGATGGCGCTATTCGTGCAGGCGCTGATGGGACTGCCGATGGTGCGGCTGTAAACAAAGGGGCCGCTTGGCCCCTTTCGCATCAGCGGCGGCGATCGCGCCGCGCGCTCATGGGTTGGAAGGCCACGCCAACATGCGCCTCGCAATAGGGTTTGCCAGGCTGGCTGGGCAGGCCGCAGAACCAAAATTCCTCGGTCGCAGGGTCGCCGATGGGCCATTTGCAGGTGCGCTCGGTCAACTCCATCAGGGACAGACGCGCGGCGCGCTTTTCGACCTCGCGCACGGATGCCAGCGCTTCGGGGCTGATTTCATTGGCCGAGGGCTGCGGCGGCAAGGGTTGGCCTGCTGGCACGATAGATTTGCGCAAAGGAATGGGCCCCGTGGTCGATGCCATGATCGAGGCTGCTGCCGACAATGGGGCGGAGGGCGCGACTGGGGGCGGGGGCGGGGGTGCTGCTGGTTCCACAGCTTTTGGCGGCGCGGCGGGGGCTTCGGCCTTGGCGGCTGCTGCGGGGGCAGGGGCTGCCGCCTCACCCTCGTCTTCCTCGCGGTTGGACAGGCCAAGGCGGTGCACCTTGCCGATCACGGCGTTGCGCGTCACGCCGCCCAGTTCTTTGGCGATTTGGCTGGCGGATTGGCCCTCGGTCCACATCCGTTTCAGCGTTTCGACCCGTTCATCTGTCCAAGACATCGCGCACCTCTATCTGCCCAAAGGGGCTATGGCGAAGATACCGCCATTTCGCCCCTATTCTAACCTCAGGCGCGCGGGATACAAGCAAGGCGCGCAGCTTTCAAGCCGCTGATTCGCAACAATTGCGCGTAAAGGTAATCACAAGCCATCAAGTGGGGGGCCAAATGCACGATTATGCCGATCAACGCGGCGATACGTTCAAGACATTTGACAAGGTTGGGCGCGGGGTGCGCCTGCCGAAAACCGCCGTGGTGGCCTATGAATTTGTTGCAGAGGAAGTCGATACCCGCTGGGCCGATGTCCACGCGGCCCTGCGCGCCAAAGGGTTCAAAACATCCCATCGCGGCGATATTCTAACCGCCAAGATCGGCCCTATCACTATTGACGCCGAAACCGTCTGGCATTGGGAGCGCATCGCCACCGAGATTTGCCTGCCCTTTGAATTTTACCCCGATGGCTGGGAACTGGACGACTAAGGCTTTCATTTTGGTAAAAATACCTTCCGCGAAGCGTCCTGCACCAAGGCTGGGTGCCTGCGGCGCAGGTATTTGGGCCAAAATGAAAGCTAGGGCGTTTTGATCCCGGCGACATAGGTTGCGCGAATGGCGCGGTCGTCGCCCATCATGATGGTGGGGAACAGCTGCTGCCACAGGTCTTGCGCGCGGGCGCTGGCCTGCGCGATAGCGGGGGTGGAGGCGAGGTTCAGGATCGTCAGATCAGCTTCCATCCCAGCGGCGATATTGCCGATTTGGTGGCTGGCATGCAAGGCGCGCGCGCTGCCCATGGTGGCCAGATACCACAGTTGGGCAGGGTGCAGGGATTGGCCGCGCAACTGGGCCACCTCATAAGCTGCCGCCATCGTGCGCAGCATGCAAAAGGATGACCCGCCGCCTGTGTCGGTGGCCAGCCCCGTGCGGATGGTTTGCGCAAGGCCCATGTCAAACAGGCCCGAGCCGATAAACGTGTTCGAGGTGGGGCAGTGGATCAGGCTTGCATCCACGTCGCGCAGGCGGTCCACTTCGCGCGGCTCTAGGTGGATGGCGTGGCCGTAAAGGCCGCCTTTGCCCAAAAGACCATGCGCCTCATAGGTGTCCAGATAATCGCGCGCAGTGGGATACAGCGATTTGACCCATGCGATTTCGTCCAGCTGTTCGGATAGATGCGTTTGCATCAGGCATTGCGGGTTTTCCTGCCACAGCGCACCAAGGGCGGCGAGTTGATCGGGCGTTGAGGTTGGCGAAAAGCGCGGGGTGATGACATAGGACAGCCGATCCTGCCCGTGCCATTTGGCCAAAAGGGCGGCGCTGTCATCATAGGCCGATTGCGCAGTGTCGCGCAGATCATCGGGGGCGTTGCGATCCATGCAGGTTTTGCCCGCCCAAGCCCGCATGCCGCGCGCGCGGGCCGCGCCCATGATCGCATCAACGGATGCGGGGTGGATCGTGCCATAGCTGCAAAAGCTGGTCGTGCCATGGGCAAGGGCCAGACCGACATAACGCTGGGCAATCTCGACCGCATAGCCAGCATCGGCAAAGCGCGCCTCTTCGGGGAAGGTATAGGTGTTGAGCCAATCAATCAGCCGCTTGCCCCAAGAGGCGATAATGGCGGTTTGCGGATAATGCACATGGGCGTCGATAAACCCCGCCGAGATGACATCGGTGCCATAATCCACCACCAGCGCGCGCGGGTTGGCGGCGCGGATCTCCGCCGCCGCGCCATGGGCGATGATCTTGCCTGCGCCAATCGCCACGGCCCCCGCCCTCTCGATCCGCGCCGCGCCCACCCCTTCGGTGAAAGGATCGCCCACAAATGAGAGAACTTGACCCAAAAGAATGGTCTGGGCTGGCTGATCTGGCATGATGCCCCCTTATTTCTGACCAGCGTCGCGGCTGCCACGCCAGCATAGGGGCAATCCGCGCGCAGGTAAATTTTGCGGTGCTGTCGCTATTGGCCTATTTCCTTGAAACAGCTTATCCTATGCAAGGCAAATATCAAAGAACCACGCATAGCGGCAGGAGGCAGGCATGAACGAGGATCACGGCCAAGATCACATGCGCCAAAAGGAATGGCTGGATGAAGTGCTGGAGGCCGTCTATGCTGGCGATGCGCCGCGCCTGACGGGCCTACTAGAGCCGCTGCATGCCGCTGATATTGCTGACCTTTTGGAGCAAATTGGCGCGTCCGATCGGCGCGCGCTGCTTGCTTTGTGGTCGGTCGAGATGGACGGCGAGATCCTGTCGGAAATCGACGAATCAATCCGTGAAGAGGTGATCGAATTTCTGCCACGCTCGGTCTTGGCCGAGGCGGTGCGCGATTTGGACACCGATGATGTCATCGACATTCTGGAAGACCTGGACGCGCCGCAGCAGGCCGAGATTTTGGGTGCGCTGGACGATGTTGACCGTATCGCCGTGCAGGCGGCACTGGCCTATCCCGAAGGCAGCGCGGGCCGGCTGATGCAGCGCGAGATTGTGGCCCTGCCGCAAGATTGGACTGTGGGCCAAGCGATTGACTATCTGCGCGGGGCCGAGGTGCTGCCCGATCAATTCTACCACGTCATCTTGACCGATCCGCGCGCCAAGCCCACGGGTTATGTTACGCTGGGGCGGATATTGTCGGCGCAGCGCGGCGCGGCGCTGCGCGATCTGCGCGAGGATAGTTTTCGCACCATTCCCGCCACCAAAGACGAAGCCGATGTCGCCTATTTGTTCAACCAATATCATCTTATCTCGGCCCCCGTGGTGGACGAGGCGGGGCGGCTGGTGGGGGTGATCACCATTGATGATGCGATGAACGTTCTGGACGAAGAACACCAAGAGGACATGCTGCGCTTGGCGGGCGTGGGGGATGCCTCGGCCATGACGGACGGGGCCTTTGCCACCATGCGCCAGCGCCTGCCTTGGTTGGTGGTGAACCTGTTCACCGCCTCGCTGTCGGCGTTGGTGATCACGCGGTTTCAGGGCACGATTGCGCAATTGGTGCTGCTTGCGGCCTTGATGCCGATTGTCGCCTCGACGGGGGGGATTGCGGGGACGCAGTCACTGGCGGTGGCGGTGCGGGCGCTGGCGACGCGCAGCCTGACGCCCGCCAATGCGCGGCGCGTGGTGCTGCGCGAGATGCTGGGGGGCTTGATGTCGGGCGCGGCGCTGGCGCTGCTGCTGGGGGCGGGGGCGATCGCGGTTTTTGGCGATTGGCATTTGGGCGCGGTTTTGGGCATGGCGATGATTGCGACCTTGGTGGCGGCGGCATTGGGCGGCGTGCTGGTGCCCTTGGGCTTGCAGCGGCTGGGGCTTGACCCTGCGCTGGCTTCGGGCACGTTTGTGACCACACTGACGGATGTGCTGGGCTATTTGACATTTTTGGGACTGGCGACATGGATGCTGCTGTAAAGGCAACGGCGCGCAAAGACGCCTTTGCGCGGCGCAAAGCGGCGTTTTTGGCGGCGGGCGCGCAAGACATGGTGGCGCGCGCCAATGATCATATGCGCGCGGCGCTGCGCCCTTTTGCAGGGCAAGTGCTGGCAGGCTATATGCCGATGCGCACGGAAATAGACCCGCTGGCGGCGATGCATGATCATCAAGGCGCGCTATGTGTGCCCGTGATCATAGCCGCCGCCACGCCGCTGAAATTCGCGGCCTATTTCGAGGGGACAAAGATGCAGGCAGGGGAATTTGGCGCGCTGATCCCTGCAAAGCTGGCCTATCTTACCCCGCAAGTGCTGATCGTGCCGCTGCTGGCCTATGACGCGCGGGGATACCGCCTTGGCTACGGCGGCGGGTTTTATGACCGCACGCTCGCGGGCTTGCGCGCGCGCGGGCCAGTGACGGCCATCGGCTTTGCCTTTTCGGCGCAAAAGATGGGCGAGGTGCCAACCGATGCCACCGATCAGGCGTTGGATATGATCGTGACTGAAAACGGCATTTTGCGGTTTTGAGGGGGAAAAAAGGGGGCCAGCCCCCTACCTGCTTTGGCACGCCAAAGCAGGCTACCCCCGGGCAAGTGTGTTGTTCACGTAGGTTGGAATGCCCTGTTTTGCTTCACCATTGCGTTCAGAATGGTTAAGAGTTTGCGCGCGCAGGCGATGACGCATTGTTTTCCTGATTTGCCATTGGCCTTTAACCGTGCGGCGAAGTCGCGGATTTGGGGGCAGTGGCGCATGGCCGAGAGCGCCGCAAGGTAAAGTGCATCGCGTAGGGGTTTGCGCCCGCCGCCGATGCGTCGCGGCCCTGATCGCAGGCCGCTGTCGCGCGCCATCGGCGCAAGGCCCGCCAGCGCCGCCGCTGCACTCCCATCGATTTGGCCAATCTCAGGCAGCTCGGTCAGCAGCGCGGTGGCCACCACAGGCCCCACACCTGGGGCGCTACGCAGCAGATCAACCCGCGCGCGCGCCCAAGGGCTGGCCTTGATCTTGGCTGCGATTTCCGACTCAACGGCGGTGATTTCCGCGTCGAGCAGCGCCAGCACCCGCGCGATCGAGGCCCTTGCATAGGCCCCTTCGGCCTGCCCCGCGCGCACCACCTCGCGCGTGCGATCTTGCACCAACTGACGGCGGCGCACCCGCAACTGCCTGATTTCGCATAAGTCTTCAGGCTCGGGCGCGCAGATCGACAGATCTAGCCGCAGCCCCCATCTCGCGCAGAACAGCGGCATCGACACGGTCCGTCTTGGCCAGCCGCCCCGTACTGCGCGCAAAGGCCCGTGCCCGCGCGGGGTTAACCCGATAGGCCGTCACCCCCGCCTCGGCCAACGCGCGGCGAAGCGGGGCCTCTAGCCCCCCTGTCGCCTCGAACACAACACAGCCACCCTGCGCAGCCACCTTTGCCGCATAGGAGGGAATGTCAGCCGTCGCCACCCGCTCATGACCGCAGGGGCCAAAACTGTCGATCCAACCTTTTGCCACATCGACACCGAACATAATCTTTGCCATAATCCCTCCTGTTCCAGTCGCACGGGGTCAGCACCATACCGCCCCAATCAAGTGTGCAGGACAAAACCAATGCGGGCGGGGCTTATGCCTGAGGACGACGTCAAGCGTCGGGATATTTCCAAGCTCCCGCCCGCAACAACTATCGCAGGTTTTTGACGGACTGGATATTTTCCGAGCAAGGAACTTAGACCCTGTCTTTGGCCGCTTGTCTTTTTGAAAACTATCCCAAGGGCGCGCGCAGCGAGGGGGCGAAAATACCCCTATTTGGCGATAACCTCGTCCTTCAAAATCATATTGGCCCAAGCGCGGTCAATCAATTCGGGGGTCATGCGATAGGGCAGGCCTTCGAAATCGCAGACGGCGATGATTTGGTCGATCAGGAATGTGGGCTGATAGTTGGCAAACGTGTTGTCGATCTGCGGGTATTTCTCGCGCAAAAGGTGCAAGATCGATGCCTCGTCAATCGCCATGCCTTTTTTGCGGGCGACCATGCCGAAGATTTTCAGGAACATATCTTGGCTGGGCCCGTCGATTTTGATTTTGAAAAAGATGCGGCGCAGGGCGGCACCGTCGAAAATCTCGTTCGGGTGGTAAGTTGGTGGAAAACAGCACCAGCGTATCGAAGGGCACGGTGAATTTCTCGCCCGATTGCAGCTGCAAGATGTCGCGTCCTTCCTCTAAAGGCACGATCCAGCGGTTGACCAGCTTTTGCGGCGGTTCGGACTGGCGTCCCAGATCGTCGACGATAAAAATCCCGCCCGAAGCCTTCAGCTGCAACGGCGCTTGGTAGGTGCGCGCGATGGGGTTGTATTTCAGATCCAGCATATCCAGCGTTAGCTCGCCGCCCGTTACGATTGTGGGGCGCTGGCACAGCACATAACGCGGATCATAGCGCGGCCCGCTGCGGCGCAAGCTGTTTTCGGCCAGCGCGGGCTGCGCGGCGGGGGTGTGGACGATGGGATCAAAGACCGAAATCACCTGCCCCGAATATTCCACAGCGCGCGGCACATAGATCAAATCGCCCATCGCGGCGCGGATGCCGTTGGAAATCGAGGATTTACCGTTTCCAGGCGGGCCATACATCAAGATCGAGCGGCCAGAGGAAACAGCAGGGCCAAGGTTGGAAATCAGATCATCGGGCAAGATCAAATGGCCCATCGCGGCCACCAGATCGGCGCGGCTGATTTTAATCTGGCGCACCGATTGGCGCTGCATTTGGGCGGCATATTCCGCCAATGGCACGGGCATGGCCCCAAAATATTCGGACTGGGCCAAAGCCTCTAGCGCGCGGGCGCGGCCTGCCTCGGTCAGCTGATAGCTCATCTCGGCGCTGGCGGTGGGGGACAGGGTGCCCATCGCCTCGATCAGGTTTTGGCGGCGCATCGCCTCGATCAGGCCTTCGGGTCAGTTGCTGGGGCAGGGCGATGGCGCGGGCGATGTCGCTGATCTGGGCCAGATTGGTGCGAAAGATGGTTTTCAGGGCGATGTCGCGCATCATCACAGGCGAGATGCCAGCGGCGCCCAGCTCGCGCGGCTCGGCTGGGGGGGTGATGCCGATTTGGGGGTGCATATTCATGGGCGGGCCTTGCGCTAAGCGGATCTGCGCAAGATTTGGCGTCCAAAAGCGGCGTTTATGGGGCCAGATCTAGGCCAGAACCAGCGGCAGGGCGACAAAAAGCATATAAATGTTCAAGATACCCGCCAGCGCAAGGCCCATAGGGAAATCGGCGCGCACCCAGCTTTCCCAATCGGGGACTTGGGCGCGCAAAGCGGGGATTTTGCCGCCCAAGCGATGCGCGGCAAAGGCCCCCAGCAGCACGGCGGCGGCCAAAACCAGCACGAAGCGCGGGTTGGATTGCACAAAGAACGGGGCCATGGCGGCGATGAATTTGGCATCCCCCGCGCCGACAAACCCGACCGTTGCGGCAAAAAAGCCAATCACAAGCAAGATCGCGCCCAAAGCCAGCCCCGTTGTCCACATCGAAAACGGGTTCACAGCCAGGCCCACCACCAGCCAGACCGCCGCCAAAGTCAGCACGGCGGTGTTGGGGATTTTCATGAATTTCATATCGCTCCACGCGACCCAAATCCCGATGGACAGGGTGAAGGGCAACAGAAGGGCGGCTGCGAGGGGGGCCACTGAATTAACCTTCCAGCGCGGTAAGGCTGCGCTCGGCGGCCTCGAAATATTGCGGATGGGTGTCGATGGCCGATTGCAATAGCTGCTTGCCCACCGTTGGATCGCCTTGTTTTACGGCCGCAAGTCCCGCTGTATACAAAAGCTGCGCGCGTTCAACTTGGGTGATTTCGATCACGGGCAAATCATATTTGCGCTGGGCGGCGCGGGCCAGCACAAGGTTATTCTTGGCGGTGAACATGGTGCTGTCATAGGTCAAAGCCTGCAAGAACAGCTTTTCCGCCGCGCCATGCTCGCCCCGTGTCAGTTTGGAAAAACCCCAGTTGTTCAAAACGGGCGCGGGCTGCGCCGTCATGCCAGCGGCAACCTCGTAAAAGCTGTCGGCCTTTTTCCAATCCTTGCGGCTGTCGGCCACCATCGCCTCTAGGCGGTAGCGTTCAAAGGCGTCACGCGGTAAGCGGATTGCCCAGAAACTTGCGAGTGGCGCGCAGCCTAATAGTTGCAGAGGACCAGCGCCTGGCAAAGGGAAACGCGGTCGTCATTGGTGGCTTCGGGTTTGGCGATGATGGCTGTCCAGACCTGCGCCGCCTCGGCGGGTTGGCCTGCCTTCATCAGCGATTTCCCAAGGCCGCGCTGTGCGTCGATGTTGGTGGGATCTGCGGCGAGGGCCTGTTTGAAATAGGCAACGGCCTCGTCGGGTTTGCCCATGGTCAGCATGATGTCGGACATGTTGCTGTTATCGATCGCCGTTCACCGACGGTGGCAGGCGCGCGTGATTCTGAGCGTGAAGTTGCTGCTGTTTTGACATGCCGACAGCAGCACGGCGGTAGAAGGCCGGCGCCACACCAGAATAGGCGAAGACATACTGTATGCGATCCGTTTTACGGGCCATGCCCGCTGGCTGAAAAATGTAATGTGGCGCATTTTGCGTCCTTATGTGTTGCGACTGCTCGGGTCAAAGCCATCAAACCAGGTGGTTAGAACGCGCAGAGAACAACAAAGCTCGCCCTGCCCACGCCGCAACAAAAGCCAATTCACAGTTTTTCCGCGACCTCATCCGTCTTATATATCGTTTTTTCGCTTGCCGCGATAGCCTGTTTTAAATTTTCCCGAATTTCGTCCGTTTTGCCACTATCCAGCGCATAGGCGCGCTGGAAAATCACCCGCGCCTCGCCCAATTTGCCCTGTTCCATCAGCGCGACCCCTAGATTGTTCTGGGCTGGCACAAAACTTGGGTCAACCTCAACGGCGTAAGCGTAGGATTTTGTTCGGCTTAAGGCGTTCTGGCGCTAAATTGGCGTTGCTGATGGCCAGAACATCGACCGCTCGCCCTTGCCGGCCTGCGCCAAAGCGCACATGATTCCAGCGCCAGCTCATGCTCGCCCGAGGCCATAAGGCGATGGCCTACCATCAGACCATCCACCCCGCTTTTGCCCCCGTCCACGCCCGGCGCAAAGGCTTATCACCCGGCGTCTGCGCCCCTTGGCGCGCAGCAAGCCCGCAACAGATGACACAGGCCGCCCGTGTCACAGGCGAAAAGGCGTTGAGTGGCGCAATCACCACAGCGCGCGGCGGTTTTTGGTGCTAGTGACAGGCAGGGCGGCCCCAGGAGTTTTGCAAACCGATAGGCTTTGCCAAACTATACGTTCTGCATCAGCCCAAAGATAGACGGGCCAACCAGAATTATCATCAATGGCGGCAGCGTGAACATCATCGTGCCCAAAGTCATTTTCGTGGGCAGTTTGTTGGCGCGCTCTTCGGCGCGCATCACCCGCTTGTCGCGCATTTCCGCCGAATACATCCGCAAAGCCTCGGCGATTGACGTGCCGAAGGTGGCCGATTGCACCAGCGTGGTCACAAAGGCGGTGATGTCTGGCACATCGACGCGCTGGGCCATGTCTTTAAGCACCGTCACACGTTCCTTGCCCGCCTTTACCTCTTGGCTGACAATTTCCAATTCATCCGACAGCGCAGGATAAGAGGCGCGCGATTCCTTGGCGATACGGTTGATGGATTGATCCAGCGATTGACCCGCCTCGACGCAGACCAGCATAAGATCCAGCGCATCGGGAAAGCCTTCGGTGATTTCGGTTTGCCGCGATTGAATGCGGCGCGTGACCATGTATTTGGGCAAATAATAGCCAATACCTGCGGGCAGCACGATAGATATGGCCATGAATTGCAACGACAATTCCCCGCCAAGCGAGGCGATCAGTG
Source organism: Cypionkella sp. (assembly GCA_034519315.1). Taxonomy (GTDB): domain Bacteria; phylum Pseudomonadota; class Alphaproteobacteria; order Rhodobacterales; family Rhodobacteraceae; genus Cypionkella. Next base: position 10,759 of record JAXHON010000062.1, on the reverse strand, counting down.
CATAGACCGCGCCCAAGGCCAGCCCGCCAAGGCCCAGCACAAGCTGCAAAAAGTGGAACATCCGCACAGCGTTCTTGCCGCGATAGCCCGCGCGCATCATCTGCATACGCGCCTCGTCCATCTGGCCCGAATTTTGCGGCTCTAAAAAAGAGGCGAATTTTTGCAGTTTGTCGGCCTTTTCCTCGCGGCGCAGGGTTTCGCCCATTTGGGGACGCACCTCGCGCACCTCGCGGCCAATGCGCTGGGATTTGACCTTGTCAAAGGCGTCTTGTGGTTTGACCAGTAGGATCGGCAGCACCAGCATCACGACGATCAGCCCCGCCCCGCCCAGCAGCATCAGCGGGGTCAGCGCGCCAAACTGCGCCTCGATCATCGCGTAGAATGTGTCAAACAGGGCCATGATTACACCTTTATATTCGTCATGATTTTCATGAAGACCACGTTGATGACCAAGAATGTCACCACAAGGCCCACAGCGGGGATAAAGTAGCTGGATGTCATCACCTGGTCGAAATAATCAGGCCGCATGATCAAAATTGCGATCAATCCCAGCACGGGAAAGGCCGATAGGAAGGTGCCCGAAAACTTGGCCTCGGCGGTGATGGCGATGACGCGGCGAAACAGTTTGAACCGCGCGCGGATCACTTTGGACAAGCCGTCCAAAATCTCGGCCAGATTGCCGCCCGAGGATTGCTGGATGTTCACCGCCACCGCCAAAAAGCGCAAATCTTGGTTGTCCATCCGTTCGGCAAAAGATTTCAGGCTGTCGGCGATGTTGCGGCCATAGGCGGCCTCGTCAGCGATCACACCAAATTCGCTGCCCAAGGGGTCGGCCACCTCTTTGGCGACAATGCCGATGGCAGAGGTCAGCGGATGCCCCACTCGCAAGGATCGCACCATCAATTCGATGGCGTCAGGCAACTGTTCTTCCAGCTTTTTGATCCGCGCCTTGGCCTTGCCGTTCAGCCAAACGTAAACCCCACCAAAACCCATGGCAAAGGCCAAAAACACCCGCAAAGCCAGCGCCATGCCTGTGCCAAATGTCAGCGCGCCATAGGCCATGACGGATGCCAGCACCATCACCGCCATCAGTTGCGCGGGGGTAAAGGCGATATTGGCCAGCTGCGCCTTGCGCGCCAGCAGCGAATACAGCGGAATGCCGCGCGATTTGATGTGTTGATTCATCTCTTTGCGCAGCTGTTCCAGCACTTTTTCGCGGTCTTGGGTTTTTTCCAATAGCGCCATGCGCCGCGACAGGCGGTTGTTCATGCTGATGGATTTGCCAAAGGCCAGCATATAAATGCCCTGCACCATCACCAAAATGGCGACGAAAATCAGGATATAGACGATAGGGCCAAGTCCGATTGTCATGGTTTATCCTTACATTACAGGGTTGTAGATAGAGGCGGGCAGATCATAGCCCCATTGGCGGAAGCGGTCGGAATAATGGCTGCGCACGCCAGTCGCGTTAAAGCGGCCAATGATTTTGCCATTGGGTTCGATGCCAAGGCGCTCGTATCGGAACACTTCTTGCATCGAGATCACCTCGCCCTCCATCCCCGTGATTTCGGTGATGGATGTCATGCGGCGGCTACCGTCTTGCAGGCGAGAGGCCTGCACGATCAGGTTCACAGCCGATGCAATCTGGCTGCGCACCGCCTTTAGCGGCATTTCAATGCCCGCCATAGCAACCATGTTTTCAAGGCGCGAAATACCATCGCGGGCGTTGTTGGCGTGGATGGTGGTCATCGACCCATCGTGGCCTGTGTTCATCGCTTGCAGCATGTCGATCACCTCTTCACCGCGCGTCTCGCCGACGATGATACGGTCGGGGCGCATCCGCAGCGCGTTGCGCAGACAGTCGCGCTGCGTCACCGCGCCCTTGCCTTCGACGTTGGCGGGGCGGCTTTCCATGCGGCCCACATGCACCTGTTGCAACTGCAATTCGGCGGTGTCTTCGATGGTAAGCACCCGTTCGGACTGGTCGATATAGGACGACAGCGCGTTCAGTGTGGTGGTTTTACCAGACCCCGTGCCGCCCGATACGATGATGTTCAATCGGCAGGCCACGGCGGCCTGAAGATACATCGCCATTTCATCGGTAAAGGCGCCAAAGCGCACAAGGTCATTGATGCCCAGCTTTTCCTTTTTGAATTTGCGGATGGATACCAGCGATCCATCCACCGCCACGGGGGGCACCATCACGTTGAAACGCGAGCCATCGGCAAGGCGAGCGTCGCAATAGGGGTTGCTTTCGTCCACGCGGCGACCCACGGCCGAGACGATTTTGTCGATGATGCGCAAAAGGTGGCGCTCGTCCTTAAAGGTGATGTCAGACAGGGTCAGCTTGCCGCCGCGTTCCACAAAGACGCGGTTCGGCCCGTTGACCAAAATATCGGACACGGTTTCATCGCGCAGCAAGGTCTCTAGCGGGCCAAGGCCCATCACCTCGTCATACAGGTCTTGGATCATCGTCTGGCGCTCGTCTTTGGCCAGTGAGATCGACATTTCCTCTAGCGCCTCGGCGGTGATGGCGCTGATTTCGGCCTTTAGGTTGGCCTCAGACGCCTGATCCAAGGCCGATAGATTCAAACTGTCCAAAAGACGCTTGTGCAGGTCTTGTTTGATCTGGCCAAGGCGTTCCTTGCGCTTTTTCTCTTTGTCGGCGGCGGCAATCTCGACGGGGTTGCGCGCGGCATTGGCCGCCGCTGCTGCCGCGTGGTGATGGGCCACGGCGGAGGGTGCCATGGGGGCTGCATCACGGGCGAGGGGCGCAGCGGCAGGCGCGCGCTGGGCGGTCTGCTGGGCGGCCTGCTGGGCTGCATTGGGCGCCACTAGCGGCGGGCGCGCGGGCAAGGCGGCGCCTTGCGCTGGCACCATTGCGGGCTGCGATAGCATCGGGCGCGGCGACATATCGCCGTCTGGCTTTTTGAAACGCGAAAACATGGTATTCCCCAAACTTTATAGGACAGGCAGCAGATATGTAGTCGTCTTAGTGCAGCGCCACCTGGCAGGGCGGCGATGCAGCTTTCGTGTTGTTTACCGTTTGGCCTTGGCAGGGGCCGAAGCGGCAGTGTTCACATCAATCAGCGATTTCGCCAATTTCTGTATTTCGCGGCGCAAAGCGTTCTTGGGCGCGGTTTGCGCCAAGGGTTCGCCCTGATCACCCGCCTGTGCAATCGGCGCGCCGCCTTCGGGCAGCAGCAATTCGATCGCGATGTCCAAACTTTCCGCCATGCGTTTGACGCGCGCCTTGGCGGCCAAATCGGTAAATCCTGGCGCGCGGTTCAGCGCAAAGCGCAGCTTTTCATGCGGCAGGCCTTCGGCCTTTAGCGCGCGCAAAAGGCGCAGCACGTTTTGGGCAGACCGCAGATCCAATGCGACCACCCCGAAATAGACATGCGCGCGCGCCAGCACGGCCTCGGTCCACGACACAATCGTGGTGGGCATGTCGATGATAACATAGTCAAAATTGGCCCGCGCCATATCCAAGACATGGCCAACGTCCTGCGCTGTCACGATTTCCAGCGGCATCATATCGGTGGGCGAGGTCAGAACGTGCAAGCCTTCTTTGGTGGTTTGCATCGCGCCCAGCATGGCCTCGCTGTCAGACAGCGCGGCATCGGATAGAAAATCCATCACCGCATCGCGGCGTGGCAAATCTAGATAGGTCGCGACATTGCCAAATTGAAAATCAAAGTCCAGCAGGCAAACGCGCGCGCCCGTATCCGCGCCGATCAGCGCCATTTCATGCGCCAAATTCACAGCCAAAGTGCTGGCCCCAACACCGCCCGCCAGTCCGTGCACGGGCAAAATCACGCCATCGCGGTCGCCTTTTGGTTTGAAGCTTGGCGCGAAAACCTCGGCGCTGGCAGCAGGGGGGGGCGGCGCGGCCTGTGCAACGGTTGCTGCGACTTTTGCGGCAGCCTCGGCGGCAAATTTATCCTCTAGGCGCGCAATGGCCTGGTCAAAGGCGTCATCGGGCAGCGGGTAGGGCAGGAAATCATCCGCGCCCGAGCGCATCACCTTGTGCAGCGCAGCGGGGCTGATGGTATCGGACAGCGCAATCACGCCAAGGCCGCGCGCCTTGCCCTGCGCCACAATGTCCGCCACGCGGTCAAGATCGGCCTCGTCGGCGGCATTGACCGCAATCACCATAAACCGCAGGCCCGCAGAATCGGTTTGTTGCAAAAAGGGCAGGGCATCATCAAACGGAATATCCCCCCAGCTTTCGCCAAAGGTTTCCTCCATCGCATCGATCAGAATCTCGAATTCCTCGATGTTGCGCGAAATGGTGCAAGCCACCAGCGCCGAGGGCAGAGTTTCAATAATCGCCACATTTGACATAACACATCCGTCCTTCCAAAGGCGGACAGTCTGGGCGGGGATGGGTGCTTTACCCAAATTCGCCAAAGCAGACTGTTTCCGCTGGATTGTGATATGACGGGGGAAAAGGGCAAGATTGGGGCCAAATCGGCATCAATCTGGGGCATTTGCCGCGCAATTGCGGCGGTGTTTGGCCGTTAGTTGGTGGAGGGGTTGGTTTCGGTTTCGATGACCGAATTGCGCGGATGCTCGCGCCGACCTTCCAGATAATAGCCGTCCATGACCACGGCGGCATATTTGCCGTTCAGCAGCGTGCCCGCGCGCGGCGCATCATATTTGTCATGTCCCATGGGGGGCTGAATTTTACCCGAAGCAATCAGCGTGTTTTGCATGGTGGCATTGCCAAAGCTGCCTGTGTCCATATCGCCCGCTTCGCGGTTGAATGAGTATTGATCGCAGGCACTTAGCGATAGGGTGGCGGCGGCAAGGATAAACAGTGTTTTCATGACCTTACTCCATCACATAGCCATAAGAGCCGCTGAAATCTTGGCGCGCAACTTCGCCGATAGCGCCGCGCTGCTTGCCTTCGGTGCGGCCCAAAAGGAACATTTCCGCTTCGGTGGGAATGCGCACGCGGTCGGTGGGCAGGGCCATGGCGGTGCCGCGCGACGGGGTCACCAGATGCGGGGTGACGATGATCACCAGCTCGGTTTGCGCGCGCTGATATGCGGCCGATCGGAACAGCGCGCCCAGAATTGGCACATCGCCAAGGAAGGGCACTTGGCCATTTAGGTTTCGGAAATCGTCCTGCAACAGCCCCGCGATGGCAAAGCTTTCCCCGTCGCGCATTTCCACCGTGGTCGAGGTTTCGCGCCGCTTAAAGGCGCTGATCGTCAGGCTGCCCGTCTTCAGCGAATTGGTCGGGTCGATGGAAGAAACGGCGGCGTTGATCACCAGATTGATATTGTCGCCGTCCACAACCGTAGGGGTAAAGTTCAGCTCGACCCCGAAAGGTTTGAATTCGACAGTGATCTGCCCTTCTTTTTGGGCCACGGGGATGGGATATTCGCCGCCCGCCAGAAACTTTGCCTCTTGCCCCGACAGCGCGGTTAGGTTCGGCTCGGCCAGCGTGCGCACAACGCCCTTGGATTCCAGCGCCTCGAGCAGCACGTTAAACTGCAAGCGCCGCCACGCCGTTTAAAAGCCGACCACGGTGCCAGTTCCCCTCCACGCCTTCCCGCCCAGCGCAGGGTCGCCGATCAGGCTATAGCACAGCTCCCCCCGTCGCCGCAGACATTGAGTGCCCCCGCCGCGCCAGACAGCGATGAGGCGATGGTTTTAGAGACCGAGCGTTGCATTTCGGCAAAGCGCACTTTTAGCATAACCTGCTGCGTGCCGCCGACGGTCATCAGGTTGGAAATACGGTCGGGGGCATAGCGGCTGGCCAAATCCAGCGCCAAATCCAGCCGCGCGGCGGATGACACCGTGCCCGACAGCACGATCCCGTCATTGGCGGTGCGCACTTCGATCCGCTCGCCCGGTAGGATTTGCTTTAGCCGTTCCTTGAATTCGGCAATATCGGGGCTGACTTGCACCTCGACATTCGAGATTAGCTTGCCCTCGGGTGAAAGCAGCGTCATCGTGGTGCGCCCTGGCGTTTTGCCCAGCACATAAATGGATTTATCCGACAGGGTGGAAATATCGGCAATGCCAGGGTTGGCGATCGACACCTCGGCAAAAGAGACATCGCTTTCCACAACCACAGCGCGGTTCATCGGCACGTTCAACGGCTCTGAGGCGGTGCCCTGCATCACCCGAAGTGACTGGGCCTGCACCTGCAAAACAGGCAGCGCGCATAGCCCAATAGCCAGCACGCCCGCGCCCAATAGATCACGCATCCGCATTTGATCTGCCCTTTCAATCTCGCCTCTGGTCGGGTCTTAAGCGCCCAATCCGATGCTTATTGTGCCGCATTTGTTAATTTTAATCAAGAATCAAAACCTTAAAGGGGGTATTTGATGTTGAATGGGCCGTACTGCCCGCAAATCGCCCAACAGCTAGAGATATGTGCGCGCGCCGCCACTGTATTTGGTGGGGCGCGCGTGGCTTTCCTGCATCAGTTTGAGCAGGGGATCGGGATTTCCACCGCTTCGCCGCCCTTGCGGGTGCGGATGGTGCAGATTTTCGGGGCGGGGGCCGCCTCGGCCACAGGTTCGGGGGTGGGGGCGGATATGCCCAAAAGGCCATTGCTGTCAATTTCCACAGCGCCGCCATTCGAGGTATCCTGTAGCCCCACCAAAGAGGTGACAAGCTCGCCCGTGGCCTGCGCTTGGGCCAGGCGGCCCACCTGCTGCGGCGTCACAGCGACAGTCACAGAGCGCTGGGTGATCGTGCCATTGGACAGACCTTCTGCCGATTGACGGTCGATCGCGATGATTTTCAGGCGGTTTTCGATCAGGCGCGTCACCTCGGCGCTGCCCTGCGATGGGACGCCCGTCCAATATAGGTCAACATGATCGCCCACTTGCAGCAAATCGGATACCTCGACGTTGATGGCAAAGGCGCGCATTCCCGGTTCCAGCGCTCCGTTCAGACCCGCCTGTTGCCCAGGCTCGGTCACTTTGACAGCCAAGATCGGCTCAAAGGCCTCGATCCGCCGCGTGATGTAGCGCGGGGCAGAGCCGTCTTCGGGAAACAGCAGGGCCTTGTCGGTAAAGACCCCTTCGGGCAGGGCATTTTTGGGCCAAAGGATGGTTTGAATATCTTCGGGCTTAAGGGTGTCGCCATAGTCTTTGGGTTTGGCGGCCACGATCACCTCGGTCAGCCCGCCCGTGCGCTGCATGACCGCCGCCTGAAAGGCCGCAGCCGCCTCTTGTTGGCCCAAGTAGGATTTGGCCAAATAGACCGCAGCCCCCGCAAGGGCCAGACCGACGGCGAAAACCAAACCAAAAATAGCACGCATAGCGGTATTCCTTTGAAAGACACAGTGATGGGTAAGGCGAGGATCGCCTTAGTTAAAGATCGTTCCGATTTTGGTGATGACCACGGGGGACAGGCTGGCAAAGGTCGTGCCAACAAGGCCCACCATCGCCGCCGCCAGCACCACCCAATCGATGGTCACAGCGCCAGATTCGTCGCCTAAAAATCGCCGTGGCAGGCGTTTGGTCTGCGCGCGGATATGCAGGTTTTTGGCTGCATCTACGCGCGGCGCAAGCGGGGTGAATTTGGTCATTTTTAACCTCTACAATTTTCATGGGCGGGCCCGCGAATGGGCGCACATCGCGTCTTTAACAGTGCTGGGCAACTGTGGTGAAAACGGGGCAAAGGCGGGGCCAGTTTGTGATATTTTCGCGCAGTATTTTCACATGAAAACAGATGCTAAACGAAAAAGACCGCGCTTGTCCAAGCGCGGCCTCTCTACTGTGGGCTAGGCCCAAACCTTGGGTCTGATTACAGAACCAAAGCTGACGTTTTGGTCGAGATGGCCGAGCCAACAGCGGTGGCAGCAGCGCCGCCCAGAACCACAACAGCTGCGGTCAGAACCACGAAGTCAACGGTCACTGCGCCCGACTCGTCTTTCGAGAAAGCAGCCAGAATGTTTTTGATCATGCTCATAGTAAAATCCCTTTCTTGGGTTTGCTCAGGTTACACCGTAAGATTTGCGTTTCGCCGCGACCTCTGTTTCGCTGCTGCTCGTCTTCGGTGAGGACATATAGCCTGCGCCACGTGGCAAGAATGGGATGGAAAAGGGGCCTTTTTCGGGCGTTTAGAAAAAGATGGGCGAAAACGAATAAGCATCTGAAAACACTGACAAAGAAATTGTTATTTTCTTTACATAGTGAGTTTGGGGTGCATTTTGGGCGGGTAATTTGGGCGGCAATGCGGCCAGTTTTGCCGATTTTGCTAGATATTTGCACGCGTATCTGCGATTCTTACCACGCAGTTAAAAGAAAAATCCGCAAAGCGGGATCATGGCAGGCAAAATAACATTTGTTTTGGGGGCGGGAATCGCCCTTTTGATCGGGGCCGCGCCTGTTGCCCGCGCCGAATCGCTGCCTGATCGGCAGAATTTTACCTTTAAGCGTGTGGCGGTGGGCACGCCTGCGGCGGGAAAAAGAATCACTGTGCAGATCGACCCTGCCGAGCAGGCGGCGCTACTGGCCTCGTTGCCGCGTGTCGAGCTGCGCCGCCCAGACGAGCCTGCCCCCACCACGAGCGCGCCCGCCGCCCCCAGCGCCGCCTACCCGTGGTATTGGGATCTGGTCGATCCCGCACGCGGCAAAATGACGGCGCGCTTTAACGAGGCGCTGGCGGCGCTGGCGCAGGGGCCAGAGGGGAAAATGGTCGCAGCCCCGCGCATGCAGGCGATGCAGGGGCTGGCGGAGAAATATGGCAAAGACATTCTCTTGGCGACAATCGGCACCCAAGTCTCGCCTGCGCTGGTGCTGGCGGTGATTGGCATCGAAAGCGGCGGCGCCTCCGATGCGATCAGCCCCAAAGGCGCAGCTGGCCTGATGCAGCTGATGCCCGCCACCGCCGCCCGCTTTGGCGTTGTTGATACCAAAGACATCGGCCAGAACATCAAAGGCGGCGTGGCCTATCTGGATTGGCTGATGGGCGAATTTGACCGCGACCCGCTGATGGTGCTGGCGGCCTATAACGCGGGCGAGGGGGCGGTGCGCGCCAATGACGGTGTGCCGCCCTATCCCGAAGCCCGCGATTACGTGCCAAAGGTGCTGGCGGCGTGGAGCGTGGCCAGCGGCCTTTGCGCCAGCCCGCCGATGCTGGCCACCGACCCATGTGTTTTCAAAGTCATTGCGGCGGGGTAGGGGGCAAAGCCCCCCTGCGGCATCAGCCGATAATCGTGGCCTCGGTTGCGGCGCGCAAATCGGCCTCGGTGACGCCATCTGCGCATTCAACGATTTTCAGGCCCCCTGGCACCACGTCCAAAACCCCAAGGTTGGTGATGATGCGGTTGACCACGGCGCGGCCCGTTAGCGGCAGGGTGCAGGATTTCAGCACCTTGGACTCGCCCGCTCTTGGAGGTGTGATACCATCACCACCACCACCGGCCAACGGCCCGCGACAAAATCCATCGCCCCGCCTATGCCTTTGACCAAGCTTGCCGGGAATCAGTCCAATTGGCCAGATCGCTGCGTTCGAGCGACTTCCCATCGCGCCCAAAATGGCCATGGTGATCTTGCCACCACGGATCATCGCTAAAGCACTGAGCAGAATCGAGATAGGCGGCTCGGGGCAGTTCGGTAATACGCCTGTTTGCCCGCGTTGATCAGATCGGCATCCTCCTCGCCCTCAACCGGAAAAGGCCCCATCCCCAGCATCCCATTTTCCGACCGCAGCGTCACGCTCGATCGCCAGTCGGGGATATAGTTTGCCACAAGCGTCGGAATCCCGATGCCCAGATTGAGGGCATAGCAGCCATCTTGCAGTTCCCGCGCCGCCCGCGCCGCAATTTGGCTAAGGTCCTGCTTGCTTAAACCCTCCCGCCTGGCGGGCGGTGCGCTGCTCGATGCGCTTTTCGTGCGTCCCTTGAATGATCCGATGCACATAGATGCCCGGCAGATGAATGTGGTCCGGGTCAAGGCTGCCCAGCGGCACAATCTCTTCCACCTCCACCACGCAAACCTTGCCGCAGGTCGCCGCAGGCGGGTTAAAGTTGCGGGCGGTCTTGCGGAAGATCAGGGTTGCTCGACGTGTCGGCCTTCCAGGCCTTCACGATCGACAGGTCCGCCACGATCCCCTGTTCCAGGATATAAGTTTTCCTGGCCGTCAAAATCTTTTGTCATCCCAGGTTCGCCCCTCGGCAATCACCGTCCCCACGCCTGTCCGCGTGTAGAACCCCGGAATACCCGCCCCACCGGCCCGCATCCGCTCGGCCAATGTTCCCTGCGGATTGAACTCCAGCTCCAGCTCGCCGCTCAGATACTGCCGCATGAATTCAGCATTTTCGCCCACATAAGACGAAGATCATCCTCTGGACCAGGTGACTTTCCAGCAGAACCCCCAGACCAAACCCATCTACCCCCGCATTGTTCGACGCCACGGTCAGATTCTTTGGCAGCGCGGCTTCCCGTAGACCATCGATCAGCAATTCGGGAATGCCGCACAGGCCAAAGCCGCCTGCGGCGATGGACATGCCGTCAAACAGCAGCCCCTCTAGCGCGGCATCGGCGCTGGGATAGATTTTCTTCATCGCGCACATGGCCCTTTTTGCAAACGGATGGGTCGGCACTATCGCTGCGCTGCCGCATTTATTGTCAATTCGGGCTTGGTGATTTGCGCGCATGGCCTCTGCGGCGGTCGTTTCGTTTGGGCGCTATTGTGCGCTCAATAATCGTTGCCCGCGTGGTGAAATGGTAGACACAGGGGACTTAAAATCCCTTGGCCGCAAGGCCGTGCCGGTTCAAGTCCG
>JAXHON010000036.1:0-83163 GCA_034519315.1 Cypionkella sp. | reverse complement strand
CTCTCTCTCTCTCTCTCTCTCTCTCTCTCCCCCGCCGCTCGCTCTCTCTCTCTCTCTCTCTCTCTCTCTCTCTCTCTCTCTCTCTCTCTCTCTCTCTCTCTCTCTCTCTCTCTCCCCCCCCCCCCCCCCCCCCCCCCCCCCCCCCCCCCCCCCCCCCCCCCCCCCCCCCCCGCCCCCCCCCCCCCCCCCGGGGGGGGGGGGGGGGGGGGGGGGGGGGGGGGGGGGGGCCACACACACACACACACACACACACACACACACACACACACACACACACACACACACACACACACACACACACACACACACACACACACACACACACACACACACCCCCCCCCCCCCCCCCCCCCCCCCCCCCCCCCCCCCCCCCCCCCCCCCCCCCCCCCCCCCCCCCCCCCCCCCCCCCCCCCCCCCCCCCCCCCCCCCCCCCCCCCCCCCCCCCCCCCCCCCCCCCCCCCCCCGACCGCGACCAACGGGGTACATGCCATCATTACGCGAGCGCGGCGGTGGTGGTGGTGGTGGTGGTAGGCGCAGGTGGTGGCAGGTGGTAGGCAGGGGCAGGCGCAGGTGCAGGCGGCAGGCGGCAGGCGGCAGGCGGCAGGCGGCAGGCGGCAGGCAGGCGGCAGCAGGCGGCAGGCGGCAGGCGGCAGGCAGGCATGCGCGCGCGCGCGCGTGCGGTGAAAAAAAAAAAGTGCGGCCAACTGAGGCGGCTAAGGCTCGAAGGGGGTTGCCGCCTGGCGGGGCGCAACGCGCGCGGGCGGCAGCGCTGTTTCGCGGCGCTGGTGGTAAAGGGGGGGTCATAATATTGCCATTGTTTGCGCCAAATCGCGCACTTGGGCAGGGTCAACGTCACCTGCAACGACCAAGACCGCATTATTGGGCGCATAATGCTGGGCGTAAAACGCCAGCGCATTGTCGCGGTTCAGCGCCTCTATTTCATGGCGCCACCCAATGACGGGAATGCCATAAGGGTGGTTCAAATACTGCGCCGCGTCCATCTGCTCGCGGAAAAGGGCGCTTGGATCACTGTCAACGCGCTGCGTGCGCTCTTGCAAAATGACTTGCAATTCGGTGGCAACATTGTCTGCGGATAGGTTCAAATTGACCATGCGGTCGGCTTCAAGACGCATCACCGTTTCCAGTTGTGCGGCAGGCACACGCTGAAAATAGGCTGTATAATCTTGGCCAGTAAAGGCGTTGTCACTGCCGCCATTGGCCGCAACGATCGCCGAAAACTCGCCCGGGGCTACGGTATCTGTGCCCTTAAACATCAAATGTTCAAAGAAATGTGCGATACCCGACTGCCCCCCCACTTCGTCCGCGCGGCCAGTTTTATACCATAGCATCTGCGTCGCAACAGGCGCGCGGTGATCTTCTATCACCACGCCGCGCAGCCCATTTTCCAAAACGAACTCTGTGACTTGCTGGCCCTGCGCTATTGTGGCGGACAAGGATATTGCCCAAAGCGTCGTTGCAATTCGCATGAATGCTGACATTCAACCCCCCAAGTCTGCATGTCATTAGGTAGCTAATGGGCAACCTTTGGCAAGTGCGCGCAGATCACGGTTTCGCGGGTGGCGCAGAGGGTGTCGCCACACCTTGGGCGCGCCAGCGTGCCAATTCGGCATCTTGATCCAACGATTGGCGGCGATATGCCTTGAAATAGGTGTTCACCTTGAACAAACGTTCCAATAGGCGGCCAGTGTTGCGCTGGCGGTAATCAAAATCCTCGGCTGCTAAAATGCCGCGAATATCTTGCGTGACACCACTGCGCGATGCGTAGTTCACAATACCGCCATCAGCCGCGCCTGCCGCGCGCGGCTTGCCCCCCAAGGCCACGATGGCATCGCCCATTGGGTTTTGATCTACCAGATTCGTACCATTTGGCGTGGGGGCTGGCAGCACTGCCAAATCTTTGGGCATTTCCAATGGTTTGGCGGGCAAGATAGCAAATTCATCGGGGCCATTGCTGTCTGTAGTTAGGTTCATCAAGTTCGGCACTTTGTCGCCTGCGCAGCCCGATAGCAACACGCCTGCGCAAAGCATCGCAGCAGTGGTTAAAATGGAAGGCCGCATATCACTCTCCCCGTCATTCACATGCAGCATAAACTATCGCGCCGCCGCCGTCACGGCGCTTTTTTGGAATGCGGATCAGCGAAAAAGGCAAGACCAATCGCACCCGCAAATACGCAAATATCAGCGATATTGAATGAAAAAGGGTTACGGATACCGCAGCAGGACATATTCAAAAAGTCGGCGACAGCGCCATACAGGATGCGGTCAATGACATTGCCCAGCGCGCCGCCGATCAATAGACCTGCCGCAAACTGCGGTAGCGGCGGCAAGTGCGCGCGGCGCAACCAAATCAAAACGCCCGCGCAAATCACCAGCGCCACCGTGATCAACGCCCAGCGCGTGGCAGGATTATCGGCGGCCAATAGGCCAAAATTCACCCCATAGTTCCACGCCATGCGCAAATTCAAGTAGGGGGGCAAAACGTCAATTTCGTAAACTTGGGCAAGGTTCAAATGCAGCAGCACAAACCATTTGCTGGCTTGGTCTGCCAGAAAAACCACAAATGCGACACTCAGTGCGCGCGTCATATCAGTGCCTAAAGTGGCGTTGGCCGGTGAACACCATGGCCAAACCTGCGGCATCTGCGGCTGCAATCACCTCGTCGTCGCGCATTGAACCGCCTGGTTGGATGACGGCCGTGGCCCCCGCCTCGGCCGCGGCAATCAGACCATCAGCAAAAGGAAAGAACGCATCCGAAGCAACCACCGAGCCCATGGTGGGGCTGGCAGGCAGGCCCAAGGCCGCCGCCATATCTTGCGCCTTGCGCGCGGCGATGCGGGTGCTGTCAATGCGGCTCATTTGGCCTGCGCCAATACCCACTGTTGCACCGTCCTTAACGTAGATAATTGCATTGGATTTCACATGCTTGGCCACGTTCCAAGCAAACAGCAAATCCGCGATTTCTGAAGGGGTTGGTGCGCGGCGCGTGACCACTTTCAGATCGCCTGCGGTGATGTGGCCGTTGTCACGATCTTGTGCCAAAAACCCGCCAGCAACTTGGCGGAAGGTCATGCCTGCCGCTTGCGGGTCTGGCAGGCCCGAGGTTGTTAGCAGGCGAAGGTTCTTCTTGCCCGCAAAAATCGCGCGGGCCGCATCTGTGGCCCCCGGCGCAATGACAACTTCGGTGAAGATGGCAACGATCTCTTCGGCGGTTTCTGCGTCAAGTTCTTGGTTCAGTGCGACAATCCCGCCAAAGGCCGATGTTTGATCGCAGTTATAGGCGCGCAGATAGGCCTCCCTCAACGTCGCTGCCGTGCCAACGCCGCAGGGGTTGGCGTGTTTGATAATCGCGCAGGCTGGCCCCGCGTCCGCAAATTCGGCCACCAGTTCAAAGGCCGCATCAGTGTCGTTGATATTGTTATAGGATAGCTCTTTGCCCTGCCATTGCTGGGCAGTGGCCACGCCTTGGCGCTGGCTGCCGTCGGTATAAAAGGCGGCTTTTTGATGGGGATTTTCACCATAGCGCAATTTTTGGGCAAGTTGACCACCAAAGGCACGGCTTGGCGGAAAAGGCGTGTCCAGTTGCCCCGCCATCCAGTTTGACACAGCGGCATCATAAGCAGCCGTTCGCGCATAGGCCGCCAACGCCAATTTCTGCCGATAGGGCAGACCCGTCGCCCCGCCTTGCGCACGCATTTGGTCTAGCAGCCCCGCATAATCGGCAGGATCGGTCACGACGGCAACAAAGCGATGGTTTTTAGCCGCGGCGCGGATCATCGCTGGCCCGCCAATGTCGATATTCTCGATACAAGTCGCGGGGTCGGCGCCGCGCGCGACGGTCGCCTCGAACGGGTATAGATTGACCACCAGCAGATCTATTGGCTCGATCCCGTGGGCAGCCATGGCCAGCAGATGCTCGTCATCATCGCGCAGCGCCAGCAAACCGCCATGCACATTTGGGTGCAGCGTTTTCACACGCCCATCCATCATTTCTGGAAAACCCGTCACCTCGGCCACATCGCGCACAGCAAGGCCCGCGCCGCGTAGCATGGCGGCAGTGCCCCCTGTCGAGATCAGCTCGACCCCTTGGGCGGCCAATGCGCGGGCCAAATCCAGCACGCCCGTTTTGTCAGATACCGAAATCAACGCGCGTCCAATGGGAACCAAATTTGGCATGGCAAGACCCTTTTGCAGTTTAGAATGCGGCAGGGTCGTCGTCCTGCGCAACATCGCGGATGGCCAGCGGAGTATCCTGTGCTTTGCCGAACGTCCAGCCGATACGCGTGTCATTTTCGCGCAAACGAACGGTTAGCACGATTTGCTGAGTTTGGCGCGGGCGCAATCGGGATTTTTCCAGATAGATCGATGGCTCTAACGACAGCGTTCCGCGCCCATCGTGTTGAAACACCCACAGCTCGCCACTTTTTAGCGCCAGCGACACCGCTTTGCCGCCAAGATCCAGTGTCGCATCAACATCTGGGTGCAGGTGAAAGCGGATGGACGTGCCAATACCTTCTACCCAGTGATCGGACAACATTCGGTCAAGCCGACGTTTTTCGGCATCGCTTTGCGCCGCCAAACGATCAAGGCCTGATAATTTTCGCCCGTCAGCCGTTAGCCAGAACTCGCGCGTGTGGGTCAGTCCATGCGATTTTGACCAACCGTCATGGGACAGACTAAGGTGCAGCCCATCGGCCAAGGCCGCATGTTTCTCGCCCAAAACCCGCGCCACTTCGCCATAGCTGCCAGCGGTATCGCGCCCCTTGTTATCCAGCATACGCGATGACGATGATCCCTCGATTGACAAAGCCGAATGCGATACTGTGGCGCGCCCAGCGCGCCACCAATCGGCACCAAAAGGTCGGCCTGATCCGCAAGACACAATCAAAGGTCTGCGCCCAGAGGTCAATTCGAACGCAGCGGTTGACGCATGGCCATCGCGCCCTGCATCGCCCATGGGGGGGCTGTCTGCGTCGACAATCATCGACGTGCGCCCAGAGGATAGCCGCGCATATCCCATTGCAAAGGCTGGGCCAGCAAAGCCCGCCGCCTTAATCCCCGCCGCCGAGAGAGATTGATCTAATCGGCCCTCTGATCCGCGCCCACCACCGTGAAACCGTGCCAGCCCGCCATCGGCATGTCGCAATAGGCGCAAAGCGGGGGCGATACGCTCGATGGCCGCACTTAGGGCGCGCGGTGGTGGACGGCCTACATCGGCCATCGCATGTTCGGCCCAAGTCAGCAGCGTGAACACTTCTAGCAGCTCTTCGGGATTGCGCGTTTTGATGCTGCCATCTGCTCCAACACCTTTTTCGCATTCGCGTGCAAGGGCGGTTTCCGCGGCGGCCACATGGGCGTGCAAACCTTCTAACGCCAATCCTGCATAAATCAGTCCCGTCAACGCCTCGATCCGCGCAAGTCCGGGCGCGGTTTTGGGCCAGCAGCGCGCTAGGTAAACAACCTGCGCCGAGGCTTCGGCAAAGAACCGCGCACTATCGTCTGGTTTGCGCCCAGCCAGCAGGAATGGTGCGTGGTTGACCCATCGAATCAGTCGGCGGCCCGTCAGATCGGCGCTCCAACCCGCGCCTTTGCCCGTGCTAAAGCGTTTGATCCAACCAAAGGTCCATTCTTGCGCTAAATTTCTTGCGCGCACATCGCCAACAGCCGCCAGATCATCCAACCAAGCAAAACCCGCCCTTTCATCTGGAAGGGTTTGGCTGGATTTAAGGCGCGGTATCGCTATGTCCCAAATCGCTGTATTTGGCGCGGTGATTAAATGGCCCGCAACAAAGAAATTTCCCGCAACCAACTGCTTGCCGCGCGCATAAAGGCCAATGCTGTGCGGCTCTGGCTGGCTGACAAATCCCTTGGCCGCAGGGGCGCGCCGCGCACGCCACATGGCTAGGCGCGCGCCAAATCCGCTCTCTTCCTGATTATCTTTCGCGGCCATATACCCTCGCGTTCCTGCATCATTAGGCCAGATGATCAATGCGCGCCATATATTGTGCAAGGGTTTTCACCTGCCCCAGCCAT
The DNA here is from genome assembly GCA_034519315.1 of Cypionkella sp. Classification (GTDB taxonomy): domain Bacteria; phylum Pseudomonadota; class Alphaproteobacteria; order Rhodobacterales; family Rhodobacteraceae; genus Cypionkella. The sequence continues at coordinate 77,112 of JAXHON010000036.1, read as the reverse complement.
TTTGCCAGAACTTCGGGCGCATGGGGGGCGGCGTGGACGCCTGCGGCAATCTCGCCATTCAAAACCGAGGTGATGGCAAAGGACACGGGCATCGACACCAGCCGCGACATGGCCGAGCCGCGCGCGTCCCCCCAAGCGTCCAGCGCCCAAGTTTCGTGATACACCGCGCGCCCGTCCCTTTCAGCCTTCAGCGACACAAACAAAACAACGCGGTCAGGCTCGCCCGGGGCATAGGCGTTGTCGGCCAAAAACTCTGCCGCCATATCCGCCAGCCGCGCATCGCCCGCTGGCCCCGACAGGGTTTCGATCTCGCGGAAGACCCCATCCCACGCCTTAGCCCAACCATTCAGGCGAATGGTGCCGCGCACAAAATCGCGCAGCTTCCAAGCGGGGTCGAAATTGTAATCGCTGATGAAAGGGTAGCTGTCGCGGTTTGGATAAACCTCGAAACTTTCGGGGTTCGGCAGCGGCGCGTCATAGGCGGTGATCGCATCCCATGGGCGCGAGACGTTCAGTTCGGCAAAATCGCGCAAGCTGCGCGAAGGCGAGCGCAGCGCCTTTAGCACGCCCAAGGGTGCCCAGGAAAATTTATACCGAAACGGGTTGGCAATTTTGGGAACCCCGCCGCAATAGGACGTAAAGGACAGCACATTATCTGCGTGATAGGCGGGGTGCGCGCGGTAGCGGGCCACCAGATCATGCGCCATCAAATGGTCAATCCCGGGGTCTAGCCCCACCTCGTTGACCGACACCAGACCCTTGGCTTTGAACGCGCCATCCAGCGCGCGCATTTCGGGCGCGATATAGGAAGACGAGGCGAAATGCGCGCCTTTGTCCAGACAAACCTGTGCAATCGCCACATGCTGATCGGCGGGTAGCATGGATACGGCAATATCGCCCGCCTGCCAAGCGCGTCCGGCAAGCGCGGCTAGAGAATAGGCGCGGATGTCATTTGTCAAATCGCCAACAACGTCGCGCGCCTTTTCCACGGTGCGGTTCCACACCACCACCTTTTGCCCCGCCTCTAGCAGCGCCCGCAGGCCGGGGGCCGACGACAGGCCCGTGCCGCACCAATGAATTGTCATCGCGACATCTCCTTAAATTTCCGCACTATGGGCCAGATATTCTGCATGGGCGCGGCCCCAAACCCCGCCCGAAATGTCGCCCAGCTGCGCCAATGTGGGCAGCAATTGGCCCGCATAGTCAATGCTGCTTTCCACGGGCAGAAGCGACGGCAGATTGTCAATCGCCGTCACGTCCAGCACGGGGCTATCCGCCACGCGCAGGGCAGGGGCGGCCCATTCGGTGGCGCGGTCATAGACCTTGATGGGCGAGAAATCGGAGGTGGGATCACAGGCAATATCGCCGATCACAGTCAATTTCCGCGCGCTATCCGCGCGGCGCTGGCGGGCACGAAAACGGGGCAGCCAGGGCGGGCGAGGATGCAGTTCAGGAAAATTTCGTGCTGCAGAATTTCAGGGAATGGGCCGCCGCTGGCGGTTTCCGCCATGTCCCATTTGGTGGTTTGCACCCCCATCGCCGCGCACAGATCCGCCGCCCCCGTGCCAACGCGGCCCAAAGCGCCGATAATAATCGCGCGCGGGCGAAGGGCCTTTGGCAGTTCGGCGGCCAGCGCCGCAAGCAGTTGCTCTTGTCCCGCATATTTCGACACGGGGCCAGCCAATGCACCGTTTTGCTGCGCCGCCCAGCATTTCAACGCCACCGCAGCCCCAGCAAAGCCCGCCCAATAGCCAAAGGCGGCCACGCGCCGCCCGCCTTCGTCCACCAGATATTCCAAATCATACAGCGCGCCGCCCCCTGCCTTAAACCGCCGCAGCAACACTTGGCCCGCGGGTTGGCCCTTGAAGGCATGACCGAACATGATGTGGCGATGCGTCAGCGGCGTGCCGTCTTCGGGCAGCTCTTTCAGGCCAAAGATAATGGCATCTTGCGGCGCGCTGGGCCACGAGTTTTCGTCCGCAATCTCGCAACCCGCCGCGACATAGCCGTCAATCCCTATGGCGCGCACTGACGAGCGTTCCACTGTCACGCGGATACTCGCGCCGATCAACGCCGCGGCACCTTCAGGGGTCAGTCCCACGCGCTCCTCATTAGGGCGCTGTTCGGCCCGCACCCATAGATGGGTCATTTCGGTCATCCTTAACCATTCATGAGCCCAGTCTAACCATTCGGGCGCACCAATAACAGGCCCTACAGATCAAAGCTGGCAAAGACGGGCGCGTGATCGGATGGCTGATCCCAGCCCCGCGCGGCGCGCAAAATGCGGCTGGAATGGGCCGAATTGGCAATATCGCGGCTGGCCCAGATGTGATCCAAACGGCGGCCTTTGTCGGCGCTGTCCCAATCGGGGGCACGGTAACTCCACCAGCTATACAAAAGGCCCGATGGAATATCGGCGCGCGTCACATCGCACCAATCGCCAGCCTGCATCACATCGTTGAAATGGTCTATTTCAATCGGCGTATGGCTGACGATTTTCAACAGGGATTTGTGGTTCCAAACGTCATCCTCGCGCGGGGCTATGTTTAAGTCCCCGACAAGGATAGATTTTTTCGGGGAATGCGCGCGAAAATGGTCGCGCATTTCGGTCAGGTAATCCAGCTTTTGCCCGAATTTTTCGTTTTCTGCGCGGTCGGGAATATCGCCCCCTGCGGGCACATAGCAGTTGTGAATGGTCACGCCATTTTCCAACTTTGCGGCAACATGGCGCGCGTGGCCTAGGGATGCAAAATCCATCCCGCCTGCGTCTTGCAAGGGCAGCCTGGACAAAATCGCCACGCCATTATAGCCCTTTTGCCCGCGCGCGACCATGTGGGTGTAGCCCAGCGCGGCAAAACCTTCGGTTGGGATTTTCTCGACAGGGCTTTTGCATTCTTGCAGGCACAGCACGTCTGGCCCTTCGTCGCGCAGCAGTTTCAACACCAACTCCTCGCGCAAGCGCACCGAGTTTATGTTCCATGTCGCAAGGGTAAAGGTCATAGCGCGCGCTCCTGTTTTGGGGTTTATGGGCGCGGGCGCGGGCAGGCTCAAGCCAAAAAAAACCCAGCCGAGGGGCTGGGTTAGTCCAACAGGGAGGTGGGAATACCATCGCATACTTTCCCCCTTTTGGGCAGGGGTGCAAAAAACTATGCCAGCATATGAGTCTTTTTGGCAACGCCTTAGGGTTGAGCTGCGTTGAAACTGCGCCAGATTGGTCGCAGCGTCACGTTTATGCAGGGCAAGTTTTGGTAAAATCGCTGGGCCAATGGGAGGTTGGGGGGGTCCCAAAATCTTTATTTTCCGGTTATTGTTTTTTCCTTTGGTTTTGGTTTATCTCCCCTTTTTTTTGTTTTCATTTTGGATTTTCCCATCTCCTATTTTCTGCCTCCCTTTCCCTTCTCAGTTCCACCCAATTTTTCCCCCTCCCCAAAAAGATCGCCGAACCAATCCTCTTGGGCCCACTCGGCGGGCTTTTTCCCCCCCTCGGGGTTGATTGGGGTTAGCCTGCCCCCCTTTGGTCGGCTCTGAGGGGGTCCTATCCCTCATCCCCCCGACCACCGCCCCTTTCCCCCCTCCGAGGGGTCTCTATCGGCTCCATCTCGCGGTTGGCGTCCCTTGGGGCTATACTTTATCCGTTCTTTTTTCCTTTTCTTATGCCCCTTTTGGCGAATCCCATCCTTCTCGTCTCTGGGTTTGGGGGTTTCTGGGCCTCCCTCTCCCCCTCCCCCCCGGTTTTTTCCTTCTGTTTTCCCCCCTTTTTCCTCGTCGTTTTATTCCCTTCCCTCCTTTTCCTATTGCTTCCCCCTTATCCCCCTTCCCCCCCCTTCCTCCTCTTTTCCCCTCCCCTTCCCCCCCCCCCCCCCCCCCCGCCTTTCGTCTGCGCCTAAAATAAAAAAGGCTGGGCCCAAAGGCCCAGCCAGTTCCAACAGGGAGGAGCCGCGCCATAACCCGGACGCTGCAACGGGCCCCGATCGTTTGGGGGGAGGGAAACATAAAGACAACCTCGCAACGCGCGATCTGCATAGGAGGGAGGGTGCAGCCGCTGTTTCGATGGGATGATATTGAACCCAGACTGTGGCGAAATAATGAACAATCTGGGGTGATTTGGTGGGCAATCGGTCAGGCCAGCAGCCGATAGCCGCCGCTTTCCGTCACGAGCAGTCGCGCATTGGATGGGTCGGTTTCGATCTTTTGGCGCAGGCGGTAAATATGCGTTTCCAGCGTATGGGTTGTCACCCCCGCGTTATAGCCCCAGACCTCGTGCAGCAGCACATCGCGGGCGACGATGCCCGATTGCGCGCGATAGAGGTATTTCAGGATATTGGTTTCCTTTTCTGTCAGGCGCACCTTTTTGTCCTTGGGGTCAGTGAGCAGTTTTTGCGCAGGCTTGAACGTGTATTGGCCCAGCTGAAAAACCGCGTCTTCTGATTGCTCATGCTGGCGCAACTGCGCGCGGATACGGGCCAGCAGCACGGGAAATTTGAACGGCTTGGCCACATAATCGTTCGCGCCTGCGTCAAGGCCAAGGATCGTGTCGCTGTCGGTATCATGGCCCGTTAGCATCACAATCGGGGCTTTCACGCCCGACTTGCGCATCAATCGGCACAGCTCTCGCCCATCCGTATCGGGCAAATCGACGTCCAAAAGGATCAGATCAAACTGCGATTGTTTAATCTTTTCCATGCCTTCCATGCCGTTTCGCGCCTCAAAGCAATCGAAATCCTCGGTCATCAGCAACTGCTCGCCCAAGGCTTCGCGCAGATCGTCATCATCATCGACAAGCAGGATTTTTCGCAGGGCTGGCATCATGTCACCTTTGGTTTTCCACTGATGCCAGATTTGGCGTGGCGGGGCGCGTTGCGCAAGGATTGTATGCCCCGCTCACGCACTTGTGCCCAAATTGCGGGGTATGTTTCAATTTGCCGCGCAATACCCTATGTCTGGCCGCAGGAGTGTTACATGACCCTGACCCTGACCATAGCGGAAAAACTGGCGCGGGCGCGCAGCGACTTGCGACTGGGCTTGCCCGTGGTTTTGCTGGGGCAGGGCCGCGCGATGCTGTGCGCTGCAATCGAGGTGCTGACCCCGCAGCGGTTGGATGATCTGCGCGACCTTGGCGCGGGCGAGGTGGCGCTGACGGCGCGGCGGGCGCAAACGCTAAAGGCGCGCGCCTATGATGGTGATTTGGCGCGCATCGCTTTGCCCGACGGGGCCGATTGCGGCTGGCTGCGCGCATTGGCCGATCCTGCGCATGATTTGACCTATCCGATGAAAGGGCCGCTGGCGGCGCTGCGCGGCGGTGATGCGGGGCTGCACCGCGCGGCGCTGGCCCTTGCGAAAGAGGCGCAACTGCTGCCCGCCGCGCTGCTGGTAGCGGTTCAGGACGGGTTGGCATTGGCGGCGCAGTGGCAGCTGACGATTTTGGCAGCCGATGACGTCGCCCATTTGGGCCGCCTTGCACCGCTGACCTCGGTTGTATCGGCGCGGCTGCCTATGGCTGCGTCAAGTGCTGGGCGGGTGCATATTTTTCGACCCGATGATGGCGGGGTGGAACATTACGCCATTGAAATCGGGCGACCAGACCGCGCTGCCCCTGTGCTGGCGCGGCTGCATTCGGCCTGTTTCACGGGCGATGTCTTGGGCAGTTTGAAATGCGATTGCGGCCAACAGCTGCGCAGCGCGCTGGCGCAGATGGGCGCGGCAGGGTCTGGCGTGCTGCTATATCTAAACCAAGAGGGGCGCGGCATTGGGCTGGCCAATAAAATGCGCGCCTATTCGCTGCAAGATCAGGGGTTTGACACTGTCGAGGCGAATCATCGCCTTGGCTTTGAAGATGACGAGAGAGATTTTCGCATTGGCGCCGAAATCCTGCGAAAAATGGGCTTTGGGGCGGTGCGGCTGCTAACAAATAATCCCCGTAAGGTGGATATGCTGGCCGCCTGTGGCATCACCGTGGCCGAAAGGGTGGCCCTGCGCGTCGGGCAAACGGACGAAAACCGCGCTTATCTGGCGACCAAGGCCGCGAAGTCGGGGCATTTGCTGTGAAGGAAACCGATCTGGTCATCGCACGCTGGGGTGCGCGGTTTATGGGGCGGCGGTTTGCCTGCACCATCGGGCGGGGCGGTGCGCGCGCGGATAAACGCGAAGGCGATGGGGCCAGCCCCGTAGGCGTTCATCGCTTTGTCGGGATGCTGTATCGTCCGGACCGCATGGCGCGGCCCGCAGATTGGGCGTTGCCCATTGGGCCGCTGGATGGCTGGTCTGACGATCCTGCTGATGATGACTACAACCAGATGATCCGCTTGCCGCACATGTTTTCCCACGAAAAGCTGCGCCGCGCGGATCCGATGTATGATCTGATTTTGCTTACCGATTGGAATTGGCCGAATGCGCGGGCGGGGCGAGGCTCTGCGATTTTTGTGCATCAATGGCGCAGACCCCATGCGCGCACGGCGGGATGCGTGGCATTTGCCCGCGCGGATTTGCTGTGGATCGCGCAGCGCATTCGGCATGAAAGCCGCCTGATTATTCTGCCTTAACGGGGCGATTGCCGAATATCGCGCTGCCGACGCGGATATGCGTCGCCCCATGGGCGATGGCGGTGGCAAAATCGCTGCTCATCCCCATCGACAGCCCGCGCAGACCATTTTGCGCCGCCATTTGGCCTAGCATCATGAAATGTGGGGCGGGGTCAATTCCATCGGGCGGGATACACATCAAGCCCGAAATGGGCAAATCCATAGCGCGACATTCGGCCAGAAAACCGTCCAAATCGGCAGGCAGAACCCCCGCCTTTTGCGGCTCGGCCCCAGTGTTCACCTGCACAAATAAATCGGGGCAGGCCCCGCGCGCCTGCGCCAAATTGGCCAGCTTTTGCGCCAGTGAGGGTCGATCCACGCTGTGAATGGCGTCGAAAAGTTCGACTGCTTGTTTCGCCTTATTGGTTTGCAAGGGGCCAATCATGGCCACATGGATCGCGGCTCCAAATTCGCCGCGCAGATCGGGCCATTTTGCCACCGACTCTTGCACGTAGTTTTCGCCATAGTGCTGATGCCCCTGCGCCAGCACCGAACGCAAACGATCCAAGGGCTGCAATTTGGATACGGCAATCAGGGTGACCTCCCCCGCGTCGCGGCCAGCGGCTTGCGCGGCGGCGGCAACCATGACGGCGGCAATTTCTGGCAAAGACATAGCGCGGCCCCGTTAAACACGTTCACAAAATGAAAAAGGCGGGCCATTGGCCCGCCCTTCCCTTAGAGGTTGTTCTAAAATTAGAACGCCATCTTTGCGCCCAGGTACATGTCCTGTGCACCGTTCACGCCTGCTTCTGCAGTCAGACCGCCGCCCAGATCGTACGAACCGGTGACTTTCCAATCCGAAGCGCTGTTGGTGAATGCGCCAACGGTCAAGCCGTTTGCGGTGTAACCAACGTTAGCTTCCCATGCGCTTGCGCTGTCAGCTTTCACGTCGCCCGAGAAACCGTTCGCGCCTTTGTAGGCCACTTTCAGCGAGGTCAACTTCTGAAGCGTTGTACGGTCGACCAACGGTGAAGGTCAGCCGTTCAAAGTGTAGGTAAGCCGAAACGTCCTAACGCCGAACCATTTTGGTCAAAGTTTGCGCCCAAAGTCACGGAACCGATGGTGTAGCCCAACGACAGCGACGAGTTGCCGGCCGATGCATCGGCCGAGTCCAGAGCGGTGCGAACGCCAACCGAAACACCAGCGATCGTGTGGGTGTATTCCAGATCATAATGCTCTAGCCATTGTCGGATCGTTGCTATTCTTGAAGCCGTTCGCCTTCACGGTTACTTTGCCGAAGTCGCCAGCGATAAAGATCGTAGGCTTGAAGAAGCCTGCTGTTGGTGCAGCTGGCGCTACAGCCATGTTGTCGGCGCCGCTAGCAGCGAAGTCGCCGCCACGGTCAGGCGAAGCACCGCCAGCAATCTTGCCCGATGCGCCGAAGGTCAGGCCCGAATCGGATTCGCCAGTTGCTGCAACGCCCAGCTCGAACTTCGAATAGGGTTCAAAGTTTGCGCCTGATTCCGAAGCAAAACCAGCGGAAGCCGAACCAGTGAAGCCGATTTCAGCAGCTGCGAAGCCAGCGGACATCCCCAGGATGGTCGTGGCGAGAAGTACTTTTTTCATGTTGTTTCCCTCGTGGTATATCAAAGGTGGAGCCCAGATCAGGGAAATCCGATCTGGGTATGCAGCCTATTTCCACGTTACGGCCCCCGATTGCAACGCGCAGCTCTATTTTTCAGGGAAAGACGTGGGCGATGGTGCAGTCTTGCCACAGTCCTGCCATCAGGCTGTCGGGTTTTGGTGCCGCGAAGTCAGGGCAAAACGGGCAACTCTTTCGGGCGGACTATATAGCAAAAAGCCTTGGCAGTCTGGATAGGCTGCGTTAGACAGGTTTTGGCCCTAAAGTGGCTGAAATATCTAGCGGAGGGTGGCGCAGTGCTGCGAAATTTGGCCAAAATCGGTTTCATTCTGGGCTTAGGCCTAGTGCTGGCCAGCTGCGGCAATAAGGGCGGCGGTGGTTTGGCGCTGGGCCAAGCGGGGCGCACGGGTGTCGCCGCCGAAGCCGCCGCGATTGCGGCAGGTCGTGATCCCGCCGAAAAACGCGCGACCATTTGGGATTTGTTTTCGAATGCCGATAATCCGAACAAAACTGTCAATGTGAACAAATACATCTGGAATGCCTCGCTGGATGTTTTGAATTTTCTGCCCATCGAATCGGTTGACCCGTTCACTGGTGTTATTGTGACGGGATATGGCACCCCGCCGGGTGGTGGGCGGGCCTATCGCGCCACGGTTTTGGTGCAAGATCCCGCCTTGGATGCCCGCAGTCTGAAACTGAGTTTGCAAACAAAAGGCGGGGGTGCCGCCTCGCCTGCGACATTGCGCGCTGTGGAAGACGCGATTTTGTCCCGTGCGCGGCAGTTGCGCATTGCCGACAGCAAGCTCTAGAACTTTGCGCGCCTGAAATTTGCAAGTCCGTCTGGCAAAGGCCGCCCGCGCAGTGTATTTCGGCGGCGCATAACCCAAAAGGCCGCCCATATGTCGCGTTACGAGCCCAAAACCATCGAACCAAATTGGCAAGCTGCGTGGGACGCGGCTGGTGTCTTTACCGCCCGCCGCGATCCATCAAAGCCCAAATATTATGTGCTGGAAATGTTCCCGTATCCATCGGGGCGCATCCATATGGGCCATGTGCGCAATTACACCATGGGCGATGTGGTGGCGCGATACAAATCAGCGCGGGGCTTTTCGGTGCTGCACCCAATGGGCTGGGACGCCTTTGGTATGCCCGCCGAAAACGCCGCGATGGAACGGGGTGGCCATCCGAAAGATTGGACATATGGCAACATCGCCGACATGCGTGCGCAGATGAAACCGCTGGGCCTGTCGATTGATTGGAGCCGCGAATTTGCCACTTGCGATCCAGAATACTACGGCCAGCAGCAGGCGATGTTTATCGACATGATGGGCGCGGGGCTGGTCTATCGCAAAAACGCGGTGGTGAACTGGGATCCTGTCGATATGACTGTTTTGGCCAATGAACAGGTGATCGACGGCAAAGGCTGGCGCAGCGGCGCGCAGGTGCAGCGGCGCGAATTGACGCAATGGTTTTTCAAAATTTCCGATTATTCGGGCGAACTTTTGTCTGCGCTGGACGGGCTGAAAGACTGGCCCGAAAAAGTGCGCACGATGCAGGCCAACTGGATTGGCAAATCCCAAGGTCTGCAATTTGCCTTTGATACGGTGGGCGCGCCAGCGGGGTTTGATACTCTGCCCGTTTACACCACCCGCCCCGACACGCTGATGGGCGCGTCTTTTGCCGCCGTTTCCCCTGATCATCCACTGGCCAAGGCGCTGGCGGGCGATCCTGCGGTAGAGGCCTTTTTGGCGCAATGCCGCCTTGGTGGAACCACGGCCGAGGCCTTGGAGACAGCCGAAAAAATCGGCCTTGATACAGGTATCCGCGTAAAGCACCCGCTGGATCCCGCATGGGAACTGCCCGTTTTCATCGCCAATTTCATCTTGATGGATTACGGCACAGGCGCGATTTTTGGCTGTCCTGCGCATGACGCGCGCGATTTCGAATTTGCCACGAAATACGGACTTGCGATTAAGCCCGTTTTCGTGGCCGAAGGCGGCGCTGATGCCCCACTGGCCGAAGCGTTCGTTCCGATGAAATCCGAACCCGTGCAGTATATTCGCGGCTTTGCGGGCGCGGATGTGCAAACGGGCGAGGCTGCGATTGCCGCCGCCATCGCCCATGCCGAAACGAACGGCTACGGCAAAGGCGTGACGCAATATCGCCTGCGCGATTGGGGCATTTCGCGGCAACGCTATTGGGGCTGCCCGATCCCTGTGGTGCATTGCGATACCTGCGGCGTGGTGGCCGAGAAAAAGGAAAACCTACCCATCGAGCTGCCCTATGATGTCACCTTTGACATCCCCGGCAATCCGCTGGATCGCCACCCTACATGGCGCAACTGTGCCTGCCCGTCTTGCGGAGCGCCCGCGCGGCGGGAAACCGATACGATGGATACGTTTATGGATTCGTCGTGGTATTACGCCCGCTTTACCGCGCCGCGCGCCAATACCCCCACCGATGCAGCGGATGCCGACTATTGGATGAACGTCGATCAATATATCGGCGGCATTGAACACGCGATTTTGCACCTGCTGTATTCGCGTTTCTTTGCCCGCGCGATGGTGAAAACGGGGCATCTGCCTGCAAAGGCCATCGAGCCGTTCAACGCCCTGTTCACCCAAGGCATGGTCACGCACGAGATTTATCTGACGCGCGATGACAAGGGCCGCCCCGTCTATCACCTGCCCGAAGACGTGGTGGATGGCCGCCTGAAAGATGGCACTGCGGTCGAGGTGATTCCTTCGGCCAAAATGTCGAAATCCAAGAAAAACGTTGTCGATCCGATGAACATCATCGACAGCTTTGGCGCAGATACCGCGCGCTGGTTTGTGCTGTCCGACAGCCCACCCGAACGCGATGTGGAATGGACATCATCGGGCGCCGAGGCCGCGCATAAACATCTGGCCCGCGTTTGGAATTTGGCCGCGCGCATTGGCGATATGCCCGCAGGATATGCAGGCGAAGGAGACGATGACATCATCCGCGCCAGCGCAAAGGCCGTGAGTGAAGTGACACAAGGCATTGATAACTTTGCCTTTAACAAAGCCATCGCCAAGCTTTATGAATTCACCAACACTCTTTCCAAATCCAACGGCTCGCGCGAAACAATGCGCGCCGCGATGCGCACGATGGCGCAACTGATGCAGCCTATGGTGCCGCATTTGGCAGAAACCATCTGGGCGCATTTGGGCGGCGCTGGCCTTTGCGCGCAGGCCGCGTGGCCCGTCGCAGACCCCGCGCTGCTGGTCGATGCCAGCGTGACCCTGCCCATTCAAATCAACGGCAAACGCCGCGCTGAAATCACGGTGCCCGCGGATATGCCCGCGGCAGAGGTCGAGAAAATTGCGCTGGCCAGCCCTGCCGTGGTCAAATTTCTGGACGGCACGCCGATCAAGAAAATCATCGTCGTGCCGGGGCGGATCATCAATGTGGTCGTCTAGCCGCCGAGCGATCTTGGCGCTGCCGCTGGCGCTGGCAGCCTGCGGCTTTGCCCCAGCATTTGGCCCAAGCGGCGCTGCAAGCGCCCTGCTGGGCCAAGTGAACGTGGAAAATACAACCACGCGCATGGGGTTTGAGTTTATCAAAAAGATGGAGGAACGCCTTGGGCGCGGCGCGGGCGGGCGGTATGATTTGACCTATGACATTTCTACCGAAAAGGTCAGCCTAGGCTTAACGGCAGATGGGTCGATCACGCGCTATAATCTGCTTGGCTCGATTACTTGGCAACTGAAAGACAGCGCAAGCGGGGCAAAGCTGGCCTCAGGGACAGAGCAGAATTTCACCGCTTGGTCGGCCACAGGCGTGACCATTGCCGCCGTGAACGCCGAAACCGATGCTGAAACGCGGCTGATGCATATCTTGGCAGATCAAATTGCAACGCGGCTGATTGCCCTATCGCCCAAGCTGTTGGACGCAGGATGAAACTGGCGGGGCCAGAGGCTGGACGCTATATTGCGCGCCCCGATCCTGCCCGCGCAGGGCTGTTGATTTTTGGCGCCGATACAATGCGCGTCGCCCTGAAACGGGCCGAGGTGATTGCCGCCCTAATCGGCCCAGATGGCGCGGCTGAAATGCGCCTAACCCGCATTCCTGCCGCCGATCTGCGCAAAGATGCCGCCCGCCTGTCCGATTCGCTGCGCGAAACAGGCTTTTTTGCTGGGCCGCGCGTGGTATTTGTCGAAGATGCCACCGACGGGCTGACCGAAACCCTTGGCGCGGCGCTGAACGATTGGCGCGCGGGCGATGCCAACTTGATCGTGACGGCGGGCAATTTAACGGGAAAATCGGCGCTAAAAACCCTGTTTGAAAAGGCGCTGAACGCGGTTTGCATTGGTCTTTACGACGATCCGCCAACGCGCGAAGAGATCGAGGCGGAATTGGCCCGTGCAGGCCTGTCGCAAATTTCCCCCGCCGCGATGCAGGATTTAACAGCCCTATCGCGCGCGCTGGACCCAGGTGATTTTCGCCAGCTTTTGGAAAAAATCGCACTTTATAAACATAGTGATAGCGCGCCGCTTGCCCCGCAAGAAGTGGCTGATTTGGCGCCAATGACGATTGAAACCGAAGTGGATGATTTGCTAACCGCCGTGGCCGACCGCCGCGAGGGGCAAGTTGGCCCCTTGCTGCGCCGATTGGAAGGGCAGGGTATTTTGCCAGTGACCCTGTGTATCGGCATGCTGCGCCATTTTCGCGCGCTGCATACCGTCACAACGGACAAAGGCGGCGTGCAAGCTGGCCTTATGAAGGCGCGGGTGTTTGGGCCCCGCCGTGATGCTATGATGCGGCAGGCGGGGAATTGGGGGCCAGCGCGTCTAGAGGACGTGCTGCGCCTTTTGGTGGACACCGACCTGACACTGCGATCAACCTCGCGCGCGCCAGCCATGGCGGTGATCGAACGCGCCTTTCTGCGCATTGCGATGATGAAGGGCTAGGCGATGACAGTCGAAGATGTGCTGAAATCATTGGACAATCTGTGCAGCAAACATGGGTTAGAGGCGCAGGTGATTTGGGCCACCGATGGCGATTGGCAACCCCAAGACGGCGCCGACAACGAACTCGACGGCGAAGAAATTGTCTTTTACGCCGCTGGCATGGTGCAAGAAGGGTATCGCTGCGCTTGGCAGATTTTGGGCCAGGGCGCACCTGAATTTGTGCGCCTGTTCTTTTGGCAGGGCGAGATGCCGCCCTTGCCTGCTGACCCTGACCTGATCAGCCAAGGGATGGCGTAAGGCTATGGCGAAAATCTGCCAGATTTGCGATTGCCGCCGTGCCCCGTTGAAAAAAATCTGCCCAAGCTCTATCTAAAGTGTCACAATGATCAGGGGCGCACCGCGCGCCTTGGCACGAGGCACAGCATGACCCAATTTTACATCCGTTCGGGGCTGGCGCTTGCGCTCATCCTTGCCAGCGGCGCAGCCTTGGCCGGCCCGATTGAAACGGCCTGCAACAAATCCAGTCGAAAGGCTGCCAGTCGGCCTTTGTGCAATTGCATCCAGCAGATTGCGGATCAGACCTTGGCTAACGCCGACCAGCGCCGTGCAGCCGAGTTTTTCAAAAATCCTGACAAGGCGCATGCCACTTGGGTGTCTAAAACAGGGCGCGATGACGCGTTTTGGGAGCGCTACAAACAGTTTGGCTCTTATGCCGAACAGTATTGCGCAGGCAGCGCAGGCGGCTAACCGCCTGCCAGCCCCGCCATCGCCGCGCGGATAGAGTCCTTAATTTGCGCGGTCATGAATTCGGTGAACAGGGCGGTTTTCGGGTCTTTCAGCCGCCGATCGGGGAACAGGCAGGACAACTGCGTTGGCAGTGGCGGGGTTTTGGTGGCCACGGGGATCAGCTGGCCACAGCGCAGATAATCTGCCACCTCGAAAATAGGTTTTAGCACAATGCCGCGCCCATCCAGCGCCCAGCCCGTCAAGACATCGCCATCATCCGATTCGTAGGGCCCTGAAATATCAAACCGTTTCGGCCCCGCGTCGGTTTGCAGCGTCCATTGGAATTCCTTTGCGCCCGGAAAGCGCAGGGTCAGGCAGGCGTGCCCATCTGCCACCAGCGCCGCGCCGTCCTGCGGCATCCCGTATTTGGCGATATAGGCAGGGGCCGCGCACATCACGCGCGGGCATTCGATGATGTGGCGCAGCTTTAGCGAGGAATCCTCTAGCGCGCCCAAGTGAAAGGCCAGATCAAGCCCTTCGGATGTGACGTCAATCATGCGATCCGAAAGGCGCAGGCGCACGTCGATTTGGGGATATAAGTCTTTGAATGCAGGCACATAGGGCGCGATAAAACGGCGGCCCACACCCAGCGGGGCGGCCACAAAGATCGTGCCACGCGGGTTTTGCGCCGCCCCTGATATCGCCGATTCTGCCGCTGCGATTGCGTCTAAAATCTTCAGCGCACCGTCATAAAACAGCCGTCCGTTTTCGGTGGGGTGCAGGCTGCGGGTGGTGCGCGAAAACAGCCGCACGCCCAAGTGCTTTTCCAGCTCGGACACACGGGCCGAAGCAACGGCAGGCGAAGTGCGCTGATCGCGCGCGGCGGCAGACATCGACCCCAATTCGTATACGCGGACAAACATTTTGATCGTGGCGACATAGGACATGATTTTCGCCCCTCATTTGAAAGTATTCCCCAGCATTTCAGCATTAACACAGGGAGGCTGTCCAGTATACCATTGTCCAAAATTGGGGGACGCGCGATGTATGACTGGATTGTGATGTGGGAATGGGTCGAAATTGGCGTGCGCTGGTTGCATGTTATCACCGCCATCGCGTGGATCGGCTCATCGTTCTATTTCATCGCGCTAGACCTTGGCCTGCACCGCGATCGCAACCTACCCACGGGCGCGGATGGTGAAGAATGGCAGGTGCATGGCGGCGGGTTTTATCACATCCAAAAATACCTTGTTGCGCCAGCAAGCATGCCCGATCACCTTGTGTGGTTCAAATGGGAAAGCTACACCACCTGGCTGTCAGGTTTTGCCATGTTGGTCTTGGTTTATTATTTGGGATCAGATATTTACCTGATCGACCCTGCGGTGATGGATTTGACTGCGGCCCAAGCGATTGGCTTATCGCTGGCAAGCCTTGCCTTTGGTTGGATCGCCTATAACACCCTATGCCGCGTGTTCGTGAACGCTGATCAAACCGTGCTGATGGTCGCGCTGTTTGGGGTGCTGGTGGTCATGGCCTATGGTTATACGCAGGTTTTTTCGGGCCGCGCGGCGCTGCTGCATCTGGGTGCATTCACTGCCACGATCATGTCTGCGAACGTGTTTTTTATCATCATGCCCAATCAGCGCATCGTGGTGGCTGATCTGAAAGCGGGCCGTAAACCAGACCCTAAATACGGCAAAATCGCCAAACAACGCAGCACGCATAACAATTACCTGACGCTGCCCGTCGTGTTCTTGATGTTGTCCAACCATTACCCGCTGATCTTTGCGACCGAATATAACTGGATCATCGCCAGCCTTATCTTCCTGATGGGGGTGTCGATCCGACATTGGTTCAACTCGAACCACGCGCGCAAGGGCAGCCCGCATTGGACGTGGTTTGTGACGGCGGTTTTGTTCCTGATCATTGCATGGCTGTCCACTGCGCCGCAGCGGCATATGGACGGTGAGGCTGCCGTGCGCGGCCCGGCGCTGACCTATGCCAGCGCCGCTGGGTTCGATTCTGTTGTCGAAATTGTGCAGGGGCGATGCAGCATGTGCCACGCCGCCGAGCCTGTTTGGGACGGCATTCACTGGGCGCCCAAGGGGGTTGTTCTGGAAACCCCCGCGCAAATTGCATCGCAGGCGCGGCGGATATACCTGCAAGCGGGCATATCGCACGCCATGCCGCCCGCCAATCTGTCCTATATGGAACCGCAAGAGCGCCGCGCGATTGTCGATTGGTTTCGCAGCGCTGGGCAGGCGGGCGGCGTGTAGCTGCATTGACATAGCGGCGTGATACCCCCACCTTAGCTGTAACCAAGGGGGGGTATTATGGATCCTACAGATTTTCTCGGCGCGAATGCGGTCTATTTGGCGATAGCGATCTTTGTGATCGTCTCGATCATGAAAGCGGTGCGGATTGTGCCGCAAAGCCAGAAATTCGTTGTCGAGCGCTTTGGCCGTCTACGCGCGGTTTTGGGGCCTGGTATCAATTTTATTGTGCCATATTTGGATGTTGTGGCGCATAAGGTTTCCATTCTGGAACGCCAGTTGCCCACCGCTCACCAAGACGCAATCACCACCGATAACGTGCTGGTCAAGGTGGAATCCTCGGTGTTTTATCGCATCACGGAACCTGAAAAAACGGTCTACCGCATCCGCGATGTGGACGCAGCGATTGCCACCACTGTCGCAGGGATCGTGCGCAGCGAAATCGGTAAGATGGAGCTGGATCAGGTGCAATCAAACCGCAACGAGCTGACGGCGAATATTCGTACCCATGTGCGCGAAATGGTCGAAGATTGGGGCATCGAGGTGACGCGGGCCGAGCTGCTGGACGTGGCGCTGGACGATGCCACCCGCCACGCGATGTTGCAACAGTTGAACGCCGAACGTGCCCGCCGCGCCCAAGTGACCGAGGCCGAAGGGCAAAAGCGCAGCGTCGAATTGAACGCCGATGCCCAACTTTACGCCGCCGAGCAAGAAGCAAAGGCCCGCCGCGTTTTAGCCGATGCCGAGGCCTATGCCACGGGCGTCATCGCGGGCGCAATCAAGGACAACGGGATCGAAGCAGCGCAATATCAGGTGGCGTTGAAACAGGTCGAGGCGCTGACCGCCGTCGGTCAAGGCGCAGGCAAGCAAACAATCATCGTGCCCGCGCAGGCACTTGACGCCTTTGGCGATGCGTTCAAATTGCTGAAAGGACGGGGATGATGATGCACAGCGTCTGGTGGGTTTGGATGGTGGCAGGATTCGGACTTGGCGTTCTAGAGGTGCTGGCTCCTGGGTTCATTTTCTTAGGCTTTGCCATTGGCGCGGTGGCTACGGGACTATTGGTGGCGATTGGCATCACAGGCAGCCTGCCGCTGCTGCTGCTGATTTTCGCGGTGCTGTCCTTTGCCGCGTGGCTGGCGCTCAAGCGGTTTTTTGCCCGCGCTGATGGTCAGGTGAAGCTGTGGGACAAGGATGTGAACGATAATTAAGCTGATGTTCATCCATGAATAGCGCGGCCATTCGCGGATGAACATCAGCGCCGCCTGCGTGCTTTGCCGCCCCTCTGCCCCGCCCGCCCTGCTGTGCTGCGGCCTGCCATCGAAACAGCTTCCTCAACCGCATCTTCAATCACCGATTGGCGCGCCAGCGGGTCATCGGCGATGGCCAGCTCTACCGCCTCCAGGCGTTTGACCTCGTCGCGCAGGCGCGCGGCCTCTTCAAATTCCAGATTTTCGGCGGCTTTGCGCATTTGAACGCGCAGCCCGTCCAGATGGGCGGCCAAATTGCTGCCGATCATCGGCTTGTCCACCTTGGCCGTGATCCGCGCCTGATCGGTGTCGCCCTGCCACATATTGTGCAGCACATCATCGACATTCTTGCGGATGGTCTGGGGCGTGATGCCGTGCAGGGTGTTGTAGGCAATTTGCTTGTCGCGCCGCCGATTTGTCTCGCCAATCGCGCGTTCCATACTGCCCGTGATGCGGTCGGCATACATGATCACCCGCCCATCGGCGTTGCGCGCCGCGCGCCCGATGGTTTGGATCAGCGATGTTTCCGACCGTAAAAAGCCTTCCTTATCCGCATCCAAAATCGCAACCAGCCCGCATTCGGGAATATCTAAACCCTCGCGCAAAAGGTTGATCCCCACCAACACATCAAACGCGCCCAATCGCAGATCGCGCAAGATTTCGATCCGCTCGATCGTATCAATATCGCTGTGCATATAGCGGATGCGGATGCCCTGTTCGTGGAAATATTCGGTCAAATCCTCGGCCATGCGTTTGGTCAGCGTGGTGACCAGAACGCGCAGGCCAGCAGTGGCCACGCGGCGGATTTCGTCCAGCAAATCATCCACTTGCATTTCGACGGGGCGAATTTCGATTTGCGGGTCGATCAGCCCCGTGGGGCGAATGACCTGCTCTGTGAACACGCCGCCCGTTTGTTCCATCTCCCATTTGGCGGGGGTTGCGGATACGAACACCGTTTGGGTGCGCATT
Source organism: Cypionkella sp. (assembly GCA_034519315.1). GTDB lineage: Bacteria > Pseudomonadota > Alphaproteobacteria > Rhodobacterales > Rhodobacteraceae > Cypionkella. Next base: position 58,800 of record JAXHON010000036.1, on the reverse strand, counting down.
GCGTCCCATTCTTCAAACTTTAATGGGCGGTTATCCATGCAAGACGGCAGGCGGAACCCATGTTCGGCCAGCGTCATTTTGCGGCGAAAGTCGCCCTTATACATCGCGCCGATTTGCGGCACCGAAACGTGGGATTCGTCCGCGAAAACAATGGCATTGTCGGGAATGAATTCGAACAGCGTTGGCGGCGGCTCGCCCGGTGCGCGGCCCGTTAGATAGCGGGAATAGTTTTCAACTCCGTTGCAAACGCCCGTCGCCTCTAGCATTTCCAGATCAAACGAGGTGCGCTGTTCCAGCCGCTGCGCCTCTAGCAATTTTCCCTGAGATACCATCAAATCCAGCGTCTGGCGCAGCTCTTTCTTGATGCCTTGTACGGCCTGCTGCATCGTGGGGCGGGGCGTGACGTAGTGCGAATTGGCATAGATACGAATCTGGTCAAAGCCGCCCGTTTTCGCCCCCGTCAGCGGGTCAAATTCGGTAATTGATTCAAGATATTCCCCGAAAAAAGAAAACCGCCACGCGCGGTCTTCTAGGTGGGCGGGCCAGATTTCCAGACTGTCCCCGCGCACACGGAAATTGCCGCGCTGAAAGCCGGCCTCGTTGCGTTTATAGGCTTGGGCCACCAGTTCGGCCAAAACTTGGCGTTGGTCATAGGATTGTCCCACGATCAGATCCTGCGTCATCGCCGAATAGGTTTCGACCGACCCGATGCCATAAATGCATGAGACTGAGGCCACGATGATCACATCATCGCGTTCCAACAGCGCCCGCGTGGCCGAATGGCGCATACGGTCGATCTGCTCGTTGATCTGGCTTTCCTTTTCGATGAATGTATCGGTGCGCGGAACGTAAGCCTCGGGTTGGTAATAGTCGTAATAGGATACGAAATATTCCACTGCATTTTCGGGAAAAAACCCTTTGAATTCGGCGTAAAGTTGGGCGGCGAGAGTCTTATTCGGGGCCAGAATAATCGCGGGGCGCTGGGTTTCTTCGATCACGCGCGCCATGGTGAAGGTCTTGCCTGTGCCTGTCGCACCCAGCAACACTTGGTTTTGCTCGCCAGTCAGGACGCCGCCAGACAATTCGGCAATGGCGTTCGGCTGATCGCCCGCCGCTTGAAACTGTGTGTGCAGCACAAACTTTTTGCCACCTTCCAGTTTGGGACGGCTCAAAACTTCGGGGCGCAGGCTTAGGGCATTGGTATTGTTATGGGGCATGGTGATTCCCTTCGCAGGATAATCTATTCTGTTTTTGTTCTTCGGGAAGGGACGATTAACGGGTTGTTCATTATTCTTTAAAACTGCCAAAGAACAGATGTTCAATTTTAACGATTATTTGATACGCATTGCACACTTTTAGATTGCGCCGCGTTGGTTGCCCGTGCACACTGGTGTTGCAAGCAGTAAGATCGCTGTCGGCCTACCGCACCACACACCCCACCCACACTTCCCGTGGCGGGTCGGCAGCACCTTATCCCGCCATACGGGACTTGCGTTTTCCATGGAATTTTTCGATAACGCCCATAGACAGATAGGGGTCACACATGCGCGCGCGAATTTATCAGCCAGCCAAAACCGCCATGCAATCGGGCACAGCCAAGGCAAAAGGCTGGGTGCTAGAGTTTGCCCCCGCAACCGCGCGCCATGTTGATCCGCTGATGGGCTGGACAAGCAGCGACGACACGCAATCGCAGGTTAAGTTGCGATTTGATACACGCGAGGCGGCGCTGGAATATGCGGCTGCCAAAGGGATTGCGGCGGATATTGTCGAGCCCAAACCCCGCAAACCTGTGATTCGCGCGGGTGGCTATGGCGAGAATTTTGCCACCAATCGCCGTGGGGCATGGACGCACTAAGGTGTTGATTGCACGCGAAAGCCCACTTGGCGCTGATTTGTCCTTGCTGATGGCGCGCCATACTGCCGACATGCGCGCCGATACGCCGCCCGAAAGCTGCCATATGATGGACGCCGCGCAGCTTGCCATTCCCGAAGTGCAGTTTTTCGTAGGCCGCATCGCAAGCCGTGCAGTTGCGATGGGTGCAATCAAAGACTTGGGCGCGGGCCACGCCGAGGTGAAGTCCATGCACGTTCTGGCAGAGCATCGCGGCAAAGGACTGTCGAGGGCAATGCTGGATTATTTGGTGACAGCGGCCAAAGCGTCCGGTTATTCTAGATTGTCGCTGGAAACAGGGTCACAAGATATGTTTGAACCCGCGCGGCAACTTTATCAGCGATCTGGTTTCACCTTGTGCCCACCGTTCGAAGGCTATGCGCTAGACCCAAATTCGGTTTACATGACCCGTGCCCTTGCATGACGCGGCGCACTGGCGCAAAACGGCCTGATAGCCAAGCTGAATAGATCGCCGACCTTCCAACTGCCTGCTTTGGTGCAGAATAAAGACGTAAAGACAAACGGTTAAGAAAGTGGAAGCATGTTGCGAACCGTTTTCCGAGCCGCTATCAAAGGAATCACGGTCCCGTAGCTCAACTGGATAGAGCACCTGACTTCTAATCAGGATGTTGGGCGTTCGAGTCGTCCCGGGATCGCCATTCACTCAGACCTGAAGGCGTCACCCTTGTGTGACCGACTGAACCGCCGCGAGCTTGACGTAGACCAATCAGGCCGTTCTCATCTGCCATATTGAGTATATTCAGGCGTGGATATTTCGTGTGGGCTGTAGCTGGCCGCGATTATTGAACCAATCGGCCCAGTTGAGGGTTTCCTGCTCGATCTCTTCCATAGTTTTGCATGTGCCGCGCCGCCAGATAACCTCGGTTTTGTAAGGGTCGTTGATGGTCGCGGCCAACTGCGCCACAGAAAGACCGCCTTCGGCCTGCCGCAAGATAGCAAGGAATTGGAGTTCGCTATGTCTGATCATCGTCATTCAAAACGTCCTCATACATCTTGCCCCAAAAATCCCGTTTATCCAACCCATCACTTTCGGGGGGATAACCGCGCGTTACGCGGCCACAGCGTTGCGCTGCGTGGAAATGGCGGCTATCAACGGGGCGAATAGCAAAAAGGCGGCATCTCATGCGTTTCATTTCTGCGGCGGGTTTGGTTTTGGCGGGTTTGGTTTTGGCGGCCTGCCAAACCAATGATTTGAAACAGCCCCCCGTGCCGCTGGGCAATTTTGCGCTGGGCGTGAATGTGGCCATCACCGACAAGATGCAGGTTCCCGGCATTTCGCGGCAAGTGACGCCCGAAGTGATGGATGCCGCGATCACCAGCGCCATCGAGGCGCGCTTTGGCGAGGCCCGCTATCAAGGCGCGAAATTGTTCAACATCGGTGTCTTTGTCGATGGGTATTTGCTGGCCCCCCCCGGAATTCCGATTGTGCTTAGCCCTTCCTCAGTGATGATTGTCACCCTCAATGTGTTTGATGACGCCACGGGCAAGAAGTTGAATCCAGGCGGCACGCAAATGACCGTGGTGGAAAAAGGGTCAGCGGATACGCTGATCGGGTCGGGCCTGACGCAGACCAAGGAAAAGCAGTTGGAAACGCTGGCATATAATGTCGCCAAGCGGATCGAGATTTTCTTGCTGGAAAATCATCAGTGGCTTGGCATGACCAAAGAACAAGCCGATGCTGCGCTGGCGCAGGCCAATGGCACGGCGCCGCCGCCTGTCGATGCAGCCTCTTTGGCTGCGAAAACACCCCCCGCGGCTGCGGCAACGGCCGCGTCAGTGGCAAATTAGCCATTTGCATTGCTGCACTTGATTTTGCCGCGCCAGCGGGATACATCGCGCCTCGCAAGATATGGGCCAGCGGGCCCCCAAACCAAAGGCGCGAGACATGGCAAAGGCAAAGTTTGAACGGAACAAACCGCACGTTAACATTGGCACGATTGGCCACGTTGACCACGGCAAGACGACGCTGACGGCGGCGATCACGAAATATTACGGCGAATTCCGCGCCTATGACCAAATCGACGGCGCACCAGAAGAGCGCGCGCGCGGCATCACCATTTCGACCGCGCACGTCGAATATGAAACCGCGAACCGCCACTATGCGCACGTCGACTGCCCCGGCCACGCTGACTATGTGAAGAACATGATCACGGGCGCCGCGCAAATGGACGGCGCGATTTTGGTTTGCGCGGCCTCTGATGGCCCAATGCCACAAACTCGCGAGCATATCCTGCTGGGCCGTCAGGTCGGCATTCCTTACATGGTTTGCTACATGAACAAGGTTGACCTTGTTGACGACGAAGAGCTGATCGAACTGGTGGAAATGGAAATCCGCGAGCTGTTTTCCAGCTACGAATACCCTGGCGACGATATTCCAATCATCAAAGGCTCCGCGCACCAAGCCATGATTGGCGAGCGTAAGGACATTGGCGAAGATTCGATCCACGCGCTGCTGAAGGCCGTTGACGAATATATCCCAACGCCAGCGCGCGCGATTGACCAGCCCTTCTTGATGCCCATCGAAGACGTGTTCTCGATCTCGGGTCGTGGCACCGTTGTGACGGGCCGTATCGAGCGCGGCGTGATCAACGTGGGCGACGAAGTTGAAATCGTGGGCATTCGCGACACCAAGAAATCGGTTTGCACGGGCGTTGAGATGTTCCGCAAGCTGCTGGATCGCGGCGAAGCTGGCGACAACGTGGGCGTTTTGCTGCGCGGTATCGACCGCGAAGGCGTCGAGCGCGGCCAAGTGCTGTGCAAGCCTACATCGGTCAAACCACACACCAAGTTTGAAGCGCAGGCTTACATCTTGACCAAAGAAGAGAGGGCGGTCGCCACACCCCATTCTTCGCCAACTACCGCCCACAGTTCTACTTCCGCACCACGGACGTGACGGGCACGGTCGAGCTGCCAGCCGGCACCGAAATGGTGATGCCTGGCGATAACCTAAAGTTCAACGTCGAACTGATCGCCCCCATCGCCATGGAAGACAACCTGCGCTTCGCCATCCGCGAAGGCGGCCGCACCGTCGGCGCTGGGGTTGTGTCCAAAATCATCGCGTAACTGGCGCGAAATAGGCTGAAAATCAGGCGCGGCCCCAGCACAGGGCCGCGCCTTTTTTCATCCCTGCCACAGCTGCCATGCCACCCGCGCGCCGGGGTTGGCGCGCAATTTGTCGATCATCTCTTTGAACCGCTCTTTGGGAATGAAATCATATAGTTTGGCCGCCGCGCGGATTTGCGATAGCAATTTGTCATCGTCCATCTCAGCGGTGGCGGCATGGGCCAGCGCCTGCGGCGTGACGGGTTTGGTGCAGGCAAAAACCACACAATCGCGGGCCACCAGCCCAAGCGGTGTGAAATACTCGGCCAGCCGCACCATTTGCACCGCCAGCCAAGGCTGTTGTTTATGCAAAAAATCCTGATGCACCACCAAGGACTGGCTTGGGATCAGATGGGGAAAAAATTGCGCGGCGATATGATCGGCCAGATGCGTGGATTTAGCCGCATCTATCACCAGCAATTCCACTGGGCCGCCCGTCCAAACCAAATCAGCAATCTCGCCCCTGTGCAGGGAGATGTTTTGCGCCCAAGGGGATAAAAACCCTTGTGCCAGCGGCAGAATATCTTCTTGATCCGTCAAAGGGATACCATTTGGCGACAGGTGCAGCGCGCGTGCCTCTTCGCTGGCGGTGAACCGATCATAGCCGTGTAGATGGTGGTGGGGCGCGCCGCTGGCCGCCAACCCTGCGGCCAGATAGGCCGTTGATCCCCCCGCAAAGGTGCCCAGATCAACAGTCGCCCCCAGCCCGCGCGTGTTTTGGGCCAGCCAGTAATACAGCTGGCACTCGTCACGCCGCAGCATCGTGGGGACGCCCGCTGCGGCGGCGGTTTGCGCTGGGCTGATCTGCTTCCATGGGGCGGCGGCGAATTCGGCGGCAAGGGGATGGGGCATGGCTACTCCTGTTTTGGATATTTTGCGGGGCCTTGGCCATTTTTTTTTTTTTTTTTTAAAAATTTCGAGTGCAACCCCATTAACCTTTCCCCCCTTGATTTCCTATCCGCCCTGCCGTAACTGCGCGATCAGGCGCAGGAGTTTAGCTCAGTTGGTAGAGCATCGGTCTCCAAAACCGAGGGTCGTGGGTTCGAGTCCCCCAACTCCTGCCAAACCTTTCCCAAATCGCTGCGCTTGAATTTACCGCGCCTTGCGCGTATGTGGGGCACAATCGCAAAACAGGCAGGCAGATCATGGCAATCACCAATCCATTCCAATTCATGCAGCAAGTGCGCGCCGAAGTGGCAAAAGTGGTTTGGCCCACGCGCCGCGAGGTCGTGCTGACCACGATCATGGTGTTTATCATGGCTGCACTTACGGCGCTGTTTTTTAGCCTTGTGGATATTGCCATTCGCTACGCCTTGACGCTGATCGTCACGGGCGTTTAGAGCGCGGTTTTTCCTTGTAATTGCGGGTGCATAGCGGTATCTGCTGCAAAACCCATGGAAGACGCGGCGCGCAGTGATTCGTCATGCGCGCTGTTTTTTGTTCAGGTCAAACAGCGTAGGCTGTTGAAATAAAAGAATTTTCAGGCGCGTTGCGTCTGGGCGGAATAGGTGGAATTCGGCATGGCCAAGCGTTGGTATTCGGTAAGCGTTCTTTCGAATTTCGAAAAGAAAGTGGCCGAGCAGATCAAAACAGCTGTTGCCGAGGCAAATCTTGGCGATGAAATCGAAGAAGTGCTGGTTCCCACCGAGGAAGTGCTGGAAGTGCGCCGCGGCAAAAAGGTGACGTCCGAACGCCGCTTTATGCCTGGGTATGTTTTGGTGCGGATGGAGATGACGAATAAGGGCTATCACCTGATTTCATCCATCAACCGCGTGACGGGTTTCCTTGGCCCGCAAGGCCGCCCGATGCCGATGCGCGATGCCGAGGTGAACCAAATCCTGAACCGCGTTGAAGAAGGGCAAGAAGCGCCGCGCAACTTGATCCGCTTTGATGTGGGCGAAAAGGTCAAGGTCACCGATGGTCCGTTTGAAGGCTTTGACGGTATGGTCGAGGATGTCGACGAGGCGCACAGCCGCCTGAAAGTGTCCGTTTCGATCTTTGGGCGGGCAACACCCGTTGAATTGGAATTCACCCAGGTCTCGAAAGAGATCTGAGTGGCGTGGGAGGCGCGCGGAACGGCCAGACCGTAACCCGCAGACCGAACCACTAAACCGCGCCCGCATGGGGCTGGCGCTGTGATAAAAGGAGAAGGCCAATGGCCAAGAAGATTATGGGCAGCCTAAAGCTGCAAGTAAAAGCGCAGCAGGCGAACCCTTCGCCGCCAGTTGGCCCTGCATTGGGTCAGCGCGGGCTGAACATCATGGAATTCGTTAAGCAGTTCAACGCAAAGACGGCTGATATTGAACCTGGCACGCCAACGCCAGTGATCATCACCTATTATCAGGACAAGTCGTTCAGCCTAGAGCTGAAGACAGCCCCTGCATCGTTCCTGTTGAAAAAGGCCGCTGGCCTGCCCCAAGTGGGCAAGCGTAACCGCGCCAAGGGGTCGATGAAGCCTGGCCGCGACGTGGCAGGGTCGGTGTCGCTTGCCCAAATCCGCACGATTGCTGAAACCAAGATGAAAGACCTGAATGCCAACACCGTTGAGGCGGCTATGCAGGTTATCATGGGCTCGGCAAAGTCTTGCGGCATTGAAGTGAAGGGCTAAGATCATGGCAAAAATTGCAAAACGGGTCGCTGCGGCGCAAAAGGCCTTTGAAGGTAAAAACCTGATCACGGTTGAAGAAGCGGTTGCGCTGATCAAGGGCGCGGCTTCGGCCAAGTTTGACGAAACGCTGGAAATTGCGATGAATTTGGGCGTTGACCCGCGTCACGCTGACCAGATGGTGCGCGGCGTTGTGGCGCTGCCAAATGGCACGGGCAAAACCGTGCGCGTGGCTGTGTTCGCCCGCGCCGCCAAGGCAGACGAGGCCAAAGCCGCTGGCGCAGATATTGTTGGCGCAGAAGATCTGATGGAAACCATCCTGTCGGGCAAGATCGAATTTGATCGTTGCATCGCAACCCCTGACATGATGCCACTGGTTGGCCGTCTGGGTAAGGTGCTGGGCCCGCGCAATCTGATGCCTAACCCAAAGGTTGGCACGGTGACGATGGACGTCAAAACCGCTGTCGAAGCGGCCAAGGGCGGCGAAGTGCAGTTCAAGGTTGAAAAGGCTGGCGTGATCCATGCGGGTATCGGCAAGGTCAGCTTTTCCGATGACAAATTGGCGCAAAACGTGCGTGCTTTTGTTGATGCTGTGTCCAAGGCCAAGCCTTCGGGCGCAAAAGGCACCTATGTGAAAAAAGTTTCGCTGTCGTCCTCTATGGGCCCAGGCGTTGCGTTGGATTTGGCTTCGGCCACTGCGAACTAAGATAGGTGCGTGCAAAGCACGCACCCTACGAAATTCCCGACCCTTTGGGGAAGGGATGGAGGGGGCAGCAATGCCCCATCCTGTCCGAGACGGTGGGTGGCGCGCAAACGCCTTAATATCGACCTGCCCGAGATGGGGAACGAGATTGACATCACCTTCGGGTGATCTTGGCCTTGGGAACCTGAAACGGACCCGACCGCCCGCTGTGAAAGGTGGGTTAAATTGAGCCGGGGGCGAAAGCCCCTAAACTTGGAGTGAAACTGTGGATAGAGCCCAAAAAGAGAAAGTGGTCGACGAACTCGGCCAAATCTTCGCAAGCTCTGGCGTTGTAGTGGTAGCCCACTACGCGGGTATGACGGTTGCACAGATGCAGGACCTGCGCGCAAAAATGCGTGAAGTAGGCGGGTCCGTTCGCGTTGCCAAGAACAAGCTCGCCAAGATCGCCCTAGAGGGTAAGCCATCTGTTAAGATGGGTGACCTGCTTACGGGCATGACCGTTCTGGCCTATACAGAAGACCCTGTCGCAGCTGCGAAGGTCTCTGATGCCTATGCCAAGGCAAATGACAAATTTGTCATCCTTGGCGGCGCTATGGGCGAGACGATTTTGGACACAGCTGGTGTGAAAGCCGTTGCATCCATGCCATCGCGCGAAGAGCTGATCGCTCAGATCGCGGGCATGATTGGTGCGCCTGCTTCCTCGATCGCTGGGGCCATTGGCGCGCCTGCTTCGAATATCGCAAGCATCCTGTCGACCATCGAAGAAAAGGCTGCGGCCTAATCTATACCTCGCGCAGGATTATCCTGCCTCGTTGGAAACAATCTTAACTGAACGGAACATAAAATGGCTGATCTGAACAAACTCGCCGAAGACATCGTAGGTCTGACCCTGCTGCAGGCGCAAGAACTGAAAACCATCCTGAAAGACAAGTATGGCATCGAGCCTGCTGCTGGCGGCGCCGTGATGATGGCTGGCCCAGCTGCTGGCCCAGCCGCCGCTGTTGAAGAGCAGACCGAATTCGACGTCGTTCTGCTGGACGCTGGCGCAAACAAGATCAACGTGATCAAAGAAGTGCGCACCATCACGGGTCTGGGCCTGAAAGAGGCCAAAGATCTGGTCGAAGCTGGCGGCAAAGTGAAAGAAGCTGTGTCGAAAGCTGACGCTGAAAACCTGAAGAAAACCTTGGAAGCCGCTGGCGCCAAAGTTGAACTGAAGTAATCGCGCCCCCAAGAGGCAACTCTTGGGAAGCAAATTTGCTGGCTGGGCCCAAAACATTGGGCCCAGCCTAGCGCGTCTAAGCGGGGGCATTTGCGAATGCCTCTCCTTAGGTGCGGTCTGGTTCGGGAGCCCCCCAATGGGACGGGGGGCATGAATAGAACCATCCCCCTCTCGCCACGCGGCGCGCGCTCTGCCCCCCAACAGGGCACGCACCGGCGAAAACGATGAAAGGTCACATTGAGCATGGCGCAAGCGTACATTGGTCAAAAGCGAATCCGCCGCTACTTCGGCAAAATCCGCGAAGTTCTGGAAATGCCGAACCTCATCGAGGTTCAGAAATCCTCTTATGATTTGTTCCTGCGCTCGGGCGACAGTGACAAACCGCTGGATGGCGAGGGGCTGCAAGGCACGTTCCAATCGGTGTTCCCGATCAAGGATTTTAATGAGACCGCTGTTTTGGAATTCGTGAAATACGAATTGGAAAAACCAAAGTATGACGTGGACGAATGCCAACAGCGCGATATGACCTATGCAGCGCCTTTGAAGGTAACGCTGCGCCTGATCGTGTTTGATGTCGATGAAACCACAGGCGCGCGCAGCGTCAAAGACATCAAAGAACAAGAAGTATTCATGGGCGAAATGCCCCTGATGACACAGAACGGCACCTTTGTGGTGAACGGCACCGAGCGCGTGATCGTTTCTCAAATGCATCGCAGCCCTGGTGTATTCTTTGACCACGACCGCGGCAAAACCCATTCCTCAGGCAAGCTGCTGTTTGCCTGCCGCATCATTCCCTATCGCGGCAGTTGGCTGGATTTCGAATTTGACGCCAAGGATTTGGTGTTCGCGCGCATCGACCGCCGCCGCAAATTGCCCGTGACCACGCTGCTTTATGCAATGGGCATGGATCAAGAGGGCATTATGGATGCCTATTATGAAACCATCAGCTTCCGCCACGAAAAGAACAAGGGCTGGGTGACCAAGTTCTTCCCCGAGCGGGTCCGCGGCACACGCCCCAGCTATGACATTGTGGATGCCGCCACTGGCGAAGTGATCTGCAAAGCGGGCGATAAAATGACGCCCCGCATGGCGAATGAGCTGATCAAGGCCGGCAAAGTGACCGAGCTGCTGGTTCCCTTTGATCATATCCTAGGCCGCTATGTCGCCAAAGACATTATCAACGAAGAGACGGGCGAGATTTGGGTTGAAGCGGGCGACGAGCTGACGCTGGAGTATGACCGCGATGGCGCCGTTAAAGGTGGCAGCCTGAAGGTTCTTTTGGATCAGGGCATCACCGATATTCCTGTTCTGGACATCGACAATGTCAACGTCGGCCCCTACATCCGCAACACCTTGGCCGCTGACAAAAACATGGGCCGCGACACTGCACTGATGGATATCTACCGCGTCATGCGCCCGGGCGAGCCGCCAACTGTCGAGGCTGCCAGCCAGATGTTCGACACGATGTTCTTTGATTCAGAACGCTATGATCTGTCGGCCGTTGGCCGCGTGAAAATGAATATGCGTTTGGATCTAGACCGCCCAGACACGCAGCGCACGCTGGACCGCGCGGATATTGTCGCCTGCATCAAGGCGCTGACCGAACTGCGTGATGGCAAGGGCGAGATTGACGACATCGACCACCTTGGCAACCGCCGCGTCCGCTCGGTTGGGGAATTGATGGAAAATCAATACCGCGTCGGCCTGTTGCGTATGGAACGCGCGATCAAAGAACGCATGTCCAGCGTCGAGATTGACACGATCATGCCGCAAGACCTGATCAACGCCAAACCCGCTGCTGCGGCGGTGCGTGAGTTCTTTGGCAGCAGCCAGCTGTCGCAGTTCATGGACCAAACCAACCCCTTGTCCGAAGTGACGCACAAGCGCCGCCTTTCGGCCCTTGGGCCAGGCGGTTTGACCCGCGAGCGTGCAGGGTTCGAGGTGCGCGACGTGCACCCAACCCACTATGGCCGCATGTGCCCGATCGAGACGCCCGAAGGTCAAAACATTGGTCTGATCAATAGCTTGGCCACCTTTGCGCGGGTGAATAAATACGGGTTTATTGAAACACCTTACCGCAAAGTGATCGATAATAAGGTGACCGATGAGGTCGTCTATATGTCGGCCACCGAAGAGATGCGCCATACGGTTGCGCAGGCGAACGCCGCGCAAGACGGCGAAGGCCGCTTTACCGATGATCTGATTTCCTCGCGCAAAGCGGGCGAATTCATGCTGAACGTGCCCGAAGCGATTGATCTGATCGACGTCTCGCCCAAGCAGTTGGTGTCGGTTGCCGCCTCGCTGATCCCATTCTTGGAAAATGACGACGCCAACCGCGCGCTGATGGGATCGAACATGCAGCGCCAGGCCGTGCCTTTGCTGCAAGCGGACGCGCCCTTTGTCGGCACGGGGATCGAGGCTGTCGTTGCCCGCGATTCTGGCGCGGCCATCATGGCCCGCCGCGCGGGTATCATCGACCAAGTGGACGCATCGCGTATCGTTGTGCGCGCCACCGAAATGTTAGAGCCGGGCGAGCCGGGCGTTGACATCTACCGTCTGCGCAAATTCAAACGCTCCAACCAATCTTCCTGCATCAACCAGCGTCCGCTGGTGAAGGTGGGCGACACCGTTCTGCGCGGCGAAGTGGTGGCCGACGGCCCCTGCACCGATTTGGGCGAATTGGCACTTGGCCGCAACGTGATCGTCGCCTTTATGCCTTGGAACGGGTATAACTACGAAGACTCTATCCTGATTTCGGAACGCATTCTGAAAGATGACGTGTTCACCTCGATCCATATCGAAGAATACGAAGTCGCCGCCCGCGATACGAAACTGGGGCCAGAGGAAATCACCCGCGATATTCCCAACGTGGGCGAAGAGGCGCTGCGCAATCTGGACGAAGCAGGCATTGTTTATATCGGCGCGGATGTGATCCCTGGCGATATTTTGGTGGGTAAAATCACCCCCAAAGGTGAAAGCCCGATGACCCCCGAAGAAAAGCTGCTGCGCGCCATCTTTGGCGAAAAGGCATCCGACGTGCGCGACACCTCGCTGCGCCTGCCGCCCGGGGCGTTTGGCACAATCGTTGAAGTGCGCGTGTTCAACCGTCACGGCGTGGACAAGGACGAGCGCGCGTTGCAGATCGAACGCGAAGAAGTCGAGCGCCTTGCCCGCGACCGCGACGACGAGCTGACCATTTTGGAACGCAACATCTACTCGCGTCTGAAGGCGTTGATCATGGGCAAAGTGGCCGTGAAAGGCCCCAAGGGCGTGAAAGCTGGCGCAAAGATTGACGACGAACTACTGGGCACGCTGTCGCGCGGCCAGTATTGGCAGCTGGCGCTGGAAAACGAAAACGACGCCAAAGATGTCGAGGCGCTGCACGACCAGTTCGAGGCGCAAAAGCGCGCCTTGGACAACCGTTTTGACGACAAGGTCGAAAAGGTGCGTCGCGGCGACGATCTGCCCCCCGGCGTGATGAAAATGGTCAAGGTGTTCGTCGCGGTGAAGCGCAAGCTGCAACCCGGCGACAAAATGGCTGGTCGTCACGGCAACAAGGGTGTTGTGTCCAAAGTGGTGCCTGTGGAAGATATGCCCTTCTTGGCCGATGGCACGGCGGTGGACATTGTTCTGAACCCGCTGGGCGTGCCTAGCCGTATGAACGTCGGTCAGATCTTGGAAACCCATATGGGCTGGGCCGCGCGTGGTTTGGGTCTGAAAATCGACGAGGCGCTGCGTGAATACCGCGCCTCGGGCGATATGACCCCCCTGCGCGAGGCAGTTCGCTTTGCTTACGGTGATGACACCTACGACGAGGCTTTTGCAGGCCGCGACGAGGCGGACTTTATCGAACTGGCCAGCAATGTGACCAAAGGCGTGCCGATTGCGACCCCCGTTTTCGACGGGGCTAAGGAATCGGATGTGAACGACGCGCTGAAACGCGCGGGCTTTGACACCTCGGGTCAATCGGTGGTGTTTGATGGCCGCACGGGCGAGCAATTCGCCCGCAAGGTGACCGTGGGCGTGAAATATATGCTGAAACTTCACCACTTGGTGGATGACAAGCTGCACGCGCGCTCAACTGGGCCATACTCTTTGGTCACGCAGCAACCCCTTGGCGGTAAAGCGCAATTTGGTGGCCAGCGTTTGGGCGAGATGGAGGTTTGGGCACTGGAAGCCTACGGCGCCGCTTACACCTTGCAAGAAATGCTGACTGTCAAATCGGATGACGTGGCAGGCCGCACCAAGGTCTATGAAAGCATCGTTAAAGGCGAGGACAATTTTGAGGCGGGCGTGCCCGAAAGCTTTAACGTTCTTGTCAAAGAAGTGCGCGGCCTTGGCCTGAATATGGAACTCCTGGATGCGGAGGAGGAATAACGGGCGGTAATGGCGCGCCCCGCGCGCGCCGCCGCCCCATCCTTCCCCGCGCCCCAATTTTGTAGGATTTGGAAATGAACCAGGAACTGACCAACAACCCGTTTAACCCCGTCGCCCCCGTCAAAACCTTTGACGAGATCAAGGTGTCTTTGGCCTCGCCAGAGCGCATCCTGTCGTGGTCGTTTGGCGAGATTAAAAAGCCAGAAACCATCAACTATCGCACCTTCAAACCCGAACGCGATGGTCTGTTCTGCGCGCGTATCTTTGGCCCCATCAAAGATTACGAATGCCTGTGCGGTAAATACAAACGCATGAAATATCGCGGCGTTGTCTGCGAAAAATGCGGCGTCGAGGTTACCTTGCAAAAGGTGCGCCGCGAGCGGATGGGCCATATTGAGTTGGCCAGCCCTGTGGCCCACATCTGGTTCCTGAAATCGCTGCCCAGCCGTATCGGCCTCATGCTGGACATGACCCTGCGCGATCTGGAACGCATCCTGTATTTCGAAAACTATGTGGTGATCGAACCGGGCCTGACCGACCTGACCTATGGCCAATTGATGAGCGAAGAGGATTACCTTGACGCGCAAGATCAATATGGCGCGGACGCCTTTACCGCCAACATTGGCGCCGAGGCCATTCGCGAAATGCTTGCTGCGATTGATTTGGAATCTTTGGCCGAACAACTGCGCGCCGATCTGAAAGAAGCAACGGGCGAGCTGAAACCGAAAAAGATCATCAAGCGTTTGAAGATCGTCGAGTCCTTTGTCGATTCGGGCAATCGCCCCGAATGGATGGTTTTGACAGTGCTGCCCGTGATCCCGCCAGAACTGCGCCCCTTGGTGCCGCTGGACGGTGGCCGCTTTGCGACATCGGATTTGAACGATCTGTATCGCCGCGTGATCAACCGCAACAACCGTTTGAAACGCCTGATCGAACTGCGCGCGCCCGACATTATCGTGCGCAACGAAAAGCGTATGTTGCAAGAGGCGGTGGATGCGCTGTTTGACAACGGCCGCCGTGGCCGCGTGATCACGGGCACGAATAAGCGCCCGCTGAAATCTTTGTCCGACATGCTTAAGGGCAAACAGGGCCGCTTCCGCCAGAACCTTTTGGGTAAGCGCGTCGATTTCTCGGGCCGTTCGGTCATCGTGACGGGCCCCGAATTGAAACTGCATCAATGCGGTCTGCCGAAAAAGATGGCTTTGGAGTTGTTCAAGCCGTTCATCTATTCGCGGCTAGAGGCCAAGGGTCTGTCCAGCACCGTCAAGCAGGCGAAAAAGCTGGTGGAAAAAGAACGTCCCGAAGTCTGGGACATCTTGGACGAAGTCATCCGCGAACATCCTGTGCTGCTGAACCGCGCGCCAACCCTGCACCGTTTGGGGATTCAGGCGTTTGAACCTATCCTGATCGAAGGCAAGGCCATTCAGCTGCACCCGCTGGTCTGCTCGGCCTTTAACGCCGACTTTGACGGCGACCAGATGGCTGTTCACGTGCCCCTTAGCCTTGAGGCGCAGCTGGAAGCGCGCGTTTTGATGATGTCCACCAATAACGTGCTGTCGCCAGCCAACGGCGCGCCGATTATCGTGCCATCGCAAGACATGGTTTTGGGCCTGTATTACGCCACGATGGAACGCAACGGCATGGTCGGCGAAGGCATGAAATTTGCCGACATCGACGAGGTGGAACACGCCCTTGCCGCAGGCGAGGTGCACTTGCACGCCAAAATCCAAGCCCGCCTGCGCCAAGTGGACGAGCATGGCAATATCGTGTGGAAACGCTTTGATACCACGCCTGGCCGTTTGCGTCTGGGCAACTTGTTGCCGCTGAACGCAAAGGCACCGTTTGATTTGGTCAACCGTTTGCTGCGCAAGAAAGAGGTGCAGGCGGTCATCGATACCGTTTACCGTTATTGCGGCCAAAAGGAATCGGTCATTTTCTGCGACCAAATCATGACCTACGGCTTCCGCGAGGCGTTCCGCGCAGGCATTTCCTTTGGCAAGGACGATATGCTGATCCCCGATACCAAATGGGACATCGTGGACGAGGCCCGCGATCAGGTGAAGGCCTATGAACAGCAATATATGGACGGCCTGATCACCCAAGGCGAAAAGTATAACAAGGTCATCGACAGCTGGTCAAAGTGCAACGACAAAGTGACCGAGGCGATGATGTCCACCATCTCGGCCACCAAAACCGATGCAAGCGGCGCAGAAATGGAACCGAATTCGGTTTACATGATGTCGCACTCTGGTGCGCGCGGTTCGGTCACGCAGATGAAACAGTTGGGCGGGATGCGCGGGCTGATGGCCAAACCTTCGGGCGAGATCATCGAAACGCCCATCATCTCGAACTTCAAAGAAGGTCTGACCGTTCTTGAATACTTCAACTCGACCCACGGCGCGCGTAAGGGTCTGGCCGATACCGCGCTGAAAACCGCGAACTCGGGCTATCTAACCCGCCGCCTTGTGGACGTGGCCCAGGATTGCATCATCCGTCTGCATGATTGCGGCACAGAGCGCGCGATTACGGCCGATGTCGCGGTCAAAGATGGTGTGGAATCCGCGCCATTGTCTGAACGCGTTTTGGGACGTGTGGCGGGCGAAGATATCTGCGTGCCGGGCACAACCGAAGTGCTGGTCGCGCGCGGCGAGTTGATTGACGAGCGCCGCGCCGATCTGATCCATCAGGCCGCCGTTGCATCCGCCCGTATCCGCAGTCCGCTGACTTGCGATGCGGAAGAGGGCGTTTGCGCGCTGTGCTATGGCCGTGATTTGGCGCGCGGCACGCTGGTGAACATCGGCGAGGCTGTCGGCATCATCGCCGCACAGTCCATCGGCGAGCCGGGCACCCAGCTGACCATGCGCACCTTCCACATCGGCGGTGTGGCACAGGGCGGGCAGCAGTCCTTCCTAGAGGCCAGCCAAGAAGGCAAGATCGAGCTGCGCAATTCCAACACCCTATCCAACGTCTCGGGTGAGCAGATTGTGATTGGCCGCAATATGTCGCTGGCTATTATCGACGACGCGGGGCAGGAACGCGCCGTGCATAAACTGACCTATGGCGCGAAATTGCATGTCAAGGATGGCGCACAGGTCAAGCGCGGCGATAAGCTGTTCGAATGGGACCCCTACACTTTGCCAATCATCGCGGAAAAGGCGGGTGTGGCCAAGTTTATGGACATGATCGCTGGTATCTCGCTGCGCGAAGATACCGACGAGGCGACAGGCATGACGCAGAAAATCGTGTCCGATTGGCGCTCGTCCTCTAAAGGCGGCGATCTGAAGCCCGCTATCATCGTGATGGACCCCGCTACTGGGGAGCCTGTGCGCAATGATGCGGGCAACCCGATCACCTATCCGATGTCGGTGGACGCGATCTTGTCGGTGGAAGAGGGGCAAGATCTGCGCCCCGGCGATGTTGTCGCCCGTATTCCGCGCGAAGGTGCCAAAACCAAGGACATCACGGGGGGTCTGCCCCGCGTGGCCGAATTGTTCGAGGCGCGCCGTCCAAAAGACCACGCTATCATCGCCGAAATGGATGGTTACGTGCGCTTTGGCAAAGACTACAAAAACAAGCGCCGCATCACGGTAGAACCGGTGGATGAAACGCTGCAAGCGGTTGAATACATGATCCCCAAGGGCAAGCACATTCCTGTTCAGGAGGGCGATTTTGTCCAAAAGGGCGATTACATCATGGACGGCAACCCCGCGCCGCATGACATCTTGCGCATCTTGGGTGTCGAGGCGCTGGCCAACTACATGATCGACGAAGTGCAAGACGTGTACCGTTTGCAAGGCGTGAAGATCAACGACAAGCATATCGAAGTGATCGTGCGCCAGATGCTGCAAAAGTTCGAAATTTTGGACAGCGGCGAGACGACTTTGCTGAAAGGCGAAAACGTCGACAAGCACGAGCTGGACGAGGCCAACCACAAAGCGCACGCGCATGGTATGCGCCCTGCGGTGGCCGAGCCGATCTTGCTGGGCATCACCAAGGCCAGCTTGCAAACGCGCAGCTTTATCTCGGCGGCGTCGTTCCAAGAAACCACTCGCGTTCTGACCGAGGCTTCGGTTCAGGGCAAACGCGATAAATTGGTGGGCCTGAAGGAAAACGTCATCGTGGGCCGTCTGATCCCAGCGGGCACAGGCGGGGCGACGCGCAATGTCAAGAAAATCGCAACCGACCGCGACACCCTTGTCATCGACGCTCGGCGCTCTGATGCCGAGGCCGCTGCCGCATTGGCAGCCCCTGCACCAGAGGCGTTCGATAGCGAAGCCTCGTAAAGGGGCAACAACCACCAAAGGCCCCGTGGGAAACCACGGGGCTTTTTTCATGAAAAGGGCCGAAAAATGTCTGACAACCTGCGCGGCATTTTGTTGATGTGTCTGGCGATGCTGGCCTTTGTGATCAACGACAGCTTTATGAAAGCAGTCAGCCAAGATTTGCCGTTGTTTCAGGCCATCACCTTGCGCGGGATTGGGGCCAGCGCGGCGCTGGCGGTGATTGCATATCTGCGCGAGGGGCATCTGCGCCTGTGGCCGCAGGGGCCAGATTTGGGCGTTTTGACCATCCGCACCATGGCCGAAGTCTTGGCGACGGTGACTTTCCTGACCGCACTTGTTCATATGCCGCTGGCCACGCTGTCCGCCATAATGCAGGCGCTGCCACTGGCGGTAACGCTGGCCGCCGCGCTGTTTTACCGCGAGGCTATTGCGCCACAGATCTGGCTTGCCATTGCGGCGGGGTTCGTCGGCGTTCTTTTAATTGTCAAACCCGGCTTTGCGGCATTTGACCGCTGGTCGGTGTTGGGCTTGGTGTCGGTGGCCTTTGTGGTGCTACGCGATTTGTCTACGCGGCACTTTTCTGGCCCTTTGCCATCAACGACTGTAGCGATCTGGGCGGCGATAAGCGTTACACTTTTGGGATTGGTCGGAGGGCTGTTCGAGGACTGGCAATCGGTGCCCTTGGCCCAAGCGTTGATGCTGGCGGGGTCGACTGCTGCGCTGGTTGTGGGTTACATCACCGTCGTGATGGTGATGCGGGTGGGCGATGTGGCCATTGTTGCGCCGTTCCGCTATACGGCGCTGCTGTGGGCGCTGCTGTTTGGCTGGCTGTTCTTTGGCAGCCTGCCTGATATGGTCGCGCTTGTCGGGGCGGTGATCGTGGTGGTGTCGGGCATTGTCACATTGACCCAAGCGCGCCACCGCGCAGATGAGGCAAAAGGCTAAACATGCAAACATTGACGTATAAATACACATTGCCCCTAATGCTGGCGGCCTGCATTGCGGCCTATGCGCTGTTTGCCTTGGTCCCAGCGCTGGATTTGGCCGTGACCCGCGCGTTCTACGCCAATGGTGCGTTTTGGGGCAAAGGCGTGGCGTGGCTGCATACCATGCGCATGGTGTTTTGGAACCTATCATTGGTCAGCGTGCTGCTGTGTTTGATCGCGCTATCGCTGGGCTACAGCCAAAACTGGCCTGCCCGCCTTATGCCGATGCGCGATTGGAATGTGATTTTTTGGGGTTTTACGCTGGGCACTGGGGTATTGGTGAACGCCATCCTAAAGGGATATTCTGGCCGCCCACGCCCGCGCGATGTGACAGAGTTCGGCGGCGACGCGGTCTTTCGTGCGGTCGGCCAATGGGATGGCAGTTGCACGGACGATTGCAGCTTTGTTTCGGGTGAGGTGTCGGGCACGACGGTGTTTTGTCTGGCCTGCATGATCGTGATTCAACACCACGCCCCCCGCCTTGGGCCGCGCTGGTCTATGCTGGCCTATCTTGCCGTTGCCGCCAGTTTTGGCTTTGTATTTCTGCACCGTGTTGTGACGGGCGGGCATTTTCTGTCTGATGCAATTATGGCGACATTACTGACCGCTTTGGTCGTTGTGTTGATCGCGCGCTATTGGCCGCAAACGCGCCGCTAAACCCTTGCAGCATAGCGCCAACGCCCCTGCCCGCTGTTGACATCTGTGCGAATCCCAACTATCAGCCGCCACAACCAGACGGGGCCAATCGGTTTTGTTTTGGCCAAATAATGCTTGATGTGGTCACGATCCGGGTGATTTTCGCCCCGATCCTCTGGAATTCCACCGTATCGGCCCTGCGAAGGGACGAATGCGGTCTTATCTTTTTGTGATTCGCACAAAAAGACGTCGAGAAGAGGAGCGCCCCGTTTGGGTGCGAGTATTGACAGCCCTGTATGGGCAAAACGAGGAACTTGAATGCCAACGATTCAACAGCTGATCCGCAAACCGCGCTCGCCTGTGGTTCGCAAATCCAAGTCGCAGCACTTGGAATCTTGCCCACAAAAGCGCGGCGTTTGCACCCGTGTTTACACGACGACCCCGAAAAAGCCCAACTCCGCTATGCGTAAGGTTGCCAAAGTGCGCCTGACCAACGGCTTCGAGGTGATTTCCTATATCCCTGGTGAAAAGCACAACCTGCAAGAACACAGCGTTGTTCTGATCCGTGGCGGCCGCGTCAAGGATTTGCCTGGTGTGCGCTATCACATCCTTCGCGGCGTTTTGGATACCCAAGGCGTTAAAGAGCGTCGTCAGCGTCGTTCGAAATATGGCGCTAAGCGTCCGAAGTAAGGGAAATAAAACATGTCTCGTCGTCACGCCGCTGAAAAGCGCGAAATTCTGCCTGATGCCAAATATGGCGATAAGGTTCTGACCAAATTCATGAACAACCTGATGCTGGATGGCAAAAAATCCATCGCAGAATCGATTGTTTACGGCGCGCTGACCCGCGT
This sequence comes from Cypionkella sp., assembly GCA_034519315.1. Lineage (GTDB taxonomy): Bacteria > Pseudomonadota > Alphaproteobacteria > Rhodobacterales > Rhodobacteraceae > Cypionkella. Next base: position 38,126 of record JAXHON010000036.1, on the reverse strand, counting down.
CGAAACCAAATTGAAGCGCGAGCCAATCGCGGCCTTCCACGAAGCTTTGGACAATGTGAAGCCATCGGTCGAAGTGCGCTCGCGCCGCGTCGGTGGTGCTACATACCAAGTTCCCGTCGAAGTGCGCACCGAGCGCCGCGAGGCGTTGGCCATCCGTTGGCTGATCATCGCCGCCCGCAAGCGTAATGAAAACACCATGGAAGAGCGTCTGGCCGCCGAATTGTCGGATGCCGTGAACAACCGTGGCACCGCCGTGAAAAAGCGCGAAGACACCCATAAAATGGCCGATGCGAACAAAGCATTCAGCCACTATCGCTGGTAAGGGATCATCATGGCACGCGACTATCCGCTAGACCGTTACCGCAATTTTGGGATCATCGCCCATATCGACGCGGGCAAAACCACAACCTCCGAGCGAATCCTGTATTACACAGGTAAATCGCACAAAATCGGCGAAGTTCATGATGGCGCTGCCACCATGGACTGGATGGAACAAGAGCAAGAGCGCGGCATCACGATCACCTCGGCTGCCACGACCACCTTCTGGAACCGCACGATTGACGCAGGCGCAACTGGCCCTGCTGACGAGCGTCACCGTTTCAATATCATCGACACCCCCGGCCACGTTGACTTTACCATCGAGGTTGAACGTTCTTTGGCCGTTCTGGACGGCGCTGTTGTTCTGCTGGACGGCAACGCAGGCGTTGAACCCCAGACCGAAACCGTCTGGCGTCAAGCAGACCGCTACAAAGTTCCGCGCATTGTTTTTGTCAACAAAATGGACAAAACAGGCGCTGACTATTTCAACTGCGTCAAGATGATCAAAGACCGCACGGGCGCGAATGCTGTTCCCGTTGCTCTGCCCATCGGCGCAGAAGACAAGCTGGAAGGCATCATCGACCTTGTGACCATGGAAGAGTGGGTTTACGAGGGCGAAGATTTGGGCGCATCTTGGGTGCGTCAGCCAATCCGCGCCGATCTGAAAGATATGGCGGACGAATGGCGTTTGAACCTGCTGGAAACCGCAGTGGGCCAAGACGATGACGCGATGGAAGCCTATCTGGATGGCAACGAGCCTGACGCAGCAACCCTGCGCAAGCTGATCCGCAAAGGCACGCTGGCGATTGACTTTATCCCCGTTCTGGCTGGCTCTGCCTTCAAGAACAAGGGCGTGCAACCGCTGCTGAACGCCGTGATCGACTATCTGCCCAGCCCGCTGGACGTTCCCGCCTACGAGGGCTTTGCCCCCGGCGACGAGACTGAAACCCGCAACATCGCGCGCTCGGCAGATGACAACCAGCCCTTCTCGGCGCTGGCATTCAAGATCATGAACGACCCCTTCGTCGGCTCGCTGACCTTCACCCGTATCTATTCGGGCAAATTGGCCAAGGGCGACGGCATGCTGAACGCGACCAAGCAGCGCAAAGAGCGTGTTGGCCGTATGATGATGATGCACGCCATCGAACGCGAGGAAATCTCCGAAGCGTTTGCAGGCGACATCATCGCGCTGGGCGGTCTGAAAGAAACCACAACGGGCGATACTCTGTGCGATCCAAGCGCGCCTGTGGTTCTGGAAACCATGACCTTCCCCGTGCCCGTGATCGAAATCGCGGTCGAGCCAAAAACCAAGGCCGACCAAGAGAAAATGGGCATCGCGCTGGCACGTTTGGCCGCCGAAGATCCATCCTTCCGTGTGGAAACCGATATTGAATCGGGTCAAACCATCATGAAGGGCATGGGGGAATTGCACTTGGACATCTTGGTTGACCGTATGCGCCGCGAATTCAAAGTCGAGGCAAATATCGGTGCGCCGCAGGTGGCCTACCGCGAAACCATCTCGATGGCGACGGAAATCGACTACACCCACAAGAAACAAACGGGTGGCACGGGTCAATTTGCGCGCATCAAGTTGGAAATTACCCCAACCGAGCCCGGCGAAGGGTATTCGTTCGAGTCGAAGATTGTGGGCGGCGCTGTTCCAAAAGAATACATCCCAGGTGTTGAAAAAGGCATCAAATCGGTGATGGATTCGGGCCCGCTGGCTGGCTTCCCTGTGATCGACTTCAAAGTGGCTTTGCTCGACGGCGCGTTCCACGACGTTGACTCGTCTGTTCTGGCCTTTGAAATTGCCACCCGCGCTGCAATGCGTGACGGCTTGAAAAAAGCTGGCGCGAAGTTGCTGGAACCCATCATGAAAGTCGAAGTTGTGACGCCCGAAGAATACCCGGGCGGCGTCATCGGCGATCTGACATCGCGTCGCGGTATGGTCACGGGCCAAGACAGCCGTGGCAACGCCAATGTGATCGCGTCGATGGTTCCGCTGGCCAATATGTTCGGCTACATCAACACCCTACGCTCGATGACTTCCGGGTCGCGCGGTGTTCTCGATGGAGTTTGACCATTACGATGCCGTTCCGCAGAACATCTCGGACGAGATTCAAAAGAAATACGCTTAACCGGTGTGGCGTGGGGCTTGCCCGCGCCCCTACCACACTGTAGGGCAGGGCGACCTGCCACATCGATGAAAAACAGGAGGCCATCATGGCAAAGGCAAAGTTTGAACGGAACAAACCGCACGTTAACATTGGCACGATTGGCCACGTTGACCACGGCAAGACGACGCTGACGGCGGCGATCACGAAATATTACGGCCGAATTCCGCGCCTATGACCAAATCGACGGCGCACCCGAAGAGCGCGCGCGCGGCATCACCATTTCGACCGCGCACGTCGAATATGAAACCGCGAACCCGCCACTATGCGCACGTCGACTGCCCCGGCCACGCTGACTATGTGAAGAACATGATCACGGGCGCGGCGCAAATGGACGGCGCGATTTTGGTTTGCGCGGCCTCTGACGGCCCAATGCCACAAACGCGCGAGCATATCCTGCTGGGCCGTCAGGTCTGGCATTCCCTACATGGTTGTGCTACATGAACAAGGTTGACCTTGTTGACGAAACGAAGGCGGTGATCGAACTGGTGGAAATGGAAATCCGCGAGCTGTTCTCCAGCTACGAATACCACGGCGACGATATTCCAATCATCAAAGGCTCCGCGCACCAAGCCAGTGATCGGCGAGCGTAAGGACATTGGCGAAGATTCTGATCCACGCTGCGCTGAAGGCCGTTGACGAATATATCCCAACGCCAGCGCGCGAATTGACCCAGCCCTTCTTGATGCCCATCGAAGACGTGTTCTCGATCTCGGGTCGTGGCACTGTTGTGACGGGCAGTATCGAGCGCGGCGTGATCAACGTGGGCGACGAAGTTGAGATCGTGGGCATCCGCGACACCAAGAAATCGGTTTGCACGGGCGTTGAGATGTTCCGCAAGCTGCTGGATCGCGGCGAAGCTGGCGACAACGTGGGCGTTTTGCTGCGCGGTATCGACCGCGAAGGCGTCGAGCGCGGCCAAGTGCTGTGCAAGCCTACATCGGTCAAACCACACACCAAGTTTGAAGCGCAGGCTTACATCTTGACCAAAGAAGAGGGCGGTCGCCACACCCCATTCTTCGCCAACTACCGCCCACAGTTCTACTTCCGCACCACGGACGTGACGGGCACGGTCGAGCTGCCAGCCGGCACCGAAATGGTGATGCCTGGCGATAACCTCAAAGTTCAACGTCGAACTGATCGCCCCCATCGCCATGGAAGACAACCTGCGCTTCGCCATCCGCGAAGGCGGCCGCACCGTCGGCGCTGGGGTTGTGTCCAAAATCATCGCGTAATAAAGAACCCATGGCGCGCCCATAAGATTCGGGCGCGCCATTCATTTTGACATGTGAACCTATGAGCGCGGCATACCGCCCCGTTTACGTTCCGAAGGAAAAACAAATGCAAAGTCAAACGATCCGCATTCGGTTGAAAGCCTTCGATTACCGCGTTCTGGATGCCAGCACGCAGGAAATCGTCAGCACGGCAAAGCGCACTGGCGCAACCGTGCGCGGCCCTATTCCGCTGCCGAATAAAATCGAAAAATTCACCGTTTTGCGTGGCCCTCACATCGACAAAAAGTCGCGTGACCAGTGGGAAATCCGCACGCACAAACGCCTTTTGGACATTGTTGACCCGACCCCCCAGACCGTGGACGCGCTGATGAAGCTCGACCTCGCCGCTGGCGTGGATGTCGAGATCAAAGTGTAACGGGGGGGGCATAGACATGCGCTCGGGCGTTATTGCAAAGAAACTGGGCATGACCCGGTTGTTTCTGGAAAACGGCACGCAGGTTCCTGTGACCGTTCTTCAATTGGATAATCTACAGGTGGTGGCACAGCGCACCGTCGAGAAGGACGGCTATTCGGCCGTTCAACTGGGCGCAGGCGCAGCCAAGGCCAAGCGGACAACGGCAGCTATGCGCGGCCATTTTGCCAAGGCTCAGGTCGAGCCAAAGCGCAAAATCGCGGAATTCCGCGTCTCCCCTGCCAACCTGATCGAAGTCGGCGCAGAGATCACTGCCGAGCATTACCTAGAAGGCCAGTTCGTGGATATCGCGGGCACCTCGATTGGTAAGGGCTTTGCGGGCGCGATGAAGCGTCACAACTTTGGCGGTTTGCGCGCGTCGCACGGTGTGTCGGTGTCTCACCGCTCGCACGGCTCGACGGGGCAGTGCCAAGACCCTGGCAAAGTCTTCAAGGGTAAGAAAATGGCGGGCCATATGGGCGCTGTTCGTGTCACCACACAAAACCTGCAAGTGGTGCGCACAGATGCGGAACGCGGTCTGCTGATGATCAAGGGCGCTGTCCCAGGGTCAAAAGGCGGCTGGGTCACCATCAAAGACGCCGTGAAAAAAGCAGCGCCTGCTGGCCTGCCTTTGCCAGCGGCTGTGCGTTCGGCTGCGCAAGCGGCAGTGATCGAGGCTCCCGCAGTGGAAGTGACCACCGAAGGGGGTGAAGCATGAAACTTGACGTAATCAAACTTGATGGCGGCAAAGCAGGCTCTATCGAACTGAACGAAGCGCTGTTTGGTCTGGAGCCACGCGCCGACGTTCTGCACCGTGTGGTGCGCTGGCAGCGGGCCAAGGCCCAAGCTGGTACCCACTCGACGCTGGGCAAATTACGGCGCCCGGCTCGACCAAGGAAGATCGAACAAGCAAAAGGCACGGGCGGCGCACGCCACGGGTCGAAAAAGGCTCCGATCTTCCGTCACGGCGGCGTTTACAAAGGCCCGCAGCCACGCAGCCACGCGCATGATCTGCCCAAAGCGTTCCGCGCGCTGGGTTTGCGTCATGCCCTGTCTGCCAAGGCCAAAGCTGGCGAGTTGGTGATTTTGGACGTGGCCACCATGGCCGAAGCCAAGACCGCCATTCTGGCCAAGCAAGTCAGCGAACTGGGCTGGAAGCGCGTTTTGATCATTGATGGCGCAAGCGTGGATGCGAATTTCGCATTGGCGGCCCGCAACATCGAAGGCGTGGACGTGCTGCCAACGATGGGCGCTAACGTATACGACATTCTAAAGCGTGACACTTTGGTGATCACCAAAGCAGGTGTCGAAGCATTGGAGGCTCGTCTAAAATGAGCGCGAAACCACAGCACTACGACCTGATCAAAAAGCCAGTGATCACCGAAAAGGCGACGATGGCAGCCGAGGCGAACGCATATGTGTTCCAAGTGGCGATGGACAGCACCAAACCCCAGATCAAAGAGGCCGTTGAGGCTGTTTTTGGTGTGAAGGTCAAGGCGGTGAACACCACCATCACCAAGGGCAAAGCGAAAAAGTTCCGTGGCCGCGCAGGCGAGCGTTCGGACAAGAAAAAGGCCTATGTCACGCTGGAAGCTGGAAACAGCATCGACGTTTCGACGGGTCTTTGAGAATGTCGTATGAGCCTGGCGTGCGGCTCACATCTTCATTGCGAGTGATTAAATGAGCGATATCTCAAACATCGGATGGTTAATTCGGACTTTGTCAATCAGCCGTCCGCCAGGCATAAAATTGTCTATGTTCTTTTTTGTTCACTGCCGTTGCATTTATGGTGCCACGCAGTTGGCATCTCTTGACTCAAGTGGCCCATTTCTTGAACGCTTGGTCGTTTCGTTAGGCTTCCTCCTAGGAGCGCAAGCGCTAAAAATCGGAAAGTACAAGACGAGAAAAATGCACTTACCTAGAAAAAATTCACACAATCCAGCACATGCTTCGCGATCAAATCGTGGCTCTTGACGCAATGACCAGTGAGTCAGGAAAAGATTACGCAGGGAGTGTTCAATCAATACAAATTCCATTTGGAATTGTGTGTGTTACAAAGTTTGCCGAGGTTTTCTCTTTTTTGACTGGGAGTCGATTGCCGTGCGTCAATCAAGCTTTTGGCATTACGTTGACGTTGATGGGCGGAAACAAGCGGCAGTGTTACGTTTCTTCGTGACCAAAGTCGAAAACTGCTCAGTGCCAGCGATCTAGACGGGCAGGATAATTCGCGAAAGTCTGTTGTCAACAATTCGGACTTTAAGAAAGTCCACACAAAGCGAGATTCGATACTTCTTTTCTAACGACCTTATGGCAGAAAAAGATTATCGAAATTCACGCCGATGACAATCTCCCTCGAGTTCAGCCGCCAGGAAATGGCAGTTCTGGAAAAAGAGTAATTGGGTACTCCATATCGGGCTTCGATAGTCTGGCCGATCAGATGGCAAGACGGGCGAGTCGCCTATGCACACCATCGTATTACATCAATGGCTTTCTTGACCATCGACTGTGAAGGAGCTCATGTTCGATGAAGATTACGATTCTGCAGTGGGTGCGATCGTGGCGGACTCCTTTACTGCATAGTGATCCGGTCGAGATGTTATGCACCTAGGAAGCCAAGCATGCAGACTGTTGACGTGAAAATGGAGCCTTCGGACACAATTTTGCCGAGTAATGTTGGTGATCAAGGTGAAATGTTCGAGGTTGTCAAAGAGCAAACGAAAGACGGAAAAGTTTTGGATTTTGTTCTTCATCGCAAGAATGGTCGCGTTTTTGGGTAAGACTCGAATTATGATTCCATCGCCTAGTAACCCCTTTTCCATCCTCCTGTACGAGAGGCTGCCTGAACAGTAAGTGTTCAACCCTTGTTTGAAAGGGTTGACGCATGTAGGGGGGCATCTTCTATGCGCTCCTAGCCTGATTTTTGGGCAAATTTCATCGTCGAGCTGAAAAGCGTGAGGTGGAGGAAAGTAATCGGGGACCTTCGGGGCCCTATAACCATGGGGCTGGCAACCAGCCCCGATAGCAAACGGAAGACAGAAAGCATGGCACTAAAGTCGTATAAGCCGACGACGCCTGGCCAACGTGGGTTGGTTCTGATCGACCGTTCGGAGCTGTGGAAAGGCCGCCCCGTTAAATCCTTGACCGAGGGTTTGACCAAGTCGGGCGGTCGCAACAACACCGGACGCGTTACTATGTGGCACAAGGGTGGGGGCGCCAAGCGTCTGTACCGTGTCGTCGATTTCAAGCGTCGTAAATTTGACATGGCCGCTGTGGTCGAGCGGATCGAATACGATCCCAACCGCACGGCTTTTATCGCCCTGATCCGCTATGCGGATGGCGAACTAAGCTATATCTTGGCGCCGCAGCGTTTGGCCATTGGCGATTCCGTCGTCGCTGGCGCAAAAACTGACGTAAAGCCAGGCAATGCGATGCCATTTTCGGGCATGCCCATCGGGACGATTGTTCACAACGTCGAGCTGAAGGCTGGTAAGGGCGGGCAACTTGCACGCGCCGCTGGCACCTATGCGCAGTTTGTGGGCCGCGATGGCGGTTATGCCCAAATCCGTTTGTCTTCGGGCGAATTGCGTATGGTGCGCCAAGAATGCATGGCCACCATCGGCGCCGTGTCGAACCCCGACAACAGCAACCAAAACTTTGGTAAAGCGGGCCGTATGCGCCACAAGGGCGTGCGCCCAACCGTTCGCGGTGTGGCGATGAACCCGATCGACCACCCCCATGGCGGCGGCGAAGGCCGCACCTCGGGCGGCCGTCACCCCGTGACCCCATGGGGCAAGGGCACCAAAGGCAACAAAACGCGCAAGCCCAAAGATTCAGATCGTTTGATCCTGCGCTCGCGTCACTCGAAGAAAGGCCGCTAACCTATGGCACGTTCTATTTGGAAAGGCCCCTTCGTTGACGGTTACGTCCTGAAGAAGGCTGAAAAGGCCCGCGAAAGCGGCAAAAACGAAGTGATCAAGATCTGGTCGCGCCGTTCGACGATTCTGCCACAATTCGTAGGGCTGACCTTTGCTGTCTATAACGGCAAAAAGCATGTTCCCGTGGCGATCACCGAAGAAATGATCGGTCAAAAGTTTGGCGAATATTCGCCAACCCGCACCTATTACGGCCATGCGGCCGATAAAAAAGCCAAGAGGAAATAAGCCATGAGCACGGAAAAGAACCCCCGTCGCGTGGCGGATAACGAAGCTATGGCAATCGCCCGTATGCTGCGCACCTCGCCGCAAAAACTGAACCTTGTTGCGGGCCTGATCCGTGGCAAGAAAGTGGAAAAAGCCCTGGCTGATTTGACATTTTCCAAACGCCGCATCGCTGGCGACGTGAAAAAATGTCTGCAATCGGCCATTGCGAACGCCGAAAACAATCACAACCTCGACGTGGACAGCCTGATTGTGGCCGAAGCATGGGTTGGCAAAAACTTGGTCATGAAACGGGGCCGTCCCCGTGCACGTGGCCGTTTTGGCAAGATCATGAAGCCATTCAGCGAAATCACCATCAAGCTGCGTCAAACTGGGGAGTCGGCATAATGGGACAGAAGGTTAATCCAATTGGCATGCGCCTTCAGGTCAACCGCACTTGGGACAGCCGCTGGTTTGCCGAATCGAAAGATTACGGCAACCTGCTGCTGGAAGATTTGCGGATGCGTGAGTTTATCCACAAAGAATGCCTGCAAGCGGGCGTAAGCCGCGTCATCATCGAACGTCCGCACAAAAAGTGCCGCGTGACGATTTATGCCGCGCGCCCAGGTGTGATTATCGGCAAAAAAGGCGCTGATATTGAAACCCTGCGCGGCAAACTGGCTGTGTTCACCAAGTCGGAGCTGCACCTCAACATCGTTGAAGTGCGCAAGCCTGAACTGGACGCGCAACTGGTGGCCGAATCCATCGCGCAGCAAATGGAACGCCGCGTTTCGTTCCGCCGTGCGATGAAGCGCGGCGTGCAAAACGCCATGCGGATCGGCGCTTTGGGTATTCGTGTCAATGTTTCGGGCCGTCTTGGCGGGGCCGAGATTGCCCGCACGGAATGGTACCGCGAAGGCCGCGTGCCCTTGCACACCCTGCGTGCGGATATCGACTATGCCCTGTCCGAAGCGATGACCGCCTATGGCATCATCGGTGTTAAGGTCTGGATCTTCAAAGGCGAAATCCTAGAGCATGATCCACAAGCCCATGATCGCCGTCTGGCCGAAGCACAAGATGGCCCTGCGCCACGTGCGCCGCGCCGCGACCGCGAACGCGCATAAGGGAGAAGAAAGATGTTGCAACCTAAACGGACGAAGTTCCGCAAGCAGCACAAAGGCCGTATCCACGGCGAAGCGAAGGGCGGCTTTTTGCTGAACTTCGGCTCCTTTGCGCTGAAAGCCACCGAGCCAGAGCGTGTGACGGCCCGCCAAATCGAGGCAGCCCGCCGCGCGATCACCCGCCACATGAAACGCCAAGGCCGCGTCTGGATCCGGATTTTCCCCGATGTTCCAGTTTCAAGCAAACCTACCGAAGTGCGTATGGGTAAGGGTAAAGGCTCCACGGACTATTGGGCAGCCAAGGTAAAACCTGGCCGCATCATGTTCGAAATCGACGGCGTATCCGAAGTGATCGCCCGCGAGGCCCTGCGCCTTGGCGCGATGAAACTGCCTGTCACAACGCGCGTTGTGGCCAAGGAAGATTGGTAAGACTTTGGGCCTAGGTCCAAGTTGAGAAACCCCCGCTGGAAACAGCGGGGGTTTTTGTTTGTGCGCGCTGCAAAATTATTGAAAAAGGATAGTTTCTATCCTATATTGCGGTATGAACTTCGAATACGATCCCGCCAAAAGTGCCGCTAATAAAGATAAGCATGGCATCGACTTTGATGCGGCGCAGGAATTGTGGCTTGATGATACGCTGCTGACAATCGCTGCAAGACAGATGGACGAACCGCGTATTGTAAGCACTGGGCGAATTTGCGAAGTTTTTTGGACAGCGGTTTGGTTAATGCGCGGTGAGAAGATTAGAATTATTTCAGTGCGCCGCGCGCGAAAAGAGGAGGTAACACGATATGAAAGCCAGTGATTTTGACGCAGCGTTTGAAGCGGGCGAGGATATGACGGAATATCTAGACCTAACCACCATGCGCCGCCCCAACCTAGAACTGCGCCGCGTGAACGTGGATTTCCCCGCTTGGGTGGTCGATGGCCTAGACCGCGAGGCAGCGCGGCTGGGGGTTACGCGGCAATCGGTGATCAAAATGTGGATTGCGGAAAAGCTGGGGTAATCCCTCGCCACAATCCCCCTTGCCAACCCATCCCATGCCCCCTATACGCACCCATCGGCGCGATTCTCCTATGGCGACTCGCCTCGGTATATAATGACCCACCAGATCACAGGTAACCAATCGGGCCTGCTGGTGCTATACAAGGAGATGGCAATGCTTGCCAAAGATTTGCTGGGGCAAACGCCCGAACAGCTGCGTGACGCACTGACCGCCCTAAAGAAAGAGGCATTTAACCTGCGCTTTCAGGCGGCGACCAATCAATTGGAAAACACCGCCCGTATGCGCGCCGTTCGCCGTGATGCGGCCCGCGTGTTGACCGTGCTGAACCAGAAAGCCGCATCTGCGGCCGCGAACTGAGGAGTAGACTATGCCAAAACGTATCCTGCAAGGCGTCGTCACCTCGGACAAGAATGAGCAGACCATCACTGTTCTGGTCGAGCGCCGTTTCAAGCACCCTTTGCTGCAAAAAACCATCCGCAGCTCCAAGAAATACCGCGCACATGATGCGGATAACAAATTCAAAATCGGTGATGCTGTGCGTATCCAAGAATGCGCGCCGATTTCGAAGACCAAGCGTTGGACGGTGGTTGTTGAGGCCTAAGGCCCCATGCCACCCGACGATATAACACGAAACCCTGGGGAATGAGCCCCAAAGGTCGGAAGGACAAACTATGATCCAGATGCAGACCAATCTGGATGTTGCTGATAACTCTGGCGCGCGCCGAGTTCAGTGCATCAAGGTTCTGGGCGGTTCGCACCGCCGCTATGCATCCGTGGGCGACATCATTGTGGTGTCGGTCAAGGAAGCTATTCCAAAAGGCCGTGTGAAAAAAGGCGACGTCCGCAAGGCCGTTGTTGTGCGCACTGCCAAGGAAGTTCGCCGCGAAGACGGCACCGCAATCCGTTTTGATCGCAACGCTGCGGTGATCCTGAACAATCAGGGCGAACCCGTTGGCACGCGTATTTTCGGGCCCGTGGTGCGCGAGCTGCGCGCCAAGAACTTCATGAAAATCATCTCGCTGGCTCCGGAGGTGCTTTGATGGCTGCTAAGCTGAAAAAAGGCGACAAGGTCGTCGTGCTGGCTGGCAAGGACAAAGGCAAGCAAGGCGAGATTTCGTCAGTTGCGCCCAAGGACAACAAGGCCGTCGTTGACGGCGTGAACGTTGCCATCCGCCACACCAAACAATCCCAAGCCAGCCAAGGCGGCCGTTTGGCCAAGGCAATGCCGATTGATCTATCCAATCTGGCGCTGCTGGACAAAAACGGCAAAGCGACCCGCGTAGGCTTTCGCATGGAAGGCGAGACGAAAGTCCGCTTTGCCAAAACCACAGGGGAGGCCATCTAATGTTGGACCAAGCCACCTATACCCCGCGTCTGAAGGCGCGATGTATCTCATGACACGATGCGCTGCCGGCTATGAAGACCGAATTCGGCTATAAGAACGATATGATGATCCCTCGTTTGGACAAAATCGTTCTGAACATGGGCGTTGGCGAAGCTGTGAAAGACACCAAAAAGGTGAAAACCGCAGCAGAAGAGCTGACGGCGATTGCGGGCCAAAAGGCTGTGATCACCCATGCGAAAAAGTCGATCGCTGGTTTCCGTGTGCGTGAATTGATGCCGCTGGGCTGCAAAGTGACGCTGCGCGGCGACCGTATGTACGAATTTCTTGACCGCCTAATCACCATCGCGCTGCCGCGCGTGCGTGACTTTCGCGGTGTGAAGGGCACGTCCTTTGACGGTCGCGGCAATTTCGCGATGGGCCTGAAAGAGCAAATCGTTTTCCCAGAAATCAACTTCGACAAAGTCGATGAGATTTTGGGGATGGACATCATCATCTGCACCAACGCCAAAACCGATGCAGAAGCCAAGGCATTGTTGAAGCATTTCAACATGCCCTTCACATCGTAAGCGCGAGGAACCTGAATATGGCTAAAAAATCCATGGTGAACCGCGAAGTAAAGCGCGCAAAGCTGGTGTCGCAACACGCGGCCAAGCGCGCGGCGCTAAAAGCGGTGATAAACGACCAATCGAAGCCAGTTGACGAACGCTTTAAGGCAACGATCAAACTGGCAGAACTGCCCCGCAATTCTTCGGCAACGCGTATTCACAACCGCTGCCAAATGACGGGCCGTCCGCATGCGGTGTACCGCAAACTGAAACTTTCGCGCATCATGCTGCGTGATTTGGCCTCGTTCGGCCAGATCCCCGGCATGGTCAAATCCAGCTGGTAAGGGGGGCGAACATATGTCTATGAACGATCCTCTTGGCGATATGCTGACCCGTATCCGCAACGCCCAAATGCGCGGCAAATCCACCGTGTCGACGCTCCGGCATCCAGGCTGCGTCCGCTGGGTTCTCGGATGTGCTTGTTCTGAGGGAAGGCTATATTCGCGGCTATGAAAAAGGGAGTCGGCCGAACGGCCAAGGCGAAATTGTCATCAGCCTTAAATATTTCGAGGGCACTCCTGTGATCCGCGAAGTCAAACGCGTGTCCAAGCCCGGCCGCCGCGTCTATATGGGCGTCAAGGAAATCCCTCAGGTCCGCCAATGGCCTCGGAAATCTCGATTGTTTCCACGCCCAAAGGCGTGATGTCGGATGCAAATGCACGCGCGGCCAATGTTGGCGGCGAAGTGCTTTGCACCGTATTCTAAGGAGGGTTGAATGTCTCGTATCGGCAAAAAACCCGTGGAATTGGTCAAGGGCGTTTCGGCGTCGATCTCTGGCCAAACCGTAGAAGTGAAGGGGCCAAAGGGCACCCGCAGCTTTACCGCAACCGACGACGTCACGCTGTCCATGGATGACGCCGCGATCAAGGTGACCCCACGCGGGACATCCAAGCGCGCCCGTCAACAATGGGGCATGACACGCTCGATGGTGGAAAATCTGGTGACTGGTGTCTCGACAGGCTTCAAAAAAGAGCTGGAAATTCAAGGCGTGGCCTACAACGCTGCGATGGCCGGGCAACGTCCTGAAACTGTCGCTCGGCTATAGCCATGAAGTCGATCTTCGAGGTCCCGGAAGGCGTCACCGTGACGTCCCCGAAGCAAACCGAAATCATTGTGGAAGGCATTGACCAACAGCAGGTTGGTCAGGTCGCCGCGAATATCCGCGAATGGCGCAAGCCCGAGCCCTACAAGGGCAAAGGCATCCGCTATAAGGGCGAGTTCATCTTCCGCAAGGAAGGCAAGAAGAAGTAAGGAGCGCAACAATGGCGAACACCAAAAGAGAGCTGTTCCTCAAGCGCCGCCTGCGCGTCCGGAACAAAATGAGGAAGATGGCGCAATGGCCGTCTCCGCCTGTCGGTTCATCGTTCGTGCGAAGAACATCTGCGTCCAGCTGATCGACGATGTGAAGGGCGTCACGCTTGCCGCGGCCTCGACGCTGGAAGCGGCTCTGGGCTGTCCCTGGCAAGAACAATGTGGAAGCGGCGACCAAAGTCGGTGCTACCATTGCAGAGCGTGCAAAAAAGGCCGGTGTCGAAGTGTGCTACTTCGATCGCGGTGGTTTCCTCTTTCACGGCAAGATCAAGGCTTTGGCCGATGCTGCCCGTGAAGGCGGACTTAAGTTCTGAGGAGTTGAAACATGGCAGAACGTGAAAACCGTCGCGAAGGCCGTGGTGGCAATGACCGCCGCGATAACCGCGAAGAAGTGGCACCCGAGTTTGCAGACCGCTTGGTCGCAATCAACCGCGTGTCAAAAACCGTAAAGGGCGGCAAACGCTTTGGCTTTGCAGCCTTGGTGGTTGTGGGCGACCAAAAGGGCCGCGTCGGCTTTGGCAAGGGTAAGGCCAAAGAGGTTCCCGAGGCGATCCGCAAGGCGACCGAGCAGGCCAAGCGTCAGCTGGTCCGCGTGCCGCTAAAAGACGCGCGCACGCTTCACCACGACATGGAAGGGCGCCACGGCGCTGGCCGTGTGGTGATGCGTACCGCAGTTGCGGGCACGGGCATCATCGCAGGCGGCCCAATGCGCGCCGTGTTTGAGATGTTGGGCCTGCAAGACGTGGTGGCAAAGTCCATCGGCTCGCAGAACCCTTACAACATGATCCGTGCAACGATCGACGGTCTGCAAGCAGAAACCATCGCCCCGCCAGGTGGCCGCAGCGTCGCGGCAAGAAGGTGGCCGACGATCCTGCACAAGCCGATCGCCGCCGAAACCGTGGAGAGCGTGATCACAGGCTGATAAGAATGACAATCGTGGTCAAGCAGATCAGCGTCGGCCGCGCGCCGCCCTGCCGTGCAAACAGCCACGCTAAAGGGCCTTGGCCTAAACAAAATGAACCGCACCCGCGAATTGGAAGATACGCCTTCCGTGCGCGGCATGGTGAACAAGATCGGCCACTTGGTGCAGATCATCGAAGAGCGCGGCTAACACCCGCTGGCTGGGCGGCCGCGCCCAGCCAATTTTTAACCCGCGTTTGCCGCCAAAGTCGCTTTTGGTGGTAGTTCCGGCAAAAGGAGAAGCGACATGAAACTGAATGAATTACACGACAACCCCGGCGCTGCCAAAAAGCAAAAGCGCGTGGCGCGCGGCCCGGGTTCGGGCAAGGGTAAGACCGCAGGTCGCGGGATCAAGGGTCAGAAATCGCGTTCGGGCGTGGCCATCAATGGCTACGAGGGCGGCCAGATGCCGCTGTATCGCCGCCTGCCAAAGCGCGGCTTTAATAAGCCGAACCAACTGCGTTTTGCTGTCATCAATCTGGGCCTGATCGAAAAATTCATTGGTCTGGGCAAGTTGGATGCCAAGGGCGAGATCACCGAGGACGCCTTGGTTGCCGCTGGCCTGACGGGCCACAAGCGTGACGGTATCCGCATCCTGAACAAGGGCGAGATCAAGTCGGCCGTCAAACTGGTGGTGGCTGGTGCATCCGCCGCAGCGATCGAGGCGATCAAAGCGGCAGGCGGCAGCATCACGCTGCGCGAGCCAAAGCCAGCGGCCGAGTAAACTTAACGTAAATGAGTTGTGGCCGGGCGCAAGACCGCATAGATGCAATCTTAGTTTTCCCGCGCCGCCGACCGGAAAACGGTTTGGCGGCGCTGTCATAAAGAAAGATCTGATATGGCATCGGCTGCAGAACAAATGGCTGCGAACCTTTCGTGGGGCGCGCTGGGTAAAGCGACGGACCTTCGGTCGCGTATTTTCTTTACCATCGGGCTTTTGATCGTTTACCGCCTTGGCACCTATATCCCGGTGCCCGGCATTGACGGCACGGCCCTTGCGCAATTCATGGAAGAGGCCAGCGCGGGCATCGGCGGCATGCTGAACATGTTCACGGGCGGCGCGATCAGCCGCATGGGCATTTTCGCGCTGGGGATTATGCCCTATATCTCGGCCTCGATCATCATTCAGCTGATGACAACGATGATCCCGCAGCTGGAACAGCTGAAAAAAGAGGGCGAGCAGGGCCGCAAGAAAATCAACCAGTGGACGCGCTATGGCACGGTCGCCTTGGCCACGCTGCAAGGCTACGGCATCGCACAATCTATCCAAGCGGGCGGTTTGATCGTCATTAAGCCCGGCGTGTTCTTTATCATCGAAGCGCCGTCGTTACACTTATAAGCGGTACGATGTTCCTGATGTGGCTGGGCGAGCAGATAACTGCGCGGGGCATCGGGAACGGCATTTCGCTGATCATCTTCACAGGCATCGTGGCAGAAATTCTCGCTGCCCTTGCACAGTCTTTTTCCCAAGGTCGCGCGGGCGTGATCTCGCACCCCGCTCATCTTGTCTTGTTTATGGTGATGGTGGTAGCGGTGATTGCCTTTGTCGTTTTCATGGAACGCGCCCCGCGCAAGATCAACATTCACCACCCCTGCCAAACGTTAGCTTGGCTATTAGCGATTTTGACGGCGGATCGTCGCATCTGCCGATCAGGTCAACCCTGCGGGCGTGATTCCGCGCCACCTTTGCCGACGTAGCCTGTAGCTGCTGCCCACGGCGATTGACGGCACCTTCTCGGCAGTGCTAGCACGAGCCGATCAAAAACCACCATCTCACCGCCTAGTTTCGGCGCACAGGCCAGCCGCTGCATCTGCTGCTCTCTGGTGGTGATGACCGCGTTTTTCGCCTATTTTTACACGCAGAATGTCGCCTTCAAAACCGACGAAGTGGCCGAGAATTTGCGCAGTCAAGGCGGGTTTATTCCCGGCATTCGCCCCGGCAAGAAGACCGAGGAATATCTGGACTATGTCGTGAACCGCGTGCTTGTCTTGGGGTTGGCCCCACTTTGCGGCAGTGTGTTTTATAGCCCAAATCCTGATCAGCGAATTTGCCATTCCGTTCTATTTCGGCGGCACATCGGTGGCTGATTGAGGCGTCGGTGACGATGGATACAATCAACCAAGTGCAATCGCATCTTTTGGCCCATCAATACGAAGGGCTGATCGAAAAATCGCAGTTGCGCGGCAAAAAGCGCAGCGGCCCCGCCAAACCCCCCGCTCGTCGGTAAAGTCACATCTGTCGTTGAGGCCCCAATGACCAATATCATCCTTTCGGCCCCCCGGGTGCGGGCAAAGGCACCCAAGCGAAACGTCTGGTGGACGAACGCGGCATGGTGCAGCTGTCTACGGGCGATATGCTGCGCGAGGCGAAAACGAAGCGGCACCGAAATGGGCAACATTGTTGCCGCCGTGATGGAGCGCTGACGAATTGGTGACGGATGAGACCGTGATTAGCCTATCCAGGAAAAGCTAACCCTCGGGGGATATCGGCGGCTATTATCTTTGATGGCATTGCACGCACATTGAAGCAGGCCGACGCCTTGGGCGATCTGATGGGTGAGCTTGGCCAAAAGATCGACCATGTCATCGAGTTGCAGGTCAAGGATGAGGTGCTGGTGGACCGCATCGTTGGCCGCGCTGAGGAGGCCGCCCGCGAAGGCCAACCCGTGCGCGCCGGAGAGAGAAATGCTTGAGAGTTTGAAAATTCGTCTGATGGGCAATAGTACAAACAAACCTCCGCCGCTGATTGAATATTATCGGGCCACAAGCGGTAGCCTGCATTTGCCGTCGACGGACTGGGCGAGATGGATAACGTGGCCGCCGATATCGCTAAGGTTCTGGACAGGCGCTAAAATTCCGTAATTTGAATGCCCAACCCTTGACGGCTGAGGCATTTGCCCTTATGCCGCAGCATCCCGCAATGGAATCGCTGTTGCTGGGCCTCCCTTCATTGGGAAAACCTAAGTTTTTCGAAACTTAGGTGTCGTGTGCAGGGGCACTGCCCTTGCATTGTTGTGAAAAAAGGTTCTGGCACTACGGAACCGCAACCAAAAAGGAACACACGTTTGGCACGTATTGCTGGCGTTAACATCCCGACCAATAAACGGGTTCCCATCGCGCTGACCTATATCACTGGGATCGGCTCTTTTGTCGCAGAGCAAATCTGCGCCTCTGTCAATATCGACCGCGCCCGCCGCGTCAATCAACTGTCGGACGCCGAAGTTCTGGCAATCCGCGAATATATCGACGCCAATCTAACGGTTGAGGGCGATCTGCGCCGCGAAACCTCGATGAATATCAAGCGTTTGATGGATTTGGGCTGCTATCGCGGCCTGCGTCACCGCAAAGGTCTGCCTGTGCGCGGTCAGCGCACGCATACCAACGCTCGCACCCGCAAGGGCCCCGCAAAAGCCATCGCTGGCAAGAAGAAGTAAGGGGAGCGCACAGTTATGGCACGCGATACAAAGACCCGCACCAAGAAAAAAGAGCGCAAGAACATCGCCGCTGGGGTGGTTCATGTGAACTCTTCGTTCAACAACACCAAAATCCTGATCTCGGACGTTCAGGGCAATGCAATCTCGTGGTCGTCTTCGGGCACCATGGGGTTCAAAGGCTCGCGCAAATCGACGCCTTACGCCGCCCAAATGGCCGCCGAGGATGCCGCCCGCAAGGCGCAAGAACACGGCATGAAAACCGTGGAAGTCGAAGTGCAAGGCCCAGGTTCGGGCCGCGAATCGGCATTGCGTGCGCTGGCTGCTGTTGGCCTGAATGTAACGTCCATCCGCGATGTGACGCCACTCGCGCACAACGGCTGCCGCCCACCAAAGCGCCGCCGCGTCTAAAATTTTCTCTATGGTCGGGCTGCGCGATGACGCGCGGCCCGATTTCGTCATTTTGACCCTCGGGAGTTTCCTGCTTACGGGACATGGGCAGAAAACAAGTATGGAGGCGGAAGCATGATCCACAAAAATTGGCTAGAACTGATCAAACCGGGGCAACTGGTTGTGAAAACAGGCAATGACGCGGCCCGCACGGCCACCGTTATCGCCGAACCGCTAGAGCGCGGCTTTGGCCTGACGCTGGGCAACGCGCTGCGCCGCGTTTTGCTGTCATCCTTGCAAGGCGGGGCGATCACCGCCGTGCAGATTGACAACGTTCTGCACGAGTTTTCATCTGTTGCGGGCGTGCGCGAAGATGTCACTGACATCATCTTGAACCTCAAGGGCGTGGCCCTGCGCATGAACGTCGAAGGGCCAAAGCGCCTGTCGATTTCGGCCAAAGGCCCGGGCGTTGTGACCGCTGGCGATATATCCGAATCCAGCGGCATCGACGTGTTGAACAAAGACCACGTCATCTGCCATTTGGATGACGGCGCGGATGTGTTCATGGAGCTGACCGTGAACACCGGCAAGGGCTATGTCTCGGCGGATAAAAACAAGCCCGAAGATGCGCCTATTGGCCTAATTCCTATCGACGCCGTTTTCTCGCCCGTCAAAAAAGTGTCTTACGAAGTGACCCCCACCCGCGAGGGGCAGGTTCTGGACTATGACAAGCTGACGATGAAAATCGAAACCAATGGCGCGCTGACCCCCGAAGATGCCGTGGCCTATGCGGCACGTATCTTACAAGATCAGCTTGGCGTCTTCGTGAACTTTGACGAGCCTGAATCGGCTGGCAAGGGCATGGAAGATGCGGGTCTTGAATTCAATCCGCTGCTGCTGAAAAAGGTGGACGAATTGGAACTGTCGGTGCGTTCGGCCAACTGCCTGAAGAACGACAATATCGTTTATATCGGCGATCTGATCCAGAAAACCGAAGCAGAAATGCTGCGCACCCCGAACTTTGGCCGCAAATCTTTGAACGAAATCAAAGAAGTGCTGTCGGGCATGGGCCTGCATCTGGGCATGGAAGTGGAAGAGTGGCCGCCAGAAAACATCGAAGATCTGGCCAAACGCTTCGAAGATCAATTCTAACGTAGGGTGCGTGCTTGCACGCACCTTTACACATAATGCCCGCAATGGCGGGGAAATCGTTCGCGAACTTGTTCGCGGACACGGGCGAAAGCCCCAAGGTGAGCGGGCCATTCGAGGCACTGCCGGACAAAGTAGAAACAGACGTTTAGGAGTCTATCATGCGTCACGCTCGCGGCTATCGCCGCCTAAACCGCACCCACGAACACCGCAAAGCGCTGTTTGCCAATATGGCAGGCAGCTTGATCGAACACGAGCAGATCAAAACTACCTTGCCAAAGGCCAAAGAACTGCGCCCGATCATCGAAAAGCTGATCACGCTGGCCAAGCGCGGCGATCTGCACGCACGCCGTCAGGCGCACGCGCAGTTGAAACAAGACATGCACACCGCGCGTCTGTTTGAAATTCTGGGCCCCCGCTACAAAGACCGCCAAGGCGGCTATGTGCGCGTGCTAAAGGCGGGCTTCCGCTTTGGTGATATGGCCCCGATGGCGATCATCGAATTTGTTGACCGCGATCCAAACGCCAAAGGCGCGGCAGACCATGCCCGCACCAATGCTGGCGACGAATAAGCCAATCAAATTTTAGGTAAAAAGGCCCGCCCTCGTGGTGGGCCTTTTTCTTTTGCCCATTCGCGCGTAACCTTTACCTATGGCTGATTTATTCGATACCGCCCCCAATGCCACCCCCGCAGGCCCCCGCCCGCTGGCTGACCGCCTGCGCCCGCAAACCTTGGCCGAGGTGATAGGGCAGGGCCATGTCCTTGGCCCAAACGGCCCCTTGGGCGCGATGATTGCAGCACGCAGCCTGTCGTCACTTATCCTTTGGGGGCCGCCTGGAGTGGGTAAAACCACCATAGCGCGGCTGCTTGCCGATGCCACCGACCTGACTTTTGTGCAAATTTCCGCCATTTTCACAGGCGTGCCCGACCTGCGCCGCGTGTTCGAATCGGCCCGCCTGCGCCGCCAGAATGGCAGCGATACGGCGCGGGGAACCCTGCTGTTCGTCGATGAAATCCACCGCTTTAATAAGGCGCAGCAAGACGGTTTCTTGCCCTATATGGAGGATGGCACGATCCTGCTCGTCGGGGCCACCACCGAAAACCCCAGTTTCGAATTGAATGCCGCGCTCCTCTCGCGCGCGCAAGTCATCGTGCTAGAACGCCTAAACCTGACCGATTTGGAACTGCTCACCCAGCGCGCCGAACGCGAGCTAACCCGCGCCCTGCCTTTGGACGGCGAGGCGCGCGAATCGCTTTTGGACATGGCCGATGGGGATGGCCGCGCCCTCTTGAACCTGATCGAACAGATCGCTGCGTGGAAATTAGATAAGCCGCTGAAAAAGGTCGAACTTTCCACTCGCCTGATGCGCCGCGCCAGCAAATACGACAAATCTGGCGAGGAACATTACAACCTTATCTCAGCCCTGCACAAATCGGTGCGCGGATCAGATCCTGATGCCGCCCTATATTGGTTTGCCCGCATGCTAGAGGGGGGCGAAGACCCGCGCTTTTTGGCCCGCCGCATCACCCGCATGGCGGTTGAAGATATTGGCCTTGCCGACCCCGCGGCCCAAACCCAATGCCTTGACGCTTGGAATACCTATGAACGTCTAGGCTCCCCCGAAGGTGAATTGGCGCTGGCGCAGGCCGTGGTTTACCTCGCCCTCGCCCCCAAGTCGAACGCGGTCTATACCGCCTATAAAGCCGCCCGCGCCGCAGCGCGTGACACAGGCAGCCAACCGCCCCCGCTGCATATCCGCAACGCACCGACTAGGCTGATGAAGGACATCGGCTACGGCGCGGATTACGCCTATGACCACGATGCGCCCGATGGGTTTTCGGGGCAAAACTATTTCCCAGATGGCATGAAGCGTCCCGTCTATTATTCCCCACCCGAACGCGGCTTTGAACGCGAACTTAAAAAGCGGATCGACTATTTCGCCAAACTTCGCGTGCGGCGCAAAACCTAGAAGGCCTATGCCTGCTTCCTTGCTCTAAAAATATCCTCTGGGGGTGAGCGCGGCACGCGCGAGGGGGGCGACGCGCCCCCTTTGGTGCCAGCGCTTGACAAATCGGCCTATGCCCCGCAAGGGAAAGCCATGATGACAACGATTTTTCAAGTGGCCCTAGGCGGCGCAATCGGCTCGGTGTTGCGCTTCTTGACCGTAACAGCCGTGGGTGCGCCCATGGCCACGCTTGTTGTGAATGTGCTGGGCAGCTTTGCTATGGGTGTATTGTTTGTCCTGCTGACCGCGCGGGCGGGCTTGTCGCCCTTTTTGATGACGGGCGTCTTGGGCGGGTTCACCACCTTTTCCGCCTTTTCGCTGGACGCGCTGAAACTGTGGCAATCGGGGCAGGCGCTGCCCGCACTGGCCTATGTCGGAGCATCGGTTTTGCTGTCGCTTGCGGCAGTTGCATTGGGGGCCGCTTTGGCCAAAGGAATATGGGCATGAGCGGCGTGCAAACCCTAGCGATCGGCCCAGATGAGGGGGAACAGCGACTTGACCGTTGGTTCAAGAAGCGCTTTCCCCAACTCACCCAAGGCGCGGTTGAAAAGATGTGCCGCACGGGGCAGGTGCGCGTGGACGGCGCGCGCTGCAAAGGGTCTGATCGCATTGTTGCAGGCCAACACGTGCGCATTCCGCCGCTGCCCGATGGTGCTGCCCCCGCGCCGCGCCAATCCAAAATCAGCCAAGCCGATGAAAAGATGATCCAAGACGCCGTTCTGTGGAAGGACGAGCATATCATCATCCTGAACAAACCCGCTGGCCTGCCCTCTCAGGGCGGATCAGGGCAGGGCGAGCGGCATGTGGACGGGCTGACCGAGGCGCTGAAATTTGGCTACAAAGATCGCCCGAAACTGGTGCATCGCTTGGATAAAGACACCTCGGGCCTGTTGATGCTGGCGCGCACTGACCGCATCGCGCGCGCGCTGTCCGAAAGCCTGCGCCATCACCTGACGCGCAAAATTTACTGGGCCGCAGTGGCGGGCGTGCCCAACCCGCGCAAGGGCAGCATCAAATATGGGCTGATGAAGGCCCCTGGCGGTGGTCGCGGCGAGGGGGAAAAGATGATCTGCATCCATCCCGCCAAGATGGGCGATTATCCTGACGCCAAACGCGCGCAGACGGATTTTTTCACGCTTTGGTTCCTTGGCGCGCGCCTGTCATGGATGGCGCTAGAGCCGATTACAGGCCGCACGCACCAGCTGCGCGCCCATATGGCCGAAATGGGTCATCCGATCTTGGGTGACGGCAAATATGGTGGATCGGCCACCGATAACATGGGCGATGGCTGGGGTGCGGGTATTGGCGGCGATATTTCGCGCAAGCTGCATTTGCACGCGCGGATGCTGCAATTTGAACATCCTATCACCAAGAAACTGGTCACCTTCACCGCCCCCTTGCCCGAGCATATGGCGCGGACATGGAAGATGCTGGATTGGGGCGAAAACGATGTGCCGCTGGACCCATTCAGGGGTGAGGCATGACAACTTGGGCGGCCAAGCGGTTTTGGAAAACCGCCCAGGCGGTGCAACTGGATGCTGGATATACCGTGCATCTGGACGGGCGCGCGGTGAAAACGCCCGCCAAGAACCCGCTGATCCTGCCCACCCGCGCGTTGGCCGATTTGATTGCTGCTGAATGGGATGCGCAGGCGGTGCAGATTGATCCCGAAACCATGCCGATGACCCGCCGCGCCAATTCTGCGCTGGAAAAGGTGGCCCCAAACCGCGCAGCGGTGATAGATGAACTGGCGGGCTACGGGGCCAGCGATTTGCTGTGCTACCGCGCGGATAGCCCGGCAGAATTGGCGCAGCGGCAAGCATTGGGCTGGCAGCCCTGGCTGGACTGGGCGGCGCGTGCGTTTTTGGCACCCTTGCGCGTGACCACGGGTGTTGTGCCAATAGATCAACCCGCCGCCAGCCTTGCTGCCCTGCGCACCGAAGTTGAAAAATTCGATGCCTTTGGTCTGGCGGGCCTGCATGATTTGGTCGCCATTTCAGGATCTTTGGTGCTGGCGCTGGCCATGGCCAAAGGCGCGCTGCGCCCCGAAGCAGGCTTTGATTTATCGCGCATAGACGAGGCATGGCAGGCGGAAAAATGGGGCATGGATGACGAGGCGAGCGCGCGCGAATCATTCAAGAAAACCGCCCTGATCGACGCGTATAATTTCCTGTTTTCTTGCGCGTAACATTCTTTCGCCCAAGCTGCCGATCTTTTGCGCTTATTTTGCGGGCATTTTGGCGAAGATTTGCGGTTGCGCTAACATTTTTGGTGGCACAAGAATTCTGCTTGACCTAACCTTGGGCCGTGGCCACATTGGCGGGCACTGCCAAATTCAAAATTGGCAAACGGAAATGGCCTTGCGGCGAATCGCTGGGCTGTAACAATGGGTCCATCAATGGACGACATCAGGAAGAGGTTCTCATGAAAAAATCACTAATGCTTGGCACTTTGGCCGCAACCACCGTTCTGGCGGGCGCTGCTTTTGCGGGCACGCTGGATGACGTAAAGGCACGCGGCGAACTGCTGTGCGGCTCGTCCACCGGCCTGACCGGCTTTGCCGCCCCAGACGCCAATGGCGAATACCAAGGGTTCGATTCGTCGCTGTGCAAGGCGATTGCTGCTGCCGTTTTGGGCGACCCCAAAAAGGTGAAATTCGTTCCCCTGACGGGCGAGACGCGCTTTACCGCGCTGGCCTCGGGCGAGGCTGACGTTTTGGTGCGCAACACCACATGGAGCTTTCAGCGCGACGTCGATCTGAAGTTCGATTTCGTTGGCGTGAACTACTATGACGGCCAAGGGTTCATGGTCAAAAAAGATCTGGGCGTGGCTTCGGCCAAGGAATTGGATGGGGCGACGATCTGCATCCAAACCGGCACCACGACCGAGCTGAACGTTGTCGACTTCTTCAAATCGAACAACATCACCTACACCCCTGTGAACGTGGTGGATGATAACGAAGCGGCGAACCAGTATTTGGCAGGCGCTTGCGATGCCTACACCACCGACGCTTCGGGTCTGGCTGCGGCGCGCGCGACCTTGGCTGATCCTGAAAACCACATCATTCTGCCAGAAATCGTCTCGAAAGAGCCGCTTGGCCCAGTGGTTCGCCACGGCGACAACCAATGGGGCGACATCATCCGTTGGACGTTCAACGCGCTGCTGGTAGCCGAAGAAAAAGGCATCACCAAAGCAAATCTGGAAGAAGTTGCTGCCTCCAGCACCGATCCAGAAGTGCGCCGTTTGCTGGGCCTAGAGGGCGATCTTGGCGCCATGCTGGGTCTGGACGCGACTTGGGCGAAAAACGCGATTGCTGCCAACGGCAACTATGGCGAGATTTTCGAGACTAACCTTGGCACGTCAACCCCAATCGGTCTGGCGCGCGGTCTGAACGCGCTGTGGTCGCAGGGCGGTCTGCAATACGCACCACCTTTCCGTTAAGGCGATCTTGGGGGCGCGGGACAATCCCGCGCCCCTATCCTATCTAAAAACAGCACTTTTGCACGGGGGCATACCCCAAACAGATTGGCCAAAGGCCAGCATGCAAAGGCCGCAGGGGGTTAAGACATGGCGATGACGAGCGAGGCTCCGAAGGGCGACTTTCGGCTATCGATGCTGATTTACGATACACGCTATCGGGCGATGACGATTCAGGTAATCGTTCTGGGCCTGTTTATCGCCTTTGTCATTTGGCTTTTGTTGAATTTGCAGGTCAATTTGGCCGCCAAGGACAAGGACATCAATTTCACATTTTTGTGGAATCAGGCGAATTATGACATTGGCCAGCAGCTGATCCCGTTTTCCAGCAGCGATAGCCATGGCCGCGCCTATTTTGTGGGTCTTTTGAACACGCTGGTCGTGTCTTTCTTTGCCTGCATTGCCGCGACCGTGATCGGCGTCACCGCAGGCGTGTTGCGCTTGTCCAAAAACTGGCTGGTGGGCCGCCTTATGACGGTCTACGTCGAAGTGTTTCGCAACATCCCACTGCTTTTGTGGATCATTCTGGCCTTTACGGTCTTTTCCGAAACCTTGCCCGAGGCGAAAGATTTCAAAACCACCGCCGCAATGGTGGCAGGCGGAACCGAGCCGCCACAACAAAAATGGTTTTTTGATACCGTCGCCTTTACCAATCGCGGCACGAATATTCCCGCGCCTCTGGTCGAACGCCCCTTGGGCACGGTGACGATGTTTAACACTCCTATCAGCCTGACCTTGTTGGCATCCTTGGCCATTATCGCTGGGTCAATTTGGGGCAATCGCCGCCTGCGCGCGCGCGCCAAGGCGGTTCAAGAACATACAGGCATCCGCCCCACCACATGGTGGAAATCGCTGCTGATTTTGGGCGGGCCCATTGTGCTGTTTTTGCTGGCCTCGGGGTTTCATCTGGAAATTCCCGCCTTTCCCACCGATGCAAGCGGCGTGTCAAAAGGGTTTAACTTTCAGGGTGGCATTACCGTTGGCCATAGTTTCATGGCGCTGTTTATCGCGCTGTCGATCTATCACGGAACCTATATAGCCGAGGCGGTGCGCGGCGGCATTCAAGCCATTTCGCGCGGCCAAACCGAGGCCGCCTCTGCGCTGGGCCTGCGCCCCAACCGCACGATGAGCCTTGTTGTTTTGCCCCAAGCGCTGCGCGTGATCATTCCGCCGCTGATCAGTCAGTATCTGAATATCACCAAAAACTCGACCCTTGGCATGGCGATTTCCTACATGGATCTAAAGGGCACTTTGGGCGGGGTGACGCTGAACCAGACAGGGCGCGAACTGGAATGTATGTTGCTGATGATGCTAACATATTTGGTGCTGTCGCTGCTGATCTCGGTGGGGATGAACATCTTTAACAATTCCGTCAAATTGAAGGAGCGTTAAAAATGGCCGACACATCTTTTGTCCGCAGCGCGATGCTGCCCCCGCAAAAGCCGCCCGCAGGCCAAACAGGCGTTGTGAAATGGCTGCGCGAGAATCTGTTTTCCAGCCCGTTGAACGCGGCGCTGACATTGGCTGGTATTTGGGCGGTCTATTCTCTCATCGTTTGGGCGCTGCCGTGGCTGATGAACAGCGTGTGGAATGCCAACTCTGTTGACGAATGCCGCGCGGCAGTGGCGGCCTCGGCGGGCGAAGGCGCAACTGGCGCATGCTGGGGCGTTGTGCGCGCCCGCTGGCACCAATTTGCCTTTGGGTTTTACGACCAAACCGCCTATTGGCGGCCCATGCTGGCCTTTGCGCTGCTGTTTGTGTCGCTTGGCCCGATTTTGTATTACGGGCTGCGCCGCGCGAATGTGATGATGGCGGGCGCAGCGGGCGTTGTGCTGGTGATTGTTCTGGCCATGCTGGGGACGGATGGCTGGCATCTGGTTTTGACCGCTGTCGTGATGGCCGCGCTGACCGCCGCCGCTTGGCTGGCCCCCACGCGCCTGATTTGGGTGACTCTCGCCTTTCCCGCCACGGCGTTTTACCTGCTGTGGGGCGGATCGGTTTGGGGGCCAATCGGGGCGATGGCGGGTTGCCGGTATCGCCTTTGGTGTGTGGCGTGCGTTGCAATCGCATATCGGTGTGACGCCAGCGGCGGGTGTAGGCGCGGTTGCTGCGATGTTGTGGTGGCTGGTTCTGCAAAGCTATGTCACAACCCCGCTGGCCGCAGCCTTGCCTTGGGGATTGCCCGCGCAAAGCCCAGACAAATTCGGCGGGTTCCTGCTGTCGTTCATCATCGGCGTGTCAGCCATTTCGGCCAGCCTGCTTGGGCATTTTGCTGGCGCTGGGCCGCCGTTCGGACATGCTGCTGATCAAAACGCTGTCGGTGGGGTTTATCGAATTTGTGCGCGGGGTGCCGCTGATCACCATGCTGTTCACCGCCAGCCTTTTGCTGCAATACTTCCTGCCGCCGCAAACCAATTTCGATTTGATCTTGCGGGTTATCATTCTTGTCTCGTTGTTCGCCTCTGCCTACATCGCCGAGGTGATCCGCGGCGGTATGGCGTCCCTGCCGCGCGGCCAGCAAGAGGCGGCGGATGCGCTGGGCCTTGATTACTGGCAGGCGCAGCGACTGATCATCATGCCGCAGGCGCTGAAAGTGTCGATCCCTGGCATCGTGTCATCCTTTATCAGCCTGTTCAAAGATACCACATTGGTGGCGCTGGTGGGCCTTGCCGATCCGCTGGTGGGCATCACCCGCGTTGTCCGCTCTGACATCTACTGGAAGGCCGCCTATTGGGAGCCATTCATCTTTGTCGGCGCGATATTCTTTGTCTTTTGCTTCAGCATGTCGCGATACTCGATGTATCTAGAGCGCAAGCTGAAAACCGATCACCGATAGGAGAGCAGCCCATGGCACAAACAGCCGCAATGCAAGTCACCGACGAAGTGGCCATTCAGATCACCGCCATGAACAAATGGTATGGGCAGTTCCATGTGCTGCGCGACATCAATATGACTGTGAACAGGGGCGAGCGGATCGTGGTCTGCGGCCCATCGGGCAGCGGCAAATCCACCCTGATCCGCTGCATCAACCGACTAGAGGAACATCAGTCGGGCCATATCGTTGTCGATGGCACCGAGCTGACATCGGATTTGAAAAACATCGACACAGTGCGATCCGAGGTGGGGATGGTGTTTCAACACTTTAACCTATTCCCGCACCTGACGATTTTGGAAAATCTGACGCTGGCCCCAATTTGGGTGCGCAAAACCCCGCGCCGCGAGGCCGAGGAAACCGCGATGTATTTTCTGGAAAAGGTCAAAATCCCTGAACAAGCTGGCAAGTATCCGGGCCAGCTGTCGGGCGGGCAGCAGCAGCGCGTGGCGATTGCCCGCAGCCTGTGCATGAAGCCCCGCATCATGCTGTTTGACGAGCCGACATCCGCGCTTGACCCTGAGATGATCAAAGAGGTCTTGGATACTATGATTGGGCTGGCCGAAGAAGGTATGACGATGATCTGCGTCACCCACGAGATGGGCTTTGCCCAAGCGGTGGCGAACCGCGTCGTGTTTATGGATCAGGGGCAGATTGTCGAGCAGAACGAACCCAAAGAGTTCTTTGCCAACCCCAAATCCGACCGCACCAAGCTGTTCCTAAGCCAGATTTTGGGGCACTGACGCCAAAAAGGGGGCGCTCGCGCCCCCATCTGCAAAGGCAATGCCTTTGCAGATTCCCCCTGAGGATATTTGTAAGAAAAGAAACGCGAAGGTTCTGGTGCGAATTTGAGCCCAAATCAAACTTCGCGTTGCGGATCACGAAATCGGTGCAAACGCCGCTGCCAAGAGGTGACATCTGCCCATGTTGCGGCAAAGTCTATCACCGTTGTCGCCCCCGTAGGGTAGCGCGCGAATTCGGGGTTTAAGGGCGGGGCTGCCACCAGTTTTGCGGCGAATTCCGCAATGCCAGGGTTATGGCCAATCATCATGACGGTTTCAGCGCTGGCGTGTTTCAAGACGGCCAGCATCACATCTGGCCCTGCGTGATACAGCGCGGGTTTTAGATCTAGCACTGGGGTTCCGGGTAGGGCGGGGGCAACCCCGCTCCATGTTTTGCGGGTGCGCAGGGCGTCGGAACACAGCACCTGCGTCGGGACATAGCCGCGCGAGGCCAGCCATTGCCCCAAATCGGCGGCGGCGGCTTTGCCCCGTTCGTTCAAGGGGCGATCATGGTCGGCCATGTTGGGATCATCCCATGCAGATTTCGCGTGCCGTGTCAGGATCAATCGTGTCATCGGTGAAACTGCCTCATGTGATAGGATGAATGTTCCGGCAGTCTTGCATAGCCTGCCGCCACTGGGCAAGCGCGACGCGCGGCGCAGCCCAGTTTCATGCAGTCTTTTCCGCCGTCTAGCAGGGCGTGGCAGGCGGCAAGGTCATATCCAGCAGCGCCCAGCGCGGGGCAGGTGGTTTTGCAGGGCGCGGCGCAACTGTCGCAGGGGCGCGGGGCGGCGGGGGGCAGATCGATTCGGGCGGGCAGGGCAATGGCCCCACGAAAGCTGACCATCAGGCCCTGCTGCGCATGCACCAGCAATTTGATCGGGCTTTGCCAGACCCGCCCTGTGCGCAGCGCCCAAGCGTAAAATGGATGATAGGGCGGCCCACCAAAGGGGAACAGCGCCTTTGCGCCCAAATCGCAGGCCATGCGGCCAATCACGCGGCGCGACCATCTATCCATCGGGTCAGGCGCGCCGCCGCCCCATTCGGGCTGGGCTGTGAAATGCGCCCAAAACCCCGGCTCGGCGGCACCCAGCATCAGCAGGGTTTGGGTGCCCTTAGGCAGGTTGTCGTTATCATCAGCGTGAAAGCCACCCAGTATCGCCAGATGACGCTGCGCCGCCAGCGCGGCGATCTGGCTTAGGGTTCGCGGCGAAACGGCAGCATCAGGCTCCAGCCTAGTTTCGATGGATCCTCGTTTTGCCATTTTTTTAGCCCCACAATCATCGCATCGTGGCCCAGCTTGGGCTGGGCGGTATAGGTATCAAAGATGCGGTCCCAAATCGATAAAGCAAAGCCATAATTGTTGTCACATTCGGCGCGAATGTCGGAATGATGCACGCGGTGCATATCGGGCGTAACCAAAACCATCCGCAGCGCGCGGTCAACGGCGGGTGGCAGCGCCAAATTGGCATGGTTGAACATCGCTGTGCCGTTCAGAATAATCTCAAAGGTCAGCACAGCCACTGGCGGCGCACCGATGGCATAAACGAGGCCGATCTTCAGCAGCATCGAGGCCAAAATTTCAAACGGGTGAAAGCGCAGCGCCGTGGACACATCAATATCACGGTCTGCGTGGTGCATTTGGTGAAAGCGCCAAAATAGCGGCACCTTATGCGAAATCAGATGTTGCGCCCAAACGGCGAAATCCAAAAACAACACAGCGGCAATGATTTTGGCCCAGCCGGGCAGATCGACTATATTCAGCACGCCAATGCCCAGCGTCTGTGCGTCTATTGCCGCACCAATTGCCAAGAGAGGCGCACCAATCGCCATGGCACGCAAGGCGATGGAATCAATCACCACAATCGACAGATTGGTGAGCCAGCGGGTTTTGCGAGTCTGACGGCGAACGCGGCGGGGGGCATAGGCCTCAAGCGCGGCGAAAATTGCGAACAGTCCGACAAAGATACCAAAGCGCAGCAGAGTTTCGTTGACCATCGCGCCACCTTATATATTGTTATTTGAATATAAGGCGCGCGGGGCGAATGTCTAGTGGCCCAAACCTAACGCTTTCGCGGGGTCACGCGCGGGGCGGAGGCGCGAATTTGGCTGCCAGCGCCGTGGTCGGTAAACAGCTCTAGCAGGCAGGCATTGGGGATACGCCCATCTAAAATGGTGACGGCGCGCGTCCCCGCCTCGACCGCCGCAACGGCGGTTTCGGTTTTCGGGATCATCCCCCCAGAGATCACGCCGTCCTTGATCATCGCGCGAATCTCATCAGGGGTGATTTGGGTAATGACCTCGCCTGCCGCATTCTTGACGCCCGAGACATCGGTGAGCAGCAGCAAGCGGTCGGCCTGTAGCGCGCCCGCGATTGCGCCCGCCGCCGTGTCGCCATTGACGTTAAAGGTTTCATTGTCGGCCATGCCTGTGGCTACTGGGGCGACAACGGGGATGATCCCTGCACCATACAAATCGCGCAGCACTTGAACATTCATCTCCACAGGGCGACCGACAAAACCCAGTTCGGGATCGTCTGCGACGCAGACCATCAAATCATCATCCTTGCCCGAAATACCCACGGCCCGGCCGCCTGCATCCATAATCGCCTGCACGATCCGCTTGTTGACAAGGCCAGATAGGATCATTTCCACCACTTGCACGGTGGCCTTATCTGTCACCCGCTTGCCGCGCACAAATTCCGATTTGATACCCAGCTTATCCAGCATGTCGTTGATCATTGGCCCGCCGCCATGCACGACCACAGGGTTCACCCCCACTTGGCGCATCAGCACAATATCGCGGGCAAATTCCGCCATGGCGGCATCATCGCCCATGGCATTGCCGCCGAATTTCACCACCACCACCGCGCCCGTGAACCGCTGCAAATAGGGCAGCGCCTCGGACAGCATTTTGGCAGTGGTGATTGCGTTGGCCATGTTCAGGTTTTGCTCTTTCATATCGACCTCGCCTTGTTAAACCAAAGTCGCAATAATGGCACGCAGGGTTTCAATCCCGTCGCCTTTCTCGGAACTTGTCAGCACAATTTCGGGATAAGCGGCTGGGTGTTTTGCCAGTGCGGCCATGGTTTGGGCGATGTTTGCATCTGCCTCGGCTTTGGATACTTTATCGGCCTTGGTCATCACCACCTGAAAGGTGACCGCGCTGCGGTTTAGCAGCTGCATAATCTCTTCGTCCACGTCTTTGACGCCGTGGCGCGTATCAATCAGCACAAAGGCGCGGCGCAGGGTTTGGCGGCCCGCAAGATAGGATTTCAGCAGCGCCTGCCATTTGGCCACAACGGGGCGCGGTGCCTCGGCATAGCCATAGCCGGGCAGATCGACCAAATAGCGGTTCATTTCGCCCAGCGCAAAAAAGTTGATCTCTTGGGTG
Organism: Cypionkella sp.; assembly: GCA_034519315.1. Classification (GTDB taxonomy): domain Bacteria; phylum Pseudomonadota; class Alphaproteobacteria; order Rhodobacterales; family Rhodobacteraceae; genus Cypionkella. Next base: position 5,962 of record JAXHON010000036.1, on the reverse strand, counting down.
CGGCCAGGGGTGTTTGAGGCACGGGCAAGGTTCTTGCGCCCTGTCAGCGCATTGATCAGGCTGGATTTTCCTACATTGGACCGCCCCGCAAAGCACACCTCCAGCCGATCTGGCGCGGGCAGGCCTGACATGGCGACCACACCTTTGACAAAATCCACAGGCCCCGCAAACAAAAGCCGCCCCGCCTCGCGGTCGGGCGTATCTGGGGGCGGCGCAAGGGTAAAGGTCATGGACATAGCAAGATCAACTTTCCCAGCAGGCCGGCGCGCGCGCAGGGCGCGTTGACTATGCTGTCACTTCTTTTTCGATTCAATCGGCCCAGTCGCGGCCTTTTTGCTGAAGCCCGATTTGATATTGCCAAAAATGTCGGGCGTGTGGCCGTGGCTGCGCATGATCAGATATTGCTGGATAAAGGTGATCGTATTGTTGGTGATCCAATACACCACCAGCCCGCTGGCAAAACTGCCCAGCATGAACATGAATACCCATGGCATCCAGGCAAAGATCTGTTGTTGTACGGCGTCGGTGGGCGCGGGGTTCAGCTTTTGTTGCAGCCACATGGTGATGCCCAGCAGGATTGGCAGAACGCCGATAAAGATCAGTGCCAAGATCGACCCAGCTTCGGGTGCGCCCCATGGCAGCAAACCGAACAGGTTGAACAGGCTGGATGTATCTGGCGCGGAAAGATCGTTCAGCCAGCCGAAAAATGGCGCGTGACGCAATTCGATTGTGACGAAAATAACTTTGTACAATGCGAAGAAAATGGGAATTTGGATCAAAATAGGCAGGCAGCCCGCAGCGGGGTTCACCTTTTTATCCTTATAAAGACCCATCATCGCCTTTTGCAGGCCAGCGCGGTCTTCACCAAACTTTTCCTTTAATGCCTCCATCTCGGGCTGCAGTTCTTTCATGCGGGCCATCGAAACATAGGATTTATATGCAAGCGGCAGCACAAGCAGTTTCAGCACAAAGGTCAGACCAATGATGGCGACACCCATGTTGCCAATTTGCAGGTTTAGCCAGTGCAGCACGGCGAAGATGGGTTTGGTCAAGAAATAAAACCAACCCCAATCGATTGAGTCGATGAATCCTGCAATGCCATCCTTGTTTTGATAGTCGCGGATCGTGGCCCATTCCTTCGCGCCCGCAAAGACGCGGGTGGTCGAAATGGTGCTTTGCCCAGCAGCCAATGTCACAAGGGGATAGCGCACTTCGGCCTGATATTTGTTGTCCGTGGGCAGGAACTTGCTGGCGGCGGTGAACGCTTGGCCTTGGGCCGGGATCAGCGTTGTCATCCAGTAGTGATCGGTAAAGCCGATCCAGCCTTCATTTGCGGCCTCGACTGTTTCCAGATGCGCGCCCTCGCGTTCCGAGATGGGCAAACCGGCAAAGTCGTCATAGTTTTCTTCATGATAAACACCGTCCGTGCGGCGGATCAGGCCTTCGTGGACGACATAGATATTTGTCAGCTTGGGCAGGCCGTAGCGGGCGACGATTCCGTAGTTGTAAAGATTAACGCTGGCACTGCTGCTGTTTTTCACCTCGTCGGTGACGGTAAACATGGCGGCCTTGTCGACGGCAATGGTGCGCGTAAAGGTCAAACCTTTGGCATTTTGCCACTGCAAGGTGACAGGAGTTTCGGGGGTGAGCGTTTCGCCCGAAGTGGTTTGCCAAACGGTCAATGCATTGGGCACGTCATCAGAGGTTAGTCCCTCGCCGTTCGCCCAGCCAAAAACCGCGAAATAGGGAGTGGTGTCGCCAACTGGGGACAATAGTTTTACAGTGGCGGAATCGACGGCCAAGGTGTCGCGGTAGGTCTTCAACGACAAATCGTCAATCCGCCCGCCCAGCGTGGAAATCGTGCCTGACAGCTTTGGCGTGTCGATGGTGATGCGCGGCGCATCGTTGGCGCTTTCGGCAGCCGTTTCGGTCGCGGCGTTGGGCGCGGCATTAGGCGCGGGCGGCACTTTTGCTGCATCCACGGGCGTGCCGTCTGGCGTGGTCAGCTGCGTTTGTGTCGAAGGTTCGGGAAACCATTGTGGAAACACCATTGGCCCGCCAACAAACCAAATCAGAATGACCCCAAGGCTCAGCGCCGTTGCCAAGATAAGGTTTTTGTTTTGATCGTCCATTTGGGCCGCCGCCATGTTGTTTTCAGGTTGGGCAGGTTCAACGATAGGGGGCGGCAAAGGTCAAGCGGTTTTGCGCGATGTGGGGCTCGCCTTACCGCATTTCGTGGTTGATTCGCGGCAGTTTGCCAATTTTGCACCGCTGGGCAGCGATCCAGCCTGCGGTTTCTTCAATTGGCATTGGGCGAGCTATGCCAAAGCCCTGCACATCATTGCAGCCCAATTGCGCGAGCATCGCGTGTTCGGCGGCAGTTTCTACCCCTTCGGCCAAGGTCGCCAGCTCTAGTCGTTCTGCCATGGATAAAATGGCAGAAATCATCCGTTGTTGTGCGCGGTCTTCGTCCAGCCGTGTCACAAAACTGCGGTCAATTTTCAGCCGCCGAATGGCAAAGCGGCGAATCGATGTGATCGAGGCGTGGCCTGTGCCAAAATCATCCAAATCAATCCCACAGCCAAGTCGTGACAAGGCCGCAATATTGGCGACAATCACATCGTCATCGGATGCGGAAACAACGTTTTCCAATACCTCAACGCATAAACGGTTGGGATTAAGATCAAAGCGGTCCAGCTCCCATTTGATTTTGTCGGCCAGTCGGGGGTTGCGTAATTCTTCCGCCGAAAGATTGACCGAAACGGCAGGGATGTTCAAATTCTGCCCGTCCCAGCGTACCAATGCTGCCAGCGCGTTTTGCAGCATAACCTCACCCAGACGTTCCGACAGGCCAGCCGCTTCGATCAAGGGCAGAAAAACGGCGGGGCCAAGCAGGCCCTTACTGGGGTGATACCAGCGCGCCAGCGCCTCGAATCCCGTGATTGCCCCCGTGTCGGTGGACACCTGTGGTTGGAAATGGGCGCGAATTTGCCCTTCGTCCAGCGCATATTCCAATTCGGCGCGCAGCGCGTCATGATCCGCCCGCGTGCGTGCCATTTCGGGGGCAAAGACTCGCAAGGCACCAGGGCCATTGCGGCGCGCCTCATCAGCCGCAACTTGGGCTGCCTCTAGTAGGGCGGTGCCAGTGGGCGCGGGCGCGCGGCTGGATAGGCAGAACCCAACCGAGCAGGAGACATAACGGCGCACGGCATCAATTTCCACAGGGGCAGAAATTGCCGCTTGCAGGCGTGCGGCCAATTGCACCACGGTTTCCAAATCCAACCTATGGGCAGGGGCCAGCGCCACGGCAAAGCCGCCCCCTTCCAACCGCGCAACTGTGTCTCCATCGCGCAGCGCCGCACAAATACGTTCGGCCGACCGCGCAAGCACTTTACTTTCAGCCGCCCGACCATGGCGCGCTAAAAATTGGTCGGCCCCGTCAAATTGCACCACAAGGCAGGCCGTATGTTTGCCGTCAAAGGGCAAATTTTGCAGCAATTCATCCAAACGTTCAACGACGTGGTTACGCAATGCTAAATGGTCACTTTGCACGGCGGCGCGCGCGTCACGATCTAGGCGCATTGCACCAAGGATTGCCAAAACCATCGGCAAACCCAGCGCCGCCGCCAAAAGGCTGCTTTCCCCGCCAAGCCAGAACGCGGCAAGGCTGATCGCAGGAATGAACACAATCCATTCGGGGCGGCGAATCACTGCCAGCGTTGCCATGCCAATTCCAGTAATTCTGCCGCGAATTTCGCCCAGCATAGTCAAACCCTTTGCGCCACATGGGGACAAAACACCCCACGCGGGTCACGCTAGGCAAAGGGTCTAAGCAGGAGGTTAATCTACACCGCCCAGTTGCAACGCATTTTCATTAAAATTTCCGTATCCGCCGTCCTTTAGCACCAGCGCGGCGAAATCGAACAGCGCGGGATCGGCCAAATGTGAGGGGCGCACATGCATAAGCGCCCGCGCCATAATTCCGCGCCGCCCTGGGCTGCGCGCCTCCCACTCATCCAGAATTTTCTTAACCTGCACGCGCTGCAACCCCTCTTGGCTGCCGCATAAATCGCACGGAATGATCGGGTAATTCATCGCGCGGGAAAACGCGTCGCAGTCCGCTTCTGCCACCATGGCCAGCGGGCGCAGCACGAACAAATCGCCCTCTTCATTCACCAATTTGGGCGGCATGGTCGCCAGCCGACCGCCGTGAAACAGGTTCATGAAAAACGTCTCTAGCATGTCATCGCGGTGATGGCCCAGCACCACGGCGCTGCACCCTTCCTCGCGGGCGATGCGGTATAGGTTCCCCCGCCGCAAACGCGAACATAGCGCGCAATAGGTGCGGCCCTGCGGCACTTTGTCGACCACAATCGAATAAGTGTCTTGGTATTCGATGCGGTGCGGAATTTGCATTCGCGTTAGAAATTCGGGCAGCACGGTGGCGGGAAAATTCGGCTGGCCCTGATCCAGATTGCAGGCCAGCAGATCCACGGGCAGCAGCCCGCGCCATTTTAGATCCTGCAAAATCGCCAGCAGCGTATAGCTGTCTTTGCCGCCCGACAGGCACACTAGCCAGCGCGCCCCGCGCTGCACCATGCCATAGGTGTCCAGCGCCTGCCGCACGTCTTGCAAAATCTGTTTGTGCAGGCGGCGAAATCTGTCGGTCTGAGGCGCGTTTCGCAAGATTGGGGGGATGTCGGTCTCTAACATTGCTTAATCATGCTTGTGATAAGGGTCGCTGCCTGGAACGGGGTCATAGCCATGCCCGCCCCAAGGGTGGCAGCGCAAGATACGGTGCAGTGTCAGATAGGTGCCTTTGATCGCGCCGTGCCGCTCCAGCGCCTCTAGCGCATAGGCGCTGCATGTGGGTTGATAGCGGCAGCCATGGCCCACCCATGGCGATAGCAGCAAACGGTAGGCGCGAACGGGCAGGGCGACGATATGGGCCAGCGGAGTCATGGCCGCACCTTGTCGCTATGAATTTGCCCCAAAGCGCGGGTTAGATCAGCCAGCATATCGGCATAATCGCGCGTGATCGTCGCCTGCGGTTTGGCGACCAAAACATAATCCCAACCCGCGCGCCCAAGGTCGGGCAAGACAGCCCGCACCAGCGCCCGCATCCGCCGCTTGGCACGGTTGCGCGCCACAGCATTGCCGATTTTCTTGGATGCTGTGAATCCGATGCGTATGGCCGCAGTATCATCGCCGCGCGCCCGCGCTTGCAGCAAAAAGCTACCCGTTCCCATCCGCCGCGCACTCGAGGCGCGCAGAAAATCCGCCCGCTTTGTCAGGGTTTGAATTGCCCCCGCGCAAACGAAAACCGCCGAGGCGATGTCGGAGGCGCAATCTTTGCCCTGATCCGATGCCTTCGGCGGTGTCATATCGTGCCTCTTACGCCCATCTTATCCAAGATGGCCAAGATTATCCCAAAAGATTAGGCAGACAGTTTCTTGCGACCCTTGGCGCGGCGTGCCGATAGGATGGCTTGGCCGCTTTTGGTGGCCATACGCGCACGGAACCCATGGCGGCGGGTGCGAACTAGGTTCGAAGGTTGAAATGTGCGCTTCATCGCGAACTCCATCAGACATGGGCACCGAACCAACAGATTCGAGTGCCGAAAACTTGAAGCCCTGCCTTTAGGCGTGGATTGGCATCAAGTCAACGGTGCAATGCGTGAAATTGGCGTGCTGCGGGCGCTTTTTCGCGCGAAAATCGACTGGCCTTTGCGCAGCTCTTACCTCTCGCCCATGTCTGTGCAAGCTGCTATTGTGCAAAGCATGCCCCCGATATTGGCGATTGCCGCCAAGTGGGTCAAAAGGAATGTGCCCATTGTGACCCAAGATCGCGGGATCGACATAGCCACAGCGGCCCTGCCTGCGCACCCGATAGCGGCGCGGCGGTCTGGGTTTGTGCGCACGCTGTCGGGGCGGTTTTTGATCCTAACAGTTGTCTTTGTCAT
>JAXHON010000008.1:0-40316 GCA_034519315.1 Cypionkella sp. | reverse complement strand
ATCACGCGGTCGTCGGTTTGGGCGGCGCGCCCGCACCATCCCCTCAAAACGGTCGAAGGTAAGGTCAGGATCACCCAGAGCATGTGCCAAATCCAAGATCGGGTTGCCCTCCGCTTGGCGGTGGATGCGCGATAGAGTCAGGCGATTGCCCTGCCCCAATCGGTCAAACACCATCTCGCCCGACAGGCCGACGGGGAGCAGCGGCTGGGCGGAATCGCCAAACAGCACAAGTGTTGAAAAATCTCGCGCAGGTCATCAAACTGGCGTTCGTCCAGCATCGAGCTTTCGTCGACAAAGCCAATATCCAGCGGCTCTTCACGGCGCTTCCAGCCGCCTGATCGAAATCAGACCCGCGCAGGCCGCCGCCGCCAGTGCGCCCGGGATCGAGGGCACCGACGCATAAAACGCATGCGCACGGTCTAGGGCCAGATCGGTCAGCCCTTCGACCAAGGGGCGCGGGGCGGTGCCTGTCAGCCATTCGGCGATTTTTTCGTATTGCGGGTCGTAAATGGGGGTATAAAGGATACGGTGGATGGTGGTGGCAGGCACACCGCGCAGGCGCAGCACCGAGGCGGCCTTATTCGTGGGGGCCAGTATCGCCAGCGTGCGGCGGTCTTTGCGCCGTTTGGGTTCATAATCGCCCGAAACCAAATCGACGCCCGCCGCGGCCATGGACTTGAACAGCGCCGCCAGCAGCATCGTTTTGCCCGACCCCGCCTTGCCGACAACGGCCAGCACGGATGCGGCCCCAGCTTCGCTGCGCGGCGTCGTTGCGCCATCGGCCAGATCGACGCCATTTTGTGCCAGCAATGCGGCCACACGGTCATAAGCCTCGGCTTGGTCGTCGGAAAAGGTTATGCTGGGCAGGGTCATAGCCTTGCATAACGCAACAAAAGGCGAATGCACAGATGGGGCAGTTAAGGCGCGCTGTTGCCGCCCTTAGGGTCTTGTTCAGATTTGGTTTTTTCGGTCAACTCGCGGCGCGCGACATCTAGCAGGCGATCTGTTTCAGACTTGATATCCACTAGGCCATTCTTTTCCGCATACTTGCGCAAATCGGTCAGCACATCAAAGATCCATTCATGGCGCATACCAGAACCGCACAAAATAAATTAATTACCTAAGGTAATGTACGCCAATTCGGGTAGTGAGGGTATCTAAGGCACTGGAAACAAACTGTTTCTATATGGGCGACAAACCGGCCCCACACATGCAAAAGGCCAGCCCTTGCAGGCTGGCCCCATATGCAGTTTGCGAAGTTTAGCGCGCGCGGCTGGCCTCTAGCGTGTCTTCAAAGGTGCGCAGACCCGTCCGGGGGGCCTGCACAAGAACGGCCATATTGCCCGGTTTGTGTTTGTTGCGCAGCATCTTGCATATGCGCCGCCGGAATATCGTCCCACGGAAACACCTCTGACAGGCACGGATCTAAGCCGGCGTTCCACCATCAACTGATTGGCCACAGCCGCCTGTTTCAGGTTTGCAAAATGCGACCCCTGCACGCGTTTTTGGTGCATCCACAGATAGCGCGCATCCAGCGTCAGGTTGAACCCTGTGGTGCCTGCGCAGATCACCACCATGCCACCCCTTTTGCAAACCAACAAACCGACACGGGAAAGGTCGCCTCGCCCGGATGTTCGAACACGATATCGACGTTGTTGCCCTTGCCCGTGATATCCCAGATCGCCTTGCCGAACTTGCGCACCTCGTTGAACCAGGCCTTGTATTCCGGGCTGTTTACCTTTGGCATCTGGCCCCAGCAGTCAAAATCCTTGCGGTTGATCACGCCTTTCGCGCCCAGACCCATGACGAAATCGCGCTTGCCCTCATCGCTGATCACGCCGATCGCATTGCCCCCCGCTGTGTTGATCAACTGGATCGCATAAGACCCAAGGCCGCCCGACGCACCCCAGACCAGCACGTTCTGACCGGGCTTCAATTCATGCGGCTCGTGCCCGAACAGCATTCGCCATGCGGTGGCCAGCGTCAGGGTGTAGCAGGCGCTTTCTTCCCATGTCTGGTGCTTTGGGCGGCGCATCAACTGTTGCGCCTGCACGCGGGTGAACTGGGCAAAAGCCCGTCCGGCGTCTCGTATCCCCAGATGCGCTGCGTTGGCGAATACATCGGGTCGCCGCCGTTACATTCCTCATCATCGCCGTCGTCCTGATTGCAGTGGATGACCACCTCATCCCCAACCTTCCACCGCTTGACGCGGTCACCGACGGCCCAGACAATGCCAGCGGCATCCGACCCCCGATGTGATAAGACTGCTTGTGCCCATCAAACGGACTGACCGGCTGGCCCAAGCGCCGCCCAGACGCCGTTATAATTCACGCCCGCCGCCATCACCAACACCAGCACCTCGTCGCTATCGATTTTCCGGCGTATCCACCACCTCCAGCTGCATCGCGGCGTCAGGCTCAGCCGTGCCGTTCGCGGCGGATACACCAGGCGTGCATCTTGCTGCGGCACATGGCCCAAGGGGGGCATTTCGCCAACCTCATAAAGGTCTTTCATGGGAGCCGTGTAGGGAGTGATGGAACGCTGCGTATCCAAGGCCATCTCGTTCCTCCTGAGCCAATCCGCGCCGCGAATCGGCGCGGTTGACCATGGGTTACGAATCCACTGCGCAACTTTGCAACACCTCCGCAGTGCAGTATTTTGTAATTTTATGTCTGCGGCAGTGCAGCGCAATCTTTAGGGAACGCTGCGGCGACCAAATTGCAGCATATCTGGGTCTGCCACTGTTAAATCGGCCCGCAAGACGCCCCGCGCGATCAGGGGGCGCAGGCCGAAATGCAGCAAGCGATCGCGCTGGGGCAGTTTCAGCACCGCGCCCCGCGCCTGCACCAGCCCCTTGCGCCTCAATCCAGCCACCCCCCTGCGCCCGCGGCCAGCAGCATCATCGTTCGGTTATGGGCGCGCCCCTGGCCATAAGCAGCCGCCATCAGCGGCACGGGCAAAACGGGCACAACGGCGCAAATAGCTCGCCATCAGTTCGGACGCCCAACCCCTCGATCATTGCCCTGCGCCACGGAAAACCACGCAACGACACCGGCGCGCCAAACCCTGCGGCAGCCGAGCCAACAGACCCCCGAAAAGCGGCGCGCTTAGTTGTGCCAAAGAAGGCCCACCACAAACCCTGCAGCCCTACTGGCGCGTGACACCTCGCAAAGCCCGCGTGCCTGCCCGCTGCGCACGGATCAAAATGCGGTCTTCCAGCACGCGGTCATAGGCCAGCCCCACAGGCACAAAGACCACATCGCGCCCCGCAGGCATGTCAGCGGCGGCGATATAGGACAAAAGCCCCATCTTCGCCGCGCCTGTTGTGCCGTCCAGCGACAGCCCACCTTCGGGGAAAATCGCCTGCGTTGTCCCCTCTTCGGTCGCCATTTGCACATAGCGCGCCAGCACGCGGCGATACAGATCATTGCGCGAGGATCGCCGAATAAAATAGGCCCCCATCGCGCGGATCAGCCCCGACAGCGGCCAAATCCGCGCCCATTCGCCCACCGCATAGGACAGGTTGGTGCGGCTGGCAGCCAGCCAAGTGATCAGCACGTAATCCATATTACTGCGGTGGTTGATCACAAAAACCACAGTCGCCTTTGGGTCGATATGCGATAGGGCAGCGTCCAGTTTGCCCAATCGCACGCGGTAGAACCCTTTGGACAGCCAGCGCGCTGCGCGAATGGCCACACCGAAATAAAGGGTGGCCGAAAAGGCAGGCACAATTTCGCGCGCATAGCTCCGCGCCTCTTGCAGCGCCACATTACCAGGGATGCCTTGCGCATGGGCGTGTTCGCCCACCGCCTCTAGAACGCGCGGATCATACAGAAGGCGCGCGATCATATCTTGGCGGCGGGCCAGTTTGAACGGCTCGATCGGGCGGTCAAGGCGGGTGTTCAGCCGCGCCACCGCCTTTTCCAACCGCCGCCGAAAGAACCAACGCACGGCCCAGAACCCGGCCAACACCGCCACAATCGCAGTGCAACAGAGCACGACCTGCAAACAGCAAGATCACGGCAAGCAGCCACAGCGGCAAAGTGGTCCGGGTGCAAACAATAGCCGCTTTGCAGGTTTGCGAAGAGCTCACGCCTGCGGTAAAAGCGCCTCTTCTGCCACGAATGCCGCAGCGCAGCGATTGACAAGGGTCGAAAATTGCGCTTACTGACGGTCATACGAAATTATATTGCCAAAGGGCTGCGCCATGACCGATTCTGCACCTGCAAAAGACCAGCCGTGGCTGTTTCGCACCTATGCGGGCCATTCCACGGCGGCGGCAAGCAATGCCCTTTATCGCGGCAATCTGGCCAAGGGGCAGACGGGCCTATCGGTTGCCTTTGATTTGCCCACGCAGACGGGCTACGACAGCGATCACGTTTTGGCGCGCGGCGAGGTGGGCAAGGTGGGCGTGCCCGTCTGCCATCTGGGCGATATGCGCGCGCTGTTTGACGCCATCCCCTTGCAGCAGATGAACACGTCGATGACGATCAACGCCACCGCACCGTGGCTGCTGGCCCTGTATATCGCCGTGGCCGAGGAGCAGGGCGCAGATATTTCCGCCCTGCAAGGCACGGTGCAGAACGATCTGATCAAGGAATACCTCTCGCGCGGCACCTACATCTGCCCGCCCAAACCCAGCCTGCGGATGATCACCGATGTGGCGGCCTATACCCAAACCCATTTGCCCAAATGGAACCCGATGAACGTGTGCAGCTATCACCTGCAAGAGGCGGGCGCGACGCCAGACCAAGAGCTGGCCTTTGCGCTTGCCACCGCTTGCGCCGTGCTGGATGATCTGCGCGGCAAGGTGGCCGCGTCAGATTTCCCTGCCATGGTCGGGCGGATTTCGTTCTTTGTGAACGCGGGCATCCGCTTTGTGACCGAGCTGTGCAAGATGCGCGCCTTTGTCGAGCTGTGGGACGAGATTTGCGAGACCCGCTATGGCATCACGGACGCGAAATACCGCCGCTTCCGCTATGGGGTGCAGGTCAACTCTTTGGGTTTGACCGAACAGCAACCTGAAAACAACGTCTACCGCATCTTGATCGAAATGCTGGCGGTGACGCTGTCGAAAAACGCCCGCGCCCGCGCCGTGCAACTGCCCGCGTGGAACGAGGCGCTGGGCCTGCCGCGCCCATGGGATCAGCAATGGTCGCTGCGCATGCAGCAGATACTGGCCTATGAGACAGACTTGCTGGAATATGACGATCTGTTCGACGGCAATCCTGCAATTGACCGCAAGGTGGCGCAGCTGGCGGATGGCGCGCGCGAGGAACTGGCGCGGATTGACGATATGGGCGGCGCGGTCGCGGCGATTGACTATATGAAGGGCCGCCTTGTTGAAAGTAACGCCGAACGCATCGCCAAGGTCGAGACGGGCGAGACGGTGGTGGTGGGCGTGAACCGCTGGCAAAAGGGCGAAGATAGCCCGCTGACCGCAGGCGATGGGTCGATCATGGTGTCCGATCCCGCCGCAGAGGCAGACCAGATCGCGCGGCTGAACGCTTGGCGCGCGGCGCGCGATGCGGCGGCGGTCACTGCCGCGCTGGCCGATCTGCGCGCGGCGCTGCAATCGGGCGAAAACGTCATGCCTGCCTCGATTGCAGCCGCAAAGGCGGGGGCGACCACGGGCGAATGGGCCGCCTGCGCCCGCGCCGCCTTTGGCGAATACCGCGCGCCCACGGGGGTTTCCAAATCACCCTCGAACCGCGTTGAGGGGTTGGAACCCATCCGCGAGGCGGTGCAAACCCTATCCGCCAAACTGGGCCGCCCACTGTCTTTTCTTGTCGGCAAGCCGGGCCTTGACGGCCATTCCAACGGGGCCGAGCAGATCGCCGCCCGCGCCCGCGATTGCGGAATGGAGATCCATTATGAGGGCATCCGCCTGACACCCGCCGAAATTGTCACCGCCGCCCATGCGCAAAACCCCCATGTCATCGGCCTGTCGATCCTATCGGGCAGCCACCTGCCGCTGGTGCGCGATGTGCTGGCGCGGATGCGGGCCGAAGGGCTGGGCCATATCCCCCTGATCGTGGGCGGCATCATCCCCGAGGATGACGCAAGCGCTCTGCGCGCCGCAGGCGTTGCCGCCGTTTACACCCCCAAGGATTTTGAACTGAACCGCATCATGATCGACATCGTCGCCCTGGTGGACAGCCCCCCCGCCGCCGCTGAGTAGGGCGGTTTAGGGCGCAAGGCGTTGATCGGGCATAGTGATTGCGGCATCCAGCCGCAGATCCGCCGCCGAAAGCCCTGCGCGCAACGTGTAATCGCCAGCCGCCACATGCCAATTGCGCGCGCCACTGTCCCAATAGGCAAAATCGCGCGCAGTCAGCTGTAGCGACAAGGTCCGCGTCTCGCCCGCCGCCAGATGCACCTTGGCAAAGGCTTTCAGCTCTTTTTCAGGGCGCAGAACAGGGGCGTTTTGCGGGGCAACATACAGCTGCACTACGGCAGTGCCCGCCTGCGCGCCTGTGTTGGTGATTGTCACCTGCGCACGCAAATCATCGCCTGGTGTTAGGCCCGACAGCGCAAAATCGGTATAGCTTAGCCCATAGCCAAAGGGGAACAGCGGGGTGACGCCATGACGGTCGTAATGGCGATAGCCGATAAGCACCCCCTCGCCATAGCGCACATGCCCGTTCAGGCCGGGGTAAATCTGGGCGTCTTGTGAATGGGTGGGATTGTCAATCCAGCGGCGTGGATAGGTTTGCGCCAGCCGCCCCGCAGGTTCGGCTTGCCCCAGCAACACATCGGCAATCGCATGGCCCGTCTCTTGCCCCAGATACCACGCTTGCAGCACAGCGGGGGCGTTCTCTAGCCATGGCATTTCCACAGGCCCGCCCGTTTGCAGCACAACAACCGTGCGCGGATTTGCAGCCAGCACGGCGGCGACCAATTCATCTTGACGGCCAGGCAGGCGGATATTTTCCAAATCCCACCCTTCGGTATCCCATTGCGCATTGCGCCCCACAAAGACAACGGCGCGGTCGGCGCTTGCGGCCACGCGGGCCGCCTGCGCGATGTCGTCGTCGCCCAACGGGCAACCGATGCCGATGCGCACCGCCGACACCAAAAGGTTATCGGCAGGGCGAGTGGCAAATTCCACCACCACTTCGGCGGGCTGGCCTGCAGGCAGGTTCACCTCGCCCACAACCTCGTCGCAGCCCTCCTCAAAGAAGGTGCGGCCTTTTTTCCAACCGTCCCATGCATTGGCGATCAACTGGCCATTGACATAGACCCGTGCAAAGCCCGCTGCGACCAGGCCAACGCGGTGAATGCCGCCCACTTCGGGCGTAAACGTGCCGCGCATGCGCGCACTGAAATTGGCAGGATCAGCGCGCCCGTCCGCCAAAGGCGGCAGCCAAAACGCCTCGCCTATATCCATGACTTCGGTCGATAAAGCGGGGCCTTGCAGATCACGGCCTGCGAAAAATTCCAGCGTCAGCGGGCCTTGCAGCACAGGTTCCCAGCGATGATTGGTGCAGCCCTGCGCATAGCGCAGCGCGCCCGCGCCCAAGGCGGCCTCTAACCCCTCATAGGGCGAAATGGCGTGATAGCGGGTTCAACTGCGCCGACCCGCCGCCCATGATCTGCGCCGTTTTGGCATTGGGGCCAATCACTGCCAACGTGCCTGCCTTCGGCAGCGGCAAGATCCCGCGATCGTTTTTCAGCATGACAATGCTTTGCGTCCCTGCGCGGCGGATCAGGGCCGAGAGTTCGGGCGTGGAATGGGCAGTTTCGACAAACTTTCGGTGGTCATCCAAACTGCCCACCCTTGCCATCAGGCGCAGCATGTTGCGGGCCAGCCCCATCACAGTTTCCGCCGCCACCTCGCCCGCCTGAACCGCCGCCAGCAGCTTGTCGCCACGGTCGCGCGTGGGGCCTGGCATTTCCAAATCCAGCCCCGCGTTCACCGTGGGGGCCGTGGTGCGGCTGCCAAACCAATCGGACATGACGATACCATCATAGCCCCAATCGCCGCGCAGCACCTCGCTGAGCAGCCAATGGTTTTCGGCGGTATAGGTGCCGTTCAGTTTGTTATAAGAGGACATAATCCCCCAAGCCTTGCCGCGTTTTACTGCCGCCTCAAAGGGAACCAAATAAACCTCGCGCAAAGACCGCTCGTCAATATCCGACGATATCGTCGTGCGCTCGATCTCGCTTTCATTGCCGACGAAATGCTTGACCGTGGCGGCCACACCTTCGCCTTGCAGGCCCTGAATATAGGCGGCTGCCAGTTCGGCGGTCAAAACGGGGTCTTCCGAATAACATTCAAAATTGCGCCCGTTGGTCACGCTGCGCTGAATATTCACCGTGGGGGCCAACAGCATATGGGCGTTTTTTGATTTGACTTGGGCGGCCAAAGCCGCGCCAATCTCGCGCAGCAAATCGGGGTTCCAGGTCGCGCCCAGCGCAATGCCCACAGGGAAAGCCGCCGTTTTGACGCCGCCGATCAGGCTGCCGCCGCCGCGCGCACCATTTGGCCCATCGGTCACGCGCAAACGGCCCAAACCTAGCGACGCATCAGGCTGAACTGTCCAATTATCGGCGCCCGATAACAGCGACACGGCCTGCTTTAGCGTTAGCCCCGTCATAATCGCCTCTACCCTTGCGTCGATCTGATCTGAAGCCACAACGTCCTCCCTGCCCTGTTTTGCCCTGCTTAGGGGGTATTTTGTTAATCTGCAACGTTTTAGCCGCAAAAATTGCGCCTTTCACCCCGCGCGGCGCTGGGTTAGCCTTGCACAAACGGAGGAAGAAATGACCCACCACATCGGCGCAAAGTCAGGCGATATTGCCCCTACGGTTCTACTGCCTGGCGATCCCTACCGCGCGCGCTGGGCGGCGCAGACCTATTTGGAAAACCCCGTTCTGGTGAACGAGGTGCGGGGGTATGCTGGGCTATACGGGCACATGGCGCGGCCACCCTGTCACCATTCACGGCAGCGGCATGGGGATGCCGTCGCTGTCGATTTACGCCAATGAACTGATCCGCGATTTCGGCGCGCAAACGCTGATCCGCATTGGCAGCGCGGGCGGGATGCAGCCCCACGTCAAGGTGCGCGATGTGGTTCTGGCCCAAACCGCCAGCACCTGCGGCAGCCCCTCGGCCAGCATTTTTCGTGAGTTGAACTATGCGCCTTGCGCCGATTTTGGTCTGCTGATGGCCGCCTACCGCGCCGCGCAAGGTATCGGTGCGCCCGTGCATGTGGGCGGGATTTATTCATCTGACACCTTCTATGACGAAAGGCCCGATTTGGGCGAGCAGTTGACCCGCCACGGGGTGCTATGCGTCGAGATGGAGGCGGCCGAGCTGTACACCCTCGCCGCCCGCTATGGTCGCCGCGCGCTGGCGGTGTTGACAATTTCCGACCATCTTCAAACGGGCGAGGCGCTGCCCGCCATTGACCGCGAACGCAGCTTTGGCGCGATGGTGGAATGCGCGCTGAAGGCGGCGTTTGACGCATCATGAAACAGCGGCAACTGGGGGCGAATGGCCCAATGGTAGGGCAGATAGGCTTTGGTGCGATGTCTTTTGGAGGCATTTTTGGCCCCACGGACGAGAGCGAAAGCGCGGCCTGTCTGGACGCGATGTATGAGGCGGGCATCACCCATATCGACACCGCCAATATCTATGGCATGGGCATTTCGGAAACGGTGCTGGGCCGCTGGCTGTCCAGCCGCCGCCCCAATGTCGTGCTGGCGACCAAAGCCAGCTTTGTCGCAGGCCCGCCCCGCCGCGTTGATAATTCCGCACAGCATTTGCGCCGCGAATTAGAGGCATCGCTAAAACGTCTTGGCCGCGATTATGTCGATCTGTTTTATATTCACCGCCGCGAGGCCGCCCGCCCCTTGGACGAGGTGATCGGCACACTGGCGCGGCTGGTGGAGGAGGGGAAAATCGGCGGTTACGGCATGTCCGAAATCGCACCTTATACTCTGCGCGCGGCCCATGCCATCCACCCCTGCCGTGCGGTGCAGAATGAATATTCGCTATGGACGCGCCAGCCCGAACTGGGGTTAATCCAAGAATGTGCCCGCCTTGGCGTGGCCTTTGTGCCGTTTTCGCCGCTTGCGCGCGGGATGCTGGCGGATGCGCCCCTGCCCCAACCCACCGATGGGTTTCGCGCACAAAACCCGCGCTTTATGCAGCCGAATTTCGCCGCCAACACCGCCAAAATCGACCGCTTTCGCGCTTGGTGCGCTTCGCGCGGCTGGCACACATCGGCAGTGGCGCTGCACTGGGTCTTGTCCAAAGGCGATCATCTGATCCCCATCCCTGGCACGCGCAAGGCGGCCAATCTGCGCCAATGGGTGCAAGACATCACCCTATCAGCGCAGGATCTGGCCGAGATCGAAACCATCTTGCCCGCAGGCTTTGCCGAAGGCGATCGTTATGGCGACAACCAGACTTTGGCGATTGAGCGGTATTGTTAGAGGTAGACCGCGCCTTAAACGACGCGGTTCACCATCATCCCCTTAATCTCGGCAATGGCCTTGGCGGGGTTCAACCCCTTGGGGCAGGTTTTGGCGCAGTTCATGATCGTGTGGCAGCGGTATAGTTTGAACGGGTCTTCCAGATCGTCCAGACGCTCACCCGTGGCCTCGTCGCGGCTGTCGATAATCCAGCGGTAGGCGTGCAGCAATGCGGCGGGGCCTAGGTATTTATCGCCGTTCCACCAGTAGGATGGGCAAGACGTGCTGCAGGACGCGCACATCACGCATTCATATAACCCGTCCAGTTTGGCGCGGTCTTCGATAGACTGGCGCCATTCCTTGGCGGGGCGGTTGGTTTTGGTTTCCAGCCACGGCATAATGCTGGCGTGCTGGGCGTAGAAATGCGTAAGATCTGGGATCAAATCGCGGATCACGGGCATATGCGGCAGCGGGTAGATTTTCACATCGCCCTTAATCTCGTCCAGCCCGTAAATACAGGCCAACGTGTTGATCCCGTCGATGTTCATCGCGCAAGACCCGCAAATCCCCTCGCGGCAACTGCGGCGGAAGGTCAGCGTTGGGTCAATCTCGTTCTTGATCTTGATCAGCGCGTCCAAAACCATCGGGCCGCAGGCGTCCATATCCAGAAAATAGGTGTCCACGCGCGGGTTTTCGCCATCATCGGGTGTCCAGCGGTAAATTTGGAACTTGCGCACATTGTTGCCCGCAGGCTTTGGCCATGTCTTGCCCGTGCGGATTTTGGAATTTTTCGGAAGCGTGAATTGCACCATGGGTTCTATCCTTTAGACAAGTCGCGGGTGTGTCGGGGCAGGCGACCAGGCAAACCTGCGCCAGCGGCGATGAGGTAGCGCGGCGGCCGTCGTGCCAAGCGGACGGCGGTGATGATCCAGGCCATTCGCCATCGACCAGCAGCGGCGCGAAAGGCGGCGTTGTCCCAACCACTGGCCAAATCACCACCGCCGATCTTTGGCAAAGGCGGCAAACAGCGCAAGCAGATCAGTAGGGCAAGAAGGGCGCGGGTCAGGGCGCGGCGCACCGTTTTTCCACTCGGCACCAGCAGGCTGGCCGACATCGGCGCCAAGCTCAATGCCAGCAACGCGGGGGCCAGCATCGCGCGCGCCATGTTGCGCCCTTTACGTCGGCGCAAAACGGTGATGCGCTGGGGAAGGTGGCCAAGCAGCTGGCGGCCATGCAGCGCCGATCCTTCGGCGAAAACCAAATGCCGCGCACCTGCATAGGTGTTCATTTGATCTGCAATGCTGGCGCTGGCTGGGTCCAACACCTGCACACCAGCAAAGCGCAGCAGTGTTTCAAGATAAATCTCGCCCGCTGTGCCGCCGCCGCCCGCGGCTGGCAGCAACGCGCGGCTGACATAGACCAAGTCATGCGCTAGGGGCTGAACGTGCGCGCCAAGCCTGTCCAATAGGTCAAGGTAGCCGCTGCTTGGTGCCACTTGCGGCAGCATTTCGGCCTGCGGGCCTGCGAAAAGAGTTTCCACCACCACGGGCACCTGCGCCAGATGCACTTGGGCCGCGCGCCACGCCAATATGGGCCAAAATGTCCCACATCCACTTTGGCAAATCGCCCTGCCCCAAGGCGGGATCGACCGTGAATACAAAGGTTTCCGTTGGCATCTGCGCCGCAGCATTGGCTATGCGCGAGAGATGCTCGGCCATGAAATGCCCAAAATGCGCGTCCAAAAAACCGCCCCACACCGCGCGGGGCAGGTGCAGGGTCGGCGCATCTGCGGGCGGCTCGGGCGGCGTGCCGACAGCCATACCATCGCGGCAATGGCGCAGCATTATATCGGAATTGGGGGGCCATACGGGGCCACCGTTCGCGATATGCCGCTGCACTTGGGTTGCGGGCAAGATGGTGACGCCTTGCAGCTGCACCATTTGCGCCGCTGCGTGCGGTTGGGACTGCCACATTTGCGGGGCGTTTTGAGCCATCGCGCTAACCCCATACCCGCAGCTGCGCCGCGCCTGAAAATAGGCAGGCGCGCGGCAACGGGGCCTTTGAGGGCATCAACACTCAATTCGCGGGGGTGGTAGCGGTGGAAATTCGGTAAAGGCGCGGGTCGGAAATTGGCCCGAACGGTCTTTGACGCATTCGGTGAACACGGCACTGGGATCGCGCCCTTTTAGATAATCGGTCGAGGAGACGCCAGCTACCGCCTGCAGCAAGCGATTTCGCCATCTGCTGTTCACACCCGAGGAACAGGCTTCTGCCTGGCTTTTGGGCCAAGGCCGGAGCGCGCTCTAGACATTCTGCGTTCGGCCTGCTGCACGGGAATCGGCCCGCAGGCCAGCAAAAAAAGGGGCGCATGGCGGCTAGGCCGGCGCATCTACAGCACCCCCCCCATCAAAGCAGGCACGGCGGCGGCGGCCATGCACTGCGTGGCCGATGGGCGCAGCGCCAAGGCGCTGATATTGGCGACAGTTTGCGTGCCCGCAGATACGCCAATATCGGCGGCCAGCGCGCGCAATTCTTCTGGGCTGGCGGCATCCACGATGCAGACCGCCGCGCGTTCGGCCATGGGGGCGGGCAAAGTTTGCGACAAAACAGAGGTTACCACCACAGTGGCCGCTTTTTTGGTCGCCACATTGGCCACCTCCATCGGATTGCAACCAGCCAGCATCAAGGCCGCTATGATCACTGCTGCGCGCATCAGAATTTCCTTTCGGCTGGGGCGATTTTCTTTAGGCTGATGCCGCCATCCTTTTCCGCTGTCAGCGGGTCGGTATGCACGGCGCGGTAGGTTAGCTTTACCTTTGCCCCATCAACATAGGCCAGCGTATGCTTGCGCCAAGTGGCATCATCGCGGGTGGGGTGATCTTCGTGCGCATGCGCGCCGCGACTTTCGGTGCGGGCATGCGCGCCCACGATGGTCGCCAGCGCGTTCGGCATCAGGTTTTGCAATTCCAGCGTTTCCATCAGATCGCTGTTCCAAACCATGCTGCGATCTGTCACCTTCACATCTGGCAGTTTGGCGGCGATGGCCTCCATCTTTTTCACGCCATCCGCCAGCGTCTTATCCGTGCGGAACACCGCCGCATCGGCCTGCATGGTTTTTTGCATATCCAACCGCAATTCGGCGGTGGGGACGGTGCCATTCGCGTGGCGGGTGGCGTCAAGGCGGGCCAGCGATTTATCCACTTCCGCGCGGTTCACATCGGCGTTGCGTTCCTTGGGGTTCACAATTTCGCCCGCGCGGATAGCAGCAGCGCGGCCAAAGACGACCAAATCAATCAGTGAGTTCGACCCCAAACGGTTCGCGCCATGCACCGAGGCGCAGCCCGCCTCGCCCACGGCCATCAGGCCAGGGAAGACAGCATCGGGGTCTTTGGCGGTGGGGTTCAACACCTCGCCCCAATAATTCGTGGGGATGCCGCCCATGTTGTAATGCACGGTCGGCAGCACGGGGATCGGCTCTTTATGCAGATCAACGCCCGCAAAAATGCGCGCCGATTCGGTGATGCCTGGCAAGCGCAGCTCTAATGCCTCGCGCGGCAGGTGGTTCAGGTGCAAATGGATATGGTCTTTGTTCGGCCCCACGCCGCGCCCTTCGCGAATTTCAATCGTCATGCAGCGCGAGACGTAATCGCGCGGCGCAAGATCTTTGTAATGGGGGGCATACCGCTCCATAAAGCGCTCGCCTTCGGAATTGGTCAGGTAGCCACCCTCGCCGCGCGCGCCTTCGGTGATCAAACAGCCTGAGCCGTAGATGCCCGTGGGGTGGAACTGCACGAACTCCATGTCTTGCAGCGGCAAACCCGCGCGCGCCACCATGCCGCCGCCATCGCCTGTGCAGGTATGGGCCGAGGTCGCGCTGAAATAGGCGCGCCCATAGCCGCCCGTGGCCAAAACCACCATCTTGGCGTTGAACACATGGATCGTGCCATCATCCAGCTTCCACGCCACAACGCCCGTGCAGCGGCCATCGGTGATGATCAAATCCAGCGCGAAATATTCGATGTAGAATTCGGCGTTATTCTTCAGGCTTTGGCCATACAGCGTATGCAAAATCGCGTGACCCGTGCGGTCGGCGGCGGCGCAGGTGCGCTGCACGGGGGGGCCTTCGCCAAATTCGGTGGTATGGCCGCCAAAGGGGCGCTGGTAGATCTTGCCCTCTTCGGTGCGGCTGAAAGGCACGCCGTAATGTTCCAGCTCGTAGACGGCTTTGGGCGCCTCGCGGGCCAAATATTCCATCGCATCGGTGTCGCCCAGCCAGTCCGACCCTTTGACCGTGTCATACATATGCCACTGCCAGCTATCGGGGCCCATATTGCCAAGGCTGGCCGCGATGCCGCCCTGCGCGGCCACGGTATGGCTGCGGGTTGGGAACACTTTGGTCACGCAGGCGGTGCGCAGGCCTTGCTCGGCCATGCCCAACGTGGCGCGCAGCCCCGCGCCGCCCGCGCCCACAACAACCACGTCATAATCATGCACTTCGTATGGATAGGCGTTTGTCATGCTGGTTCCTTAAAGTGCAATACGGATCAGGGCATAGATGCCCGTGGCGGCGGTGATGGTGGCCAAAGATGTGACGAACATCACCAGCATTTTGCGCGTGGTGCCACGCGCGTAATCTTCGATCATCATGGTCGCGCCCATGGCGAAATGGCGCATGCCCACGATCAAGATCAGCGCTGTTAGAATGGCGGTGAAAGGGTGGGAAAAGGCTGTGATCACATCTGCGCGGCTGCCGCCCAAAGCTGAGCCAAACAAATACATCCAAGTCGGAACCATGAACGCCAGCGCGACCGAGGACATCGTCATCGCCCAGTGATGGTGCGTGCCCGTATGCGAGGCACCCTTGCCAATCGCGCGTTTGCGGGGGGTTAAATAGCGCATGGCCGCCTCCTATACCAAAACAACGGTCAGCGCCGTCAAAACAAATGACCCTAAGATGACGCCCCAGCCCAGTTTTTCCGCTGTGGGAATATCCAGCCCATGGCCCGCATCAAAATACAAATGCCGCAGGCCCGCGAGGTAGTGATACCACAAGGCCCAAGCGCTGCCCAAAAACACCAGATCGCCAAACCAAGAGGTTGCCACTGCATCCGCGCGGGCAAAAGCCGCGTCCGAAACCGCCGCCGCGGCCAGCCACCAGACCGCCAGCACCGTGCCCACAATCAGCGCATTGCCCGTGATCCGCGTCAAAATCGACGAGATCGCGGTCAGCTGCGGGCGGTAAATCTGCAAATGGGGCGAAAGGGGGCGTTCAACGCGGTTTTGGGCCATAGCGGTATCCTTTTGGCTGCCTGCACGATGCGCAAAGACAATCGGCGGTGGTTGCTAAGTCAATAGCGCCATTCTTGGCGCTGTCACCTTGAATCCTAGTCCGCAAAGGCCGCGCGCCGCAAGTTTTTTCAGTTTGTGATCACATGAAAAATTTGTGTGATCACAAACTGAAAAAACTATTCCTCCAAGGATGCCATGTACAGCCGCTCTAGTTCTTCGGCATATTCCGAACAGATCGTCACTGTCTGGTTTGCGGGATTGTAAAAGGCATTTGCCTCACCGCAGGCCGCCAACTCGACCAAAACACTGGTGGGTAGGCTGTAGGTTGCGTTGAAATCCACCACTTCTTGGGCCAACAAATCCGCCAGCGGGCCGCTGCCATCGCCCTGCATGACCAGCCCAGCCGCGCCTTCGCGCCAAGCCGCTTGATCCAACATAGCCGACCACGCCGCCTCGGTTTGTGCAAATTCGTCAGGGCAGCGCTCTGCGCGGTCTTCGGGCAATTCGTAATCGGTCACGATAAATGCGCGCCCATCAGGATCGGCCCCATAAAACAGGCAGACCAGATTATAATAGCGTTGCAGATCAAGGCTATGTTCGTCCCAATAGGCGGTTTCATGGCCATTGGCATCTGCCTCTTGACTGTTCAAGAAAAAGGCATTGGCGGTTTCGTCAATCATCTGGGCCGCGCTGTCCTCTTCCCAAATTTGATGGATCAGTAAGGCCGAAAGCGAATCTGCGGCATCTTCTTCGCGCCCCAAAACGGGCAGCTCCAATACATCAATCAGCGCGTGACCCAATTCGTGGTAAAAGGTCGCGATGACATTTGACCAGATGAACGAGGCCGCTTTTTCATCATCAGGCAGCTCATAGGCGGAACTGGGCCCGGCCACCCCGCTGATCGCTACGACCGCCGCCAACAGATAGGTTCTTAGCGCCAAGATGCCTGCCCCCATTTCGCCCTGCGCAACACTAGCCACGCCAGTGGAGAGTAATCAAGCCCCATATACGACGCGCCGGGTGCTGCCCCGCAAATGTATAAACAATTCGCAGAAAATCCCCTTTTTTACCTGATCTTAGGCGGTTTCGGACAGGTTAGGCCAAAGCAAAGGGCCATGCGATGTTATACGAACGGGGTAAACCCATCATTGACGCAAGCGCGGGGCTGCACAGCCCCTTAAGCGCAGCGATTGACGGCATCGAACGCAGCACCATGGATATGGTGCGCGACGCGATTGCGCAAAAACGCCTGCGCCTTGCCTATCAGCCTGTTGTTACCGCCGCCGACCCCAGTAAAGTCGCCTTTTATGAGGGGCTTATTCGCATCTTGGACGCCACCCACCGCGTGATTCCCGCCAAGGATTTTATGGGCGCGGTAGAGGGCAGCGAAATGGGCCGCCAAATCGACTGTATCGCGCTAGAGGCGGGGCTGCGCGCATTGGCCGCGCATCCAACTTTGCGATTGTCGATCAATATGTCTGCCCGCTCGATCGGCTATCCTGCTTGGGCGCAAACCCTGCGGCGCGGGCTGGCCAGCGCGCCAAATATCGGCGCGCGCCTTATATTGGAAATATCCGAAAGTTCGGCCATGACCGTGCCCGAAATTGTCATCGCCTTTATGGATGAATTTCAACGCGAAGGCATTGCTGTGGCCTTGGACAACTTTGGGTCGGGGCAAATGGCCATTCGGTATTTTCGTGAATTCTTTTTCGACATCGTCAAAATAGATCGCCAGTTCATCCGCGACATTGAACAGCGCACCGAAAATCAAACACTGGTGGCCGCGCTTGTGTCTATGTCCAAACATTTCGGCATGTTCACTGTGGCCGAAGCCGTTGAAACACCGCAAGAAGCGGAAATGTTGCAGTCGTTGGGTATCGACTGTTATCAGGGCTATCTCTTTGGTGCGCCGTCAATGAAACCGATTTTCGTCTAAGTAGGGCACAGGCGCGCCGCGCAATGCTTGCTTGCTTTTCTGCACCTGCGCGCCTAGGGATTCCCCTATGGCGGCTTGGCCAATGCGCCGCCTTGGTATCAACTGGGGAGAGATGAATGACCAACGTGGTAATCGTAGCAGCAGGGCGCACCGCTGTCGGCAGCTTTAACGGTGCATTTGCAAGCACCCCCGCGCATGATTTGGGGGCCGCGATGATCGCAGGCGTGATCGCCCGCGCAGGGATTGACGCCGCCGAAGTGTCGGAAACCATTTTGGGCCAAGTGCTGACCGCAGGTCAGGGCCAAAACCCAGCCCGCCAAGCGCATATCAAAGCGGGCCTTGCACGCGAGGCCAGCGCGTGGTCGATCAACCAAGTGTGCGGCTCGGGCCTGCGCGCGGTTGCCTTGGGCGCGATGCATGTGCAGCTTGGGGATGCGGGCATTGTCATGGCGGGCGGCCAAGAAAACATGTCCCTGTCCCCCCATGTCGCGCATTTGCGCGCGGGCCAGAAAATGGGCGATTTGAATTTCATCGATAGCATGATCCGCGACGGTCTGTGGGATGCGTTCAACGGCTATCACATGGGGATCACGGCGGAAAACGTGGCCGACCAATGGCAAATCTCGCGCGAGATGCAGGATGAATTTGCGCTTGCCAGCCAGCTAAAGGCCGAGGCCGCGCAAAAAGCAGGCAAGTTCAAGGACGAGATCATCGCCTTCACCATCAAAACCCGCAAGGGCGATATGGTGGTGGATGCCGACGAATATATCCGCCACGGGGCCACGCTGGAGTCGATGCAGAAACTGCGCCCTGCCTTTGCCAAAGACGGCAGCGTGACCGCAGGCAATGCGTCGGGCCTGAATGACGGCGCGGCGGGTGTTCTGCTGATGTCCGAGGATGAGGCGTCGAAACGCGGGCTAAAGCCCATTGCGCGGATTGCGTCCTATGCGACCGCAGGGCTTGATCCGTCGATCATGGGTGTCGGACCTATCCACGCATCGCGCAAAGCGCTGGACAAGGCAGGCTGGAAAGCCGCCGATCTGGATCTGGTCGAGGCGAACGAGGCCTTTGCCGCCCAAGCCTGCGCGGTGAACAAAGACATGGGCTGGGACCCCGCCCGCGTGAATGTAAACGGCGGCGCGATTGCCATTGGCCACCCCATTGGCGCATCGGGCGCGCGGATTTTGAACACTTTGCTGTTCGAAATGGCCCGCACGGGCGGCAAAAAGGGCCTGGCGACCCTGTGCATCGGCGGAGGCATGGGCGTGGCCATGTGCCTAGAAGGGCTGTAATCGCAGCCCGCCGCGACATTTTTGGATAAAATGAAAAAATCCAGCGCAACATTATTGCGCTGGATTTCGCTTTTGGGTAACAAGGTTACAAATATTGGTCTGGGAGGGCATAATGGCAAAAGTGGCTTTGGTAACAGGGGGATCGCGGGGCATTGGCGCGGCTATTTCGATAGCGTTGAAAGAGGCGGGCTATACCGTCGCCGCAAATTACGCAGGCAATGACGAGGCCGCAGCCGCCTTTACCGCCGAGACGGGGATCAAAACCTATAAATGGTCGGTGGCCGATTATGACGCCTGCGCGGCGGGTATTGCCGCCGTCGAAGCCGATCTTGGCCCCATCGCCGTTCTGGTCAACAACGCCGGCATCACCCGCGATGCGATGTTTCACAAAATGACCCCCGCCCAGTGGCGCGAGGTGATCGATGTGAACCTGTCGGGCCTGTTCAACATGACTCATCCCCTGTGGTCGGGCATGCGCGACCGCAAGTTTGGCCGTGTCATTAACATCAGTTCGATCAACGGGCAAAAGGGCCAAGCGGGGCAGGCCAATTATTCCGCCGCCAAATCGGGCGATTTGGGTTTCACCAAGGCGCTGGCCGCCGAAGGCGCGCGCGCTGGCATCACCGTGAACGCCATTTGCCCCGGCTACATTGCAACCGAGATGGTCAAAGCCATCGACGAAAAAGTGTTGAATGAACGTATCTTGCCCTTGATCCCCGTCGGCCGTTTGGGCGAGCCTTCAGAGATTGCGCGCACCGTCGTGTTCTTGGCGTCCGATGACGCAGGCTTCATCACAGGCTCGACCATTTCCGCCAATGGCGGGCAATTCGTCGTGTAACGTTGCGGCCAAAGGGGGCCAGCCCCCTAGCTCGCCTTGGGCAAGCCCAAGGCGAGCTCACCCCCGAGGTATTTGAACCAAAATGAAAGCAAAGGGGCTGGCCAATTGGATGGCCCTTTGCCACTAAGCGGCGCTGGCGATAGCTGCGAAGTTGATCGTGGCAGGGGCCGCGCTGGCCGCATCCGCCAGCACGGCCAAAGGCGGGCAGGATTAGTGCTGCGTCAGCCGCGTGATTTCTTCTTTCAGTTTTAGCTTCTGCTTTTTCAGCTCGGCTATATGCAGATCATCCGACGCTGGGCTGCGCTGCGCGCGCTCCACCGCTTCGGACAGATGTTCATGCTTGCGTTTCAGCTCTACGATATGGGAAGCAATAGTCATTCAAACCCTCCGTTGATAAAAAGCCGTAGGGGTATTGCAGCACATAAATGAGATTCTGTCACCAAATCTTTACAATCAGACCGCGAAAATTTTAGGCAAATGCCTGTGATAAATCGCCCCCCCCGCGCAGCACGGCATTGGCGGCGGGGGTATAGCTTTCGCGGTCGCCGTCATGGGCATCGCCTGCGTGAATGACAAAGGGGGCCAGCAGGCGGAACGCCCCCCGCCCCGTTTTGCGTGCGCGCAAAATGATGCGCAGCGCGGGGCGGCCCTCGCGCGCAGCCAATGGCAGCACCTGCGCGCTGCCCATTTGATCGCCCAATGCGGCCAGCACCTGCGGCAGACCATCTGCGCCGCAGATCAGCGTCAGCCAGCCACGAGGGGCAAGGCGGCGGGCGGCCACCTGCACCCAAAGGCTAAGGGGCGCATCCCCCACCTGCAACGCGGTCGCGCGCCCCGCGTCAGGGCTGGGCGTGCCGCCTTTGGGGTAATAGGGCGGATTTGCAATCACATGATCAAAATCGCGGCGCAGGGCGCGGGGCATGGCGGCCAAATCGCCCTGCTCGACCTGCATGGCAAAGCCGTTCTCTGCCGCGTTGCGGCGGGCCAGATCGGCGTAATCGGGTTGCAATTCCAACCCCGCCAGCTGCAAATCTGGCACCCGCGCGGCAAGGCACAGGCTGGCCGCCCCCACGCCGCAGCCCAAATCCAGCACTGATTGACCAGCCAAGGCGGGGCAGGCCGCCGCCAGCAGCACCGCATCGGTCGCCGCGCGATAGCCCGCGACGGGCTGCCACAGGTGCAACTTGCCACACAAAAACGCGTCATGCGACAGCTGCATCACGCCCCCAAATCATGCGCGGCAAAGCCGTTGTCCAGCAGCACGGCGCGGGCGCGAAAGTGATCGCGCCCGTGCACCATCAGCCGGCGCGGCAAAACGCCCATCGCCCCTTGCAGTGCATGCATGTGGACGTCCAGCGCAAAGCTGTCTATACCCTCGCCTTGCAAAAGCACTTGCGCAAAAGGGATCGCGGTGGGGTCGGTGGTGGACAAAAGCAGTTTCATTCCCCCTATCTAGCCCCCCTGCCCCCGCGCGTCAAAGATGAGGTTACCGTGACTGCGCCCGATTTCGCCCAAAAGCCGCATGACCAGCTGGCCGCCTATCTTGCCGCCGATATGCAGGCGGTGAATGTGATGATCCGCGACCGTATGGCATCCCAGCACGCCCCCCGCATTCCCGAGGTGACAGCGCATTTGGTCGAGGCGGGGGGCAAGCGTCTGCGCCCAATGCTGACGCTGGCGGCGGCGCGGCTGTGCGGCTACGACGGCCCCTTTCATATCCATTTGGCGGCCACGGTGGAATTCATCCACACCGCCACATTGCTGCATGATGACGTGGTGGATGAAAGCGCGCGGCGGCGCGGGCGGCCTACGGCGAACCTGCTTTGGGATAACAAGTCATCCGTTCTGGTGGGGGACTACCTGTTTTCGCGCTCGTTCCAACTGATGGTAGAGACGGGGTCTTTGCGGGTTTTGGACATCCTTGCTAACGCCTCGGCGACCATTGCAGAAGGCGAGGTGTTGCAGCTCACCGCCGCGCAAGATTTGGCCACGACCGAGGCGATTTACCTGCAAGTGGTGCGCGGCAAGACGGCGGCGCTGTTTTCAGCGGCGACCGAAGTGGGCGGCGTGATTGCAGGGGCCAACACGGCGCAAACCCGCGCGCTGTTTGACTATGGCGATGCGCTGGGGATAGCCTTTCAGATCGTGGATGATCTGCTGGATTATGGCGGCGCGGCAGAGGCGCTGGGCAAGAACACAGGCGATGATTTCCGCGAACGCAAGTTAACCCTGCCCGTGATCAAAGCAGTGGCTTTGGCCGATGCAGACGAACGCGTCTTTTGGACGCGCACCATCGCCAAGGGCGATCAGCAAGAGGGCGATCTGGATAAGGCCCGCGCGATTATGGCGCGGCGCGGCGCGCTGGACGGCGCGCGCGATGATGCGCTGGCATGGGCGGCCAAGGCCGCTTCGGCGCTGGATGCGCTGCCTGAACACCCCATCAAAAACATGCTGCGCGATTTGGCAGATTACGTTGTGGCCCGTATCACCTGAGGGGACACGTCAACGGGCCCGTTAATCTGGCAAGGCTGCACCCACCATTGCGGGAATTTTGCGCGCAACCCTTCTGCCGCGCGGGCCGCAGTGGCTGGGTTGGCATATAGGCCAAAGCATGTCGCGCCCGATCCCGACATGCGCGCCAATCTTGCACCCGTCCCTTTAATTGCCGCCAGAACGACGCTGATTGCGGGCGCGACGGACTGGGCCGCAGGCTGCAAATCGTTGCGCTGCGCGGCCAGCCACCCCATCAGCGCGCCCTGATCTGATAGTTGTGCAGGCAAGGGCGCGGTGGCAGGGTTCGCCTTGTTGGCCAGCGCTGCAAAAACCTGCGGCGTGGACAGCGGCAGGCGAGGGTTGACCAAAACCGCGTCCAGCGCCGCAAGGTTCGGCAAGGGCGTGATCTGCGCGCCAATCCCTTGCATCAACGCGGGTTTGGCTGCGGCGCAAATCGGCACATCTGCGCCAAGCGCCAGCAGAGCAGCGGCATCTTCGGGCCGCGCCCCCCGCCCCGTCAGCGCCAGCGCGCCGCGATAGGCCGCCGCTGCGTCGGATGAGCCGCCCCCAATACCCGAAGCCACGGGCAAGTTTTTTTCCAAATGCACCGTCAGATCGCCCGCCCCAAATGCTGCGAGCGTGCGTGTAATGATATTCTCGCCGCCGCCTCTCAGCGCCCCCGCCTCTGGCCCCGATAGGGCCAGGCCCGCCGCGCCGCGCGACAGCGTCACCCAATCGCCCACATCGGCAAATCCCACCAGACTATCGAGCAAATGATAGCCGTCAGCGCGTTGGCCCGTCACATGCAAACACAGGTTTATCTTTGCGGGGGCGAAAACGCGCAGCAAATCACAGCCCGCCTTGATCCTGCGCTGGAAAGGGCGACCCCCCTTCGGCCGCGCGCACGGCGTCGAGGCCCAGTTCCAGCTTTTGTCGAATACGCGCGGCATCTTTTTCAGTGGGGTCAAACGACAGCGCGCGGCGCCATTGAAACACCGCCTCGCGCTTGCGCCCATTGGCCCAATAAACATCGCCCAAATGGTCGGTGACGATGGGATCGACAGGTTCCAGCTGCGCGGCGCGCTCCATGATGGGCAGCGCCTCGGCAAATCGGTTCAGGCGGAAATAGGCCCATGCCAAACTGTCCACTATGTAACCCGAATCGGGGCGCAGGGCGACAGCACGCTGGATCATGTCGAGGGCTTCATCCAGTTTCTGACCGCGATCCACCAAAGAATAGCCCAAATAATTCAAAACATTGGGCTGATTTGGGCTAAGGTTAAGCGCCGCGCGAAAATCGGCCTCGGCGCGATCAAATTCGCCCAGACTTTCCAGTGCTATGCCACGGCTGTAAAACAGCGGCCAAGCGGCGGTTGTCTTGACATCCACCAGCGCCGCAGCTGCGTCATAGGCTTGCACCGCTGGGCCAAACTGCTCGGCCCGCCGCAGCCCATGGCCAAGCGCCAATTGCGCATCGTAATTTTGCGCAAACTGGCCCGCCAAATCCTGCAAGATTTTCAGCGACTCTTCGGCGCGGCCTGCCGCAAAAACTGCATCCGCACGGCCCGTTTCAGCAAAAATGAAATCTGGGTCATCAGGGGCGACACGGGCGTAGGTTTGGGCGGCCAAATCGTTTTGACCCAAGGTTTCCAAAACTTGCGCCGTCAGCAACTGGGCTTCGCCGTCGTCGGGGCGCAGCACCGAAGCAATGCGCGCGTGCAGCAATCTATAGGCAGGATCCGTTTGCGCGCCCAAGGCGGAAGCGACCGAGTAAAACGCCTCGGCCAAACCCGAACTGGCATCGACAAACCCCGATATTGGCAAGGCTTGACCCGATGTCAATTGTGCAAGGCGCGCGGCGATCAGCCTGTCTTCACTGGCCCCCAACCCTTGGCGCAGGATTGCAGCGGCCTCGGCCCCTTTTCCGATTTGGCTTAGAATTTCCGCGTATAGAACTGCCCCACGGCGTGAACGGCGCAAGGGTTCGGCCTCGGGCGCGCCAAGGGCGGCGGCGGCCCCATCGAAATTGCCCGCCAGCGCCAGCGCAATCGCCTTGTGATACAGCGCAAACCCCTCTAGCCCCGCCTGCGCCTGCACATTGTCAAACCGCGCAATCCCGTCGTTCATTTGGCCCAAACCAATATGCGCCCAGCCCGACAGCAAATCGCTTTGCATAGAGCCTGCACTTGCCCCTTGCAGGCGGCGATCCAGAATGGCGGCGTAATCCTTGGTTTGTGCAGCATGTGCCAAAATCGCCAGATCGGCGTTTTGATCGGCCACGCCGCGCGCGGTCAATTCCTTGGCATAGCCCGCTGCGCGCGCCAAATCCCCCAACGACAGCGCCGCAATCATTGCGCCTTGCACCAAAGATATGTTGCTGGGATCCAACGACAGCGCCCGCTGATACCAAATGTCTGCGGCACGGTAGTCGGCATTTGCGGCGGCCACTTTTGCCGCCAAAAAAGCGCCCGCGATCCCATTTTCGGCCTGTGCTGGTGCGCAGGCTAACCCCGCGACGACCGCGAAAGATAGCACAGCAACGTGTCGAAACGGGGTTGGCATAGACGGCTCCTTCTGGGCTGTGCCAAAAGTAGTGCGCGGCGCGGATAAACACAATGCGGCCCCGCCCCCACAGGCGCGAGGCCGCCGAAATTCCCCTACATATTCGGATAGTTCGGCCCGCCGCCGCCCATGGGGGTTGTCCAAGTGATGTTCTGCGATGGGTCTTTGATGTCGCAGGTTTTGCAATGGACGCAGTTTTGGAAATTGATCTGAAAGCGCGGGGCGGCCCCCGCCTCGGCGATCACCTCATAGACACCAGCGGGGCAATAGCGCTGCGCGGGTTCGCCATATTGCGCCAAGTTTACCGAAATTGGAATGCTAGGATCACGCAGTTTTAGATGCGCAGGGCTGGCCCTCGTCATGGTTGGTTGCCGAAAAGGCTACGTTTGTCAGGCGGTCGAACGACAAAACACCATCGGGTTTGGGATAGTCTATCTGCGGAAAATCGGCGGCTTTGCCAGTGGCCGCAGCATCTGATTTGCCATGTTTCAGTGTGAAAATCCCCAGCCCGAAAGTCGAGGCCCACATGCTGACAGCCCCACCAACCAGCGAGGCCACCAGCCCAAAGCGCGACCACAAGGGTTTGACATTGCGCACCTTTTTCAAATCCGCCGCAATCGGGCCGCTGCGCAGATCGCTTTCATATCCGCTTAGCTCGTCGCGCATACGCCCCGCAGCAATGGCCGCCGCCGCCGCATTGGCCGCCGCAATTCCCGACAGCATCGCGTTATGATTGCCCTTGATGCGCGGCACATTCACCAGCCCCGCACTGCACCCCAGCAGCGCAACACCTGGCGCGACCAGCTTGGGGATTGACTGCCAGCCCCCTTCGGAAATCGCGCGCGCGCCATAAGCCACGCGTTTGCCGCCCTTTAGCAGCTCGGCCACCATGGGGTGATGTTTGAAGCGTTGGAATTCCATGTAGGGGTATAGATGGGGGTTTTCGTAGTTTAGGTGAACCACAAACCCCACATAAACCTGATTTTTTTCAATATGATAGATGAACGAGCCGCCGCCCGCATTGCCCCCCAAAGGCCAGCCCATCGTATGCGTCACCGTGCCAAGACGGTGCTTAGCGGGGTCGATTTCCCAAATTTCCTTCATGCCAAGGCCGAATTTCTGCGGGCAATGGCCGCTCGACAAATCGTATTTTTCGATCACCTCTTTCGCCAGCGATCCACGCACCCCTTCGGATAGCAGCACATATTTGCCCATCAGGGCCATGCCAGGCTCGTAATTGGGCCCGGGGCTGCCGTCGGCATTCTTGCCAAATTCGCCCGCGACCACCCCGCCCACAGCGCCATCCTCGGTATAAACCAGTTCCGAACAGGCCATCCCAGGAAAGATTTCCACGCCCAGCTCTTCGGCTTGGCCTGCCATCCAGCGGCAGACATTGGCCATCGAGACGATGTAATTGCCGTGGTTGTTCATCAGGGGCGGCATGGGGAAATTCGGAATGCGCAGCTGCCCCGCCTCGCCCAGAACATAAAAGTTATCCGATGCAACTTTGGTCGTGATCGGCGCGCCGCGATCTTTCCAATCGGGGATCAATGTATCCAGCCCAACAGGGTCCAGCACAGCGCCCGACAGAATATGCGCGCCAACTTCGCTGCCCTTTTCCAAAACGACAACCGACAAATCTGGATTGATCTGTTTCAGGCGGATCGCGGCCGACAGACCTGCAGGCCCAGCGCCGACGATGACAACATCATAATCCATTGCTTCCCGAGTAGCGGTTTGGCTCATGTTTTTCCCCTAGCTTTGCCGCGCTTGATTGCCCCAAGCTGGTCCTGCGGTCAACAGTGCCGCGCAATTTCCGTTACGTTTACGGGCACTTTTCGACAGTTTATGTCGCAGCAACGCCTTTGGCGCGCCAAATTGCGACCGATTGTGCAAGGATTCGAACGCAGCAGATTTACACAAAGTTCATGCCACTCTTGGGCGCGACTTTGTGCGCGTAGCATTGCGCCCCGCCCAAATCGGCCCTTGCACCTAAAAGCGGGCAAGGGCTAATCTTCGGGTGAACCAACCCGAGATCATTGCCAAATGCCCTATCAAATGCCGCGCCAAACCGCCTATGACGTGATCATCATCGGCGGGGCGATCATGGGGTCGTCGGCCGCGTGGTTCTTATCCAGCAACCCCGATTTTGACGGCAGTATTCTGGTCATCGAACGAGACCCAAGCTATGCAAAATCGGGCACGGGCCTGACCAATTCGTGTATTCGCCAGCAGTTTTCGGCAGCGCTGAATGTCAAGATTTCACAGTTCGGGGCCGCGTTCTTTCAGAATCTGGCCGCACAGATGGGCCATGATCCGCGTATTCCACAGCTAAGTATTCAAAACTATGGCTATATGTATCTGGCCGATTCGCCCGAATTTGCCAAAAATCTGCGCGCCGCTCATCGCGTGCAACAGGCGGCGGGCGCGGCCACGCGGCTGATGACACCTGACGAAATCGCCGCTGAATATCCCTTTTACGCCACCGACGATTTGGTTTTGGGCAGCATCAACACCCAAGACGAGGGCTATTTTGACGGCAACACCATGTTTGACTGGATGCGCCGCAAGGCCCGCGAAAACGGTGTAGAATATGTCGAAAATGAAGTGGTCGCGATTGACCTAAACCCCAACCAAAATCAGGTGCAAAGCGTAACCTTGTCCACGGGAGAAAGGGTGATTTGCGGCAAGATCATCAATGCAAGTGGCACGCGCGGCGCACAAGTGGCTGAAATGGCAGGGATTTCCATACCAATTGAGCCACGCAAGCGCTATACTTGGGTGTTCACGGCCGCCGCGCCTCTGCCGCGCGATTTGCCACTGACCATTGACCCATCGGGCGTGCATGTGCGCCAAGACACCAAGACAAGCTACATGGCGGGGGCGCATTCAGACATTGACCCAGCCGTTGACCCTGACGATTTCGATATGGATTTGTCCATCTGGCAAGATCACGTCTGGCCCGCCCTCGCCGCGCGCATTCCCGCCTTTGAACGCATCAAAGTCATTCGCGAATGGGCAGGGCATTACGACATGAACACGCTGGACGCCAATGCCATCATCGGCCCGCACGAGCGCGTCGAAAATTTCCTGTTTATGAACGGCTTTTCGGGCCACGGGTTGCAACAATCCCCCGCGATGGGGCGCGGCATCGCTGAATGGATCACTTACGGCGAATACCGCAGCCTAGACCTACGCCCCTTTGGCTATGACCGCATCACACGCGGCGCGCCGTTTTTGGAAAAGGCGATTATTTGACACCCGTGGTCATAGGATGAAATCGCTGCTAGAGAGCGATGTCGTTCCAAACAACTGTATTTCGAAATCCGCCTTTTTATCGCCCGTCACATCGCCGTAAACTATCACGCTGCTTCCAACCTTGGCATACCAAACGCCGTAGGCTTTGGCCGTTGTGCCGCCATAGGCAAAATCTTGGTCGCCACTTTTTTTGGTGTTGGCGTCGATGTCTGTCACATCTAGGTCGTCTTTGCCTTTTTCAAAATCATTCACGACATCCCGCGAAGATGATTTTCCCGTGTGCCCATCATTAAAGATAAAATCATCATATCCCGAACCGCCCCAGATCTTGTCAGCGCTGGTTCCGCCGTAGATCTTATCATTCCCTGAACCGCCAATCAGCGTATCGGAACTGCCGCCACCAATCAGCGAATCGTTGCCACTGCCGCCCGAAATGTAATCCGCACCGCTGGCCCCATCTAATTTGTTGGCAAGGCTGTTGCCCGTCAGCACATCGGCCTTTGACGTGCCCAAAATATGCTCGATCCCAAACAATACATCCTGATCACCGCTGGGCATGAATTGCGCGCTCCCGTCTTGGATGTTCAGGTCAATATTCAGGCCCGTGCCAGAATAGGAATAATCCACGCGCATCATTCCCCGACCCACCGTCCAGCACGTCATGCCAGCCATACCCTTTAGCGTGTCATTCCCAGACGAGGCGATCAGCCTGTTTTTCGCCAGATGTGCCCGTCATCTTTTCGCTAGACGAGGTGCCCTTGGTCGCCGCCAGCCGCACAAACCCAACACCAAAATCTTGGCTGTAGGTCAACTCTAATTCAGCGCGCGGCACATTTGCCACGTTATAGGTTAGCGTTTCCCCATCGACCACATAGCGGATGGTTCCCCCCGTGCCGTTTTGCACCCAAGAGAATTTGTTGGGGCTGCCCATCAGGCTATTAAAATCTCCGTATAGTGTGCCCGCAAAGAACACACGGTCGCCAACGCCCATGCCGCGAATGGTTTGGTTATAGTCAAGATTATCGCCGTCATCGTCCCAATCGGTGAAAACCAGCGTTTCGGCTGTCGCGGTCGCGCTTGCTGAAAAGGTAATATCGCTTCCAAAATCGGCGCGAACTTCCATGCGCCCACCGCTTGAGATCAGCACTTGGCCCGTGCCTGTGACCTGATCATACAGCTTCATCACGCCGCCCATGGCGTGCAAGGTGCCGTCGTTTGTAATGGTATATTTGGTGCCAATCGTCATCGTATGGCCCGCCGTGGCGCGCACTTCGCCATCGCTGCCCAGGATCAGCTGAATGACATAGCTATAATAGCCCCCAATATCTTGAAACTCTGACCAGATCAGACCGCCGCCCGTGACCAGTTGATCGGTAAAGACCAGCTGGCTGGGGGTGTATAGTGCGGGGTCAAGTCCACGACCCTCTTGCGCGGCCCCTGTGATGGAATCGGACCCCGTGGTTTCGTCCATCACAATCGTGCCGCCGCCTGTCAGCTCGGCCCCCTCGGCGGTGACAAAAATAGTCCCGCCCGAGTCGGCATTCGCCGCGCTGTCGCGCAGGTGTATCGACCCTTGGTTGGCCGTCTCGCCCCGCAAAAACAGCGCATCCGCCGAGAT
This sequence comes from Cypionkella sp., assembly GCA_034519315.1. Lineage (GTDB taxonomy): Bacteria > Pseudomonadota > Alphaproteobacteria > Rhodobacterales > Rhodobacteraceae > Cypionkella. The sequence continues at coordinate 10,608 of JAXHON010000008.1, read as the reverse complement.
GCCCCCCACCAGCGTTGCTGCGCCTTGCTCGGTGTCCCCGTCCAACAAACCACCGCCAAAAATCACATCGCCGCCGTCTTGCGCGCGGATCGTGCCGCCGTGAATGGCAACCTCGCTGGTGTCGGTATAAAAACTATCCACCCGCACGACCGATCCCGCGCCGCTGGCGCGCAACTCACCGCCAGAGTTGGTAATCAGGGTGTCAAAGGCTCCTGTATTCACAGTATTGTTTGTGATTTGCAGCGTGGCCGCATTCAGGGCCTGCAAAAAGCCCGTCATTCACAAACGACGTCACGCCACTGATTTGCAAGGTCTTGCCCGCAACATCCGCCTGAATGATGCCATTGGCCTGATTTTCTACCGACAGGGTCACGGCAACATGCGCCGACCACTCCCCTATCATGCCCGCCCCGCTGATCAAATTGTCGGTGTTGATCAGGCTGGCGGATTCATATGAATTAAACTCACTATCATAGCCCCCCTCGATAACCGAAAAGGGCAAAGTCTCGCTGCTATAATCATGCGAAAAAGACCGCTGATGCCCCAGCCGAATTTCGCCGCCACCCGTCAAGGTCACTTCGGGGCCGATATAAAGGCCCGTCGAGACATGGATCGTGTTTTCATTATCAATCGCGCCCAGCAGCGTGCCGCCTTCGGACAGCAAATACAGCCCTTCGGTTAGAACCACTTGGTCAGCGGGTTCCGTTCCGCCCAAGTGGCCCGAAAACCAGATTTGCCCGCCATTCGTGGTGATCAAACTGCCGCCTGTTACATCGCCATTTAGCCTGACCACCGAACTTGCGCCATCCGCTTCGATCGTGCCTGCATTCTGCTGGGTGATCGTGCCTGAGAAGTCCAATTTTCCGCCGTTTACAGCGCGGATGATGCCTGATTCGTATGCTGGATCGGGCCTTCGACGTCAGAATCATTGCCGCCAATATAAAAATCGCCCGTATCGCCAAAATTGCCATTGGCTTCGATGATACCCAGATTACCGTTCTGGAGGGCGATATCGCTAATAGCCCCATAGCTTGCGCCTGAAATCAGGCTTTGGTTTTCCAAAATGGTGACGCCGCTATTGTTAGACTCCAGCACGCCGCCCCTAATTTTGAACGTGCCCTCGCCCGTCACCTCGACCGTGCTAGCGGCCAAGTTCATATACCCGCCAAAAAGGTCGATGGTTCCTGTGTTCAGTATCTCGGCGCCTTCGATGGCGAAAAACGCGTCAATCGACAGCCCGCCTTCGTTGGTCAGATCACCCGTCATCGTAAAAAAACTCGAGGAGATAACCTGCAAATTGCTGGCCTCTTCAATCCACAGATCCCCCGCCCCAGGTGCCACAATCAATGGGATAGATCCGCCAAAGGCGCTATAGGTGCCGTCGTAAGAGCCGTAGAAGGACTGGTTCAAAACCGCCGTGCGCCCGCCGCCGATGACCACATCACTGCCTTCGATGGCAAAGGCAGATGGCAGGGTATCTTCCAAACTGCTCGCGAATTGGCTGCGAATAAGCTGGACGATTTCATCGCGCTGGCTTTCATCGTTATAGGCGATTTGAACGGTTGTTGCCGTCCAAAGATTGCTTAGTCCGCCGACGTAATACAAAGGCATGGTCAAACTCCAAATGTGTGAGAAAGGGCGCAACGGTAAACGACTTATTACAATATCCAATACAAATAGAAAATTCGGCCCTTGTAATCAACAAAAATGACTCCGCACCAGCGCCCGCGATAAACCATTAATTTTTCGGATTTAAGTGGTGCCCAGAGCCGGAATCGAACCAGCGACACGCGGATTTTCAATCCGCTGCTCTACCAACTGAGCTATCTGGGCACGCTGTGGGCCATATCGCTGGCCCGTTTGGTGGGGGGGTGATACGTCAGCCGCGCTTGGGTGTCTAGGGGAATTTCGCGCAGAATGGGTGAAAAATTGGCAGGCCTATTGAGGGCGTTTCGGGGCCTCTTCCGCCTCGGCCTCGCCCTCATCCGCCTCTTCGGCGGGGATAGCATAGCTGCCCGCCAACCATTTTCCCAAATCCACATCCGCGCAGCGGCGCGAGCAGAAGGGGCGGTATTTTTCATCCGTTTCTTTGGCGCAGATTGGGCAGCTCATGCCAACACCTCGCGCAGGGGCAGACGGTCGCGCTTGCGGGTGAATTCGTAAAGGCCCAGCACCGTCCAGCCCGCCAAATTCACCTCGGCCTCAGATTTGAACGCCGCGCGGATCACCTGATCCAGCACAGCGCGGTCGCGTTTGGGCATCGGGGCGAAATCCACCACCACTTGCCCGCCCAGACCGCGCAGCCGCAACTGGCGCGGCAGGGCGCGGGCGGCGGCGATATTCACCTTCAAGCTGGCGGCGGGGCTGGTGTCATTGCCCGTATTCACATCCACCGCGACCAGCGCGCGGGTGGGCTCGATCATCATGTGCCCGCCCGAATTCAACTCGCCCAAATCAACACGGGGGGCCAGCAGCGCGTCCAGCATTTCCAAAACGCCGTGATCGGCCATCCCGCCCGTGATCACCTCATCAGGGGCAGGGTCGGCCCAATCGCGCCAAGCGGTTTCATGCGCGCCCGCGCCTTCGATCAGCAACTCTGGCCCGCCGTCCAAATCGGCCAAAACCGCCGCCGCCAGATCACGCATTGCGGTGATGTCGTCACTAATCTCTGCGTCATCCGCCCCTTCGCAGGCCGACCGCAAGATCAGCCCCAACGTCTCATCGGCCCCCGCCATGCCGCCACGCGCCAGCGCGTCCAACTCGCCGCGCAGCCCCTCGTCGCGAATACGGCGCGAGATGTTCAGCCCTGGCGCATCGGGCGTGACAATCGCATAGCGCGATTTCAGCAGCAGCCGCGTGGTGACAGGATAGGCCTTGCCCGCCTCGGCAGGCCCCGTGATCTGCACCAATAGGCGCTGGCCGGGCGCTATCCCCGCCGTTTGGCGCAAAAACCCGCTGCCTTCGGGCAAGCGCACGAACATGCCGCCTTGACCCTTCATCGGGCGATCCGCCACAGCGCGGTAAATCGCACCAACCAAGGGCGCATCGGTGATAGGATCAATCGCCAGATCGTCCAGCGCGCCATCCACCAGCAGGGCCGCAATGGCGCGGCCCTTGACTTCGTCCAAGATAACAACGCGGCTCATGCCTGTCTCCATATCGGGTAACCCGCCGCCGCCAGCAGCGCCGAGGTTTCGGCCAAGGGCAGGCCGACAATCCCCGTAAAGCTGCCCGAAATCCACGGGATAAAGGCTGACGCCGCACCCTGAATAGCGTAGCCCCCCGCCTTGCCCTGCCACTCGCCGCTGGCAAGATAAGCGTTGAGTTCGACGTCCGACAGGCGCTTCATTTTCACCGCAGAAACGCTTTCACGCGTCCACAGCCGCGCGCCGCGCCGTACTGCCACGGCTGTTATCACTTGATGACGCCGCCCGCCCAGCGCGGTCAAGAATTCCGCCGCCTCGCCGGCGCTATTAGGCTTGCCCAAAATGCGTCGACCCAGTGCCACAGTGGTATCTGCACATATGACAATATCATCGGCATCAGCCATCACCGCCGCCGCCTTTTCGCGGGCAAGGCGCGCGCAATAGGGGCGCGGCAATTCGCCCTTTTTCGGGGTTTCGTCAATGTCAGGGGGCAGGATCGCATCGGGCATAATCCCGATTTGCGCCAACAACTCGCGCCTGCGCGGGCTGCCCGATCCTAGGATCAGCCGCAATTTACTTGAAACGATAGTTGATGCGGCCCTTGGACAAATCATAAGGCGTCATTTCGACCTGCACCTTATCGCCCGCCAACACGCGAATACGGTTCTTGCGCATCTTGCCCGCCATCACCGCGATCAACTCGTGGCCATTCTCAAGTTCAACCCGAAATGTCGCATTGGGCAAAAGTTCCTTCACGACACCGGGGAATTCAAGAATATCTTCCTTGGCCATGGTCTCTCCAATATAAACTGGCCCGCGCAAAGGGATATGCGCAGGCATTTTGCGCCATATGCGCCGATGCGCGCCGCAGTTCAAGGGAAAAATGTGCCCGCCTTTCCTAGCGTGCAACGGCCAGCAGCGCGCCCACATCTATATGCGCCTCGATATGGGCGGCCAGCGAGTCCAGCGTTTCTTCAACGCGCGCGCCATAGGCCGCGCCCGCAGGCGCAGCGCCAAGCTGGCGCAGAAACGCGGCGCGAAAGGCGTCTTCGGCAAATAGTCCATGCAAATAGCTGCCCATGATGCGCCCATCGGCCGAGATTGCCCCCTCGTCCACACCGTCGATACGCGCAAAGGGGCGCGCGCGGGCGGGGCCATCGCTGCGGCCAATGTGAATCTCATATCCCGAAACAACTTGCCCCGTGGCGATGTGCTGCGCACGCACGCGCGTCAGGCGTTTGTCGGGCGTCATTGTGGTGACGATGTCCAAATGCCCAAGACCCAAAGTCTCGCCCGCAGGCCCTTCGATGCCATCAGGGTCGCGCACCACTTGCCCCAGCATCTGATAGCCGCCGCAAATACCCAAGACAAAGCCTCCGCGCCGAATATGCGCGGCCAAATCAATGTCCCAGCCCTGCGCGCGCAAAAAGGCCAAATCCCCCCGCGTCGATTTGCTGCCTGGAAGGATAACCAAATCGCAGGGCGGTATCGCCTCGCCTGCGCGCACCATCGTCACCCGCACCCCCGCCTCTTGCGCCAATGGGTCAAGGTCGTCGAAATTCGCAATGCGGCTGAAATGCAAAACCGCAATATGAAAGTCGCCCGCCCCCGTGCGGGTAGGAATGTCCAATGCATCCTCGGCGGGCAGCAGATGCGCGCGGCTGAAAAAGGGCAAAACGCCAAAGCCGCGCCAGCCCGTGCGCGCCGCGATCATCGCATATCCATCGTCAAAGAGCCGCACATCGCCGCGAAATTTGTTGATGGCAAAGCCCGCGATCATGGCAGCATCTTCGGGGTCTAAAACGGCCTGCGTGCCGATGATCTGCGCAATCACCCCGCCGCGATCAATGTCGCCCACCAGCACCACAGGCACATCGGCGGCGCGCGCAAAGCCCATATTGGCAATATCGCCCGCGCGTAGGTTCACCTCGGCGGGCGATCCTGCGCCTTCGACAATGACCAGATCATGGCGCGCGCGCAGCCGCGCGAAACTGTCCAAAACGGGGGCCATGAGGCTGGGCTTTAGCGCCGCATAGTCGCGCGCCCTGACCGTCGCCACGCGCTTGCCCTGAACAATAACCTGACTGCCAGTTTCCGATTCGGGTTTCAGAAGGACGGGATTCATATCCACAATCGGCTCTAGCCCGCAAGCCAGCGCCTGCAGCGCCTGCGCGCGACCAATCTCGCCGCCATCTGCAGTGACGGCGGCATTATTGGACATATTTTGCGGCTTGAACGGCGCAACCGATAGCCCCCGCAGTCGTGCCGCACGGCACAGCCCCGCCACGATCAGCGACTTGCCCACATTCGAGCCCGCGCCTTGGATCATGATCGCGCTCATGCCTGCGCCCCCTGCCCCAGCGGGCGGGTGCCTTCGGCGAAGGTATTTGTTGCCAAAATGAAAGCGGGGCGCGAGGTAAGATCACGCCGCGCCTCGGGCCTTTTGCAAGGGGGAGGCGCGACGCTTTCACTTCGGACGGTCATCGGGACCTCTCCCTGTACCGTAAGGCAAGTATAGCCGTGCCCAGTTAACATTTGGTTACTTTCATTTTGGCCCAAATACCTCGGGGGTAGCCTGCTTTGCGCAGCAAAGCAGGTAGGGGGCTGGCCCCCTTGCGATCTCAAAACTCGACACCCTTTTGGGCCTTAATACCTGACCGAAACGGATGCTTGATCAGCGTCATTTCCGTCACCAAATCCGCCGCCTCGATCAGCGCGTCTTTGGCGTTGCGGCCTGTCAAAACCACATGGGTTTGCGGCGGTTTTTCGCTGCGCAAAAACTGCAGCACCTTTTCAATATCGAGATAATCATAGCGCAGCGCGATGTTGATCTCGTCCAGCAAGACCATGCGGATGGCGGGGTTGCGGATCAGCTCTTTGGCCTTTTCCCAACCCTTTTCGGCCATTTCTATATCGCGGGCGCGGTCTTGGGTTTCCCATGTAAACCCTTCGCCCATTGCGTGAAATTCGCATAAATGGCCAAAGTTTTCCTCGATGATCCGCCGCTCGCCCGTATCCCAAGCGCCTTTGATGAACTGCACCACCGCGCAGGGCATTTCATGCGCGATACAGCGCAAAATCATCCCAAAGCCTGACGAAGATTTGCCCTTACCCGCCCCCGTATGCACGATCACCAGCCCGCGATCGGCGGTTTTGCTGGCCATGATCTTATCGCGCGCGGCCTTTTTCTTGGCCATCTTCGCAGCATGGCGCGCGTCATCAGAAAGGCTGGGCATGTCGCTAGGAATATCGGGGGCGTCAGTCATCGGGTCGTCCTTGTTCTTGACTCTTAGCTGGCATTAGATCAGGTGAGATGCATGTGTTGGTGCCTGATTATGTCAGGCCAAGAGGGAATGCGATAGGCCCATTTGGGCCAAAACGCAGCCGCCCCCGCGACCGTGACCAGAGAGTTTGGCCCATATCCACTGGCATCACGCTGGGAAGGGGGCCAAGCGTGGGGGCGCCCCCCGTATCTGCAAGCCGGGAAACCTGCCAGCGCATGGAAACGGACGGGCGGACGGGGTGTGTCGCATCGGGCGTAGCGCAATTTCGCGCCGCAGCTCGTGCATATATTCCTCCGCAGATGGGGATGATGATGGCGGCTACGCTTTATGTCTGCGCAACGTGCAAGGCCGATCAACTCGTGCCCGAGGGCGCACAGCCGCTTGGCGCGCAGCTGCTGGGTGCTTTGCTCGCAGCAGGTTGCCCTGCGGGTGTTACCATCCAATCCGTCGATTGCCTTTCGGCCTGCTCGCAAGGCTGCTCTATCGCCCTGCAAGGCGCGGGCAAATGGGCCTATGTCTATGGCCGTCTAACCCCCGCCGATGTGCCTGATATTCTTGCGGGGGCGGCCGCCTATGCTGCATCTGCCGATGGAATCGTCCCCTGGCGCGAACGCCCGCAAATCTTCCGCAAGCAAAGCCTTGCCCGTATCCCCCCCTTACCCGCAGTGGAGAGCTAAATGACCGATCTTGCAAAAATCCCCGTCACTGTCATCACAGGTTTTCTGGGTGCGGGCAAAACCACGCTGATCCGCCACCTGATGGCCAATCCACAGGGCAAACGTCTGGCCATTTTGGTCAATGAATTTGGCTCTGTCGGCGTGGATGGCGACATTCTGAAATCCTGCGCGGATGAGAATTGCCCCGTCGAAAATATCGTGGAACTCGCCAATGGCTGCATCTGCTGCACCGTGGCCGATGATTTCATCCCCACGATCGAGGCGCTGATGGCGATGCCGCAGCGCCCCGATCATATCTTGATCGAAACCTCTGGCCTTGCGCTGCCCAAGCCACTGCTCAAGGCGTTTGACTGGCCCGCTATCCGCTCTCGCATCACCGTTGACGGTGTCATCGCGCTGGCCGATGCCGAGGCGGTGGCAGCGGGCCGCTTTGCCCCCGATGTGGCGGCGGTGGATGCCCAGCGCGCCGCCGATGACAGTATAGATCACGAAACGCCCCTGTCCGAAGTGTTCGAGGATCAAATCGCCTGCGCCGACATCGTCCTGTTGTCCAAGGCTGATCTGGCGGGGGCCGCTGGCCTTGCTGCCGCGCGTGATGTGATCAACGCCGAGGCCCCGCGCAAACTGCCAATCATCGAGATGACCGAAGGCGTGATCGACCCGCGCCTGATCCTTGGCCTAAATGCCGCCGCCGAGGATGATCTGGACGCCCGCCCCAGCCACCATGACGGCGAGGATGGGCACGAGCATGATGATTTCAACACCATCGTTGTGAGCCTGCCCGAAATCACTGACCCTGATGCGCTGTCTGCCGCCATTCAGCGCCTAGCGAGCGAGCAGAATATCCTGCGCGTCAAGGGTTATATCGCCGTGGCGGGCAAGCCGATGCGCCTTTTGGTGCAGGCCGTGGGCGCGCGGGTGCGCATGCAATATGACCGTCCTTGGGGCGATATGCCGCGCGCCAGCCAGTTGGTGGTGATTGCCGAAATGGCCGATGTAAACGAGGCTGCTATCCGCGCGGTTCTGGTCGGCTAATCCATGCACGTCGTCTTTCGCGAAAGCCATGGGCTGAACGAGGGCGAGGCCGCCTTTGATCTGGGGCAAACGCCCGCAGATCTGGTGGTTTTGTCCTTTTCGGACAGCGACCTTGGTGCTTTTGCGGCGGGCTACGGGCGGGCGAAATCGCAAGGCGGCGAAATGCCCAGTGTTCGGCTGGCCAGCCTGATGGCGCTGAAACATCCCTTGTCAGTGGATACATATGTCGAGAACACCCTAACCCATGCAAAAGGCATTTTGGTGCGCCTGATTGGGGGGCAAAGCTATTGGCCCTATGGTCTGGCCAGCCTGTCCGATTTGGCGCGCAAGCGGGGGATAGCGCTGGCCGTTCTGCCCGCCGATGGGCGGCCCGACCCCGTATTGGACGAAGTCTCTACCCTACCCAAATCCACCTTGCGCCAATTGCAACAGCTGTGCGATGCGGGCGGGGCGGTGGCCGCGCAGGCAGCGCTGGCGCAACTGGCCCTTGCGGCGGGGATCTATGCCAGCCCCGTTTGGGGGGCGAAAGAGGTGCCCGATTGCGGCTGGTATCTGGGCGGCAATATCAGCGCCGATGCGCCCGCCCTGCCCGCAGGCGCCCGCGTGGCCGTCACCTTTTACCGCAGCTATGTGACCTCGGCTGATCTAGCACCCATCGACGAGATGATGGATCAGCTGACGGCGCGCGGCTTTGCCCCCGTTGGCCTATTCGCGCCCAGCCTGAAATCGCCCCAAGCTGGCCCCTTTTTGCGGCAGGCATTGGCGCAAATTGCCCCAACAGCGATCATCAACGCCACCGCCTTTTCCGCCAAAGGCGAAGATGGCACATCGCCGCTAGATCACACGGGCGCGGCTGTGTTCCAAGTGGCCCTCTCGACCGCGCGCCGCCGCGATTGGGCAGGCAGCGAGCGCGGTCTTTCCCCTGCCGATCTGGCGATGCATGTGGTTTTGCCCGAAGTGGACGGGCGCATCTTTGCAGGACTTATCAGCCATAAATCGCCGCAAAAGCGCGACCCCGATCTGCAATATTCCCGCTTTGCCCACCGCGCGGATATGGGGCGTATTGCGCGCGTTGTGGGGCGCGTGGCCGCATGGCACTGCCTTGCCCAGACCCCGCGCGGCGCGCGCGATCTGGCATTTGTTTTATCCACCTATCCGGGCCGCGACGATCAAATGGCCCATGCCGTAGGGCTGGATGTGTTGGGCAGCCTGCCGCCCATTTTTGATGCACTCTGTGCGCAGGGCTATGATCTGCCCCCGCTGGCGAACCTAGCCGAAGGTTTGCAAAAACAGTCCCTAACATGGGATATTTCAGCCTACCGCGCCGCTTTGGCGACCCTGCCGCAAGCCTTGCAAGAGGCCGCCCATGCCGCTTGGGGCGCGCCTGAAGATGACCCATTGGCTCAGGGCGGCGCGTTTCATTTTCCCGCCGTCCAGCATGGCCGCGCGCTGATTGCCCTGCAACCCGAACGCGGCGAGGTTTTGGCCCGCGATGCCAGCTATCACGATCTGGCGCGCACGCCGCGCCACAGCTACATCGCCTTTTACCTGATGCTGCAATCGCGCAGCCCCCATGCGCTGATCCACATGGGCGCGCATGGCACGCTGGAATGGCTGCCGGGCAAATCTGTGGCGCTGTCGGGCGATTGCTGGCCCGATGCCTTGGCAGGCAATACCCCCGTCATTTATCCCTTTATCGTCAATGATCCGGGCGAGGCTGCGCAGGCCAAACGTCGCCTGTCTGCGGTGACTTTGGGCCATATGCCCCCGCCCTTGCGCAGCGCCGCTCTGCCCGAAAATCTATCGGCGCTGGAACGCCTGCTGGATGAATACAGCGCGGCAGACGGGCTAGACCCCGCCCGCCGCACGCGCCTGATTGCCGCCATTCGCGCGGCTGCACAGGATGCAGGGGTCGAGGCGGATTTGGGCATCCCGATGGGTGCCAGCCCCGCCGAAGCGATCACCCGTATCGACCGTTTTGTTTGCGACATAAAAGAAAGCCAATATGGCGACGGCTTGCACATCTGGGGGCAGGGCGCGGGCGAGATGGCGGGCCTGATCACCGCGCTGGACGGCGCGCGCGTGCCCGCAGGCCCCGCAGGCAGCCCTTACCGTGGGCGCGCCGATGTTCTGCCCACGGGGCGCAATTTGTTTTCGGTCGATCCGCGCGCCGTGCCCACCCGCGCCGCCCATGCCCAAGGGGTGAAGCTGGCCGAGGAACTCATCCGCCGCCATTTGCAAGACGCGGGCGATTATCCGCGCGGGCTGGTGCTGGATCTGTGGGGGTCGGCCACTATGCGCACGGCGGGCGAAGAGGTGGCGATGGCGCTGCACCTCGCGGGCCTTGCCCCGCTGTGGGACGATGCCTCGGGCCGCGTCACGGGGTTTGAAGTCATCCCCCTTGCCCTGTTGAACCGCCCCCGCATTGACGTCACTTTGCGCGTGTCGGGCAGCAATACGTAACTT
>JAXHON010000050.1:0-16609 GCA_034519315.1 Cypionkella sp. | reverse complement strand
AAGCTCGACCTCGCCCGCCATCGCCGCCCGCGTCAGCGCGGCCATTTCCCCCTGCCGCCCCAGCGCAGCGGCAAGGGCGGGCAGGATTTCGGCCCATGGTCAAAGTGGCGTCTAGATCAAAGCAATAGGCGGTGCGCATTTTGGGCCTAGGCAGCCGATCCGCCAATCGTCAGCCCGCCAATCATCAGCGTGGGCTGTCCCACCCCTACGGGCACCCATTGCCCCGCCTTGCCGCAATTGCCAATGCCAGGGTCGAGCGCCAAATCATTGCCAATTGCGCGGATTTGCTTCAATGCGGTGGCCCCATCGCCAATCAAGGTCGCGCCTTTGACGGGTTCGATGACCTTGCCGTTCTTGACGCGGTAGGCTTCGGTGCAGGAAAATACGAATTTGCCGTTGGTGATGTCCACCTGTCCGCCGCCAAAGCCCACGGCGTAGATGCCATCCTTAAGATCCGCCAGTATCGCGGCGGGGTCATCTTGGCCCGCCAGCATATAGGTGTTGGTCATGCGGGGCATCGGGATATGGGCATAGCTTTCGCGCCGCCCGTTGCCAGTGGGAGAGGCCCCCATCAGGCGCGCATTCTGGCGATCTTGCATATAGCCCACAAGGCGGCCATCCTCGATCAGCACATTGCGCGCAGACGGGGTGCCTTCGTCGTCGATCGTGATGCTGCCGCGCCGGTCGGGCAGGGTGCCGTCATCCAAAACCGTCACGCCGCGCGCCGCGATCATTTGCCCCATCAGCCCCGCAAAGGCCGAGGTTTCCTTGCGGTTAAAATCCCCCTCTAGCCCGTGGCCGATCGCCTCGTGCAGCAAGATGCCCGGCCAGCCTGGCCCCAGCACCACATCCATCACCCCCGCAGGGGCAGGTGCTGCGTCCAGATTGACCAGCGCGATGCGCAGCGCCTCGCGCAGCAAGGGTTGCCAGTGGCTGGCGGCAAGCAGACCCGTCAGACCAAAGCGTCCCCCGCCCCCCGCGCCGCCCTGTTCGCGCCGCCCTTTATCATCGACGATGACCGAGACGTTGATCCGCGCCATGGGGCGAATGTCGCTGTAATGGGCGTCTTCGGGGCGCAGGATTTCCACCTCTTGCAGGCCCGCCGTCAGCGATGCCGAGACCTGCACCACGCGCGGGTCAAGCGCGCGGGCATAGGCGTCGATCTCTTTCAAAATATCGATCTTGGCGGCAAAGGTGGCGTCCTCCATCGGGTCAGCTTCGCCATAAAGGCGGGTGTTGGTGCGGGCGGGGGCAGCGGCCATCACGCCGCCGCCATCCCCCACAGCCAGCCGCACCGTGCCCATGGCGCGCAACAGCGCGCTTTCCGAAATTTCAGAGGCATGCGCATAGCCTGCGACATCTGCGCGCACCGCCCGCAGACCAAAGCCTTCGGAGGCGTCATAGCTGGCGGTCTTGATGCGCCCATCATCCAGAACAATCGCCTCTGACCTGCGGCGCTCTAGGAACAATTCCCCATCATCTGCGCCCAATGTCGCTTGGCGCAAAAGGGCCAGCGCGCGGGATTTGTCCAGCATGGTGTCAAAGGGGCGAAAGGGGGGCTGGGGCATGCGATGTCCTTAGAAATTACCTTGATCTGTATCAATCCATGCCAATTTGCCGCACGGTTTCGCTTGTTTCTTGCCCTACAATATGGTTTCAACGGCGAAAGAAACAATCGGATTCTGCGCTGACCGCGTGGGTCGAAAATTGCGCAGCAATGCTGCATAAGATGTGGGATATGACGATGCTTTCAACGCTTGCGCGGTCTAAATTTGCGGTTTGCTCGATGGTGGCGGCTATGGCGCTGCCCTCAACACTTTTGGCGCAGGCGCTAGAGGTGGTGGGCGCGCCCATTCCGCAAGGCACAGGGTTTCAGCCCGCCGCCACCGAGCTTGCGCGCGAATTGCAATGGTTAGATCATACGATCAACATCATCATTTTTGTGATCACAGTTTTTGTGACGGGGCTGCTGATCTATGTGATGGTGCGTTACAATCGCCGCGCCAATCCAACGCCTGCGCGCTTTACCCACAACACCCCAATCGAGATTGCATGGACGCTGATCCCCGTGCTGATTTTGGTGGGCATCGGCTCTTTCTCGCTGCCTGCCCTGTGGAAATCGCAAACCATGCCAGTGGCCGACATCACCATCAAGGCGACGGGTCAGCAGTGGTTCTGGTCATATGAATATGTGGGCGAGGATGTGGCCTTTGACAGCTTTATGCTGGAAAAAGATCAGCTTGCCAGCGCAGGCTATCGTGACAGCGATTACCTGTTGGCCACGGATACCGCCATCGTCTTACCAGTCGGCAAGACCGTGGTGGTGCAGGTGACGGGCGCGGATGTGATCCACGCTTGGGCAATTCCCGCCTTTGGTGTCAAGCAAGATGGCGTGCCGGGCCGATTGGCACAGCTGTGGTTCAACGCCGAGCGTGAGGGCGTTTACTTTGGTCAATGCTCGGAACTATGTGGCAAAAGCCATGCCTATATGCCGATCACGGTCAAAGTTGTCAGCCAAGAGAAATATGACGCATGGCTGGCGCAGGCCAAGGCGGGCGACGTGGTGCTGGCGTCCGAACTCACGCCCGCAACAAATCGGCAGGCAGGCCTTTGGGCCCGATCCCACCCCTTAACAAGAGCGTTCTATGACCGATTTGCGGGCCAGCGATATTCCAGCACAGGAACCCAGCTTTGGCGATTATGTGCAGCTTCTCAAGCCGCGCGTGATGTCGCTGGTGGTGTTTACGGCGATGGTCGGGCTGCTGGTCGCGCCCGTGTCCCTGCATCCGGTCGAGGCGTTTGCCGCCATTTTGTTCATCGCACTCGGGGCGGGGGCCTCGGGCGCGCTGAATATGTGGTGGGATGCGGATATTGACGCGAAAATGCGCCGCACCATGGGCCGCCCCGTGCCGTCAGGCCGCGTGCAAGCGGGCGAGGCCCTGGGACTTGGCGCCGCGCTGTCGGCCATTTCGGTGGTGATGCTGTGGCTGGCCACAAATCTGCTGCGCCGCCGCGCTGCTGGCTTTTACGATTTTCTTTTATGCGGTCGTTTACAGCATGTGGTTAAAGCGCAGCACGCCGCAAAACATCGTCATTGGCGGCGCGGCGGGGGCCTTTCCGCCCATGGTCGGCTGGGTTGCGGCCACGGGGTCTGTGTCCGTCGAAGCGGCCCTGATGTTCATGCTGATTTTCATGTGGACGCCGCCGCATTTCTGGGCGCTGGCGCTGTTTATGAAGGAAGATTACCACAGCGCGGGCGTGCCGATGCTGACGGTGACGCACGGGCGCAAATCCACCCGCAAGCATGTGCTGGCCTACACGGTTTTGCTGGTGCCATTCGCGGTTGGCCTTGGATTTACCTCTGTCGGGGGGCCGCTGTATTTGGCGCTTGCCTTGGTGCTGAACGCTGAATTCCTGCGCGGGGCATATCGCATTTGGGCGCGCCCCGAAGCGGTGGCCGAAGCCGATAAGTATAAGGTAGAAAAATCCTTTTTCCGCTTTTCACTGATTTACCTTTTCGCCCTTTTCGCCGCCCTTTTGGTCGAGGCTGGCCTTGCCGCCTATGGCATAGGGGGTTGGTGATATGGCGCTGCGTGTTGAACATGAAATCCATACCCGCCGCTTTGGCCGCAACCTTGGGGTTGCGGTGTCTTTGGTCGGCGTTTGTGGTGCTGGTGCTGGCGCTGACGGTCGTCAAGGTGACGCGCGGCGGTATGGCTCCACACGCATTGGATGGCAACAATGGCACGCAGGTCGGCGTGCCCGACCCCGCCGCGCCTAAGGTGACACCATGAGCGCGCCGCAAGCCAATTCACCTGCCAAAACCGCCGCTGTTTTGGCGCTGGTCGCGGGCGCTTTGATGCTGTCGGCTCGTCTTTGGCGGCAGTGCCATTTTACGATTGGTTCTGCCGCGTGACGGGATACGGCGGCACCACGGGCGTGGGCATTGCCGCGCCTGATGCGATCTTGGATCAAACCATCACCGTGCGCTTTGATGCCTCGCGCGAGGCGGGGATGCCGCTGGGAGTTCACGCCCATGCAGGTGGAAATGGACTCTGCGCATCGGCGAAAACGCCCTTGCCTTCTATGAGGCGTATAACCCCACCGACCGCCCGATTACTGGCATTGCCAGCTACAACGTGATGCCCGATCAGGCAGGGGCCTATTTCATCAAAATCGAATGCTTTCTGCTTTACCGAACAGGTCTTGCAACCGGGCGAGCGGGTTGAGATGCCCGTGTACCTTCTTTGTCGATCCCGAGATTGTCAACGACCCCGAAGCGGCGATATATCCAGGACAATCACCTTGTCCTATACGTTCCACCGAACCGACGTTGCCGCGCACAGATCAGGCCGCCCTTGAAAAACCTGTGCCAAGGCGCCGACCTAAAACATGAACTAAGACCAAGCACGCAGGGAAACCGACATGGCCCATGCCAAGAACCACGACTACCACATTCTTCCGCCGTCGATTTGGCCGTTTATCGGCTCAGTTTCGGCGCTTTCGTCATGCTGTTTGGCGCGGTGTTGTGGATGCACGGCTACGGCGCCCTTACCTGGTCGCTGATCGGCTTTGCTGGCGTGCTTTACACCATGTATGCCTGGTGGGCCGAGGTTGTCGCCGAAGGCCAGGTTGGCGATCACACCCCGGTCGTGCGCATCGGTCTGCGCTATGGCTTTATCATGTTCATCATGTCCGAGGTCATGTTCTTTGCCGCGTGGTTCTGGTCGTTCTTCAAACATGCGCTATGTATCCGATGGGACCGCACATCGCCGGCCATTGACGGCGTTTGTCCGCCCGCCGGGATCGAAACCTTTGATCCGTGGCACCTGCCGCTGATCAACACGCTGATCCTGCTGCTGTCGGGCACGGCGGTGACCTGGGCGCACCATGCGCTGGTGCACGAAAACAACCGCAAGGATTTGATCACGGGCCTGGTCTGGCGGTCATTGGCTTTGGTGTGTTCTTCACCGTGTTTCAAGCCTATGAATACAGCCATCGTGTGCCTGTTGGACATTCTCGGGCGAGATTTTCTTTGCCAACTTCTACATGGCGACGGGGTTCCACGGCTTTCACGTGCTGATCGGGACGATCTTTCTGACGGTCTGCCTGATCCGCGCGATCAAAGGCGATTTCACCCCCGAGCAGCATGTCGGGTTCGAGGCCGCCGCATGGTATTGGCACTTTGTGGATGTGGTCTGGCTGTTCCTGTTCGCCGCCATTTACGTCTGGGGCCAGTAAACCTGTCGACCAGGCTCTGACTGACAAGCGCGGGCCAGATTTGGCCCGCGCTTTTTCGTTGAGGAGCCTGCATGCTGCGCCGTTTGATCTTTCCGCTGGTGCTTGGGCCTTGGCGGGCTTGCGCTGCTCCTGCTCTGGCTGGGCTTGTGGCAAGTTGCAGCGGCTGCATGGAAAGAGCGCCATTCTTGGCCGACATCAACGCCCGACTTGGCGACAGCCCGTGCCGCTGCCCGCCGACGCCGACGCCCGACGCCGATAAATACCGCCCGTCACCGCCCAAGGGCACGTTTACGGGCGAGAGCGGTCTGATGTGCTGTCGGGCATGAAGCGGTATTGGCGGCGGGGTGCAGGTGATGGCTGTTTTGCAAACCGCAGATGGCCGCCGCCTGCTGGTGGATCGTGGGTTCTTATCCGACCAAGACAAATCCCGCCCGCTGGCTGTGCGCGATGTCACCGTCACGGGCAACTTGCATTGGCCTGCCGAGTCCACATCCAGCACGCCGCCGCCCGATGCCAAAACGGGCCTGTGGTTTGCCCGCGATGTGCCTGCGATGGCGGCGGCGCTGGGCACCGAGGCGGTTCTGATCGTCGCGCGCGCAGGCACCGGCGACGGCGATCACCCCTGTGCCCTGTCGACACCGCGGCCATCCCGAATGATCATCTGGAACTATGCCATCACATGGTTTTTGCTGGCGGCTGTCTGGGCGGTGATGACAGTGGCTTCTGATCTGGCGTATCAGGCAGCGCAAAGCATGAGGACGGACACGATGCACTATGTATCCACGCGCGGGGCAGCCCCCGTTTTGACATTCGAGCAGGCGATGATGACGGGCCTTGCCCGCGATGGCGGGCTGTATTTGCCGCAAACCATCCCGGCTTATGCCGCGGCCGATATCGCCGCGATGGCGGGGCAGTCCTATGAACAGATCGCGTTTGCGCGTGATGCGCCCCTTATCGGGCGATGCCTTTCACCGATGCGGAATTTCGACGAGCCTGATTGCCAAGGCCTATGCCGGATTTGGCCATGCCGCCCGCGCGCCGCTGGTGCAGCTTGGCGCCGAACCATTTCCTGCTGGAACTGTTCCACGGGCCGACGCTGGCGTTCAAAGATTTTGCCATGCAGCTGATCGGCCAGATGATGCAGGCCTCCCTTGCGCGCTCGCGCCAGCGTATCACCATCGTCGGGGCCACCTCGGGCGATACCGGGTCTGCCGCGATGGAGGCGTTTCGCGGGCTGGCCAATGTCGATGTGTTCATCCTTTATCCGCATGGCCGCGTCTCGGACGTGCAGCGCCGCCAGATGACCACCCCATCCGAGGCGAACGTTCATGCGCTGGCGATTGACGGCGATTTTGATGATGCGCAGGCCCGCGCTGAAGGACATGTTCAACGATTTTGACTTCCGCGATGGCGTGCGGCTGGCGGGGGTCAATTCGATCAACTGGGCGCGGGTGCTGGCGCAGGTGGTCTATTATTTCTACGCCGCCGTGGCGCTGGGCGCGCCGCAGCGCGCGGTGTCCTTCACTGTGCCTACGGGCAATTTCGGCGATATTTTTGCAGGCTACATCGCCCGCCAAATGGGCCTGCCGATTGAGAAACTGGTGATTGCCACCAACCAGAACGACATCCTGCACCGCGCGCTGACAGACGGGCGACTATCAGACCGAACGGGCGTCGAGCCCGTCGATCAGCCCGTCGATGGATATTCAGGTGTCATCCAACTTTGAACGCGCGCTGTTTGATGCCTATGGGCGCGACGGGGCGGCGATTGCGGCCCTGATGGACGAGATGAAATCCACGGGCGGCTTTGCCATTTCTCAAGGCGCGCTGCAGACGCTGCGCGACACTTTCGCTTCGGGCCGCTGCGGCCGAAGACGAAACGCCAGCGCCATCATCGCGCGACGCTGGCCGATACGGGCGAAGTGCTGTGCCCCCCATTCCGCCGTGGGCGTGCATGTGGCGCAGCCATCATCTGGGCACGCACGCCGATGATCACGCTTGGCCACCGCCCATCCGGCCAAATTCCCCGATGCGGTGGAAAGCCGCGATGGGCATGCGCCCTGCCCTGCCGCCGCGCATGGCCGACCTGTTCGACCGCCCCGAACGCGTGACCCGCGTGCCCAATGATCTGGCCGCGCTGCAATCGCTTATCCGTGAAAGGATCGCCCGTTGACCCTGCCCAATACCACCCGCCTGACCACGCTGCCCAACGGCTTTCGCATTGTGACCGAACACATGCCGGGGCTGAAATCGGCCTCGGTCGGGGTCTGGGTGATGGCGGGCGGGCGGCACGAGACGGCCGAGCAGAACGGCATTGCGCATTTTCTGGAACATATGGCGTTCAAGGGCACAACGCGGCGCACGCCATTGCAAATTGCCGAGGAAATTGAAGATGTTGGCGGCTATATCAACGCCTATACCTCGCGCGAGATGACGGCCTATTATGCGCGTGTGTTGCAGGCAGATGTGGCGCTGGCGCTGGATGTGATTGGCGATATTGTGCTGAACCCCGCCTTTGCCCCCGCCGAGATCGAGGTGGAACGCGCGTGATTTTGCAAGAAATCGGCCAATCGCTGGACACGCCCGACGATATAATTTTCGATTGGCTGCAAGAGGTGTCCTATGCGGGCCAGCCCTTTGGTCGCACGATTTTGGGGCCAGAGGAAAGGGTCTCGGCCTTTACCCGCGCCGATTTGCAGGGCTTTGTCGCCGCGCATTACGGCCCCGCGCAGCTGATCTTGTCGGCGGCGGGGGCCGTCGATCACGACGCAATCGTGGCGCAGGCCAAGGACGATTTTTGGCCATCTGCAGCCGCGCCCGCCAGCGGCCTTTGAACCTGCCCGTTTCACAGGCGCGATGCGCCGCGAAGTGAAAAAGCTGGAACAAGTGCATTTCGCCATGGCCTTTGACGCGCCCAGCTATCGCCACGCCGATGTGCATGCGGCGCAGATTTATGCCACCGTGATGGGCGGCGGCATGTCGTCGCGCCTGTTTCAGAAAATTCGCGAAGAACGGGGCCTGTGCTATTCGATCTTTGCGCAGTCGGGTGCCTATGAGGATACCGGGCAGATCACCATTTATGCGGGCACTTCGGCGGGGGATATTGGCGATTTGATGCGCCTGACCGCAGACGAGTTGAAACGCGCGGCGGATGACATCAGCGCGGGCGAACTTGCGCGCGCGCGCGCGCAGATCAAGGCGGGGATGCTGATGGGGCTGGAAAGCCCATCATCGCGCGCCGAACGCGTCGCGCGGCTTTTGGCAATTTATGGCCGCGTGCCAGATATTGACGAATCGGTGGCCAAAATCGACGCGGTGACGCTGGATGATCTACGCCGCTTT
The DNA here is from genome assembly GCA_034519315.1 of Cypionkella sp. Taxonomy (GTDB): domain Bacteria; phylum Pseudomonadota; class Alphaproteobacteria; order Rhodobacterales; family Rhodobacteraceae; genus Cypionkella. The sequence goes on along the minus strand of JAXHON010000050.1, from coordinate 8,026 downwards.
GCCGCCAGCATCACGCAGGCGGGGGCGGCGATGGCGCTGTATGGGCCTGTGACCAAGGCCCCCGATTTGGACGCGATGCGCCGCGCGCTGGCGGCCTAATGTTTCGCCGCCGCCCCATCCTGAACACCGAAAGGATGGTGCTGCGCCTGCCGCAGCATGGCGATTTTCACGCTTGGATCGCGCAGCGCCAAAGCTCGCTATCGCACCTAACCCCGTGGGAGCCGCTTTGGGCCGCTGACCATCTGACCCGCCGCGCCTTTACGGGCCGCGTCTCTTGGGCTGCGCGGGCCGAGGCGCAGGGCACGGCCCTGCCAATGTTCCTGTTTCGCCGCGCCGATATGCAACTGATGGGCGCGATCACGCTGGACAATATTCGGCGCGGGCCTGCGCAGGCGGGCACAATCGGCTATTGGATCGGCGCAGGTTTTGCCCGCCAAGGCTATATGAGCGAGGCCGTGCTGGCGCTGGTGCATCACGCCTTTTCCACGATGGACCTGTCGCGGCTGGAAAGCGCGTGCTTGCCCGAAAACGCCGCCTCGCGCGGGGTGCTGGAAAAATGCGGTTTCAAATACGAGGGCGTGGCGCAATCCTATCTGCAAATTGACGGGCGCTGGCGCAACCATGTGCTATACGCAAGTCTGCGCGGCGATCGGCGCGGGCGCACGGATGTTGGTTAGGGCAGAAAAGGGTAATTCGTGATGGCTTTGCAACCTGCTGATACTCGTTTTGTCGAAATTTTGTCAAAAGGTCTGCCCCATGGCACGTTGCGCCCAGTCGAGGCCCGCGATGTGACCGAATCGCGCGGGCGTTGGCAAGGCATGGCGGGGGCGGTGGCGCGCCCAGCCAGCACGGATGAAGTGGCGCAGATCGTGCGCGCCTGCGCCGCTGCGCGCGTTGGCATCGTGCCGATTGCGGGGGGCTCGGGGCTTGTGGGCGGGCAGATCATGCCGCAAGGTGATGGGCCGTTGCCGCTGCTTGTCTCGCTGGAACGGATGAACGCGCTACGCGCTGCATACCCTGCCGAGAACTGCCTTGTGGTTGAGGCGGGGATGATCTTGGCCGATGTGCAGCGCCATGCCGCTGATATGGGGCGGCTGTTTCCTTTGTCGCTGGCGTCCGAAGGGTCGTGCCAGATCGGCGGCAATTTGGCCACCAACGCGGGCGGGACGGGGGTTTTGCGCTATGGCAATGCCCGCGATTTGGTGCTGGGTATCGAGGCGGTTTTGCCCGATGGATCCATCATGAACGGGCTAAAACGCCTGCGCAAGGATAACACGGGCTATGATTTGCGCCATTTGCTGATTGGGTCAGAGGGCACGCTTGGCATCATCACCGCCGCAAGCCTGCGCCTGCACCCCGCGCCCGCCAGCACCGCCACCGCGCTGATGACCGTGCCATCCCCCGCCGCCGCGCTAGAGTTGCTGGCACTGGCCGAGGGGCAGCTGGCGGGGATGATCTCGGCCTTCGAGTTGATCGGCCAGCAGGGTTTGGATTTTCTGGCCCAGACCATGCCCGATGTGGCCCAGCCCCTTGCCGCGCCGCAAGGCTGGTTGGTGCTGATGGAGATTGGCCTGCCCAGCGGGTTCGGCCCCGCCGAGGCGCCGCTAGAGGCGCTGTTTGCCGCCGCAATGCAGGCGGGGTTGACCGAGGACGGGGTTATCGCCGCCAGCGAGGCGCAGCGCGCGGGGCTGTGGCGCATCCGCGAATCGATCCCGCTGGCCAACCGCGCCATTGGGGCCGTGTCCAGCCATGACATTTCTGTGCCGCTGTCCAGCATTCCCGATTTCATCACCGCCGCCACCCGCGCATTGGCCGATCTGGGCGATATGCGCATCAATTGCTTTGGGCACGTTGGGGATGGCAATTTGCATTACAACGTCTTTCCCGCGCAGGGGCGCAAGGCGGCGGATTACGCGGATAAGCGAAACGAAATCAAGGTCTTGGTGCATGATTTGGTGCATCAGATGGGCGGGTCGGTTTCGGCAGAGCATGGGGTAGGTCGCCTGAAAACGGGTGATCTGATCCGATACGGGGATGGTGCCAAAATCGCCGCGATGCGGGCGATCAAAGCGGCGCTAGACCCAGCAGGCATTATGAACCCCGGTGCGATCTTGCGCGATTAGCCCAAAAAGTTGCACCCCACCTGAGGGTGCAGGCGGGGTGCTGGGGTGGGTGGTCTTCACATGCGCAAGCAGTGTGACCCAAAGAGTATATGGGTGAATAACCCTTTGGTAAAACTACTGCTAAACCCACAAAGTAAACATGGCGTTAACGACGAAAATTATTTCGTCCAAAACGCATCTTTTTTCACGCGCGTGACAGCAGCGCCTCGGGGCGGGCTTTGGCGATAGATTGGGTGATAATCCCTGCCAAAACCGATTTGATGGTGTCGCCCACGAGGAAGGGCGCAGCCAACAGCGCCGCCTCGGGCAGGGTTTTGCCCAGCATCACCGACATGCCCACAACTCCAATGGCGTTCAGCAGCAAAACCCCGCCAATCGCCGCGCCCGCAAAGGCGGCAAATCCAACGCCGATCTGCCAGCGCTGCACGATCAGGCCCGCGACAAAGGCCGCCACGGGAAAGCCGATCAAATAGCCAACCGATGGCCCCGCGAACACGCCCAGCCCGCCGCGCCCGCCTGACAGCAGCGGCAGGCCCGCGGCGACAAGACCCAAAAACAGCAGCACCGCCAGCGCCCCTTTGCGCGCGCCCAAAACCGTGCCGCACAGCATGATGCCCAAAGATTGCGCGGTGATCGGCACGCCCGAAATCAAATCAATTTTAGGGATTAGGCCCAAAATAGCGATCAGCGCGGCGAATAGGGCAATTTGAGTCAGGGATTTTTCCATTGTGGTTCTCCTTTAACAATAGATCAGTCGTGGCGAGGTTCTACACCCCTAAATGTTGATGTCAAACGCTATTGGACACCACCCCTAGCGCGCAACGCTTCGGCCACGCGGGCGGCATCGTCCAGCGCCGATAGGGTCAGGGCGGGCAGAATGCGCCAGCGCGGCGGGCGGGGACTGCGCGCGCGCCACCCTTCGGCCAGCGCATTGGCGCGCAGCATCATGACGGGGATGAAGCGGATGGTCAGCGCAATCGCCAGCGCAAGGCGCGGGGCAGGGATCAGGCGGGATATGGGGTGCAAAAGCCATTCAATCACCGCGATCATATCCGTCAGCCGCGTGGTCATGGTCACAAAATTGGCCAGTGCCACGGCGGTGATCATCCGCAAAATAATCACAGCGCCCGCCGCGTCGCGCAGCCAGATATGCCACGCCGCGACAATCGCTACAAAGGGCCATAGCACCCATAGCGCGCGCGCTGCCGCAAGGGTAAATCCGCGCCCACAGCTCAGGGTTAGCAGCGCGGCGGCTATTGCGGCGGCGGCAAGTGGGGCGGGGGAATTGGCCGCGAATAGCCCCGCCGTGGTCAGCGCCAGCGCCGCCAGTTTGGCCCCCGCAGGTAGGCCATGCGCCCATGATTTATGGGGATAGGTCAGCGTCAGCATCATCTTCCCCTTGGCGCGCCATGGCCGATTGATAGGCGGGCAGCACCGCCTGCGCCGCTCCGTCCATATGCACGCGCCCCCCCTCTAGCCAAATCACCCGATCAGCGCCCGCAACAGCGGCGGGATCGTGCGCGATGGTGATGATCTGCTGGGGCAGGGCGCGCAGGCGGCGCGTCAGACGCGCTTGGCTGGGCAGGTCAAGCCCTGCGAAGGGTTCGTCCAGCAGAATGGTTGTTGGCCCCATTGCCAGCACGGACAAAAGGCATAGGTAATGCCGCTGCCCGCCCGATAGCGTATGTGTCGGCGCTTCAGCCCAGTGGCTGCGCCCCTCGCGCGCCAGCAGGGCCAGCGCGGCGGCGCGGGCCTGCACGCCCGTCTGCCCCATTTGGCGCAGGCCAAAGGCGATCTCCTCGGCCACGGTCGGGAATAGGATTTGCGCATCAGGGTTTTGGAACACAATCCCTACCGCCCCCAACATCGCGCGGCGGTTCTCGGGGGATTGGCCATGCACCTGCACCGCGCCCGTCGTGGCGGGGATCAGCCCCGCAATCAGGCGCAAAAGCGTGGTCTTGCCCGACCCGTTGCGCCCGATGATGCCAATGCGGGGTTCGGTCAATCTTAGGGTCAGGGGGGCGATAATCTCGCGCCCTTGCAAGGTGACACAGGCCCGATCCAGCGCGATCATAGCGGCAGCGCCTTGATCAAAACTTGGCCCCGTGGCAGCTCGGTGGGTAGAAATTCGGCCTCGTAGCCCGAGGCCGCCAGCAGGTGCGCCACGTCTTCGCGCAGCATATGATAAGGCGCGCGGGCGGCGTGGGTGACAACGCCGTCAGGCTGCCGAAAAGGGGTGAGATAGCGATCATCGGGTGCCAAAAATACCGTCAGCAGCAGCATTTCCAGTTTCGGGCAGGCGGCGCGCAGGGATAAAAGCGCGCGGCGCAGGTGGTTCATCGGCAGATGAGTGAACACCGCAAAGGCGATGGCATGGGTGATGGTTTGTGGCACGCCGTTGAAACTGAACTCTGCATCTTCGATCAGGTTTTGCAGCGGCAGCCGGCTTGGGTCAGCGAGTTCGCACGCATGTCCTGCACGCATCAAATCGCCCGAAAGATCAGTGGCCCAATAATGACCCGCGTTAAGATACGGCAACGCGCGGCAGCCAAGGCGTAATGACCCCGCGCCAATGTCGAGCAAGTGGTGATGCGGGTCCAGCCCCTGATCCAGCAGGATTTGCATCTGGATAAGCCCCGTCTCCTCCCACCGCCCGCCGACGATATCGCGGTGGCGGCCCTGCGCCAGCGCGTCACTGTAGAAATTGGGCGCGTGATAGGGCGAAATATGGGCGGGTTTGGACATGGTGGCGGTATAGCAGGGCGCGCGCGCGGGAAAAAGGGGGGCCGCTCGCTCGCGCGCCCATCGCTCGCGCGCGCCCTCCCCCCCCAGCGGGATATTTTCAGAGCAAGGAAAGACAGGCGCCCTAGGTTTTGCCAAACTGCGCGCCTATACAGCCTGTGATTGTAGGGATTGCGGTAGAATGGGCGCGTGATGGGTGAGATGTTTAGCCAAGTGGGTGAAAGCGGGCGTTTCTTCGGGCGCAACGGTGCTTTTGGTGGACGGCGAGAATATTCCGCAGTCTTTGGCAGGGCAGATCATCTTGAAGACGCGTCACTTTGGCCGCGCCATGGTGCAGCGCGTTTACGGGGATATGGCGCGCCTGACCGATTGGGAGAAAACCCCCAGTTTTGAAGCGGTTCACACATCGCGCGCCAAGAATTCGGCGGATATGCGCATTTGTATTGACGCGATGGATTTGGTGCATCGCGGCGGCGTGGGGCGCGTGGTGATTGTGTCGTCGGATCGTGACTTTACCCATTTGGCGCAAAATTTGCGGGCCAAGGGGTGCGAGGTGGTAGGCATGGGCATGGCCCACGCAGCGGCTAGTTTTCGTTTCGCCTGTTCGCAGTTCATCGAGTTGGCGGCAGAGCAGGCAAAGCCGAGCGCGGCAAAACCTGCGCCGCAAGCGCGGCCAAACATCAGTCCAAATGCCGCTAGTACGATCAAATATAGCAGCGGCTTGGTCAAAGCTGAGGGCAAAGCGGGGATGCCTTGATCACCCGCCGCTATCGGTAGAGATGCGCAAACAGCATAACTTTCTGATCGGTCAGCACGACAAGAAAACCTGGCGCGGTTATCTTTCGGCGCAGCCCGACCTTTATGATTTAGACCCAAAAGGCCCAAGCGCGCGGGTGCGTCTGAAATAAAAAACGCGCGCCCTGTTGGGCGCGCGATTGTAGTTCATGCCGCAGCGATCACTTCAGCGACGGATCAATCGCCTTGCAGGCGTCGACAAGGCCTTTCACAGCCTCGACCGATTTGTCGAACATCGCCTGCTCATCCGCCGAGAGTTTGATATTCACAATCCGCTCGATCCCGCCTGCGCCGATGATGGTGGGCACGCCGACATACATGCCTTTCAGGCCAAATTCGCCATCGCAATAGGCGGCGCAGGGCAGGATGCGCTTTTGGTCTTTCAGGAAGGCTTCGGCCATCTCAATCGCGCTGGTGGCGGGGGCGTAGAACGCGCTGCCCGTTTTCAACAGGCCCACAATTTCCGCGCCGCCATCACGGGTGCGCTGCACGATACCGTCCAGCTTGTCTTGGGTCGTCCAGCCCATCGCCACCAGATCGGGCAGCGGGATGCCGCCGACGGTGGAATAGCGCACCGATGGCACCATCGTATCGCCATGCCCGCCCAGCACAAAGGCCGTGACATCGCGCATCGACACGCCAAATTCCACCGAGAGGAAATGGCGGAAACGGGCGCTGTCCAAAACGCCCGCCATGCCGACCACCATATGATGCGGCAGGCCCGAAAATTCGCGCAGCGCCCAAACCATCGCGTCCAGCGGGTTGGTGATGCAGATCACAAAGGCGTTTGGCGCGTGGGCCTTGATCCCCTCGCCCACGGACTTCATCACTTTTAGGTTGATGCCCAACAGATCATCGCGCGACATGCCCGGCTTGCGCGGAACCCCTGCGGTGACGATGCAGACATCTGCGCCCGCAATTTCGGCGTAGGAGTTGGCGCCCTTCATCACGGCGTCGAACCCTTCTGACGGGCCAGATTGCGCAATGTCCAGCGCTTTGCCCTGAGGGGTGCCTTCGGCGATGTCAAACAAGATTACATCACCAAGTTCTTTGATCGCCGCCAGATGCGCCAGCGTGCCGCCGATTTGACCTGCGCCAATAAGCGCGATTTTAGGCCGTGCCATGAGAGAATCCCCCTAAGGTTAACGTGAAACTTGACCCTGCCTTATGCGCAAAATGGGGCCGCGCGCAAGGCCGCGTTGCGCGGCTTTTTACGCTTTGGCTGGCGGGGGCGCGGTGTTTGCGCTAACGATTTGGCAATTGGCAAGGACGCGCGATGGACGGGGTATTTTTCTGGGCAATGGCGGGGCTGGCGGCGGCGCTGGTGGGCGCGGGCAAAGGCGGTATCCCCGTGGTGGGAATGCTGGGGGTGCCCGTTCTTTCACTGGCCATATCGCCCATCACGGCAGCTGGCCTGCTTTTGCCTGTCTATGTGCTGTCGGATATGTTCGCGCTTTATGCCTACCGCGCCAGTTTCAACGGGCGGGTCTTGGCGATACTGGCGGTTGGGGTGACGATTGGCGTCGGGATTGGCTGGGCCACGGCCTCGGTCACGCCCGAATGGGCGGTGACGGGGCTGGTGGGGGCGATTGGATTTGCCTTTGCGCTGACTATGCTGCTGGCAAAAACCGAAAAGCCTGCCCGCCCCGCCGATGTTGCGCGCGGGGTGTTTTGGGGCGCGCTGACGGGGTTCACCAGCTTTGTCAGCCATTCAGGCGCGCCGCCCTATCAGGTTTATGTGCAGCCCTTGCGGCTGGAAAAGCTGGTGTTTGCGGGCACAGGCACGATGCTGTTTGCCTATCTGAATGCGATCAAGCTGATCCCCTACGCCGCGCTGGGGCAATTTTCGCCCGCCAATCTGAAGGTGGCAGTCATGCTGATGCCAGTTGCCGCCCTGTCGGTTTGGGGCGGCGTGCGACTGGTCAAACACCTGCCCGAGCGGGTATTTTTCCAAATCATCACTTGGGCGCTGCTGGCGATTTCGATCAAACTGATCTGGGACGGCGCGCGCGGCGGATTGCTTGGCGCGGGGGTGGTTTAGGCGGGTTCCCCCTTGGCGGGGGCAGCTTCGTCGACCGCCTCATACCCCGTGCCCGAGGCGATCAGGCACATCATACCTTGGGCTGTGGTGGCGGTGATTGTCCATGTGCCCGTTTCGGCATTGGTGAACATCTCCATCACATGGGCTGTCCCTGCAAGGCCAATGGCGCGGCGACCTTCGCCGTAGCGTTCCGCCAGCGCCATCAGCACCGCCTCGCGCGGGCCGCATTGTTGGGCGGGCGGGGTTTGGGCCACCGCGTGCTGCGTGGCCCAAAGCAGCGCCGCAAAGCCGAAAGATAAGGTGAACAGGGATTTTTGCATGTGGG